>NZ_JBICLB010000021.1:0-272882 GCF_043104845.1 Delftia sp. WSY_7 | reverse complement strand
TTCGCTTCGCTGCGGGGCCACCTGCGTCGTGGCGGCTGCGGGGTTCGCCGTGAAACTCGTTGCGCGCTGCGCGCTTCACTCAAACATCACGGCGAGTCAGATGACGAAGCAAGCCTGTCCTTCGGCAGGCTTGCAACCCCGCAACCGCCACGACGCAGGCGCGGACATACGGGAGGGGGAAAAGGCAGCAGGCGCAGGCAGCGGGCGCGCCCAGGACTTTCCCCTTGGCCCCGCCGCAGCCTTGAACTAGCATGGCCTGCACCGCCCCAGCCGGGGCGGATCTTCCTTGGGCATCGATGAGCTTTCCCGTTCAGATTCCGATCCGAGTCCCCTGCCCTCCGGGCGCCTGCATCTGCGAGCACAACGCCCTGCTCGCCGACTCCATGGCCGACCAACGCATCCTGCGGCTCACCAGGGAAGAGGAAAAACGCCTGCTGCTGCGGCTCGAACAAATCACCAGCCTGCAGGACCTGCGCCATGTGGAGCAGCGCATGTATGAGCAGCTTGGCATCCGCGTGCGCATCGAGCCCGGCGCCAGCGAAGTGCGCACCGTGCGCGGCATCCAGATCGAGGTCCTGCCCATGCGCGGGCTGTGCAGCAAGACTCGGCAGACGATTCCTGCGGCGATTCGGCGGGGGATGGAGAGGACGCCTGAGGTGGCGTTTGAGTTGTTGGATGAGGGGGGGTTGTTTGGGTGAGACCTATTACTACACCGACTTTATTTGAAAAATCCAAGTATATACAGAGAACTCAAGCATAAAATCACATATTAAGGAATATACAAATGCATTTTCAAAATACATTAAATTTCAATAAACGCCAAATAATAAGAGAAATGAAAAGATATTCACTAAATAGTGTATTGCAAGAATGCATTGAGATGATTAATTCAAAAGATTGCAAAGCAAAATGGGTTATTTATCTGATAATAAAATGGAAGTTTATTTCTACCGATAAGAAACAAGATTTTTACAGAGGCATATATTGCAACAAAAACAAAATAGACCAATGGAGTCAGATTATATGGAAAAGTGAGTCCAACTTAGATAACATCCACCACTTTCTAAGAAATATGTTTGATACCCAGATAATTTGGCAGAAAAATTATCAACCAGACGTTTTCTTTTTCCCAAGCTTTATCAATTCACTTCGCGAAGATAATTTAATAAGAAAGCATATATTATCACGCTACAAAATATCAATCACCGAGTTAAAGCTGCTTTTTACGCTTCTTTATCAATTCAGAATAAATCACCAAAACTCCATAAAAGTTGCCAAAGCGATAAGTTCAGATCTGCATGCAGTATTAATTTCAATTATTGAAGATTTGACTTTTACATGGAAAGAATTAGCAGGAAATGGATTGGACGCCAATCTACCTTACGATGAGGCCTTGATAAAATATTTAGCAAGTATAAACTTAGAGGAAAATACTTTTGAATCAACTGAATCTCCGTGGCTTGAAAATTATCCAATAATAGAAATCAATGAGAAATTAATTTTTTCTGTCGATTCATTATTATGGCAAAGAAAAATATCCAATTATTTTTACGAAAAACTGTCAATTGAACTGGATAATTTCTCCGAAGTTTTTGGAAAAAACTTTGAAGATTACTGCAAAAATATAATACTAAGCAATTTCGGAAATGATAAAGTAAAAATAGATCTTCCAAAATCTTCTGTTAATGCTGATTTTATAGCAGAAGATGAAAATTATTTTTATATCATAGAAATAAAACATAAGAAATATGATAGAAATATATTCAGCCTTGAAAATTCCAAGCGTTTATCTAGTCATTTATTTAATCAAGTCGTAAAAGGATATAAACAAATAAAGGCTACAGCCCAAAATATTTATGATTATAAAATTTTTAAATTCAAAAGAAAACCATTAAATAAGCGAAGAATAGGATTCGTCATCACAGAGCGTAGCTATAAAATTGGTCATGGTGTTCATTTCACAGCTTTAGCAGGGGATGAGCACAAAATTGACGATACTCATATTCAAGATAAAGATATATTTTTTATTGGAATTCAAGAGTTTGAGCTCCTGCTTTTAGCCAGCCGCGATAACTCATTGTTCTTGGGTGACGTTGCAAATATGTGTTTTGATCAACGCCAGAGCTTTATTGAACGTATTGATGTGTCCAAGAAGCTAACGCTAAAAAGTCAAACAGGCGCCGAAGTAATTAAACAAGAATGCTTTGATTTTTTGAGCCGATTTGCACTTGAGCAAGAATCAAAAATTTAAAACAAACTAATATTCACCACCACAAACAGGAAGAATTTCATTAAATAACTTATTTTCGTTAATCAAATTTATTGAATTTTCAAAAATATTACACAAAATAACAACGTTCAATAAAATATATAAATATTCTTTCCACAATGACTGAACTTTTATCGCATATTCTTGAGCGACAACTGCGCCGCCTCATTATCCGTATCCGAATATAAAAACGCCATCGGAACCTTGCGCACGGTCAGGAGGTCCGGTCTGTGCTTCCCCAGCTCATAGCGATTGACCCGTGGCCAACCACAAACTGGTAGGCACCTGCCTCAAGTCCATCCGGCAGCCCCCATCTTATTGAACGCCCTGTCAATCAGCTACGCAACTCGTAGTATCTGCGTCAAGAAAAACCGGCAAGCATCATCCCTTTCTGAAGGAGATGCAATGTCAGACGCCAATGGAATGCTTCGTGGAGAGTCGAACCCATGAAGCACATCCCCCCATCCCCTCCCCCCGAAAACACCCACGCCCAGAAGCTCGCAACAGCGCTGCATGAAATGGACCGCTTCGTGCAGCAAGGCTGTGCCGAGGTTTCCGCCCTGGCCCAGCTGGCGCTGGCCTGGCTGGAGATTCCCGAGGGCCATCAGCGGCTGGACGTGGTGGCGCAGGCGCTGGTGACCATTCGCAACAGCGCTGAATCGCTGGCGGAGTTCGCGGGCAGTGAAGCCCGGGTGATGAACTGCGAGTACGAGGACCAGGCAGAGGTGCGCCGCAGCGAGGCGGCCAAGGTGGCTGCCGAAGAGGCCGGGCATGTGTACACCGTGGTGGGGCCTGCGGTGGCGCGCGGCGTCAGGTAGTCCCGCAGGTACTGGGGCTGCGCCCCGTTGCACCCTGCACGGCCGTCTATCCCTTGCGCGTGCGAAACAGCAGCCACAGCAGATACACCCCGCCCAGCAGCCCCGTCACCAACCCGATGGGCAGATGCAGGCGCACGGGTGCCCACTGGCTGAGCATGTCGGCCGCCAGCAGCAGAACGGCGCCCATGGCTGCAGCCGTGAACAGGGGCACGTCGGGCGACAGGCCCAGGCGCCTGGCCACCTGGGGCGCGGCCAGCGCGATGAAGGCGATGGGCCCCGCCGCTGCCGTGGCGATGGCGGTCAGGGCCACGGCAGCCATCACCATGGTGAGCCGCGTGCGCGGCACGTTGACGCCGAGCTGGGTGGCGGCATCGTCGCCCAGCTCCAGCAGGTTGATGCGGCGGGCGCACCACAGCACGACGGGCACGATGGCGATGAAGCCCAGCGCGGCGGGCACGACATGCGCCCAGGTCCGCGCGCTGAGCGAGCCGGCCAGCCAGCGCTGCGCGGCGACGGCCCGGTCCAGGTCCCCCATGACCAGCAAGATGGTGTTCAGGCCCGAGAGCGTGGCCCCCACGCCTATGCCCACCAGCACCAGCCGGTAGCCGCCGCCAGCACGCCGCCCCCCGGACAGCGCAAGCACGACTGCCGCCGTGGCCATGCCCGACAGCACGGCGGCCAGCGATATCCACAGCGGCCCGGCGTCACCCAGCACGATGAGCGCAATCGCCCCGCTGGCCGCGCCCGTGGTGAAGCCGATCACGTCCGGCGAGCCCAGCGCGTTGCGGGAGATGGACTGGAAGATGGCACCCGCCATGCCAAGCGACGCGCCCACGAAGACGGCCGTGAGGACACGCGGCAGCCGCACCCGCTGCACGATGCGCTCTGCTGCGGGGTTGGAGCCCGTGCCCAGCAGGCTGTCGAGCACTTCGGCGGGGCTGAGGGACAGGGTTCCCGTGCCCAGCAGCAGCACACCCAGCACCAGGGCCAGCACGACCAGCGCCAAACCCACGGCCAGCGGCCTGGGCCGCCAGAGAAACGAACAGGCTCCCCAGCGCACAACGGATGTGTTCACGGAGGTCTTCATAGCCTGCTCAACCGGTATCTGCACGCCACCCAGACAAAGAACGGCCCGCCGATCAGGCAGGCGACGATGCCCGCAGCCACTTCGGCAGGTGCCGCGACGACGCGGCCCAGCACGTCGGCACCCAGCAGCAGCACCGCCGCGTAGAGCGCGGACAGCGGCAGTATCCAGCGGTAGTCCGGCCCGCACGAGAGGCGTGCAAGATGCGGCGCCACCAGGCCGACGAAGGCGATGGGCCCCACGGCCGCCGTGGCCGCCCCGGCCAGCAGCATGACCGCCAGGCAGGCCAGTTGCGCGGTGGCGCGCACATTGACGCCCAGCGCCAGGCCCACGTCATGCCCCAGCGCCATGGCGTTGAGCTGGCCGACGATGGCCCAGGCCGCCGCCAGCCCCGCCGCCACGGCGGCCGCCAGCACGGCGGCGCTGGCATAGCCGCTGCCCTCCAGCGAGCCGGCCGCCCAGTGGCGGAAGCCGTCGAAGACTTCCGGGGGCGCGTTGAGCAGGATGATGCCGGCGCTGGAGGTGAGCATGACCGACAGGCCGGCCCCGGCCAGGACCAGGCGCACCGGGTGCGCGCCCGCGCCCCGGGACTGGCCGAACGCGAAGACGGCAGCGCCCGCCAGCCCCGCGCCGGCAAAGGCGCACCAGACGTACTGGAGCACGGACGTCAGGCCGAAGGCCGTCATGCCGATGAGCACGGCCAGCGCCGCGCCGGCATTGACGCCCAGCAGGCCCGGCTCCGCCAGGGGATTGCGGGTGACGGCCTGCATGAGCGCGCCAGCCACACCCAGCGCCATGCCGGCCAGGATGGCCACCACGGTGCGGGGCATGCGCAGCAGGCTGACGATCAGGTGCTGGTCATCACGCAGGTCCGGAGCCCGCAGCGCGCCGAGGATGTCGGCCAGTGCTATGTCGCGCGAGCCGACGGTGATGCCGAGCACGGCGATGATGGCCAGCGCCAGCAGCCCGCCTGCAAGGCCCAGCCAACGCCTGCAGTGCAGGGAGGACCGCGGGGAGGAGCGCAAACAGGAGCGCTGGGCAGGCCGCGCCACCGCGCCTAGGAGCCGTGCACGCATGGCTCAGCGGAAATGGCTTGCCACGGCGTCGACCATCTGCTGCCCCGAGTAGTAGTCGATGCGAAACGAGGTCGGGCCCAGCGGATAGACGCGCCGGCCGGCAACGGCGGGCAGGTTGGCCAGCAGCGGATCGTCCAGGAAGGCCTGCACATCGCCCTGCGAGGCGCCGAGCAGGAAGACGGAGTCGCCGGTGATGGCGGCCGAGAGATTCTCGCGGGAGATGAATTCGAAGTCCGAGGCGCGTGTGACCTGGGCGGCCAGCGCGGGCGGCAGGCCCTCCACCTTGAAGCCCAGTGCGGCCAGCAGCCGCGCATGGGGGCTGGCGGCGCGGCCTATGGAGTAGCTGCCGGCCAGGTTGTAGGCGACGATGCTGACGGGCTGGGCCGGTGGCGTGATGGAGGCGGCGGTCTGCGCCACATGGGCATCGAAGCGGGCAATGGCTGCGGCGGCCTGCTTCGCATGGCCGGTGATGCGGCCCAGCTCGGTGGCGATGTCCTGCCAGGACTGGCTGGAGTAGTCGACCACGACCATGGGCACGCCCTGCGCCTGCAGTTCGGTGCGGTGCTGGGCCACGCTGTCGGCCCCGGTGGCGGAGGCCACCAGCAGGTCGGGGCTGGCGCCGATGGCGGCCTCGATGTCGAATTGCAGGTTGCGGTAGAGCACCTGCACGCCGCGCTTGTCGGCAACGGCGGCCCATTGCGAGAAAAAGCCCTTGTCGTCGGTCATGCGGCTGGGCGTGGTCGCGGCGGTCGCGATGACCGGCGCATCGATGGCCAGCAGGATGCCGGTCACGCTGGGCGAGGTGGAGACGATGCGCCGGGGCAGCGGTGCATGGTCTGCGTGTGCTGCAGCCGGCGTACCCGATGCATCCGACGCATGCGATGTATGCGGTGCGGCGCCCGCCACGGGACCGGCGGCACGTGGAAACCATGCGAAACAGGCCAGCACGGCCAGTGCGGCGGCCGCACCCAGGGCGGCAAGTTGGAGTCTGTTCATCTCGTTCCGAAGCGACGGGGCCGGGCGCCAGGGCGGCGTCTTCAGCGTATTCCGTATTGTAGAATTCATTCCACATTGCAAACACCGAAGGACCTATCGATTGTGGGAAATGACCGGCCATGACGCAGCGCCTGAGTGCTGATGCGGTGACGCTGCGCTACGGCGAGCGCACGATTTCGCAGGGCCTGTCCCTTGCCATTCCCGATGGCTCCTTCACCGTCATCGTGGGGCCGAACGCCTGCGGCAAGTCCACCCTGCTGCGCGCGCTGTCGCGGCTGCTGGTGCCGGTGGCCGGGCAGGTCATCCTGGATGGCCGGCACATCTCGCAATTTCCCGCCAAGGAGGTGGCGCGGCGCCTGGGCCTGCTGCCGCAAAGCGCGGTGGCGCCCGAGGGCATCACGGTGGCGGACCTGGTGGCGCGGGGGCGCTACCCCCATCAATCCTTCCTGAGGCAGTGGACGGACGCGGATGAGCAGGCCGTGGCCGAGGCCATGCAGGCCACCGATGTGGCAGCGCTGTCCGACCGCCTGCTGGACGAGCTGTCAGGCGGCCAGCGCCAGCGGGTGTGGATTGCGATGGTGCTGGCGCAGCAGACGCCGATCCTGTTGCTGGACGAGCCCACGACGTTCCTGGACATCGCCCACCAGATCGAGCTGATGGAGCTGCTAGCGGATCTCAACGACGCCGGCCGCACGGTGGTTGCGGTGCTGCACGACCTCAACCAGGCCTGCCGCTATGCCTCGCACCTGATCGCCATGCGCGACGGGCGCATTGCCGCGCAGGGCGCGCCCGGGGAGATCTTCACGGAGCAGTTGGTGCAGGAGGTGTTCGGCCTGCCGGCCGTGATCATGGCAGACCCTGTGTCGGGGACGCCCCTGGTGGTGCCCAGGGGGCGCAGGGCCGTGAATGCCGTGGAGCGCGCCGCAGGGAACTGAGGCGCCCGGGCATTTTTCCCGGCGCGGCTTTCAAGGCGAATCTGCGCTGAAGGCCCGCCCGCCCGTGGACTGGTTGATCAGGCTGGCCTCGCGGAACAGCGCGACCCGGTCTTCCGGTGATTTGAGCTGGCCCAGGTCCGAGACGGTGGTGACCGCGCAGACGATTTCATGCTGCGCATCGAACACCGGCGCCGCCTGGCCCGTGACGTTGGACAGCAGGTGGCTGGTCATCTCGGACCAGCAGCGCTCGCGCACTTCGTCGAGCACGGCCTTGGCCGGCGGCTTGCCACGGAAATGGGCGGGCTGCTGGCGCCGTGCGGCGTCGATGGTGGCCTTGGGCAGGAAGGCCTGGAACACCAGGCCGCAGGCGGTGTTGTCTATGGGCAGGATGTCGCCCAGCGCCAGCGGGTTGATCGAGAAGTAGGCGCTGCGGTACCAGCGCACCAGGGTCGGCCCCCGGTCGGTCCAGATGGCGACGCCGCCGCTGAGCGCATGGCTGTGCGTCAGCGCCTTCATGCGCTGCGCCGCAATCTCCACCGCATCCACACGCTTGAGCGCGCCAATGCCGATGCTCAGCGCCGCGCTGCCCAGGTCATACAGGCCGCTGGCGGGGTCCTGCTTGGCCAGGCCTTCCTTGACGAGGCTTTGCAGGTAGCGGTGGGCCGTGGAGCCCCCCGTTCCCGTTCGCCGGGCCACCTCGCCCAGCGCCAACTCGCTTTCGGCATTGGCCAGGACCATGAGAAACCGGGTGGCGATGGAGACGGACTGGATGGTGCCGGAGCGCTTCTCGCCGGCTGTCGTCTGAGGTGTTGTTGTTTTCAAGGGCTGGGCTTTCTTGCCTGTACCAGGCGCATCGCAGGTGGGGGCGCATGCGCCGCCGGTGTCGATGATACCGGCTCTGCCGAAGGCTCTGCACAGGTGCGCGCACACCATTTCGCCGCTGTTTTTCTCTTCCGCATGTGGGAATGCATTCCCTACTGCGGAATTTCAATGCATGATGGCGACCTTTGAAAAATACGAATCATTCTCATCAAAGGAAGATGCTGTGAAGCTGTGTTTCCATCGCAGGCTCCCGTCCCGGGCGGGCGCCATCGCACTCTCTACCCTGATGGCGCCGGCCGGCGCCTTCGCTCAGGGCGCGTCGGGTTCCGGGGGGGAATCCAACGCGCTTGAAGCGGTCGTGGTCAGCGGAGAAAAGGTCAGGCGCGAACTCAAGGACACGGCCTCCTCCGTGTCGGTCAAGGCCGGCAAGGACCTGGCCCGGCAGGAGTCCGGCAATGCCTCGGTCCACGAGGTGCTGCACGATGTGCCCAACGTGGTCTACACCGACACGGTGGGCGCGCCCATCATCCGCGGGCAGGACACGCAGGGCCCCAACAACGGCCAGAACGTCTTCTGGGGCGGCACGGTGCCGCGCGCCACCATCAACCTGGATGGGCACTACCTCAACTACAACGAGATGTTCTTCGGCGCGACCTCGGTCTGGGATGTGGAGAGCATCGAGGTGTTCCGCGGCCCGCAGACCACCTCGCAGGGTGCCAATGCCATTGCGGGCGCCATCGTCGTGAACACCAAGGACCCCAGCTTCAAGCGCGAAGGGGCCTACCAGCTGGAGGCGGGCGACTACCACTCGCGGCGAGCGTCCATCGCCGTCTCCGGCCCCGTGGGCGAGGAGCTGGCCGCGCGACTGGCCGTGGACTACTCTGGGCGCGATACCTTCATCGACTACACCAATCCGCAGTTCCAGCGGGGCCAGGCCGATCAGGATTTCCGCGCGCTGAACGCACGCATGAAGTTCCTGTGGCTGCCCAGCAGCGTTCCGGGCCTGGAGGCCAAGTTCACCTATTCCCACAACGACAGCAACCGTCCCAGCCAGGAGGCAGCGTCCGCTCCGTTCAGCGCGCTGGAGCACTGGACGACGACCATGCCCAGCTGGAAGCAGAAGACCGACACCGGCATCCTCGACCTCAGCTACGAGCTGGGCAACGGCGTGCGGCTAGTCAACCAGTCCCAGTATTCGCGCTCGTCCGTGCAGCGCTACACGGGCATTCCCGGCGAGGGCGATGCCGATATCCGCCAGAACAATGTCTCCAATGAGTTCCGCGCCCTGGTGGGCAGCGACAAGGACCGCCTGAGCGGCTTCGGCGGCGTCTACTACGCGCGCACCGGCACGGACGAAAGCCTGCTGCTGCGCGGCCTGTCCGCCTTCGACGACACGAAGAAGAACCTGGGCGTCTTCGGCGAGCTGAACTGGCGCCTGGCCGACCGCTGGACCCTGACCAGCGGCCTGCGCTACCAGCAGGACGAGGTGGTGCGCACCGGCACTTCGGTGCTGGCACCCACCGCCCTCGACTACACGAAAACCTTCTCGGCACTGCTGCCCAAGCTGTCCCTGGCCTATGCCGCCACACCGCGCTGGACCGTGGGCGCGCTGGTCAGCCGGGGCTACAACCCGGGCGGTGTGTCGCTGAACCTCACCAGCCGGCAATGGGCCTATTTCAAGAAGGAGTCGATCTGGAACTACGAACTGTTCAGCCGCGCCAGCCTGCTCGATGACCGGCTGATGCTCAACACCAACCTGTTCTACATGGACATGCGGGATGCGCAGTACAACATCCCCGTGGTCATCTCCCCGGGCGTGGCCCAGTCCTACACCATCAACGCGGAGAAGGCCCATGCCTACGGCTTCGAGCTGGGCGCCGACTACCGCGCGCTGGACAACCTGCGGATCAAGGCCGGCGTGGGCGTGCTGCGCACCCGCATCGAGGAGATGGGCAGCAACCCCGGCTACGAGCACAACCGCTTCGCCCGCTCGCCCGGCTACAACCTGAGCCTGGGCGTGAGCTGGGACGCCAGCCCCCGGTTCAATGTCTCCGGCCAGGTGCGCCACCTGGACGGCTACTACTCCGATACCGCCAACACCCGCGCCTATGCGGTCGGCTCCAACACCATCGCCGACCTGCGCATGACTTATGCCTACAGCGCGCGCGTGCAGCTGTACGGCTATATCAAGAACGTCTTCGACAGGCGCGCACCCACGTATCTGCAGCAAAACCGCGGCATCGGCGGCATCGAGGCCAGCATGACCGCGCCGCGCATGATCGGCGTGGGCGTGCGCGGAACGTTCTGAGATGGGAATGACAGCAGACATGACAACCCGCAAACCCCTGCACATCGGCCTTTCGCTGGCCCCCACCTGGCTGAGCGGCGACGCCTGGCGGCGGCCCGGCAGCAATATCGAAGGGCTGTACTCCAGCGACTTCGCCCTGGACCTGGCCCGGCGCGCCGAGGCCGCGCACCTGGACTTCGTCTTCCGCCCGGACGTGAGCTTTCTGCCCATGGAGGCGCTGGAGACGGGAGCGGGCTTCGCCAGCCTGGACCCCACGGTGCTGATGGCCGCGCTGGCGCGCGAGACCTCGCGCATCGGCCTGGTGTCCACGGTATCGACCACGTTTTTCCCGCCCTATGCGGTGGCGCGCCAGCTGCAGTCGCTGCACTGGATCAGCAACGGCCGCGCCGGGTGGAACATCGTCACGGCCCTGCAGGGCCACGAGAACTTCGGGCTGCAGGCCATGCCCGATGCCGATGAACGCTATGCGCGGGCCGCAGAATTCACCGACGTGGTGCGCCGGCTGTGGGCCAGCTTCCCCAACGAGGCCTTGAAGATCGACCGGCACAGCGGCCGCTACGCCGACGCCTCGCTGGTCCACCCCATAGACCACGAGGGACCGCACCTGAAGGTGCGCGGCCCGCTGAACCTGCCGGAGTTCGGTGGCCCGCGCATTCCGCTGGTGCAGGCGGGCGCGTCCAGCACCGGGCGCGACTTTGCCGCATCGGTGGCAGACATTGTTTTCGCCCCCACGCCGGACCTGGACGCAGCGCTGGAGCTGCGCCGGGACCTGTCTCGGCGCGCCCAGCGCCATGGGCGGCAGGCGCAGGATGTGCGCCTGCTGCCCGGCCTGAGCCTGTACCTGGCCGACACCCGCGAGCAGGCCCGGGAGATGTTCCAGCAGACGCACGGCCGGGTGGACAGGGGCCGCAAGCTGGCATCGATCAAGGCCATGGTCGGCCTGGACCTGACGGACTGGCCCGCAGACCGGCCGATCACCGCAGCCGACCTTCCGCCGCCCGTGGCAACCCCGTCCAGCCGCACGCATGCGGGCCTGCTCAGGCGCCTGATGGAGCGCGAATCACTGCGCATCGACGAGCTGCTGCAGCGGCCGGAAATCCTCTCCGCCGCGCACTGGCAGGTGGTCGGCACGGTGGACGATGCCGTGGCGCAGATCACCGAGTGGAGCGCCGCCGGCGCCATCGACGGCTTTCTGGCCGCGCCCGGCGGCTCCGTCGAGTCCCTGCATTGCGTGCTGGAGCAGCTGGTGCCGCGCCTGGTGGAGGCCGGCCTGTTCCGCTCCCGCTACACGGGCACCACGTTCATGGAGCACCTCGACGAGTCGAGGTAGGGGCTGCGCCCTGCCCTCGCCTGGCCTTCACTGCACCCGCGTGTCGGACCCGCCATCGGGCTCGAACGCAAAGCCCACGCCGTACACGGAGCGAATCCACTCATGGCGGTCGTCCGCCGCCTTGAGTTTCTTGCGCAGGTTCTTGATGTGGCTGTCGATGGCGCGTTCGTTCACGTCCAGCGTGTCGGCGCAGGCCAGCTCCAGCAGCTGCGCGCGGGAGTACAGGCGGCCGGGCTGGCGCATCAGGGCCTGCAGCAAGGTCAGCTCGCGCTTGGTCAGCGGCAGCACGCTGCCGTTGAGCATGGCGCGGCCCTGCTCGGGCAGCAGCGTCAGGCGTTGCTGCGCGGGGCCGGGGCCGGCACTGCGGCGCAGCACGGCCTTGACGCGGGCCACGACTTCGCGCGGGGCGAAGGGCTTGCAGATGTAGTCGTCCGCGCCCAACTCCAGGCCCAGCAGGCGGTCCATTTCCTCGACACGCGCGGTGAGCAGGATGACGGGGCTGGCGCTGTGGGGGCGGAACTGGCGCAGGATGTCCAGGCCGTCCAGCCCCGGCAGCATGATGTCCAGCAAAGTGAGGTCGGGCGGGGAGCGCAGCATGCGGTCCAGCGCCTCGCGCCCGTGGCGGATGTGCTCGACTTCGTAGCCTGCATGGCGCAGGTAGTCGATGACGATGGCGGCCATGTCGGTCTCGTCTTCGACCAGGAGGATGCGGGCAGGCTTCATGGCGCGGGATTTTCCAGCAAGGGCAGCCACAGCGTGATGCGCAGGCCGCCCAGCGGCGAGGCGGCGGCCTCGATGCTGCCGCCATGGGCCTGGACGATGGTGCGGCAGATGGCCAGCCCCAGGCCGGAGCCGCCCAGGCCGTCGCCGTCGCGCACGCGGGAGGCGTCCACGCGATAGAGGCGGTCGAACAGGCGCGGCAGGTGCTGGCTGGCCACGCCGGGAGCCGTGTCGTCCCAGCGCAGTTGCAGCATGCTGCGGTCCTGCATCTGGACGATTTCGGCGGACACCTGCAGCCGCCCGCCCGCAGCCGTGTAGCGCAGGCTGTTTTCCAGCAGGTTGGCAAACACCTGGTGCAGCCGGTGCGGGTCGCCCTGCACCAGCGGCGGCGGAACGCGCGCGGCCAGCTGGTCCACGGTGGAGCGGTCCAGGCCAATGCCGACCTGCTCGAAGCCGGGCCGCGCGCCGTCCAGCGCCTCGCCCAGCAGGGTCAGCACATGCACGGGCACATGGCCCGAGCCGTGCAGGGCCTGCGGGTCGTCCAGGCTCACGCGCAAGTCGCTGACCAGCCGTATCAGCCGCATGATCTGCCGGTGCAGGCGCAGTGCCATGCGGTCGTCCAGGGGCAGCACGCCGTCCTGCACGGCCTCGACCTCGGCGCGCATGGTGGACAGCGGCGTGCGCAGCTCATGCGCCACGTCGGCCAGCCAGCGCTGACGCGAGGCCTCCATGGTGGCCAGCTGCACGGCCATGTCGTTGAAGGTTTCCGCAAGGCGGGCCAGTTCCGCATCGCCCCTGATGGCCACGCGCGTGTCCAGCCGCCCGGCCGCAATGCCGCGCAGGCCGTCGACAAAGGCGGTCAGCGGCTCCAGCCAGCGCCGCGTGAGCCAGGCCGACAGCAGCAGCGCCAACAGCAGGCCGGCCAGCCCGGTCCAGGCCACAAAACCCATCTGCTGCGCGAGGAAGGCGCGGTCCAGGTCGCGCTGCATGCCCTGCCCGGTCTGCACGGGGGACAGCACGATCTCGCCAATGGCCTGCCCATTGGCGGCGCGCAGAACGCGGTGCGCCGCACCGGGCTGCGGCGCCATGCCGGAGATGAGCTGGCCCTGGGCATCCAGCAGGCCCACGCGCGCCCACGGGCCTCCGAAAGGGCGGTCTGGCGGCGGGCCTGGGCGGTCTGTACGGTCGGAGCGATCTGAGCGATCTGAGCGATCGGCAGGCTCTCCGCCTTCCGGCCCAGGCGGCGGGGGAAACTCCGGGCCCAGCCCCGGACCGTGGCTTCCCTCAAAACCAGGTCTCGGCTCCGGCATGGGCATGGGGGGCCGTGGCCCGGGCTCGCCCGCAGGAAAGCCCCGGCCCATGCCTGCGCCCGGGCGCACCATGTCGCGCCAGAAACCGGGGTTGGCGCGCGCCGCATCCCAGCCGCCGTTTTGCTCGTGGTGCTGGACCAGCCGCTCGGCCAGCCCGTCCATGCCGGTCAGCTCCACCTCGGCCATGTAGGGGCCCAGGCCCCGTTGCAGGCCCAGGCGGGAGAAGCCGAGAAACACCAGCAGCAGGGCCACCAGCAGCACGGCCAGGGCGAAGAAGGCCTTGTGCTGCAGCTTCAGGCGCGGGAGGCGGAGGCTCATTCAGTTGCTGCGTCAGACGGCAATGCCGATGGAAATCGTGGCGATGTGGCCATTGGTGGTGTCTCCGGTGAAGGTGGGCGTCTGCCAGGCGATCTGCTCGCTGGTGTTGTCGCCGAAGACATTGTCCGATGTCACGCTGACCCGCGACAGGTTGGAGACGCTGGCGCTGTAGCCGCTGACACCGGCATAGACGGCGCTGGCCACGTCCTTGGGCATGGCCATCTGCGAGGTCAGCAGCTTGTTGGTGTAGCTGCCGGCCGTGTTGAGGCTGCGGAACACCTCGAAGTGCATGTGCGGCCAACGCCCGTCATAGCAGCCCGGGAAGATGGTCACAAAGGTGCATTCGCCATTGCTGTCCGTCGCCTGCACGCCGCGCAGGAAGTTCTGATTCAGCAGGTCGGTGGAGTACAGCGAATACTCGCCCTCGCGGGTGCAATGCCACAGGTAGATGGCATAGCCTTCCAGCGGGCTGCAGTTGGTGCTGACGTTGACCAGGGTGATCTTGAGCGTCAGCGGCAGGCCCGCAGCCGTGCCGCTCATGCCGCCAAAGCTGCTGCGCAGGTCGCTGCGCACCACGCCGCTTTGCGACAGCACGTTGACCAAACTGCCGCGCGAGCCGTTGGAGCCGTCGGCGGGGTAAGGGCCTTCGGTTTCCGTGGGATCGACCATGCAGGTGCCGGTCGTGGTTCCAGTACCCGTACCTGTGCCCGTTCCCGTGTCGGTGCCCGTTCCTGTCCCGGTTCCTGTGCCGGTCCCTGTCGAATCACCGGAATCACCTCCGCCGCCACCGCAGGCGGACAAGAGCGCGGCAGCGCCACCGGCAGCCATCAGGCCCAACAGGCGGCGGCGCTCGGACAGGCGGCGCGCCATGACTTGCAGATCGTGCTGAAGGCCCAGGTCGTGGGCAAGATCATGGGCATCTTGAGAGTGGTTCATGGGGATGGCTTTTCATGAGGGCCTGTGCGCAGGCCCGTGGGGTTGCAGACAGCCCGGCGGCGTGGCCCGCCGGGCCACGCGATCACTGCTGCGGATGGGGCGGCGGCCCGCCTGCGCCGGGCCCGCCGGCCGGCATGGCCACCAGCTGCCCGTTCAGGCTGCGGCAGGTGCCGGCCAGCGTCTTGCCATCGGGCATGGTCAGCGTCACGCTGTCGCCCTCGGCCTTGCCCTGGCAGGCCGTATAGGCCTCGGGCGGCGGCGACGGCGGATTGCCGTGCCCCCCGTGGCCCTGCGCATGGCTGCAGGCCGCCGCGAAGGCCGCCAGCGCCAGCACCAGTGCCGGGCGAACGCGTGAAGCGTTGGTTTGCGAGAAATCAATCATGGTCTTTTCCTGGAGTTGCACAGGAATTCTTGCGACCAATCTGGGGGGAAATTGGGAGAAGTGGACGTGGGTTCTGCAACATCGTCTGATGGCTGCACCCGGCTTACATTGCCTGCGGACAAGGCGTACGTGAACTCCTTGCCGTTGTCCACCATCAGCTTGTTGATTCCCATCGGGCAAGGCACCTGCGACACAGGACAGGCCCGGCGGCCGTGGCAGGACCCTGCTTATTTGGACACTGCCTGATAAGCGGCCTGCACCGCGCGCACAAGGGAAGGATGCAGGACTCCCAACTTGGGCGTCTGTCCATGGGGAGCTGCAGGCGGCACTGCAAACCACTCTGCCGTATACGGCAGATCCAGGGCCTGCTTGAGATTGAATTTCGTGTCATAGCTCAACCCGGCAGCCGCATAGGCCACGGGATTGCGCTCGCGCAGGATGGCGAACTCGCCCTTGTACAGCGTGGTAGTGCGCTGGCTGGTGCCGTAGGCGACTCGTACCGTGAACTGCGGAGCATCGTCATCGAAGACCACCAGGATCAGCGCGGGCCGAGGCTTGGGCCCGGGAATGATGTCTTGCGGGAAATAGCACCAGACGATGTCGCCCGCCGTGGGCTCATCCCACCAAGGTGCGGTCACAGCGTCTCCAAGTCGAACAAGCTCGACTTCACCGAGCGTTGCTCTCCTTGCGGCACTTTTTTCTTGATTTGCCTGACCTGGGCTGCCGTCAAGGGGCCGTCATCCGCCTCGTACTGCGGCAGCATGCGTACGGCAAGCTCATGCAGCGCACGGTGTATCGCCTGCGTTTCATCAACACCAAGATGCTCGGCCAGGCGCTTGGCGGTTTCTCGCGTGACGCCGGTGGCGCTGTCCACTGCGCGGTAGCGGAAGGCAATCTGGTTGGCGTTTGTGCGGGTCGGCATATTCAACTCCTTTGGATATATCAAAGATATCCACCCTGCCAGTACATGTCAACGATGCCCATGAATCGACCATGCCTCGGGCATGTCGGCAAAGCGGTACCACCCGGACCTTTTCACACCCATCTGAAGACTGCCTGCGCGGCCGTGGGGCCTTGCGCGCAAGACAGCAGCGCATTCAGAAACTACGCCCGCAGGGATACAGCCGACCAGATCAGGGCCATCCGGACTTACTCCAGCGTGACATTGGCCTTCTTGACCAGGCGCGCAAAGCGCTCCTGCTCGGAGCGCAGGAACTGGGCTGCCGCCTCGGGGCTGTTGAGCACGGTGTATTCGTCGCGCCGTGCAAAGCCGGCCTTGACCTCGGGGTCGGCAAAGGCAGAGGCGATGCCGTCGTGCAGGCGGCGCACCTGGGCGGGCGGCATGCCCTTGGGGCCTATGGCGGCCACCCAGCCGGCGATGTCCACGCCGGGAAAGCCCTGCTCGGCTACGGTGGGCACATCGGGCAGCGATGCCACGCGCTCGCGGCCCATGATGCCGATGGCACGCAGCGCGCCGGATTTGAGGTGCGCCTGCGCCGTGCCCACGGCGATCACGCCGAAGTCCACCTGCCCGCTGAGCAGGTCCACCACCATCTGGCCCACGCCCTTGTAGGGAATGTGGCGTGCCGTGGTGCCGGCCGCGTCCAGAAAGACTTCGGCCGCGAGGTGGAAGATGGTGCCGTTGCCGGACGAGGCGTAGTTGAGGTCGCCGGGCCGCGCCTTCATGAGCGCCTGCAGTTCGCGCGCATTGCGCGCCGCCACCTTGGGGTGCACGACCAGTACGAAGGGCGAGCCGCCGACGATGGACAGCGGCGTGATGTCGGCCAGGCTGTCGTAGGGCAGCTTCTTGAACACGCTGGGGTTGACGGCGTGGTTGTTGGAGATGAAGGCGATGGTGTTGCCATCGGCCGGCGCCTTGACCAGGGCCTGCGTTCCCGTGATGCCGCCCGCACCCGGCAGGTTCTCCATGACCACGGGCTGGCCGCCCAGCGAGCGCACCAGCGCAGTCTGGGCCGAGCGCACGATGGTGTCGGCGCCCGAGCCTGCCCCCACGGGCAGGATGACGCGCAGCGGCGTGCCATTTTGGGCGCGCACGCCCAGGGCAGCGGCCCCCAGCGATGCGCCGGCCAGGGCCAGCAGGGTGCGGCGGCGGAAGGGATGGGACGAGTGCATGGGGTTGTCTCCTTTTTGTGTTGTCTCATGCGCGCCGGGGTGGTTTTTCTGCGGCCTTCGGCGCCCTGGGATGGCTGTCAGGTCTGTGATGCAAGGGCTCCGAGGATTTCTTCGGTGTGCTCGCCAATCCCGGCCAGCGGCATGCGCACGCCGGGACGGTGGCCGTTCATGAGCAGGGGCAGCAGCACCACGTCGGTCTGGCCGCCGTCTTCGGTCTGCATGGAAGCCAGGCCGCCGCTTTGGCGCAGGTGCGGGTCGTCCACCAGTTGCTCGGGCCGCGTGATGGGCGCGTAGGGAATGCCTGCGGCCTCCAGCTGCGGCGCAAGCCGGGCCGATTCATGGCTGGCCAGGATGGCGCCCAGCTCGGCCAGCAGTTGGGGGCGCACGGCCACGCGGGCGGCGTTGTCGGCGTATTCGGGGCGCTGCAGCAGGTCGACGCGGTCCAGCACGCGGCACAGGGTGGCGAACTGCTTGTCGCTGACGGCGCCGATGAACAGCTGCTCGCCACCGGCCAGGGTGAACACGTCGTAGACGCTCCAGGCCGACACGCGCGAGGGCATGGGCGGCGGTGCCTCGCCCGTCATCAGGTACTGCTGCATGTGCTGGGAGGACAGGAAGACGCAGTTCTCGAACAGCGCGCTTTGCACCTCCTGGCCGCGCCCGGTGCGCTCACGCTCGCGCAGGGCGGCGAGCACGCCGATGGCGCCGAACATGCCGCCCATGATGTCGTTGACGCTGGTGCCCGCGCGCAGCGGCCGGCCCACGGGGCCGGTCATGTACGACAGGCCGCCCATCATCTGCACCACCTCGTCCAGCGCCAGGCGCTTTTCGTAGGGGCCGGGCAGAAAGCCCTTGTGGCTGACGTAGATGAGACCGGGCGCGCGCTGCGACAGCGTGGCGTAGTCCAGGCCCAGGGATTGCATGAGGCCGGGGCGGAAGTTCTCCAGCACCACATCGCTGCCAGCGGCCAGCTCGGCAGCGGTGGCGCGGCCCGCTTCGGTGGTGATGTCCAGCACCACGCTTTTCTTGTTGCGGTTGAAGCTGCGGAAAAAGCCGATGCCCAGGCCGGGCAGCGTGCGCGTTTTGTCGCCGCCCGGCGGCTCGACCTTGATGACTTCGGCGCCCAGGTCGGCCAGGATCATGCCGCAGGTGGGGCCCATGACCATGTGGGTGAATTCGATGACGCGGATGCCGGACAGCGGCAGCAGGGGTTCGGTGGCCATACAGGTGTGCTCGTGGGAAGGTAAGGGGTTCATGCAGCGGCGGGGGCTGCGTCGGCGGTGACGCTGCGCGGCAGGCCCGCGCGCCACAGCGCGCCGTGCAGGCTTTCGCCGTCCAGCCAGGCGGCCACCTTGGCGCGCAGGCGCAGCAGGGCCTCGATGTCCAGGCCCGTGTCGATGTCCATGGTGTCCAGCATGAAGGCCAGGTCTTCGGTGGAGGCATTGCCGCTGGCGCCGGGCGCATGGGGGCAGCCGCCGATGCCGGCCAGCGTGGCGTCAAAGCGCGTGACGCCGGTTTGCAGTGCGGCATGCACATTGGCCAGCGCCAGGCCACGCGTGTCGTGGAAGTGGCTGCACCAAAAGCGTTCGCCCGCAATGCGCCGCGCCTGCTCGAACAGCGATTGCACCTGGCCCGGCCCGCCATGGCCCACGGTGTCGGCCATGCTGACGCGGTCAGCCCCCGCGTCCAGCAGGGCCTGCATGCAGCGCAGCACCTCGGCCGGCTCCACCCTGCCCTGCAGCGTGCAGCCGAAGGCCGTGCCAATGCCGCCCTCGATCAGCATCGTCGAACCTGCGGCATCGCGTGCGGCACGCATTCGGGCCACCTCGGCCACGACCTCATCGGGCGTCTTGCGCAGGTTGGCCAGGCTGTGGGCATGGCTGGCCGACAGCGGCACCAGCATCAGGTCGGCCCCGCTGGCAAGGGCACCTTCGGCACCGCGCAGATTGGGCACCAGCACGGAGACGAACAGGCCCGGCAGCGTTCGGGCATAGGCCACCAGCTCGGCCGTGTCGGCCAGTTGGGGCAGCAGGCGCGCGGGTACGAAGGAGCCGACTTCGATCTCGCGCTGGCCGGCAGCGTAGGCATCGCGTATCCATTCCTTCTTGCGCTCGGTGGACAGCACGGTCTGGATGCTTTGCAGGCCATCGCGCAGGCCGACCTCGCGGATGACGGCGGACTGCGGGGCACGGATGGGTTCTGGCATGGGAAGGTTCGCGTGGGGTGGTTTGTCTTGAATGGCACTTTAGACATTCCCACCAGCGTGCAGAAGCGATAATTTTTCGCCTCAGAGTTTCCCGAATGGAAATCCATAACCACCATGAAAGACCTGGACCTGACCACCCTGCGGCTCTTTGTCGCGGCCTGCGACCTGGGCAACATCGCCCGCGCGGGCGAGCAGCAGCACATCGGCTCATCGGCCATCAGCAAGCGCATGGCGCTGCTGGAAGAGCAGGTGCAGGCCCCACTGCTGGAGCGCCACCGCCGGGGCGTGGTGCCCACCGCAGCCGGGCTGATGCTGCTGGAGCATGCACGCGCCATGCTGGCCAGCGCCGACCGCGCGGCCCGCGACATGGCGGCCTACCAGCATGGCGTGAAGGGGCAGGTGCGGATACTGGCCTCGGTGTCGTCGATTGCCGAGTCCCTGCCCGATGACATTGCAGCCTTTCTGCAAAAGCCCGAGCACGCGCAGATCCGCGTGGACATCGAGGAGCTGACCAGCAGCGAAATCATCCGATCCATCCGCGAAGGCCTGGCCCTGGTGGGCGTGTGCTGGAACGCGGCCGATCTGGAGGGCCTGCAGACCCTGCCCTACCGCTGCGACACCCTGGCCGTGGCCGTGCCGGCCGGCCACCCGCTGGCCTTGCGCGACAGCTGCAGCTTCAGCGAAACGCTGGATTGCGAGCATGTGGGCCTGCCCGCCTCCACGGCCGTCTACACCATGCTGGCGCGGGCGGCGGCCATCATCGGCCGGCCCATCAATTACCGCGCCGTGGTCAGCTCCTTCGACGCCACGATCCGCTGCGTGCGCGCCGGCCTGGGCGTGGCCATCATGCCCAGGGAGATCCTGGGCATGGCGGGCTCCGGTCAGGGCGGGCAAGGTGTGCAAGGCGTTCACATGGTGCCGCTCACCGATGCCTGGGCGCGGCGCCAGTTCGCCATCTGCTTCAGGGACGGCAGCCGGCTATCGCCTGCGGCGCGCACGCTGGTGGACTATCTGGCCGGGTGCGCCCAGGCGGGCTGAACAGGCCTTGGGAGTTATCACGATTAATTGAAGTTTGCGTGATACATCCGCTACAGGGTCCCTCCAACAATGGAACCCATGAACACCGCCCTCATCACCCCCCAACCGGCACAGCCCCAGGATGGCCAGCGCATCCACCCGCTGTGGCTGCGCCTCACGCATTGGCTCAATGCGCTGGCCGTGGTCATCCTGGTGACCAGTGGCTGGCGCATCTACAACGCGGCGCCGTTCTTTGATTTCAGCTTTCCGGGCTCGATCACTCTGGGCGGCTGGCTGGGCGGGGCGCTGCAATGGCATTTCGCGGCCATGTGGCTGCTGGTGTTCAACGGGCTGCTGTACCTGCTGCTCAACATCGCCAGCGGCCGGTGGCTGCGCAAGTTCTTTCCCATCACGGTGCAGGGCGTGCGGCAGGACCTGGTGTCCGCCCTCAAGGGCCGGCTCTCGCATGCCGACCCGGCCCGCTACAACCATGTGCAAAAGCTGGCCTACCTGTTCGTGGTGCTGGACCTGGTGGTGATCGTGCTGTCGGGCCTGGTGCTGTGGAAGTCGGTGCAGTTCCCGCTGCTGCGCGAGCTGCTGGGCGGCTATGAGTCCGCAAGGCGCGTGCACTTCTTCGGCATGGCTGCGCTGGTCGCCTTTGTGGTGGTGCACCTGGCAATGGTCGCCCTGGTGCCCCGGACCTTCCTGACCATGATCCACGGCCGTGCGCCCAAGACACCATGAAAATCTTCAAAGCCCCTTCCCTGCCCGGCGTCGATGGCGAGGCCGTGGTGCGCGAGGCACGCTCGCTGATCGTCCGCAAGCTCGACCAGCCCGCACGCCGCGCCTTTTTGCAGCGATCGCTCACGCTGGGCGGCCTGTCCCTGCTCACGGGCTGCAGCATCAGCGATGACAGCCACGTCGAGGCCGCGCTCAATCAGGTATCGCGCTTCAACGACCGCGTGCAGGGCCTGCTGTTCAGCCCCACGCGGCTGGCGCCCACCTATTCAGCAGCCGAGATCACGCGCCCCTTCCCCTTCAATGCCTACTACGGCGAGGACGAGGTGCGCGAGGTGGACGAGGCCAGCTGGCGCCTGGAAGTGACCGGCATGGTCGCCGATCGCCATGCCTGGAGCCTGGCCGAGCTGCGCGCCATGCCGCAGGAAGAACAGATCACGCGCCATATCTGCGTGGAGGGCTGGAGCGCCATAGGCCGCTGGGGCGGCGTGCGTTTCGCCGATTTCCTGCGCCATATAGGCGCCGACACCAGCGCCAAGTACGTCGGCTTCAAGTGCGTGGACGACTACTTCACCAGCATCGACATGGCCACGGCCCTGCATCCGCAGACGCTGATGGCATTGACCTACGACGGGCAGCC
Organism: Delftia sp. WSY_7; assembly: GCF_043104845.1. NCBI lineage: Bacteria > Pseudomonadati > Pseudomonadota > Betaproteobacteria > Burkholderiales > Comamonadaceae > Delftia > Delftia sp. WSY_7. Next base: position 250,844 of record NZ_JBICLB010000021.1, on the reverse strand, counting down.
CCTGCCGCCCAAATATGGCTTCCCGATGAAGCTTCGCATGCCCACCAAGCTGGGCTACAAGAACCCGAAGCACGTCCAGGCCATGTTCGTCACCAACACCTACTCCGGCGGCTACTGGGAAGACCAGGGCTACAACTGGTTCGGAGGCAGCTGAGCGGCCTCACAAGCCGCTGGGCCGCCAACGAAGGTGCGAGGCCGGGCCATGCAAGGCCGGCCGATTGTGCAACCTGCAAACCGCTAATCCAAAGGAAGACTCAAATGACCAAGTTCACCACCACCGTGCTCGCCGCCTGCCTCGCCCTGGCCGGTGCCACCTCGGCATTCGCTGCGGATGAGATGTCCAAGGACGGCATGTCCAAGGGCGCAATGACCAAGGATTCCATGTCCAAGGATGGGATGAAGAAGGACTCCATGTCCAAGGACGGGATGAAGAAGGATTCCATGTCCAAGGATGGAATGAAGAAGGACTCCATGCACAAGGACGGCATGCACAAGGATGGCATGTCCAAGGACGCAATGAAGAAGGACTCCATGGGCAAGGACGGAATGTCCAAGTAAGCCGGGGAACTCGCCTGTCCCGGCCGATGCCGCCCGGGCGGCCGGGCTGGCGGGGCTGCCGGCCATGGGACCAGGCGCAAAGCCGGGTCCTTTCTGTGCACCCCCCATGCCCGCTCCGAGGCAAGAGCGGGCTGGCAGACCTCAGCGGCGCTGCGGTGGGCGCTGGCCCGGGGCGCCGCCGGAGCGTTGCTCAATATGACGGAACGTGAGACGGCCCTTGTTCAGGTCATAGGGCGACATCTCGAGCGTGACCTTGTCGCCGGCCAGCACGCGGATGCGGTGCTTGCGCATTTTTCCGCCGGTATAGGCGATGAGCTGGTGGCCGTTTTCCAGCGTTACGCGGAAGCGGGAATCAGGCAGCACTTCGTCTACCCGGCCTTGCATTTCGATCAGTTCTTCTTTAGCCAATGGGACTCCTGTGAGTACATGTTGAAAGGGGTGCGTCGCCGCAAGTTGCCGGTGCAGCACCATGCTGCGGCCTTGGGCCAGCGCAGGATGACCGCTGCACACAGGCAGCGGATCATCGGAAAAAAGGGAAAGAGGCCCCTGCAGGTGGCAGGGAGAGTGCGGGCCCGGGGAAGGGTGTTGGACCCGCGTGGTGCTCGCCGAAGGGAGTGACAGTTGCGGACTTCGTCACAGTGGGCGGCCAACGGCAGTCCGGGGACTGCAAGAATGTCAGACGGGCACTGAGGAGGCGAACAACAAGGACAGCACCTCCAGCAGTATAGGTCAATTGCCGGACCCGCGTTGAAGCGGCGCCGGGTACCGCACCTGTACGGGGCGGCATTTTCCCTGCCGCGACTGGGGCAATTCGCAGTCGAACCGGAAGAAGTGCCCTCTCTTGGTGGTTGCCGCGGCATCGAAGCGGCCGCCGTCGGCCCGCCTCATGCCTTTCACCTATCCCAGCTTGGGCAGCAGGTTGAACAGCAGCACCATCAGCAGGCCCACAAAGGACACGATGGACTGCACCACGGTAATCGTCTTGGTGGCCTCGCCCATGCTCATGCCGAAGGACTCCTTCACCATCCAGAAGCCCGCGTGGTTGGCATAGTTGAAGAACAGCGAGCCGCAGCCGATGGCCAGCGCCAGCAGCGGCACGTTCAGCGAAGGATCGGAGGCCGCCAGCGGCGCCAGCAGGCCAGCCGCGCCCACGATGCCCACGGTGGCAGAGCCGGTGGACACCGACAGCAGCATGGCGATCATCCACCCCAGCACCAGCGGAGGCAGGGCGAACTGCTGGGTCATGTGGACGATGGCATCGCCCACCTTGGCGCTGGTCAGGATCTGCTGGAAGGCGCCGCCGCCCGCAATGATGAGCATGATGCCGGCGATGGGCTTGAGGCTCTGGCCCAGCGCGTCTCGCAGCTTCTCGGCATCGGCGCCGCGCAGATAGCCCAGGGTGATGGAGGCAAACACCACGCCCAGCAGCATGGCCACCAGCGGATTGCCCAGGAAGGCCGCTGCATGCAGCAGGCCCGAATCCTTGGGCAGCAGCACCTCGGCCAGCGCATGCACCAGCATCAGCAGCGCGGGCAGCAAGGCGCACAGCACGCCCATGCCGATGCTGGGCGCACTGCCCTCCCCGCCTTCCTTCTTGCCTGATGTGAACTGCTCCAGCAGGGCTGCATCGGGGCGCGTACTCATGCGCGGCGTGATGAAGGCGCCGTACAGCGGGCCGCCCAGCACCATGGCGGGAATCACGGCCAGAAAGCCGTACAGCATGGTCGGGCCGACCGTGGTGTGCAGCGTGGCGATGGCGGTGAGCGGGCCCGGGTGCGGCGGCACCATGCCGTGCATGGCGGCCAGCGCGGCGATCACGGGCACGCCCACATAGACATAGGCCGATCCCTTGAAGCGCTCATTGCTTTCCAGCTTGCGCGCCACGCTGAAGATCAGCGGCAGCATGACCACCAGCCCCACCTCGAAGAACATGGGAATGCCGATCACGAAGGCCACCAGGGTCATGGCCCAGGGAATCATGCGCTCGGACGTGCGCTGCAGGATGGCACTGGCCAGCCGCTCGGTGGTGCCGGAGTCCGCCAGGATCTTGCCCAGCATGGCGCCCAAGGCAATCACCACGCCCACCGCACCCAGCGTCTTGCCGGCCCCGTTGGTGAGGTTCTTGACGATCTCGCCCGGCGCCATGCCGGTGGCAAAGCCCACGCCGATGGAAACCACCAGCAGCGCCAGCAGGGGATGAAGACGGATGCGCGAGACGATCAGCGCGACCAGGACCAGCACGCTGGCCAGCGCGATGAGCAGCAGTTGGGTATCGAATGAAGACATAGGAGGCTTGGAGTTGTGATTCTTGCGACGGACGCCCGCACGCTGGCGGCATGCGGTTTCCAATCGCTGCAAATCCTATGCCTGACCCTGAAGGGGACCTGTAGGCTCCAGGCTTGTTCGCAGGAGACTGGCTCAGAGCCGTGCCTCCCGTTCCACTACTGCAAGACCAATGAACAACCTCGGCTCCGCTGGCACTCTCGAAGTCTTTGTCAGAGCCCCCATCCAGCCGGAATTTGTGGATTTGGTGGCAGATGCGCGCGCATCGATCGCCAGCGCCCTCGGCGAGGCGCTGGACAGCCTCTACCTGTATGGCAGCGTGGCGCGCGGCTGCGCAAGGGCGGGCTTCTCGGACTTGGACCTGACGGTGGTGCTGGTGCGCTCCCTTAGTGGACTGGAGAGCGCCCGGCTGGAGCAGCTGCGCCAGGACCTGCAACTACGTCACACAGAAGTCGTGAAGATCGATTTCGACCTGGGCACTCGGCAAGAGGTGCTGGACCCGGCCCATCTCTACAGCTGGGGCTACTGGCTCAAGCATGAGTGCCGCTGCATCCATGGAGAAGACCTGGCGCAGCAGTTTGAGGCGTTCGAGCCGTCCAGGGCGATTGCACAGGCCGTCAATGGCGACTACGTGCAGGTGCTGAACGACTACCTGCAGCGAATTGCCGGAACCCGGAACGACACGGAGGCCCTGCGCCTGCAACGCGAAGCCGCACGCAAGCTGATCCGGGCCACCAATGTGCTGCGCCCCTGCTCAGGGGGCTTCTGGCCGCGCACGCTGGAGGAGTTCGCCGATTGCTTTGCGCAGCTCCATCCGGAAATGGCGCAGTCCATGGCTTTCTTTCTGGCGCAGGCAAGGACGCCCGAGGCACCCAGAGCTCGTTTCAACGCAGAGCTTTCGGCCTTCATCAGCTGGATTCGGCACCAGCGGGCTGCATCTACGGCAGTCTAGGTACCGGGCAACGCCAGGGCCCAAGCCGCCAAACGCCTGGCTGCCACAAAAGCTTCAAATCTCCGTCACCGCACCGTCACGCGCAGCGGGTGCAATGTAAACGTTTTCAAGAAATCGTTTACAGCCATGAGCATCACCGAGGTTGCACGCCGCGCGGGACTGTCCGTCGCCACTGTTTCGCGGGTTTTCAATTCGCCGGAGGTGGTCAATGCGCAAACGCGCAGCACGGTGCTGCGTGTGGCGCAGGAAGTGGGCTATGTGGCCAATGCCAGCGCCCGCACGCTGCGCACGCGCAGCAGCAAGGTGCTGGGCGTGGTGCTGCCCACGCTCACCAATCCGGTGTTTGCCGAGTGCCTGCAGGGCATTGCCTCACAGGCGGCGCTGCGCGGCTATGCGATTTCGCCTTGCACCACCGAATACGACCACGCCGGTGAAGACGCGGCCACCACGCGGCTGCTGGCCAGCGGGGTGGATGCGCTGGTGCTGGTGGTCTCCAACCCTGGCGATTCGGCGGCGCTGGCGCGTGTGCGCCAGGCCGGCAAGCCCTATGTGCTGGCCTATCACCACACCCATGAGCATGCCTGCGTGGGCGTGGACAACACGGGCGCCGTCAGGGAACTGGTGCTGCGCCTGGCTGCGGCAGGCCACAGCCGCATCGGCATGGTCACGGGCCAGTTGCAGGCGTCCGACCGCGCCCAGCAGCGCTGCCGTGGCTATGCGCTGGGCATGCAGGCCGCAGGCCTGTCGCCGCTGCCGGTCTGGGAGGTGCCCTTTGCCGCCACCGCCGTGCAGATGCTGCAGCAGCACCTGAGCGAGCAGGCGCCGCCCACGGCCATTGTCTGCAGCAACGATCTGCTGGCGATACGCACCATCCGCGCGGCATCGCTGGCCGGGTTCTCCGTGCCTGCGGACCTGAGCGTGGTCGGCTTTGACGGGATTGCCATGGCCGGCGATCTCACGCCTTCGCTGGCCTCGATTTCCCAGCCCAACCACGACATCGGCTCGGCCTGCGTGCGCCTGCTGTGCGATGCGCTGGCGGGCAAGAAAACCCTGGCCGCGCAGGACAGCCTGTGCCTGCCGCATGGCTGGCGCAGCGGCGAGTCCTGCCGGCTCTGAAACCAACAACAGCGGCCCGCGCAAGCCAAGGCCGCGCCCTTCCCTTCCCCACGCTCCCCCACCTCTTCGAGTACGCACCATGAAACTGACTGCCCTCCCCTTCAAGCTCTCCTTCAAGCGCCTTGCCCTGCTGGCCGCCACCACTGCCGTCTGCGGAACGGCGCTGGCCCAGAGCGCCATCTGCTACAACTGCCCGCCCGAATGGGCCGACTGGGGCACGCAGATCAAGGCCATCAAGGCTGATACCGGCATCACCGTGCCGCCCGACAACAAGAACTCCGGCCAGTCGTTGGCCCAGCTGGTGGCCGAGAAGGCCAGCCCCGTGGCCGATGTGACCTACCTGGGCGTGACCTTCGCCATCCAGGCGCAGAAAGACGGCGTGGTCGCCGCCTACAAGCCCGCCCACTGGGACCAGGTTCCCGCCGGCCTCAAGGACCCCAAGGGCGAGTGGGTGACCATCCATTCGGGCACGCTGGGCTTCATGGTCAACAAGGCGGCGCTGGGCGGCAAGCCCGTGCCGCAGTCCTGGGCAGACCTGCTCAAGCCCGAATACAAGGGCTTGGTCGGCTACCTGGACCCGGCCTCGGCCTTCGTGGGCTATGTGGGCGCCGTGGCCGTGAACCAGGCCATGGGCGGCACGCTGGACAACTTCCAGCCCGCCATCGACTACTTCAAGAAGCTGCAGAAGAACGAGCCCATCGTGCCCAAGCAGACCTCGTATGCGCGCCTGCTGTCGGGCGAGATCGGCATCTTGCTGGACTACGACTTCAACGCCTACCGCGCCCGCTACAAGGACAAGGCCGACGTGGACTTCGTGATCCCCAAGGAAGGCACCGTGGTCATGCCCTATGTGATGAGCCTGGTGAACAAGGCGCCGCACACGGACAACGGCAAGAAGGTGCTGGACTATGTGCTGTCCGACAAGGGCCAGTCCATCTGGGCCAACGCCTACCTGCGCCCCGTGCGTGACGTGGCCCTGCCCAAGGAGGTGGCCGGCCATTTCCTGCCCGCCAGCGAGTACGCACGCGCCACCTCGGTGGACTACCAGAAGATGGCCGATGTGCAAAAGGGCTTCTCCACGCGCTACCTGCGTGAAGTGCGTTGAGCCAGGCGGACTGCATCGTGGGCATTTCCTCCCAAGCGCCAGGCGACTGGCGCACCCGCGCGCTGCTGCTGGCCTGCAGCGCGCCGGCCGTGGCCTTCTTCGCGGCGTTCTGGCTGCTGCCGGCCGGCCTGCTGCTGGCGCTGCCGGCGCGTGAAGGCTGGCGCACCTATTTCGCCACCCTGACCGACGCGCTGTACCTGCAAAGCCTGCTGCAGACGCTGGCCCTGTCGCTGGCCGTGACCGTGGCCACGCTGCTGATCGGCGCGGTGATGGGCATTGCGCTGGCGCGCCACCGCTTCACGGGGCGCGGCCTGCTGCTGTCGCTGCTGACGCTGCCGCTGTCGTTTCCGGGCGTGATCATCGGCTTTTTCATCATCCTGCTGGGCGGGCGCCAGGGCGCGCTGGCCGACCTGTCGGTGGCCCTGGGCGGCGAGCGGATCACCTTCGCCTACGGGCTGCTGGGCCTGTTCCTGGGCTACCTGTACTTCTCGCTGCCACGCGCCATTGCCTCCTACACGGCAGCGGCCGAGGCGCTGGACCCGCACCTGGAGGAGGCCGCGCGCTCGCTGGGCGGCAACGGCTGGCGCGTGGCGCGCGATGTGTGGTGGCCGCAGCTGCTGCCCACCACGCTGGCCTGCGGCGCCATCGTGTTCGCCACGTCGGTCGGCGCCTTCGGCACGGCCTTCACCCTGTCGAGCAAGTTCGAGGTGCTGCCCATCACCATCTACAACGAGTTCACCAACTACGCCAACTTCGCCCTGGCCGCCAGCCTGTCGATCAGCCTGGGGCTGATCACCTGGCTGGTGCTGTGGCTGTCGCGGCGCTGGGCGGGTCCCGCCGCCACAGGAGTCTGACCATGCGGACCACACAAAAAATGCCACCGCTGATGTGGCTGGTGACCGCCACCGTCACCCTGTTCATGCTGGCGCCCATGCTGCTGTCGGTGCTGGCCGGGCTGGTGCAGAACTACGGCCAGGGCCTGTCCAGCGGATTGACCACGCGCTGGCTGGCCGAGGTCTGGGCCGGCTACGGCAATACCGTGCTGATGTCGCTGCTGCTGGCCTGCGCCTGCGTGGCCATGACCTTGGTGCTGGGCGTGCCCTGCGCCTATGCGCTGGCGCGCAGCCGCTCGCCCTGGGCCCGGCATTTCGAGGAGCTGCTGACCCTGCCCGTGGCCATTCCGGGCCTGGCCAGCGCCCTGGCCCTGCTGCTGGCCTATGGCAGCGTGGCCGCCTTCCGCCAGAGCTTTGCCTTCATCCTGGTGGGCCATGTGGTGTTCACCCTGCCCTTCATGGTGCGCATGGTGGGCTCGGCACTGCGCCGCCAGGAGCTGGTGGCGCTGGAGGAGGCTGCGCGCAGCCTGGGCGCATCGTTCGCGCAGCGCTTCCTGGGCGTGCTGGTGCCTGCCGTGCTGCCCGCCATCGTGGCTGCCTGCCTGATGGTGTTCACCCTGTCCATGGGCGAGTTCAACCTGACCTGGATGCTGCACACGCCGCTGACGCGCACCCTGCCCGTGGGCCTGGCCGACAGCTATGCGTCCATGCGCATCGAGGTGGGCTCGGCCTATACCCTCATCTTCCTCATCGTCATCCTGCCCGTGATGTGGCTGCTGCAGGCGCTGGGGCATTTCATCGAGAAGCATTATGGAAAGTAACAGCGTCGCCATCGACATCCGGCAGTGCGCCAAGACCTATGCCGACGGAACGCGCGGCCTGCAAGCCACCGACCTGCGCGTGGAGCCCGGCGAGGTGCTGGCCCTGCTCGGCCCCTCGGGCTGCGGCAAGACCACGCTGCTGCGCATCATCGCGGGGCTGGAGACGCCGGATGCGGGCAGCCGCATCGCCTTCGGCGACGCCGACGTCACCCGCGTGCCCATAGAAAAGCGCCAGGTGGGCATGGTGTTCCAGCACTACGCGCTGTTCCCGCAGATGAGCGTGCAGGCCAACATTGGCTACGGCCTGCGCATACGCGGCGCGTCCGAGCAGGAGCAGCGCCGCGTGGTGGGCGAACTGGTGGATCTGGTGCGCCTGAACGGCCTGGAGCACAAGCGCCCGGCCGAACTGTCCGGCGGCCAGCGCCAGCGCGTGGCCCTGGCCCGCGCCGTGGCATCGCGCCCGCGCGTGCTGCTGCTGGACGAGCCGCTGACCGCGCTGGACGCCAAACTCAAGGAAACCCTGCGCGACGAGCTGGCCCAGCTGCTGCGCCAGCTGCGCATCACCGCCGTCCACGTCACGCACGACCAGCAGGAGGCCATGGCCATTGCCGACCGCATGGCCGTCATGCAGGCAGGCCGCATCCTGCAGGTGGGCGACGGTGAGAGCCTGTACCGCCGACCGGCCCATCCCTTTGTCGCCACCTTCCTGGGGCGCGTGAACCAGGTCGAACGCAGCGAAGACGATGCGCGCAGCAACCGGCTGGCGCTGGCCGGCATGGAGCTGGCCTGCCCGGCCGAATGCACGGGCGCGGCCCGGCTGCTGCTGCGCCCTGAAGACATCGAGGTCTGCGCCGCCGGCACGCCGGGTGCCGTGCCCGCATCGGTGGCGCGCCGCGTCTTCCTGGGCGACCGCCTGCAGCTCACGCTGGAGCTGGCGGGCCACACGCCGCTGATGGCCGACGTGTCCCGCGACCACGCCGCGCAATCGGGCGACCGCGTGGCCTTGCGCATCGCCCCCCACCAATGGATGCCCAACCATGCCCACGCCTGAAACCCTGCGCCCCTCCATGACCACCTTCCTGGCCCAGCTCACCGACCTGCACATCCGCGAACCCGGCCGCCTGACCTACCGCCGCATCGATACCGCCCAATACCTGGAGCGCACGGTGCAAAGCGTGCTGGCCCTGCCCCAGCAGCCGCACGCCCTGGTGATCACCGGCGACCTGACCGACTTCGGCCGGCCTGCCGAATACGCCCACCTGCGCAGCCTGCTGGCACCGCTGGGCACCCTGCCCGTCTACCTGCTGCCCGGCAACCACGATGACCGCGACGCGCTGCGCACCGCCTTTCCCGAGCACACCTGGCTGCGCAGCGAAGGCTTCATCCAGTACGCCGTGGACATTGGCGCGCTACGGCTGATCGCGCTGGACACCTTGGTGCCCGGCCACAGCGAGGGCGCGCTGTGTGAGGAGCGCCTGCAATGGCTGGAGCTGCAACTGGCCGCCAGCGAAGGCCGCCCCGTGGTCATCGCCATGCACCACCCGCCCTTCGAGACCCTGATAGGCCACATGGACAAGATCGGCCTCCTGCAGGGTGCACAGGCGCTGGAAGACCTGGTGCGCCGCCACCCCAACGTGCAGCGCGTCATCTGCGGCCACCTGCACCGCACCATCCAGGTCGCCTTTGGCGGCACGGTGGCCATGACCTCGCCTGCGCCCGCCCACCAGGTCTGCCTGGACCTGGCGCCCGACGCCGCATCGGCCTGGACGCTGGAGCCGCCCGGCTTCATGCTGCACGCCCAGCCGCCCGGCGGCCGGCTGGTCAGCCATGCCGTGGCCAGCGGCCAGTTTGACGGACCGCACCCGTTCTGGGATGCGCAGGGGCGGCTGATCGACTGAGCCCGGACGCCCGCGGCCCTGGTGAAAGCCGACGAGAATATCCGCCATGGATATCAACAACATCAAGGGCCGCCTGGACTTCCTGCGCGAGGCGGAAAAGCTCAAGAGCGTGCTGCGCAGCGCCCACACCTCCACCGGCCGCACCGAAAGCACGGCCGAGCACAGCTGGCGCCTGTGCCTGATGGCCATCGCCTTCGAGGACCAGTTCGCACAGCTGGACATGCTCAAGCTGCTCAAGCTGTGCGTGATCCACGACCTGGGCGAGGCCATCCACGGCGACATCCCCGCCGTGGAAAAGAACCAGCACCCCGACAAGAGCGCGCAGGAAAAGGCCGACCTGCTGCACCTGACCCGCTCGCTGCAGCCCGGGCACCGCGACGCCATCATGGCCCTGTGGCAGGAGTACGAAGACGCCGCCACGCCCGAGGCCCGCGCCGTCAAGGCCCTGGACAAGCTGGAGACCATCCTGCAGCACAACCAGGGGATCAATCCGCAGGATTTCGACTACGGCTTCAACCTGGGCTACGGCAGGAAGTACACGGGCGCCGATCCTCTGTTCGCCCAGGTGCGCAGCCTGCTCGACGAGGACACGCGCCAGAAAATGGGCGCCGCCGCGCAGGACGCCAGCGCGACCTAGCTGCACCAGCGCCCCTGTGGCCGCGTCAGCGGCCCGCGCCGACCCGCTGGCGCCGCCCCAGCCCCCTCCATCCAATGGCTGCGGCCAGCAGGCTCAGGACCACAAGGGCTGTGTGCTGCAGCGTCGGCACGGGAGTCACCTGGCCACCGCCGGGGAAAGCCGCCACCGTATTGATGGACGCGGAAGCCATGCACGGCACCGTTCCCACGACCTGCCCTGCCTGCATGCACTGCACCGACGGGTCCCCGGCATCCACCGTGGCCACATTGGTAATGGTTGCGGGCGCCGGGTTGGACACGCTGGCCATCACGGTGAAAACCAGCGAGTCTCCTGCCGCGAACACGGGCACCGTGACCGCCAGCGATCCGGAGCCTGACGCCACGGGACATGGCGTGCTGGCGCCGGGCGTACAGGTCCAGGTGGCGCGCTCCAGGCCGGCAGGCAGGCTGTCGGCAATCTGCGCCTGGGTGGCGGCCACGGTCCCCGTATTCCTGACGGTGATGGTGTAGCGCACCTCCTGCCCCGCCTGCACCTGGCCTGCGGGCGAGATGCTGTGGGTCAACGACAGGGCAGGATGCACGGCCTCCCTGTGCCAGGACATGACGTTCTGGTTTTGCACGGGCGCCCCGGTCCACGCAACGGACACGCCGTTGTCGGGCATCTCATAGGTCCCCAGACAGGTGTCGCTCTCACCCGAATGGCTGACCTGCTGGGATGTTTCCGAGAACAGGGAAGCGCACATCGCGTTGTTCACGGCCGCCACCTGTTCCGTGGCCATTTCAAACCGGCTCAGCATATCCACATCATTGGGAGATCCACCCGGGCCAACGCCATTGATGGAGCGGTGCGGATTGTTTCCCGTCAGCCAGCGTTGAAGGTGGATTCTGTTTCTCACGATATTGGACCCACTGTCCGTGGAAACCCTGAATATGAATGCGCGCACATCCGGGTCGGCACTGCTGTAGGTGGTCAATCCGTCCGAGAAACTATAGGAAGTGACCAGCGCCCTTATTTCGCTCTCGTCCAGGTCGGGTTGCAAGGGTGCGGCCGTTTCAAACCAGCCGGCCAGGCGGGCGGTCCTCGGAAAATCCTGGCATGAGCCGTGAGGCCCCAGGGGACAAGCCGTGCGATCCTGGAAATCCGAGTAGGAGGTTCTCATCTCCCCGAAGTAACGCGTCACTTGCGCGCTGGCGGGTGGGCAGGCCGAGATTGCTGCACCGGCCATCAAGGCAGCCATGAGGGCGTGATTTTTCATAGAACTCCCAGTGATAGATAGATTTGCGCTATCAAGGTATCACTGGTATTGAGCTTTAAAAATCACCAATCCCAAAAATTCACCCTTCAATGACAAATATTTGCAATACCGCCATTGGAATGGAACTCCAAGTTGCCGTCCTGCCTACTTTTCAACGGAGAGCGCCGATGAATGCGGAACTTCATAACAACCGATCTGCCGTCCAATATCAATTTTGATTGGATCGCACAATACCCCATTTGAATCAAATATATTGTGACAAAAGTTTCAAACAGTAAATAACAATAAGGAATGGGGGTAGATCCGACCCTGGAACACCGAGGACGGCTCCCTCACCGATCCAAAGGCAGCGCCAGCGTCTCCTTGACCTCCTCCATCACCACATAGCTGTGCGACTCGGCCGGCACGGGCAGTTTCTTGAGGATGTCGCCCAGCAGGCGGCGGTACTCGCGCATGCCGCCCAGGCGGGCCTTGACCAGGTAGTCGAAGCTGCCCGAGACCAGGAAGCACTCCAGCACGTCGGGCACGTGCAGCAGTTCCTGGCGCACCTTGTCGAAGACCTCGCCCGACTTGGACGACAGCTTGATCTCCACGAACACCAGCAGCGTCTTGCCCAGCGCCTCGGGCGACAGATGGGCGTGGTAGCCGGTGATCACGCCATCACGCTCCAGGCGGCGCACGCGCTCCGAACAGGGCGTGGCCGAGAGGCTGACCTGCTCGGCCAGCTCGGTCATGGAGATGCGACCGTCCCGCTGCAGGATGTCGAGGATCTTGCGGTCGGTGCGGTCGAGCACGCGGTTTTCACTTTTGGCGGCCATGGCGGCGATTCCCGGGGCTTATCAATCACTGGAGAGTAGCAATATTTCAGTGGTTTCCACTGCCTCATCGTCAATAGACTTTGATTTCATCTTGTTGACCTGGCGGTGAATCGTATGAAAGTCCTTGTTCTTGGCGGCGGTGTCATCGGCGTGACCAGTGCGTACTACCTGGCGCGGGCCGGTGCCGAGGTCACGGTGCTGGACCGGCAGGATGCGCCCGCGTCCGAAACCAGCTTTGCCAACGCAGGCCAGGTCTCGCCCGGCTACTCCACGCCCTGGGCGGCGCCCGGCATTCCGCTCAAGGCCCTGAAGTGGATGCTGCAGGAACACGCGCCGCTGGCCGTGCGCCTGGACGGCAGCCTGTTCCAGCTGCGCTGGATGGCGCAGATGCTGCGCAACTGCTCTGCCCAGCGCTACGCCGTCAACAAGGAACGCATGATGCGCGTGGCCGAGTACAGCCGCAGCTGCCTGCAGCAGTTGCGCGCCGACACCGGCATCGCCTACGAGCAGCGCACCGGCGGCACCTTGCAACTGTTCCGCACCCAGGCCCAGCTGGACGCCGTGGAGCGCGACGTGGCCGTGCTGCGCGAATGCGCCGTGCCCTTCGAGCTGCTGGACCGCGACCAGCTGGCCCAGGTGGAACCCGCCCTGGCCCAGGCGCGCGACCGGCTGACCGGCGGCCTGCGCCTGCCCAAGGACGAGACCGGCGACTGCCACCGCTTCACCAACGAGCTGGCCCGCATCGCCACCGGCCTGGGCGTGGAGTTGCGCTTCAACCAGAACGTGGATGGCCTGGTGGTCGAAGGCGGCCGCATTGCCGGCGTGCGCGTCAATGGCGAACTGCTGACCGCCGACCGCTACGTGATGGCCTTCGGCAGCTACTCGCGCCAGGCGCTGGAGCCGCTGGGGCTGGACCTGCCCGTCTACCCCGTCAAGGGCTATTCGCTCACCGTGCCGCTGGGCAACCCGGCGCTGGCGCCGCAGTCCACCGTGCTGGACGAGACCTACAAGATTGCCGTCACCCGCTTTGACGACCGCATCCGCGTGGGCGGCATGGCCGAGCTGGGCGGGTTCGACCTGCGCCTGGACCCGCGCCGCCGCGCCACGCTGGAGCTGGTGGTCAACGACCTGTTCCCGGGCGGCGATGTGGCGCGCGCCAGCTTCTGGACCGGGCTGCGGCCCATGACGCCGGACGGCACGCCCATCATCGGCGCCACGCGCTATGCCAACCTGTTCCTGAACACCGGCCACGGCACGCTGGGCTGGACCATGGCCTGCGGCTCGGGCCGGCTGATCGCCGACCTGATCACCGGCCGCAGTCCGGAAATCAGCACCGACGGCCTGGCCCTGGACCGCTACACGCACCGGCCGGCCCGGCACCTGGGGGGCAGCTCCACCCCCGTGTCCGCCTGAGCGTACTGAGCGCGGCCGGGCGGCGCCCCCACTTCAATGCGCCGAGAACCCCAGCAGGTATTCGTAGCTGAGGCTGGTGGTGCGCGCATCGCCGGAGACAGGCAGCCGCACGATGGCCAGCAGCTGGTTGAGCCCGGCACGCGGCAGCACGGTCACCAAGCCGTCGGCATCGGTTGCCAGTGGCGGACCGCTTTCTCCCAGCGACACGCGCACGCCGGCCCGGGGCTGGCCGTCCAGCAGCACCTGGAATTGCTGGGGCTCGCCCGCGTGGGGCGAGCGGCGGGTCTTGGCGATGATCTCCAGGGTCTGGCCCAGCTTCTCGCGGGTGACCGGGCCCCATTCGAGGATGGTCTTGTGGAACTTGAGAGCATGCACGCCGCTGGTGGCGCCGGGGTTCTCGGTCATGGGCTTTTCAAGCATCGGCCCCTCGCCCACGCGGCTGAAAAATCCGTTGTCGAAATGCGCGGCCAACAGCGCGGCCTTGCGCGCCGGCGTGGCGCGGGCGCCGCCGGGCACGGGCTGCACGGCCACGTCGATGCGGCGGCCGCGCGCGTCATAGGCCTCAACGCTCTTGAGCTTGCCGGCCGCAAAGTTCTCCAGCTGGCCCTCATGGCCGCCGAATTGCACGGTGTAGGCGCCGTCGGCATCGGGCTCCAGCCAGACGTTGTGGGCCTGGGCCAGCGGCGCGCAGGCCAGCAGGACCACGAATGCGGCGGTTGCAACGGATGCGAAACAGGGGTTGGATTTCATTTTTTTCCTCCTCAAAACTGTGTCTGCACGCCGACCTTGAGCGTGCGCGGCGCGCCGGGCGCGAACAGCGGCACGCCGCGGATGACCGAGGCCGACGTGGCATAGGCCTTGTCCCCCAGGTTGGAGACCACGGCATAGATGCGGCTGCGCGCCGAAGGCAGGCGCCAGCTCAGGCCCAGGTCCCAGGTGGCGTAGCCGCCGTAGAAGACGCTGTTGTCGGCGGTGACGGCATAGCGGCCCACGCGGCGCCAGGTGAGCGAGCCGTCCCACTGCGCCAGCGGGCGCCAGGCCAGGCCCACGGTGGCGGTCTGCCGGGGCACGCCGGCCACCTGGTTGCCGACCAGGGCCGGGTTGCCGTTCTCGGTCACGCGGGAATGGGCGCTGCCCCAGGCCACTTGCAGGTCCAGGTTCTTGCGCACGGCCCACAGCGCGCTGGCCTCCACGCCCGTGCGGCGCGTTGCGCCGAAGTTCTCATAGACGCCGGGCGCCACGCTGCGGATCTCGCCCGAGGACTGCAGCCTATAGGCGGCCACATCCAGCACCAGGCCCGGCATGGGCTTGATCTGCGCGCCCACTTCAGTCTGGCGGAAGATGTTGGGATCGAGCTGCGCGGCGCCCAGCGCGTACTTGGCGAAATCGCTGGCCAGCGCAAATCCTTCGGACCAGCTGGCGCGCAGCAGCACACCCGGCGCCACCTGCGAGCGCAGGCCCAGCTTGGGACTGGCATGCGAGGTGCGCGCCAGCGGGCCGCAGGGGTCGCTGCCCGCCTCAGGGCCGTTGGGACGGCAGCCGCCCGTGAAGCGATCCCAGCGCAGGCCGGCGGACAGCTGCAGCAGGCGGTGAACGGGCGCATCCACCTCGGCAAAGGCCGAGAGGGTGTTGAGCCTGGAATTGCGGTCATCCAGGGCAGCGCCGGTGCGCTCGCGCCACTGCAGGCCGTCGTAGAACTGGTAGTCGGTGGATTCGCGCACGGCCTCCAGACCCGCCACCCAGTTGATCGGGGTCAGCGCCGTGGCATGGCGGCCATTGAGGCTGGTGCCTGCGCCGTAGACGGCGCGGTCATAGCTTTCCTCGCGCTGGCGCCACTGCAGTGCGTCGATGGGCCGGCTGAACCAGCGCGTGAAGCTTTGCTGCGTGGTGTAGGCATAGCCCAGCCAGGTCAGCCGTGGCGAGAGCGCGTACTGCACATCGGCGCGCAGCGTGGCGAAGTTCTTGCGCGTGCCATCGTTCATGGCGCGCGGATCGATGCCACGCGGATCGCGTGCGAACTGCCCCGCCGTCAGGTACGAAGGCGAGTCGCCCTCGCCGTGGTGCAGCCGCGCCGACAGCGCCACTTCCAGCTGCGACGAGAGCCGCTTGCTCCAGCGCAGGGATGCCGTGCTGCGCTGCATTTGCGACTGCGCGCGGAAACCGTCCGTGCGGTAGTGCTGGGCCGCCAGGTTCAGGAACTCGCCATCGCCCGGCTTCAGCCCCAGCGCCGCCTGAGCGTCCAGCGTGCCGTGCGAGGCCAGGCTCACGTCGGCCTCGCGGTAGGGGGTGTAGTCGCCCTGCTTGCGCGTCTCTATCGCCATCAGCCCTGCGCGGTTGAAGTTGCCGTACAGCGCCGACACCGGCCCCTTGTAGATGCTGATGCGCTCCATCTCCAGCGGCACGATGACGCCCAGGTCCACATAGCCGTCGGCATGCGACATGGCCTCGTTCAGTGGAATGCCGTCCAGCACCACGCCCACGTCGCCGCCGTGCCCGCCACCGCCGAAGCCGCGCATGACGATGGCGTCACCCACGCCGGACAGCTGGTAGTTCTGCACATTCATGCCCGGCACCTGGCGCAGCAACTCCTGCGGATGGCTGACATGGGCGTTGGCGATGTCCTCGGCCTCGATCACGCTGGTGGTGTAGGCGGCCGAGGCGCCGCGCGCGGTCTGGCCCTTGACCTCGACAGGCTGCAGGCTGGCCGTGGCGTCGCCCGCCTGCTGTGCACCGACATGGGGAATGCAACCCAGGCCCAGCAGGCCAGCTGCTGCAATCTGGTGCACGGCAAGGCGCCGGGAAGGGGAATTCAGGGGATGTGTCATGCGTTTCCAGGAGTTGTATGAAGAAAAAAGCAAACTTCATACCGACCTGCATGACAGGGGCTGCGCAAGGCGCCCGGCCCCGGGCTGGCTCAATCGTCGTGCGAATGCGGATGGTGGTGCGCGTGATCGTGCCCGCCAGGCTCTGCCCTGCGAACCATCACCACGTTGAGCTGGCCGTGGTGCACGCCGCGCTCGGCCGTGATGGTGTCGGCAAAGCGCCGCACGGCGCTGGCCGGGCCGCGCAGCATGACGGTTTCAATGCATTGCTCGTGGTCCAGGTGCACGTGCGTGGTGGCCATGTGCAGCTCATGGTGGTCGTGCTGCAGGCTGGCCAGGCGCTCGGACAGATCGCGCTCGTGGTGGTTGTAGACATAGGACAGGTTGGCCACGCACAGGCCGTCGGCGTCCTCGCGCTCGCGCACCTGGGCCAGGTGGGCACGCAGCACGTCGCGTATGGCTTCGGAGCGGTTGTCGTAGCCGCGCGCGGCGATCCAGCCGTCGAAATCACGGGCCAGGTCGTCGTCGATGGAGATGGTGAAGCGTTCCATGGGCAGCACAAGTGAAGGGAAACAGGAAGATGGCGGCAACAGCGGGGCAGGCGCAAAAGACAGGCATCACGCCGGATCTGCCGGCCATTGTCCGGCCATCCAGGCCCTTGCCCCACATGCCTCACATGCCCCACATGCAACAGCCGCGCCAATCACTGTCGGTACGGACTGGCAATAGCGACAAACCACCACGGTCATGCTTTGTTCACATTCGCGCCATATCCGGTTACGCTGATCGAGGATGCGCGGTGCGCACCGTCGATCGCTGAAAGGGGCGCGGCATGCAGTATTCATTCGATCAGCTTCTGGACATGCTGCTGTCCCTGCTGGAGGCTGCGCCCGCCTGTTCTTCTCGCGACCAGGCCTTCGAACAGCTGCGCACGCTGTGGCTGCAGACCCACACCTATTTCGCGGCGCCCGAGTCCGAGCTGCGCCGCATCGCCGGCCGCCGGCTGGTCGAACCCCATGGCTGGAAGGACCTGGACAAGGACCCCTGCTACCTGGACCACGATCCCGGCAACGGCAGCGCCCTGCGCATCTACCTGCACCGCGATGGTGGCATGGTGATACAGCGCCTGCAGGGCGACGGTCGGCAGATCCTGTTCTCGCGCCTGGGCATGCAGCTGCAGCCTGCCAGCTGAGCCCGCGCCCCGCCAACCCATCCCACGCTCAGGCATAGGCCAGGATGTCGGCCAGCGGCCTGCGCGTCTTCTGCGGGCGCAGCGTGCCGGCCGCGTGGCCCACGGCCACCAGCATCACGGGCAGTTCGTGGGCCTGCAGGCCAAAGCCCGCTGCCAGCAGTTCCGCATCGAATCCCACCATGGGGCAGCTCGCCAGCCCCAGGCCCTGGGCGGACAGCATCAGCGTCATGGCCGCCAGCGAGGCCGAGCGTACGGCCTCGTCGCGCTGCAGTTGCAGGTTGTCCGCGTGCGCGGCCTGGGCCTGGGCTACCCAGCCATCGGCCGTGCGCTGGCTCATCAGCCCGCCGTCCACGCTGGGCTGCAAGAACTCCGCCAGCCGCGCATGCGCGGCCAGCGTGCCGCAGACGATGAACACGGCCGACGCATCCTCCACCTTCTGCTGCCCATAGGCGGCGGCTTTCAGGCGCGCCTTGGCCTCGGGTGTGCGCACGGCAATGAAGCGCCAGTTCTGCAGGTTGTAGGCCGATGGGGACAGTGATGCTTGGGCCACCAGTGCGGCCAGGGTTTCGTCGGCCAGCGGGCGGCCGGGCTCGAAACGGTCTGCGGAAATGCGCGAAGCGATGGCCTGCGCGATGGGCATGGAGGAAAGTTCGGAAGAAGTCATGTGAAACGCTCGGTGGGAAAAAAGAGGAACCTCGATGCCAGAAACTCAGGCGCCGCGCGAAGCCGACCACTGCACCACCAGCACGCTGGCCAGCACCACCAGCAGGCCCAGGAAGGACATGCCCGTCATGGACTGCGACAGCAGCGCCCAGCCCAGGACCACGGCCGTGAGCGGGCTCAACAAGCCCAATGACGACACGGCCACCGAAGGCAGGCGCCCGATGCCGCGAAACCACAGCACATAGGCCAGCAGCGCGCCGGCCAGGCACAGGTAGGCATAGGCGCCCAGCTGGGTGAGAGACAGCGCAGGCAGCGGCGCATCCACCCACCAGGCCAGCGGCAGCAGCATCAGCCCGCCAAACAGCAGTTGCCAGCCCGTCAGCGCCAGCACCGGCAAGTCCACGCGCCAGCGCCGCGTCAGCCACGTGCCGGCCGCCATGCACACCGCGCCGGCCAGCGCCGCCGCCATGCCCACGGGCTCGAACACCGTCTGCGGCGACAGCAGCAGCACTGCCATGCCCCCAATGCCCGCTACGGCGGCCCACAGCGTCAGCCGCGCGGGGGAGCGCCCATCCACCCCCCAGGCCAGGGCCATCACCAGCAGCGGCTGCACGGCGCCCAGCACGGCCGCCAGCCCGCCCGGCAGCCGGTAGGCCGCCACGAACAACAGCGCCTGGAACACGCCGATGTTCAGCGCGCCCAGCACCGCCAGCCGCCACCAGCCCGAACCCGCTGGCAGCCGCCGCGTGAACAGCACCAGCAGCAACCCGGCCGGCAGCACGCGGATCAGCGCGGCCGTGAACGGCCGGTCCGGCGGCAGCAGTTCGGAAGTGACGATGTAGGTGGAGCCCCAGATGGCGGGCGCCAGCGCGGTCAGCAGGATGTCGCGCCATGACATGGCAGCGCTGGCTGCAGCAGGAGCCGTGGAGGCACAGGACGATGAGGAGGAGGACATGGATTTATCTTCAATTCAAGACAAACCCATTATGCACGATTTATCTTAAAATCAAGACAAATGACCCAACCCCCCTCCCAACCCTCCTCCCAACGCCTGCCCGACCATGTCGACACCATCCTGGCCCAATGGCGCCGCGAACGCCCGGACCTGGACCCCAGCCCCATGGGCCCCATAGGCCGCATCAAGCGCTGCGCTGCCCTGCTGGAGCAACGGCTGGAGGAATGCTTTGCACGCTTCGGCATGACCATGTGGGAGTTCGACGTGCTGGCCACGCTGCGCCGCTCGGGCGCGCCCTTCTGCCTCACGCCCACGGCCCTGTTCTCCACGCTCATGGTCACCTCGGGCACCATGACCCATCGCATGAAAAGCCTGGAGACGCGCGGCCTGGTACAGCGCCTGCCCAACCCGCAGGACGCGCGCAGCATGCTGGTGCAGCTCACCGGCCAGGGGCTGGAGCTGATAGACCGCGCGGTGGAAGCGCACCTGGACAACGAGCGCGCCATGCTGGCGCCCATGCCTGCCGCCGAACTGGCCGCGCTGGATCAGCGGCTGTCCCTGCTGCTGCGCGTGCTGGAGGGCGGGCCTGACGATGGCACCCGCCCTGCCCCCTGAACTGGCGTATGTCCAGGCCGTTGGAACTGGCGACGGTCGCGGTGCTCACGCCCTTCGTCATGACCCGGGAACGCTTTTGGCAAAAGAGGTGCTTCCCTTGAAGCACGTCGCAGGTACCCAGCCGCTTCTCGATGCGCCATGGCAGCAATTGCTTACCCGCATGTCTCAAGACCTGCGCAACAGCCCGCATCCTGGACTCGGCTGGGCAATGCCAGAAAATCCTGATCACGCAAGCGCGACCCACAGAAGACCATTGGCTTTCCCACAATCTGCTGCAAAAACCTTGGTGTCGAACTTTTGTAGCCAGATGTAATGATTTCGCCAGAGATTTCCACTAAGATGTCCATTCCAACGGTGAAATGGCGATAACAGATTCTCAAACGACTTTGATACTCCCTCAACGCACCACACCATCTTGATAATGGGTTATTAATCTCCCGCCTTGGATACAAAAGGCTGCCGCAGGCTGAATGCACGCGATTTTCAATCGTCCAATGTTCAGGCTTTTTCCGGCTGATCCTTTACCGCACAATTTTCACACGAATGGCATGACGTCAGTTTACTCAGGCGGTAAACAGGCGGTTTAGCGAGTTATTCAATCTTTCAAACGGCACTGTGCAAAGCAGTCTCGCCGAGGCTTCGGCGTGGAATGGCCCTATGGCATCGGCACATAAAAAATGGGAGACATACCATGGATAGATCGGAAATAGTTTTGGCAAATAGCGAATGCCATCTCGATGCTGCGCATCCAATAGCAGATGAAGTCATCGCGTCTGCGCTCACCGCGCGCGAAATCGATGTACTCGAAGCGATGGCCAAGGGCCTCGGCTGCAGGGACATTGCGCACACGCTGGGCATCAGCGAACACACGGTACGCAAGCACCGCAGCAATATGTGCACGCGGCTGGGCCTGCGCAATGCCGTAGAACTCGTCACGCACGCCAGGCGGCACGGCTGGTTGAGCGCTGCCCGCTCACCGCTCCCTCTGTCTCCCCGCGAGCAGGAGGTGATGGTGCACGTGCTGGCGGGCCAGACCAGCAAGGAGATCGCACGTTCGCTTTACCTCAGCGACTTGACCGTGCGCAAGCATCGCGAAAACATTCTGCGCAAACTGGGCCTGACAAGCACCGCCCAGTTGCAGACATTCGCGCCAACGGCAACTCGCAATGGCGGCAGCATCTGATATCCAGGTCAGCGTGCATCGCCTGTCCATGCTCACCGAATACGACATTGGAAGTATTCCACCCTCCTGGTGCAATTGGGCATGATGAGCACAACGAATCTCGGACATTGACTTTCGCGACTTTGGATCAACCGGAGGGTGAGCAATCTCCTTATGGCGGCTTCAGCAGGCACCATTGCATTTGAGGTTTGCGCGGTTGACATGGAATATCGGCGCGAGCCTTGAACAACTGCAGAGGCTCATATCTCTTCGCCTTTTAGTCTCTTCGCCTTTTTGTTTCTTCGTCTCTACGGTCCGCATCCGTCGAGGCATCTTCCCGGCACCCACGTGTCGGATCCTTGCACGCAACTCAAAGGAGTATCCCGCCATGAATCATTCTTCGCGGTCACCCCCTGCGATTTCTCCCAAGCACCCCATGCCTTAGTCCCAATACCGGGTAATCATTCTCATTGGCAAAGAAAAGCGTTCATGACTTCAAACCTCATGCCGCTCCCTATCCATTCAATTTCAGGAATTGCACGCCATGTCAGATCAAGCCATGTTCAGCCAGTTGTACAACGCCCTTGTCGATAATCTCGGCACCCCGAATTTCCAGTTGCTTGGCACCCCCAAGGACTTCAGCTGGGGCACGGCTCCAACCGGGCAATGGGACGCGGCGGCCTATCAGGTCGTCAGCGGCATGCCGCAGTGGTCCGCGATCGGCCAGTACGGCAGCCTCGATGCGACGCTCTTCGACGCCGTCCGCCAGATCTTTGGTCACGTGACATTCAAGGTCAGCCCCGAGCAGCAGGCCAATCAGGCGGAGCTGGCCAACCTGTGCGTCCAGAAAAGCAATGCGATGGCCAAGGCCAACAGCGACATGAACCAGTTCTACCTGAGTTCAAAGCAGAACGGCGGCTTGATATTCGCAGCCCGCTACCCTGACATCAACACCTGGCTCAACAACGCGCCGGAGGCTGCTGCCTACGTTGCCGCCATCCAGGCGGCCACCAACGCCTACAACCAGGCGATCAAGATGAAGATGGAGCTGGAGCGGGCCAGCATGCCCAGCGATCTGCAGCGCGCCATCGACATGATGCAGATTCCGTCGGGCGACCCTGCCTCAAACAACGCACCGGCAGGCTGGACCAAGGTGCCGGATGGCGCGGGCATCCTGCGCTGGCAGCCGGACTTCCACATCGACACGAACGGCGCGGACTGGCGCGCATCGCTCAGCAACGGCAGCGCAGGCGCGTTCTCGATCGCGATGAAATCTTCGCAATCGAGCAGCGACTTCAAGTCCTCGTTTGCCAAGGGCTCGACCAGCGTTGGCAACTTCTTCTGGAGCGTCAACGCATCGGGCGGCTGGAGCAAGTCCGACCTGTTCAACCAGGACTCGAGCTCGGCAGTGAAGATCAGCTGCGAGTCCTCCACGCGCGTGAAGGTGAATCCGGGCGACTGGTACCCGGGCGGCTTCATGAGCGAACTGGCCAAGGCCCAGCAGGGGCCGGGCGGCCAGGGCTACACCATCGTCGCCCCGTGGGTGGCCAACGGCGGCCCGGGATCGAGCTCCCTGTTCGGCCCGAACGGCATCGTCGCGGCACGGGTGTCCGAGCTGCTGGTCGTCTACAAGCCTTCGTTCGAGATCACGATGAGCGCCAACACCTATCAGCAGAACAAGCAGGCCTTCGAGGCCAGCGCGGGTGTGCGCATCGGACCCTTCACCTTCGGTGGCACGGGCGGTCACCAGTCCGAGTACACCAAGAGCACCGCACAGGCCAATACCTTCAAGGGAAGCAGCACCTCGGTGAACCCGCAAATCATCGGCGTGATCGTCGACTTCCCGGGCATCCACTGACCTGAAGACCAGCGGGTGGGCGGGACGCCGCGGCCGGTCCTGCCCACCCCGCCCACCCCGCCCACCCCCGTCAACCGGAGACAGCGTTCATGAACGTGATCCATCAGTTCCTCGGCGGCCTGGCTGATCTGGTGCCTCCGCCCCCAAGGGCCCCAAGCGTATCGAGCGGGCCGAAAACCGGCATGGTGTTCAAGCGCTCGGCATCCATTTCGGCGCCGCTGGTGCGGGGGCAGATGCTGATGCCGGTGACCGCGTGGAACTGGCCGGATCCAGTGACCGGCACCATGGCCGACGCGCAGTTTCTCTTTGCAGATACGGTGCCCCAGTCCGCTGCCAATGGCGCGCTGTACCAAGCGTCGGGGCGCAGCTTTTCGCAGGGATACAAGACCTTTCTGCAGGTACTCGAAGCCTGCAAATTTCCCTATCAGTCGATGCTTGCAGGCGCCATGCAGAAGATGGCAACGCCTGCGGGCGAACCTGCATACTCGCCCACTCCGGTGGGATGGACCAAGGTGTACGAGACCGGCTACCTCCAGTGGAAACCGATCTGGACACTGCCCAAGAGTTCGTCGGAGTGGAGTGCAGCAGTGGCTGTCGGCACGATCGCAAACCCCGGCACCTTGCGCTTGAATCTCAACGACACATCCGGCGCAGGGCCGCAGGCTCCGGCGTCTTTGCAGGCCCTGGACGCTTCCGGCCGCGTCCTTGCGCTACCCGCAGCTTCGCTGGAGACGGTCACGATCACCTCTGAATGCTGGGACCAAGTGCCGATCTACCCCGGCAGCTGGTACGACGCCTCGATGGTGGCGCTGGGTCGCGGCCTGGTGCCGGATGCAGGCGTATTCTTCGGGCCTGGCGGCCTGATGGCGTGCCGTGTGTCAACTTTCTACGTCGCGTTGAAACCCCGCTTCGACTTCACTGCCGCAGCGCCGATCCCCGCCTCGCTGCGCCAGACGCTGGATGAGGCTGACACCGTGCAGGCCATGGGTGTGACGGTTCAGCGCGCACGCGGAGACGGACAGCCAAACCAGGCCTTGCGCCTCGTGAACACCGATCCTGCCCCCGTCATCGTGGCCGTGAGCCTTGAAACCTTGGCGTGATCCGTCACGTCCACGTCCGGTCACGTCCGACGATTGGCGTTGGGCATCCTCAAGGTCGCAAGGCGCAGGCTGCTTGCCATGACGCAGCAAAGTGCGTGGTGGCCGCATGCGTGGCGGCCACCGGCCCTATCGCAAACCTTCCGCCTGCAGCGCCTGGCGCACGGCAGGCCGCTCCCGCATCCGCGCATACCAGCCTGCAAGATGCTCCAGGCCATCAAAGCGGATGCTCGTCTTGTAGACCGACTCCAGCCACGGCGCCTGCCCCCACTGCGTGAGCGCGAACAGATAGGCATCGGCCACGGTGAAGCCATCGCCCATCAGGTAGCGCTTGCCGGCCAGTTGCGCGTCCACCCAGGCATACCGCTGCTCCAGCTTGGGCTTGGCCGTCTCCACGCCGTACTTTCCCGCCGCCACCGCATACAGCAGCGGGATGAAGCCCTTGTGGATCTCCGAATTCAGAAAGGCCAGCCACTCCAGCAGGCGATAGCGCTCCAGGCTGCCATGGGCCGGCGCCAGAAGCGACGCAGGCCCCAGGTCCGCCAGGTACTGCAGGACGGCAGGCCCTTCCCGCAGCAGGCTGCCGTCGTTCAATTCCAGCAGGGGGACATAGCCGAACGGGCTGAGCGCACGGAAGTCCCTGCCGTCTTCCGTCTGGTGGGTCTTGTGGTCCACCCGGACCAGTTGGAAATCAAGCCCCAGCTCGTTCAGGACAATGTGCGGCGCCAGCGAACAGGCGCCCGGCAGGTAATACAGCTTCATGGAATTTCTCTGGTGATGGAACAAGGGGCCTGTGCGTTCAGGCACAGCCCCTGGCCAATGTCATGCACCAGGGATAAATCTGGAAGAAGGCAATAAAACTGCCCATAGGTTAAAAAAATATACCTGCCGCCTGCCTATGATGAATGTGCTATGAAATCCAACATCTCCGGCTGCTCCGTGGAAGAAGCCATGCGCCTGCTGGGCGGCCGTTGGAGGCTGCTCATCGCCTCCTACCTCATCGACGGCCCCCGGCGCTTCAACGACCTGCGCCGCGACATGCCCGGCATCTCCCAACGCTCCCTCACCCTGGACCTTCGCGCGCTGGAGGAAGCGGGCCTGGTCAAGCGCACGGTCTACCCCACGGCGCCGATCAAGGTGGAGTACGAGCTGACGCCCGATGGGGAGCGGCTCAAGCCCGTGGTGGAAGTGATGAAGGAGTTTGGGTTGTGGGTGAAAGGCAAGGCGCCGGCCTGACGAGAGCTGCGCCGGCTGGTTGTCTCCATCCGCCCCCTGCTGACAGGCAGGCCCCATCGCCGCATGCACGGTGATTTCCAGAACAACGACCATGACGAACAAGCCTTCCGAGCAGGCATCCCGCGCCGAGTACGCGCGACGGATCAATCGCGTGCTCAACTACATCGATGCCCACCTGGATCAGCCTCTGGATGGCGCACATCTGGCCGACATCGCCAATTTCTCGCGCTTCCACTTTCACAGAATTTTCGCGGCGTGGATGGGAGAAACGCTGGGCAGCTATGCGCAGCGCCGACGGCTCGAGAAAGCGGCGTTCCGGCTGTCCTGCGGCAGCAAGGAAACCGTGCTTGAAACCGCGCTGGCCACCGGCTTCCAATCGGGCGAAGCATTTGCGCGCGCCTTCAAACTCAAGTTTGGCTGCACGCCATCGGCCTGGCGCTCCACCACGCTTGAGCGGCTGAAAACCCAGGCGGCCGCCATCGGGCAGCCGCCAGGCAGCCAGCAGAGCAATCCTGATCAGGTCGTCGGCAATCTCCATCAGGAAGACCCGCGCGCGTTCGGCGAACCTCAGGGCTCTTGTCACCTGAAGGAAGAAATCGCCATGGACGTACGCATCATTGATCTACCCAAAGCACATGTCGCCTATCAGCGCTTGATCGGCCCCTATGGGCCAGCCATAGGCCAATTCTGGCGAGGCACCATTGCGCCGTGGATGCACTCCAATGGCCTCAGCGATCAAACGTGCTACGGCATAGGCTATGACGACCCCTCTCTCACACCCGCCAACAAATGCCGCTATGACGCCTGCGTGGAAGTCCCCGCGCATTTCGTCGCCAGCGGCCAGGTGGACACCCAATCCCTGCCGGGCGGCCGCTACGCCGTGGCAAGGTTCAAAGGAAAACCCGAGGGCTTGGCCAACGCCTGGATGTGGCTGACGCGCGAATGGATGCCGTCCAGCGGAATGCAATGCGACGACCGGCCTTGCTTTGAGATGTTTTCTGCGGCCACCGCAATGGATGCCGACACCGGCGAGTTCTGCTGCGACATCTGCATTCCGGTGCGGGCGCTGTAAAGCGACTCAAGCCGGTTGAGGTTTGACGAATGTGTTGGGTTGGCCGGTTGAACCCGCTACCCGCTGCAGTCGTTCGGCCTTAGCCGTCAGGTGTCGGCTTTGCTGCGGTTGCGGCCGATGGAAGGTCGTGCACGGGAGGCCGCGATTGGGCAAGAGCGGACGCCAGCTTTCGCCCTCCGGAAGACGACTACAGGCTGATCTGAGCCGTTTGTGTCGCCTGATTGGGTTGCAGCTCTCGCCGGCCTCCGATGTTATACCTCGTATAGCCAGCGGTTACGATAGGCGTCATGAAGCCCGCGTCCCTCCTCGAAGAACTGCTCCGGTATCACAAAGTCAAGTCGTCCGAGACTGCGGAGTTTGCTGCGCTGTCTCATGACGACATTTGCCGGACGGTGCTGGACAAGATTGACGTGCTGCTGAGCGCGTTCGACAAATATCAGCACATCTCGTATATGACGCAGGGTCCACGTGACAACGGCGTGGATGTGCTTCTGAAAGGGACGGAGAAAGAGGATGAGCCGGAGAAGTTTTTCGTTCTCCAAATCAAGTCACACGCCGAGCTTGAGGACCGTGACAACCTGCTTGCTCAGAAACTGAAGGCCGGGTTTGTCGATACAACCACTTCCTACCAGAGCGGCCTCGAGCGTTACTACATCCTGTTGTGTGGGGACGCCACAAAACACGCCAAACGCATCGCGGGTATCACGAACGAGTTCACCAAGCTGAAGCAAGTTCGAGTGATAGGGCCAAGGGAAATTCTCGCATTTCTGCGCATGCCGGAGACCACCATCGCTGCTGTGGTCGACCGCCATCTGAGCGAAGAAGACTACGTGCGCAAGCAAGCGCGAGCCAACGCTGCCAGCTACCAGCCGAAGCAGCTGTACTTCGTTCTTGGGTGCATCTGCTGGGCTCTTGAAAATTCGTCTGACGTATTGCCAGAGGATTTTTTCGAGAACGACGCTCGCATGCTGGCGCTCGAGGAGCGATTTGGCGATGGCTCAATCGCGACCTGTCTCGACCGTTCTTCAGACTCGGACCTCGAGACCTACGCAGAGCCCTACTCGCGACGCGTCAGGCTCGAAGATTTCTCTGCCATCCGCGCACTCTACTACGACCTCCAGGTTCGGTACGAAGAATCGAGCGACGAACTATTCGACCATATGTACGAGTTTCTGAGAGAGGGCTCTGATGATGCCAAGGAAGACGCGGACGACTGACGGATGAGGAGGCCTCAAGTTCTGAAGGCGCGGGGACTCGGAGTTCCTTGGCGTTGACACCGTGGGCTTCGCGCTGTGGCCGGCGCCGCCCTTCCCACTGTCAGCTCGTCCTTCTGCGCCACCTACGGGTCGAACGAGGCCGAGAACTATGAGAGCCGGCATCGACTGCGGCATCCGCTGCGGAGCCGGCTACTATGAGAGTGTCCGACCGGCAGCAGCCCAAAAGCCGCCTCCGTATCGAAAGGGTCGCATGCTCTCCCATCAGCGGTCATCGACGACCGACGTCTCCAGCCAAAGCTCAAGCTTCTAAGAATGCTATCGGTTCGACGATTGAACCGAGACCTGATAAAACAGCCATTTCCCCCTGCGAGACGGATACTTCATTTGCGCCCGTGGATGTAAGCTGCGGCGAAAGCCACCCACTCATCGGAATTCAATTCAAGACCCATCATTAGCCGCTTGCCGATTGTTGAATGGGTAGTGATTCCCTCCTCGGCAATCCTTTTATCCAAAGCCCCCGCATTTTGCGCGACACTGGCGAGCGCAGTGAAATAAGTATTCTGGTCCAGCGCGCCGTGCACCGTCTCGACTACGCCGAAGTAGATTTTCCAAAGCCGGCTGGCCGCCTGTATTGGTAGCTTCTCAGCCACCACAACATCCACAACGATGAGCGCCGCCAGTTGAAGCACGGGTAGTGACATATCGGGCCGCGCAATTACGTGATCGATCCAGACCACGACAAAGGCACCAATGGCGACTTCTGGCACGTTGGGATCCTGAACCAACAGTCGGACAACGGCTCCAACGTGATTGAGTACTCCTGTGAAGTCCCTGGGCGGCCCCCACATCCCTCGGGCCAGCGACATGAATGATTCAATGCCGCGAAGCAACTTGGAGGCCTCCAAAACGCGAGGCGCAACATACACCGCTTCCGGAATGAGCGCAAGCTGATGCTTTAACTGGATCTGCATACCTACTCGCCAGTCGCAGAGTCGAGCTAGCTTGATTGCTACCTCTTCCATAGTCAGCAGGCCCGCTTCCTCCAATCCACAAAGCAAGTCCAACGTGCACATTCCGTCAGTGGCAAACTCGTCCTCCAAGATCCAAATTCTCAGCATTGCATCGTCGGAGTAGAGGATGTAGTCGCCAGTACGCGCAAGGCTCTTCAGTTCGCGCGATGAGCCGGGCACGTGCAGTTCATCCTCTGAGGAAGCCTCACGGGGTTGAAGAATCTGTGCAAGGTGCGGGCGGAGCCGATCTTGCAAATCGATGCATCGCTTGCGAAAGATGCTTCCAGAGAACGGATGCGACATGTTCATCAGCTCGCCTAAGATCGCTTGTGAGACCGCGATCTTGGGGAAGAATTCGAAGATCTTGTCGAGTAGTTCGAGGTCCTCTAGCACGAAGAGAGTGAGTAGATCAAACAGAGGCGTTCTTGAACGGAAGACCTCAGCACGCCGCTGCTCCCACTGCCCGTGGATCATGCTCAGGTGGAACATCCTTTCATCTGCTGTTGACCGCTTGGCCAGTTCCCAAAGATGCGCGACATCCTGCACATTTGCAAGCGCGAAGCGCGGACGCCACGCGAAAGGCAAGGATAATTCTCCGCTTTGGAGTTGAGCTTCGAGCAGTGCACGTTTTTGCTCGCGCTCTTCCGAAATTCCAATTGCCGACTTCATTGCGCGCAGCATCTCCTCGGCCCCGGCCTCGGTCGGGAGCTGCACTTGGCGAAGAATTCTCGATTGGGGGAACCGTTCGAAAAAGGCGTTCGCGCGCGTCTGGAACTCACCCCTCCGAGCATCGCTCAGCACCGCCGAATCGAAGCTTGTGGCAGCGATGACCATGGTCAGAAACACGCCCTCCTCACGCTCGTCCTCGCTGGAGGTTAGCGAGCCCATGCGAAACGCAAGGTCGACGAGCTGAGGGCTAGTGGGGTTCGCATTTTGCTCTAGGATATATAGCATACGCACACACTCGATGCGTTGTCCCGTCGAGTGAGCCTGCTCCAATATCAACTCAACTGCTGCTTTTGCCTTCTCAGTAAATCCCCAGCGAACCATAATATTCACATAGGTGTTTAATGCGAATTCATCTTCAATACCACCTTCGAGCATTCTCTCCAGAATGGCCCTCGCCTCGTTGGACCGGCCCACCTGGTCGAGCGCTAACGCTTGGAACGCTCTAATCCGCCCTGTGACCTCAAACTCTCGGCAGGCTTCCTCGCACAAGGCGAGTAAATCGCTCCACCGCCCCACGGTGGCCAAGGCAGCTCCAATCTTCACAGCGATTCTTGGGGACAGGCGGCTCGTCGAGCGCACGCGCGTTGCCACTGACAGAAATTGATTAGCCTGGGATTCAGAACCTAGGTCCAGCTCTTGGAATAGAAGCAACGTAGTCGGTTTAGGATGTCCAAGCCGCTCGTCAATGCGGGCAAGATCAGTCAGAGCCTCGCCGCGTTGCAACTGGTTCCTGCGACGGGCGAGCAAGTAGTCTAGGTTCGCGGCATATGCTTGGTACTCTGCGTTACCAAGGCGCAATATGTCGTGCCAAGCTTTGACAAGGGGATCCCTGGCCATAGCGTCGGCCGACAGGGTAGCCAGCACCAACGTTGGAGCAAACAGCTGATGTGAGCGACCGACTGTGTCGATGTTTGCCACCATTAGCTCCACGCAGTCACGGTGCTTGCCGAACTGGTGCAGAAAAGAAACGCGGCGAAGGACTTTCATTTCGCTGTCGGGCAGCCGGCCGTTTGCCTCCAAGGCAGCCTGGAAGTCCCCGCACTGAGCCGCGAGCGTCTCTGCTGCAAATTGCAGCTCAGCTTGTTGTGACCTCTGACGCGCTGCGGCCAACACCCGGGCGAGAATCTGCTCCTGTTTTCCAAGCATGCTTGCCGTCGCTATCCAGATGTCGATCACGAGTTCGGCGTTTGACACCCATCTGATCTCCTCCAAGGCAGAGACGGCCTCTTCGATGTCGGTCCACGCTTCTCGCAGTGCCTCCGCATCAACCCCGATAGGGCCCGAAGACGGAAGGACCTCATCCTCCGAGTCCCAAGCGCTCGCCCCCCCCCTACGCGCACTCCTCAGTGCGAGGTTGAACCGCGCTCTCGCTCGCAAGATCAGAAACAACAGTCTGGTCGAATCCCGCTTCTCTTCTAAAGCAATACCGTCGATGCAAGCTTGTAGCGCCAGCTCGGGATTCGAGAAAATGGTCTCGACCACCGCCCGCGCCGCTAGGCTATGAGCCCCTCCGAACGTGTCAAGTAGCGCCATGGCTTCTTCGCGCTTGCGGCTGGCGGCGAGGAGGCGGACCTTGATGCCGAGCACTGCTGGATCCGCGTCCAGAGGCAGCGCGTCGAGTATGTCTGAATAGTCTTGGTCTTGGTCGGCTCTGAACCGCCTGCGTAACTCGGTCTCGGCCCAGGCCGCCCAGTGCTTGGCCTGCGGCTGCGCCTCAGCGGCACTCTTGAACGCGCGCGAAGCACCAACTTCGTCGCCTCGAACACCGCAGAGCCGGCCGGTCAGGTACCAGTACTCGGCTTTCTCTATCGCCGACGAAGGCTCCAAATGCTCTGAAGCCCGATGGAGCAGGTCCGCGCATTTTTCAACATGACCCACAGCGACTGCGGATTTCGCTTCTGTGAGCAACCAAGTCAAGCTACCTCGCGGAGGGTTGATCCAAACCTCGGTGGCAGGCTCAGCGAGGGCTTGGGCAAAGACGATGCTCCGGGTGCCAATGTTTCTCGTGATCGACTCCACCATGATGACTCGATCCTCCGAAAGCAGCGATGGATCCATCCCTGCGACACTAGTTTCCAGCGCATGCCCGACTCGCGATAAACGATGTCTCATTCGGACCTCGTCAACCAGATCCGTCGTGCGATCCAAGACATTTTCCGTGGGCACGCGAATCGCAGCCTCCTTCTGGTCCAAAGGAATGGAAGCGATCTCGATACGATTAAGTTCCTCGCGAATCCAGACGTAGTGGAGTTTGCATTCGCGAGGATCCTCGGGATCGACGCTCAGATCGCACAGAACCAGAAGCACTGGCTCGTCTGTATTGTCGAAATAGCGGAGCGTTGTGGTGGAAAGATTGATGGAGAGGAAACTCCCGTCCACGCTGCGCTGTGGCGAGCGTGTGCCTTTTAGCTGAATGCGAAATGGATGGACGACCTGATGCTTCACGCTGATTTGAACTTGAAAATCGAATCCGAAGTCACTGTCACCGGAAAGCTCCGTGAGCTGCCAAGCTTTAGGCCGATTTGCACGCAGACAGTCGTGTGCGTCTTGTCCAATATCTTGCGATTCGCCGGTCTGCGGCAGTCCTTCGTCATATGGCATATGGGCTTCTGTCTTTGAGGAAAGCGTTTTTTTCAGTGCTTTGCTTGTTGTATATCTGCTGAATCTCATTTAGCCGTCGTTCATGCACACAGCCTCTCGCCGAACTGTTGCTAGATGATTCTTACAGAGAGCATTCCAGGCGATGTTAATCGACAGCAACCGCTGCAGAGCAGGCGTTAGTCAGGCCGGCTCGAACGACTCCAACGGGTCGATTGCAGGCCGACACGAACGACCGCTGATGGGTACCTCCGGTTTGTGGCGCTGTCCCATCAAGTCTGCCGTCCGGCGACAGACCGCTCACAGCCTGAAGCCGTCGTTCAACCGCCTGCGATGGCCTACTGCTGACGCACAGGCCTTGAACAACTAAACGTTGCCCTCGCAATTCACTGCAAAGCCCCTCATTCAACACGTCCCTGCACCCTCCATCCAGCACGCCTACGTAACAGCTTTGGGCAGCTCTCGCATGCCCACACCTGCTACGATCCCTCCCGGTGCTCAACACACCTCATAGGCGGAAGTCACTCCCGTAAGTCCAGTGGCTTTTTTTCGTCCATACGTTTCGTCTTGCCCCGAGCTCCGGGGCAAGGCTTGCTTATGGCCGGGTGGCGCGCAGCTATACAAGACCCTTCGGGGGAAATCTGCGGGCGGCCCTATGACCGTGTTGAAGCACCCGGCCGCCTCTCTCAACAGGAGGCGAAGTTGGTAGTCCAACGAATCATAGGAGGCCAGTCATGGCTACGCAGACCCCGTCCGTCCGTGGTATTCCTGTAGACGACATCACCCCCCAAACCTTCCACTTCGACGTCATCCCGATCCGCGCGTTCTCCAAGAACGGCGTGACCTGGTTCCTGGCCAAGGATGTGTGCACCGCCCTGGGAATCTCCCGCCACAAGCTGGCCACCGGCAAGCTCGCTGAGGACCAGCGCTGCACCGTCCGCCTTGCCAGCGAACCCGGCCGCAAGCCCAGGCGCGAAGCCGTGGCGGCCGTCAACGCGGACGGCTTGCATGCACTGATCCAGGCCAGCCCCTCACCTGAAGCCAAGCGCTTCCGGCGCTGGGTGCAGCGCGAGGTGCTGGGCGCCAAGGATGCCCCGGCCAAAGACAGCAAACCCAAGTACAAGACCAAGCCCAGGCGCGATGCCAAGCACCCGCCCCAGAGTCTGATCCCGGGGCCTGCGCCCAAGGTCTTGCGCCGCATCCGCACCTGCGATGACCTGTCTTTCACGCGGCGCAATGCGAAGGGGGAGCGCATTCAGTGGTTTGTGCCGCCACGCGTGAACAGCGGGCATGAGCACTACGGGATTGGAGAGATCTGGTTCAGCGAGGTGGTGGAGCTGGCCCGCCACAACCCCAGGCATGCCTATGACGCCATGCGGTTTGCGGGGCCCGAGATGGCGCGCTACTGGAACCATGGGCACCCTGACGGGTTCTTTGACCGCATGGCGCGTTGGGCGCTGGGGTCCATTCTGGCCAATGCGCAGGAGCCCGTGCTGCCGTTCGAGCTGCCCTGCCTGGGCTTTGCGCCGCTGGAGGGCATGGAGGCCATGCTGGCAACGGCTGCGCCGCCCCAGCCGTTGCCGGATCATGTGCAGGATGCCATCGACAGGCAGGCCTGGCAGGAGGCGGCCGAGTGCCAGCGGCACTACTACGAGCGCCGCCGCCGTGACCTGATGGCGCGGCACGACTGAGGCGGGCGCGGCGCCTAGAAACTGTCCCAGTCGTCATCGGCCGTGGAGGCCATGGCGATGGGCTTGGCGGCAGCCGGTTTTGCCGAGACAGCCGACGCGGCCGGGGTGGCAGGCTTGGCAACGGCAGGCGGGGCGGCTTGGGGCACAGATGCCTTGGCCGCGCCGGGCGCCAGCGACGGTGCACGGGGCGCCGCCTGTGCCTGGGCATTGCTGCCGCCCTGCAACCGGAAGACCGAGACCACGCGCACCAGTTGATCGGACTGGTGGCGCAGGCCTGCGGCGGCGCCGGCCATTTCCTCGACCAGGGCGGCGTTCTTCTGCGTGGTCTGGTCGATGTGGGTGATGGCCTCGGCCACCTGGGCGACGCCGCTGTTTTGCTCGGCGCTGGCGTGGCTGATGTCCGAGATGAGCTGGGTGACCTTGCGGATTTCCTCCATGGCCTGTTCCATGGTTTCCCCGGCAAACGCGGCCTCCTGGTTGCCGGTGTGGATTTCGGCGACGCTGTGGCTGATGAGCTGCTTGATTTCCTTGGCGGCCTCGGCGCTGCGGCCTGCCAGGGCGCGCACTTCCTCGGCCACCACGGCAAAGCCGCGGCCATGCTCGCCCGCCCGGGCAGCTTCCACGGCAGCGTTGAGGGCGAGGATATTGGTCTGGAAGGCAATGCCGTCGATGACGCCGATGATGTCGGCAATCTTCTTGCTGCTGGCGTCTATGCCCTGCATGGTCTGCACGACCTTGCGCACGGCCTGCCCGCCTTCGGTGACGACGCGCTGGGCCTCGCGCGTGATGCGGTCGGCCGATTGCGCGTGGTCCGCGTTGTGGGCCACGGTGGAGCCCAGCTCTTCCATGGCGGCGGCCGTCTGCTCCAGCGCACTGGCTTCGCTTTCGGTGCGGGCGGCCAGGTCCTGGTTGCCCTGGGCGATTTCCGCGCTGGCCAGGGCCACGCTGTGGGCCTGTTCGTTCACGCTGCCGACCACGCGGGTCAGGCCCGTGCTGGTGGTGTTCATGGCTTCCAGCAGGTGGCCGATTTCGTCATGGCGGTCGCTGTGCACGCGCAAGGTGAGGTCGCCATCGGCAATGGCGTAGGCCATGTGGCTGGCCTGCTTGAGCGGGCGCACGATCATGCGGCGGATGAGCCAGAACCACGCGGCCGACAGCAGCAGCACGGCGCCCAGGCCCATGAGGGCGAACTGCAGGATCAGGCTGCGGGTCTCGGAGACGAATTCGTCCACGTAGGCGCTGGTGGCGATGACCCAGTTCCAGGGCGCGTAGTGGCTGAAGACGACCAGCTTGTCGCGGGGCTGCTCCTCGCCCGGGTTGGTCCAGGGATAGGCGATGCTGCCCTGCTTGCGGTCCAGCATGTCGCGGATGAAGAAGCGGCCGTCGCCGTCCCTGGACTCGCTGATGTTCTTGCCCTCCATGGCGGGATGCACCACCAGCTGGCCGCGCTGGGGCCCGTCTTCGGCGTTGAGCACGAAGTAGTAGCCGGTCTGGCCGACCTTGAGCGCGCGGATGGAGTCCTTGAAGTGCTCCAGCAGTTGCGAGAAGTCCTGGCCCACGAAGGCAATGCCCACGGTGGCGCCCGCCGCGTCCTTGAGCGGGCGGTAGTGCGTCATGTACTGGCGGCCGAACAGGTGGGCCAGGCCCATGTAGCTTTGGCCGGCCTGGATGGCGGCGTAGGCGGGATGGGCGCGGTCCAGGCGGCTGCCCAGCACGGCCCCGCCCTTGTCATCCTTGTCGTTCTTCAGGGTGGTGGCAATGCGCACGAAGTCGCCCTGCCCCTGGGCCGCGAACACGGTGGCCACGGCGCCGGTGCTGCGCGTGAAAGCCTGCAGCTGCGCATCGTTGCCGTTGAACGGCTGGCCGTCCAGGCTCAGCACCGGCTCGCTGCCGCCGGTGTCCAGGCTGAGCGTGCCCTGCAGGCTGTGCGCCAGGCTGTCGGCCAGGAACTGGGTGCGCTGGCGCAGCTCCTTGTCGTTGGACTCGATGAAGTTGTACAGCGTCCGTATGCCCTGCTGCATGTCGCTGTTCATCCTGGACTGCAGGGACTTGCTGACATCCCAGGCAATGCCCAGGACCAGCAGGCCCAGGATGGAGGCGACCCAGACGAAATTGGTGATGGACAGTTTGGTGCCCAGCCCTTGGCGGCGCCAGAAACGTTGGCCGATGTGCATTGATGCATCTCCTGTGCGGCGTAGGGCGCCGCTGTTGTGTGCGCACGCGGTATCGGCATGGAATGCCTGCGTGCCAGGCCAGGCTGACCCAAGTCAAGCCGTGGCGATTCATGGGCCGAAGCGTATCGGCGCCGCCGCCTGGGGGATTTGAGATGGGTCAAGGAAGTAACCAAGTGTTGCAACAGCAGCGGAAACTGCCGGATTGCCGCCGGCGGCGGCATTCATTGCAACGGATATGACAGCCGACGATAAGAATCGTCTTAACCTGGATTGCGCAGGTTCTGGCAAGACTGGACAGCGGTATATCGATCCGTTTTATTTCCAGAAATGCAGCCGAAAACAACCCAGAAACTGTGCGACCCATGCTACGAATTGCTGAGCAATACATCCCTGTCCAAGCCGCACCCCGGACTGAGGTTCCGCTTTTACTCGCTGGAGCAGGATGCCAATTTCGTGAACTATGGCTGCGTGCATTGCCAGGCGCCCCTGGCGATGAAGACAAGCCGGCGCGGGGCACTTCTGGGGTTTCGCCTGATGCCGTCCGAACCGTACTATCGCCTGGGCGAGGGGGACGCCGAGGACGGCAGCCAGGCGCAAGGCCAGGGGCTAAAAGGGTGACCGGCTTGTGCAGCCCGCAGGCCGGTCAGTCGAAGAGATGGTGCTCGGCGCAGAAGGCCGCCAGGTCCTGGTTGCTGTCCACGTTCAGCTTGCGCATGGCGGAGTTCTTCTGGAGGCTGACGGTCTTGACGCTGCGCCGCAGCCGTGCGGCGATTTCGGTGATGGACTCCCCATTGGCGAAATGCCTGAGGACTTCGAACTCGCGCGGCGAGAGGCTGTTGGCGCGCTCGGCCAGGAAAACGGACCGCTCCTGCCTGGGCGTGTCGGCCTGGAATGAGGGCGAATAGTAGCGGGCATTGAGGCGGACACACTGCAGCGCCGCCATGATCTGGGTGAGCGGCTCTTCCTTGAGCAGAACACCGGCGACGCCGGCGTCATACAGGGCCGAGATGATCATGGGATTGGAGACGGTCGTCAGCACCAGCACCTTGATGTCCGGGAAGTGGCGTATCAGATAGTCCACGTAGCGCAGGCCATCGCCATAGACATCGTCGCCCGGCATGGAGTAGTCGGTCAGAACCACGTCCAGCGGGTTCGATCTGGCGTATTGCATCAAGGACGATGGCGTGCTGAACGTGGCCACGACCTGGAGATTGGGGTCCTGCTCCAGGAAGTCCTTGACGCCAAGCAGGACCACGGCGTGGTCGTCCACGACAGCAATGCGCAGTTTCAGTTTCATGGGATCGCAAGCAAAGGGTTAGGGCTGGGGCAATTGCGCCATCATGGCGCGAAGGTCGGCCAAGAGGTCGTCCAGCAGGACTGACAGCGCTGCCTGCAGGCCGGGCTCCCGGGTACCGTTCGGGAGCTGGTCCTCCAGCGACTGGGTGCGCGCGGCAAGCTCCTGCATCCTGGCCAGCAGCAAGGCGCCGCGCATGCGATGCAGCGCCTGCGCGGCCAGGTCGGGCCGGCGCTCATCCAGGCCACGGGCCAGCATTGCGATGTCGTCGTTCATGCACTGCACGAAGACCTGCCTGTGCGTCTGCAGCACGTTGGGCTCCGACAGGGCCGCAGGCTGCGGGGTGTCCCCCACCGGGGTATCGGCCTGGGCAGGCGCCGGACGGAGCCGCTTTTTCGGCGCGAATTTCTCCAGGGTGCGGACCAGCGTGCGCAACGGGATGGGCTTGACCAGCCAGGCATTCATGCCGGCATTCAGGCAGCGGTTTTCCTCGTCCAGCATGGCATTGGCGGTCACGCCGACGATGGGGCAGGCAACGCCCTCCGCACGCAGCCGCTCCGCCAGTTCGTAGCCGTTGAGGTAGGGCATGTTCACGTCCGTCAGCACCAGATCGTGCGGGCTGATGTCCCACAGCGCCAGCGCCTCCTCCCCATCGTCGGCGACCGTGACTTCGCAGCCCAGGCTCTCGAGCTGGCCGCGCAGCGTCACCTGGTTGACGGGATTGTCCTCGGCGACCAGCACGCGCAGGTCGAACAGGGGCAGATCGGAGCCGGAGCCGGCCGAGCGCTGTGCGCCGCCGAGCACTTGCGCAATGCCCAAGCCGATGCTCAGGACGTTGTGCCCATCGATGCCCCGGTTGTCCGGCGAGGAAAGGTTCAGGTGCGGCCCGGTCCATCCGGGCGCGGGGCTGTCCGCCGGCAACAGGACGTCCAGCAGCAGTTCATCCTTGTCTGCGGCCACCGGGGCGGCGCCCGCCGCGCGGGCCTGGCCGCCCCAGCGCTGCAGCCAGGCACAGATGTTGTCCGTCAGCTCGGGGTGGGGAGTGCGCACCGCGATCCGGGCACCCTTGAGCTCGGGCGCCTCCTCCTCCTCCTGCGCGACGGTCTCCAGCCCCAGCTCGAACCAGAACCGGCTGCCCAGGCCGGGCTCGCTCCAGACCTCGATGGAGCTGGACATCATCCGGGCCAGGCTCCAGCAGATGGACAGGCCCAGGCCCGCCCCACGCGCCGTGCGGCTGCTGTTCTTGACGAGATAAAAGGGCGTGAAAAGCTCGCCATGCAGGGATTTTTCTATGCC
The DNA here is from genome assembly GCF_043104845.1 of Delftia sp. WSY_7. Lineage (NCBI taxonomy): Bacteria > Pseudomonadati > Pseudomonadota > Betaproteobacteria > Burkholderiales > Comamonadaceae > Delftia > Delftia sp. WSY_7. Next base: position 212,474 of record NZ_JBICLB010000021.1, on the reverse strand, counting down.
CACGCCCGTGTCGCAGACCTCGAACACCAGCCGGACCTGGGAGGCCGTGCCCGGCACGCTGCGCAGGCGGACGATCACATGGCCGGCCTCCGTGAACTTGATGGCATTGCTGATGAGATTGCCCAGGATCTGGCGGATGCGCACCGCATCGCCCAGCACCGACTCGGGCACCTGCGCGTCCACGCAGGAAAACAGCAGCAGGCCGTTTTGCTGCGCCATGGCGGCATAGGAGCTGGTGCAGTTTTGCACCAGCTCCCGGGGATTGAACGGGGCCTTTTCCAGTTGCAGCTGGCCCGCCTCGATCTTGCTGGTGTCCAGGATGTCGCTGATGATCTGCAGCAAGATGGACGAGGAGGCTTCGATACGGTCCACATACTTGCGCTGCAGCTGCGTGAGCTCGGTCAGGCCCAGCAGCTCCAGCGTGCCCAGCGCGCCATACAGCGGCGTGCGGATCTCGTGGCTCATGGTCGCCAGAAAGGTGGACTTTGCCTCGTTGGCCTCGTCCGCCGCGATTCTTGCCCGCTCCAGATTGCTCTCGATTTCTGCGCGCGCACTGACGTCGGCAAACACGCACAGCGTCACATCCTGGCCCAGGTAGCGGGTGGGCGCGTAGGCCACGTAAAGCGTTCGGCCCTGCGCGGTGACCAGCTGCTCCATGGTTCCTGCGGCCCTGGCGTGGACAATTTCATCCAGCGCTGCCCTGTTTTCCGGCGAACCGGGGCGCAGGTAGCCATCGGCCGAGTGCAGCCACTCCTGCACCAGCGAGTTGCTGAAGATGATTTTCCCGCTGCCGTAGGCCACAAGGCAGACAGCCACGGGGGCGGTTTCGATCAGCGTCCTGTTGAATTGATTGCTCTCGACGATGACCCGCTGCGCTTCCTGGGCAGGCGCAATCACCTTGCGGTTGAACCAGCGGGTATAGGCAATACCGGCCAGCAGGCTCAGCAGCAGGGCCAGCACCAGGCCGGCAGAAGGGGCGAACAGCCGGCCCTGGAAAAAGGTGGCGTAGTCCACCTGGTAGTAGCCGGTCCACCGGCCGGAGGCATCCTCGGTCTTGAGGATCAGGCCATTGCGCGTGTACCGCATCCCCGCCTCGTCCACCTGCGGCACCGGGCCGGTGCCCATGAGCACGCCGAAATCCCGGTGCTCCAGCCAGAAAAGATGCCTGGGCAGCGTATGGATGGATCTTTCTATGGCGCTGATGCGCTGGCGGCTGAAAAGGATGGCGGCGTAGATCGGGCTTGTGGCGGCTTCGTCGCCGGCATCGATATGGCTTGAAAAGCCGGCTGCGACCATGCCGATCATCTTTTCCGGGAACTGGGGCGACCGGAACCAGACGATCTCCTGCGCCGGCGCCGTGGAGCCGGCGCCCGGCCGGGCATCGGCGGCCCTGGCCCGCAGATGCGCCTTGACGGCGGCAATCGTGCTGTCGAACATTTCCTGCGTGACGCTCTCGTTGCCGATGGGCACGTCGATGGCTGGCACGCCGATGCTGATCGCCCCATCCTCCTTGGTGAAGAAGGCAGCGGCTGCCGGGAAGTAGGAGCCCGCCCAGAAGGACGAATAGCCTGCGGCCAGGGAGCTGCCCAGCGAGAAAAGCCGGTCCGGGAGCGTGTCGCAGGCCGCGCGCGCAGAGCATTGCAGTGAAAAGGGAATGCCGCCGATGGCCTCGCGGCCACGGAACATGCGGTAGTCCGCCTGCGCAGGAGCGGGCACGTCGACGATGGTGGCTACTCTCTGGTCCGGCAGCGCTTTCCAGGACTCGTTGCGGCCCTTGAGCCGCCGAAGAAAGATCTCCTGCTCGTCCAGCGAGCCGACGATGGCGGAGAAGTTCAAGGCCAGGCGGCCCTGCTCCTGCTCGAAGATCCTCTCCGAGCCCCACAGCAGCACGGCGATGAGGAAGATCGCAAGGGGAAGCACTCCAAACAGTACCCGGTTCTGCCAGCGTGTGGTGCGTGTGATCTTGCTGAACGGGGAGTCGGGCATGGACGCCTTGCGTGCTTGGGTCAGGTGGGGTTGCCTTGGTGTCGGGGTTCGCATGCCAGCATAAGGGCAAATTCGCTGGCGGGCACCGCGGCGGACAGCAGATATCCCTGCACGCAATCGCAACCGATGCTGCGCAGCAACTCCAGGTCCTGGGTGGTCTCCACCCCTTCCGCCGTCACCGTCAGGCCCAGTTGCCGCCCCAGCTGCACCGACGATGTCAAGGCCGCAGTGCGCACCTCGTCACCCGCGGCTCCGGCCACGAAGGCCCGGTCGATCTTCAATTCGGTGAAGGGCGTGGAGATGAGGCTGTACATCGAGCTGTAACCCCGCCCGTAGTCATCCTGGGCCAGGCCGAAGCCTTTGAGCCGCAGGCGGCTCGCGCACATGTAGTAGTTGGCGGGTATGCCGACGGCCTGGTCCTCCAGCAGCTCGAACGTGATGTTCTCCGCAGCGATGCCGCACCGGGCCGCCATGTCGTGCAACTCATCCGGCAGGCCGATATCGTCCAGCAGCGGTATCGGCAGGTTGACGGATACGGGAATCACATATCCCGAACTGCGCCAGGCCAGGTGCGCTGCCATGGCGTCTTCCATCATCCGCACCAGCAAGGCATGGTCCAGGCCATGGAACCGGATGGCGGACATGAACGAGCCCGGCATCATGAATCCGAACTGCCGATCGTTCCAGCGTGCCAGCGCTTCCACACCGACGGTGTGGCCCGTGAGCAGGGATTTCTTGGGCTGGAACCAGGCCTGTATGGTTTTCTCCTCCAGCGCCTGGATCAGGTGTGCCTTGGCGAAAATCGGCCGTTCCTTGATGCCTGGAGCGCTTTTCCTCTCGTAGGCACGCAAGGACCTGAGTTGGCTGGCCAGGACCTGGACATGGTCCGCACCGAACGGCTTTTGAAACATCCCGACGACGGAAAAGCCGGACTCCTTGGCCATGAGACTGACACTGTTCATCAACCGGCGCGAGCAGGAGCTGGATATGACGAGCATGGGATGCAGGCCGCGCTGGCTCAGTTCATTGATGAACTGCAGGCCGTCCATGTCGGGCATTTTCAGGTCGGTGATGACGAGGTGGAATCCGCCATCGCGCAGCATTTGCAGGGCATCGCGTGCGTTGCAGGCAATGTGCGTGTCCACGATTCCCGCCTCCATGAGCAGGCTGCGCGTGTGCTCGCAGCACAGGGCGTGGTCGTCAAGAATGAGTACTTTGAATGTCGACAGCATGGGATCAGGTCCTGCATTGCTTGATGTGGTTCAGGGTGGTGCGCAGCACCGCCAACGTGAATGGCTTGCACAGCAGGCTGTCGAAGCCGGCCGGCAGTCCGTCGCCCTGCCCTTGCGCCTGCGTCTGCGTTTGCGTCTGCGGCTGCGGCTGGGCATTGGCCGTCAGCCCGACGATCGGGCGGCCGTAGCCACGCTTTCTGAGCGCACGCGCCAGGGCCAGGCCGTCCAGCAGCGGCATGTGCAGGTCGGTGAGAACGGCGTCGAATTCGAGCAGGCCGGGCATGGACAGCGCGTCCTGTCCATTGCTGGCCTGCTGGACCTCGCAGCCCAGCACCTGCAGTTGCTCTCGCAGGATGATTCTGTTGATGGGGTTGTCCTCGACGATGAGCACACTCAGCCCCATCGGCTCGTGGACCTGGGGAACGGCGGCGTACAGGTCAGGGCGCGCGCCCGGCGCAATGCCCTGCTGGGCCATGCCCAGCGCCTGGCCCACGGCCAGCACGCCAGGCACGCTGGTTTCCCACACACGGGCCTGCAGGGTTTCGCGGGGGACCTCGCCAGGCGCCAGCGCCACAACGCATTTGCCCGTCCATTGCGGACGGCGCACCGACCGTGGCCAGGCTTGCACCAGCACCGCCTGTTCATTGGGGCCCTGCACCTGCTCCCGGTACGGCTGGGCCATGGCGCCCCAATGCCGCAGCCAGGCGCACAGGTTGTGCACGACTTCCGGAATGGCGCCATCCACGTAGACGGTGTGCGGCAACAGGCTGGGCACTGCCTCATAGCCTGCCGCGCTCTCGCGCGGCAGGCGCAGCTCGAATGACACGCAGGTCCCCAGTCCCGGCTGGCTGGCGGCCGTCAGCCGCCCGCCCATCTCCTGGCTGAGGCGCAGGCAGATGGACAGACCCAGGCCCGCGCCCTGGACCTGCTGCTGCGTGGCCGCATGGGCACGGAAGTACGGGTCGAACAGGAAGGGCTGCTGCTCCGGCTCGATGCCGATGCCCGTGTCCTGAACCTGGAACCGCAGGTCGGTGCCTTCCTCGCTCTCTCCCATGACCTGCAGGCGGATGGCCACATGGCCGGAGAACGTGAACTTGATGGCATTGCCCACCAGGTTGTCCAGGATCTGCCGCAGCCGCAAGGCATCGCCCACCAGCAGGGGCGGCGTTTTCACATCGGAGACGGCATACAGCTGCAGCCCCTTTTGCTCGGCACGCGACAGCAGGCCCGCGGCCACGCTGTCGAGCAGTTCGGTGGCCGAGAACGCATGGGCCTCCAGTTGCAGCCGGCCCGCCTCGATGGCCGACAGGTCCAGGCTGTCGTTGACGATGCGCAGCAAGGAGGCCGACGCCTGCTGCATGGCCCCCAGGTAGCGGGTCTGTTCGGAAGGAGCCCTGGACAGCGCCAGCAGCTCCAGCGTTCCCAGGATGCCAAAGAGCGGCGTCCGTATTTCGTGGCTCATGGTGGCCAGAAACTGCGTCTTGGCCTGGCTTGCCGATTCGGCGCGCAGCTTGGCATCGACCAGCGCTGCCTGGGCCTGCCTGAGCGCCGTCACATCGCTGACCAGGCAAAAAACCACCGGCTCGCCTGCGTGGCTGGTGTGCGTGGTGCGGACCTCCACCAGCCGACCGTCTCCCAGCATCAGCTCGCGCCGGTCCTGCTGCGCGCCCTCGGCAACGGCATGCTCCAACCACGAAGAATCACTGCACACCCACTGCCGCGCCAGTCCGTTGGACAGCAGCAGGCTGCGATCGCTGCACCGCACCAGCGCCAGGCCCACAGGGGCCGTGTCCAGCAGCTTTCGGCAGAGCGCATCACCGGCGGCGCAGGCGCCTGCCCGGCTCCAGGCCGAAGTCGGCACGCCGCGGCGCAGCCGGCGCACGCACCATGCAAGTGCAGCCATGAAGGCAAGTCCCAGCGACACGGACCCCAGCAGCAGCCAGACATGGGCCCTGACCAGCTGCCGCGCGGGCTCCCAGCGGCCTGCAAGCCATCCGGCGTGGTTCGCGGATTTGCGCAGCAACAGGGATTCGGGAAGCGCCCGGCCTGCCTGCATCAGTGAATGGAGCGGCCCGGGCTGGCCCTGCGCTGCGCTGGCGCGCCACGGCCAGGCATAACCGGCTTGCGTGTGGATGGCTGCGTGCGTGGCCCCCACCGCAGCGTCCAGCAGCAGGAAACATCGGTCCATGAAAAACAACTGAATGTCTCGCACGGGCACATGACCGAGGCTGCGCGATGGCGTCGCCGGGGCGGCGTCGTCCCTGCCGCCGTGACCGGCGCAGGCCAGCATGGCCATGATCGCCAGTGCAAATGCCATCAAGTCACGCCGTGCCAGGGACAGGCACAGCCTGTGATGTATCGATCTGGAAGAAAACAAGAGAGCTTGAAACTGGCGCATTGCCGAATCTTAGGAATCAAAGGGCGAATTTGGACTAAGAATTTTCTTAATGCTGAAACCTCTTGCACGCCGCCTCGCCAAAGAGCGATTTCAAGCATCGATCCGCCATCGGAAAATCGTCAAATTTCTTTGAAGATGCCATTATTCCTGTCACTTTAAGAAAATTCTTAAACCAATATTCCGATGCCCTGGAGATCATTGCCGGATTGATTCATCGACAAAGGCTGCTCCGTTTCTGACCACCCCTGTGATATTGAACACAGACGTCGCGCATGCAGAATGCCAGCGCTATTTCACGTCCTGTATTGCGCAATATCCAGAATGCGTTTCGGCAGCCTCTTTCAGGGAAAGTAGAAAATGGCAATGAGGATATACAGGCGACGATTCACTACCAGGCCGGCAAGCAGGCCGCTGCGCCTGCTCGCCCTGGCGTTGCTCTTGCAAGGCTGTGTCGCCACGGCCCATGCATGGACCGTCGTGGTAGACAGCGCCGCCGACGCAAGCGGCCCGTGCGCCAGCACCGGCCTGGGACCCTGCTCCCTGCGCGACGCCATCACCTACGCCAACGCCAACCGCAGCAAAGGGGGCGACAACCGCATCGAGTTCAGCATCGGTGCGGGGGGAGAGCAGACCATCGTCACCCAAAGCAACTGGAATGGCAGCCTCATGCAGCCCATTGCACCGGCCACATCGCTCACGGTGGACGCCAGCACGCAACCCGGCTATGAGGACCACTTGCCACGCCGCCCCCTGATCACGCTGCAGGCAGGTAGCTCCGAGTTCGGTACAGGGCTCGAGCTGGCAGGCGCCATCACGGTGCGCGGTCTGGCAATAGGCGGCTTCAACACCGCCCTGGCGGTGACCGGCGACGGCAACACCGTGCTGGGCTGCCATATAGGCGTTGACGCATCGGGAACGGTCGCCATGGGCAACCGCAGCAACATTATTGTCAACTCCGGCAACCGCAACCGCATCGGTAGTCTGGATATTGGCGGGCGAAATGTCATTTCCGCGGCGGAAAATTCCGGAATATGGCTTTCCTGGCCGGGCGTCGGTACAGAAAACATCATTCAAGGAAATTACATAGGCACCGATATCACCGGCAACGTGGCGCTGGGAAACCAGGGAAACGGCATCAGCGTGGCATCCGAATTTACCGGCACGCTGATCGACAGCAACCTCGTCTCCGGCAATGTCAGGGAAACCGGTGGTTCATCCGGGATTTCCATTTCCGGCTCGCACACGCTGGTGACCCGCAACCGTGTCGGGACCAATGCAGCCGGCACGGCCATGATTGCCAACAATGGGCCAGGCATTGCCGTATTCTTTTCGCCGAAAGGCGGACACCGCATTGGCACAGGCCCTGAAGACGGCAACCTGGTTGCCGGAAACAAGGAAACGGCCATTGAATTGAATGGAAACTACGCCGCACGCAACTCGAATACCCTGATTGCCGGGAATATCGTGGGAACCAGCCTGGATGCCAGCACCATGCTGCCCAATCAATGGGGCATCGTCATCAAGGATTCGGACGAGGTCACCGTGCGCGGAAACATCGTCGGTGGCAGCAAGGCGTCCGGCATACAGTTCCAGGGCGCCGGCAAGAACAACCTCGTGCAGGGCAACTACGTGGGCGTCAGTCCCCAGGGAACCGCCCTGCCCAATGGGGAAGGCGTTTCATTTTTCCAGAAGGCCCATGACACCCTGGTCGGCGGTGACGACGCGGCACATGCCAACGTGATTGCGCACAACAGGCTGTTCGGCGTGGGATTGCGGGGGGACGAAGTCAAGGGCGTCTCCATGCTCGGCAATGCCATCTACGGCAATACCGAGGGAGGCATCGCACGAACCAGCCTGGCCAACGGAGATCCTGCCGATCCGGTGCTGCTCACGGTGACGCCCGACGGCCTGTCCGGCACGCTGGACAGCGTCGCCAACGAGAGCATGCGCATCGAGTATTTCTCGACGCCCAGGCTGCCCGACGGGCTGGTGGAGCGCGCCGCCGGCAAGGTTCTGCTGGGCTCGCAGACCGTGACCACCGATGCATCCGGCCATGCGCCCTTGGCGTTCAAGGGCGCCATGCCCCCGGGCGACCAGGCCGCTGTCACGGCGACCGCCACCCGGATTTCCACCGGCGACACCTCGCGCTTTTCCAACGCGATGGCGGCCAACGCCGCCCCCGTGGCGCTGCCGCAAGCCGTCACGACGCCGCAGGATACGGCGCTGTCCATCACCCTCGCTGGCACGGACTTCGAGTCGGACCCGCTGCGCTTCGAGATCACCGCCGGCCCCGCCCATGGCGGCATCAGCGGCTTCGATCCCCAGACGGGCACGCTGGTCTATACGCCAGCGGCCGGCTACTCGGGGCCCGATACCTTCGCCTTCACGGTATCCGACGGGCACCAGAGCGCTGCCGCACCGGCAGCCGTGTCCATCGAGGTGATCGCTGCCGATCCTCCCGACCCGGGCCCGGGCACCGATCCCGGTCCGGGCACGGACCCAGGGCCCGGTGCCGGCCCCGGAAATGTCCAGGCCGTTCCCGGCCTGGGCAAGGGCGGCATGCTGGCGCTGCTGTGCGGCATGGCCTATCTGGCCAGCCGCAGGATGAGGAAAAGGCAGGCCTGAGCCTGCAGCGGGCGCAGAGGCCCCCGCGCCAACGTCAGGCCGGCAGCCAGCGCAGCCAGCTCGGCCGCCAGGTCAGCGTGAAGGCAATGGCCAGGGCGGCGGCGGCCAGCGTCATGATCCAGACCAGGGAGGCCATGGAGGCATGGTCCACCGCCAGGCAAAGGCCCAGCGAGGCGGCCAGGCCTGAGGCGCCCAGCCAGCGCAGCAGCCTGACCTTGCCATCGGGCTGGGGCGTGTCGCCGTGCACCTGCTCCCAGTGCACGTCCTTGGCCAGCGCAAACCAGGCCATGCCCAGCAGCGATGCCGCAAAGGCGGCGGCCAGCAGCAGTGCGTCCATCAGCCCCTCAGACATGGGCCACCTCCGCAGCGCGCGAGGGCATGGCGGGCGCGGCGCGCGTCTTGAGCTTGCGCGCCACCACCACGGCCAGCACGGCGCTGGCCAGCATGAACAGGTCCACGCCGGCCACCGGCCAGTAGCCCTCGCCCAGGGTCTTGAACAGGTGGTCGCCCGTGGTCAGCCAGTTCAGCAGCACGGCCGTGACGGCCATGGCGGCCACGGCCCAGCACTGCTCGCGCCAGGCAGGATTGGGCAGGCCCCGGGCCACGGGGGCGCTGCGCACAAAGGCATGCGCCATGGCCAGCAGCCAGGTGGCCCAGAAGAAATAGCGTTCCATGTCGCCCCGGCCCGGCCAGCCCTGGGGCATGGCCTCGGGCAGCAGGCGGTTGGCGATCAGCATGCCCAGCGTGGCCACCAGCATGCCGGTGACCGTGGTGACGGCCAGGGCATCGACCACGCGCGCGCCCTGCACACCCTGTCTGGCGTGCTGCTTCTTGCGCTTTTCCACGAAGAAGACAAAGCCGGTGGCAATGCAGACGCAGCCGGCCAGGCCGCCCAGCACGTACAGCCAGCGCAGCAGCCAGTGGCGGAAGTGCTGCAGGTGCAGGCCGGTGAGGAAGGTGTTGATGCTGTCCACGGCCGTGCGCGGAGGATCTTCGCGCAGCAGGGCGCCCGTGCTGGCCTTGAAGTGGATGCCCTCGCCCGTGAGCGCGATGCGGTCGGTGCCGGCGCGGTAGACGCTGACGTAGCCGTTGGCATCGCCCACATGGGTGACGGACAGGAAGCCCACGTCGCCGGCCATGCCCTTGGCGGCCCAGCGGCGCTGCGCCTCGGCCACCATGGCGTCCACCGAGGCCATGGGTGCGGCCACGCCGGCGCGGTCGTGCGGCAGGCCGGTTTCCTCGGCCTCCATCTTCTCGTGCAACTCGTGCAGGGGCTCCAGCTGGGTATGGGTGATGGGGAAGTAGATGCCCGCAAAGATCACCAGGCCCGTGAAGGCGAAGAAGAAGTGGAAGGGCAGCGCCACCACGCCGGTGAGGTTGTGCAGGTCCAGCACGCTGCGCTGCGTGGCCTTCTTCGGACGGAAGGTGAACAGCTCGCGGAAGATCTTGCGGTGCATGACCACGCCGCTGACCAGGGCCACCAGCATGATGAGCGCGGCAAAGCCCACGATCCAGTAGCCAAGGTTCATCCAGTTGAGCGTCAGGCTGTAGTGCAGCGGGTAGAAGAAGCGGCTGCCGATCTTGAGGTGGTCGTCCGGCAGGGATTCGCCATTGCGCGGGTCGATGGTGCGCATGGCCCAGATCAGGGTCTCGGGCTTCTTGGCGTTGGGCACCTCGTAGCCGGCGAACAGGCCCAGCACGGGATCGCGGTGGGTGGTGTAGGCGCCCCAGCGCTGGGGCGTGTCGAAGCGCTCGGGCAGCGGGCCGTTGACCTCGCCGCGCATGGCATCGCGCGCCTGGGCGTTGGGCTGCATGGACTCGAAGACCGGCTTGAGGATCTGGTCGTACGAGGGCATGGGCGTGGGCTCGAAGCGCGAGGCCGGGATGGCCCAGCGGTCGATCTCGCGGTCGAACACCGACAGCGCGCCGAAGAAGAAGGCGGCCATGAGCACGAAGCCGAGCGCAAGCCCGAACCAGGTGTGCAGCCAGGCCATGGAGAGGCGGAAGTTCTGGAACATGGGGCGTTCTCCGGATTCAGGGCAGCAGCATCTGCTGGAGCAGCGATGCGCAACCGGTCATGACAATGCCGCCGCCGGCCAGCACGGCCCAGACGCGCGGGAGGCTCTGCGCCGCAAAGGCCCAGAGGAACACCGTCAGAAACACCAGGAAGCCGAGGATGTAGCCCAGATGCTCGGCATCGTGGAACTCCATTCCGGCGGCAAACATCAGCGCCACGCCCAGGGCGATGAAGCCCCAGGTGAAGGCATAGCCGCCGAAGACGGCAGCTGCAATGCGAACCAAAATAGTTTTCATTTACAAAGAAAAATACAGTCGTGGACCAAAGTGCTCGGGGCGCATTATCCCCGAGTGCCGTCAAAACCCGTGATCGGCCGTGGTGTCCCTATGCGGGCTGGCCTGCCGCCTGCGCCTTGGCCTGCGGTGCCGAAGGCTTGAGCGTGGGCGGCACGAACTGGAAGGTATCCGCGCGCGCGCCCGGCCAGTAGAGCTTGAACACGTTGTGCTGCTTGTCCAGCGGCCCCAGCAGCGCCCCGGGCTCCACGCGCAGGACCAGGTTGGCGAGCTGGCGCACCTCGGTGTCGGAGATGCGCCGCACGATGTGGTGGGCCGTGATGTCGCAGGGGTGCTCCAGGCCCGCCGCCTGCACCAGCTCCTGCAGCGCATGCAGGGTCTTGTCATGGAAGTTGGCCACGCGCGTGGCCTTGTCGGGCACGACCAGGGCCTTCTGGCGCGCCGCGTCCTGCGTGGCCACGCCCGTGGGGCAGTGGCCGGTGTGGCAGTTCTGCGCCTGGATGCAGCCCAGGGCCATCATGAAGCCGCGCCCGGCGTTGCACCAGTCGGCGCCCAGCGCCATCATGCGCGCGATGTCGAAGGCCGTGATCACCTTGCCGGCCGCACCGATCTTGATGCGGTGGCGCAGGCCCACGCCGATCAGCGTGTTGTGCACCAGCAGCAGGCCTTCCTGCAGCGGCACGCCCACGTGGTCGGTGAACTCCACGGGCGCCGCGCCCGTGCCGCCCTCGGCGCCATCGACCACGATGAAGTCCGGCGTGATGTCCGTCTCCTGCATGGCCTTGACGATGGCGAACCACTCCCAGGGATGGCCCACGCAGAACTTGAAGCCCGTGGGCTTGCCGCCCGACTTCTCGCGCAGGCGGGCGATGAAATGCATCATCTCCACCGGCGTCCTGAAGGCGCTGTGGCTGGAGGGGCTGATGCAGTCCACGCCCACGGGCACGCCGCGCGCGGCGGCGATCTCGGGGGTGACCTTGGCGCCCAGCAGCATGCCGCCGTGGCCGGGCTTGGCGCCCTGGCTGAGCTTGATCTCGATGAGCTTGACCTGCGGGTCGGTGGCATTGGCGATGAACTTCTCCTCGCTGAACGTGCCATCGTCGTTGCGGCAGCCGAAGTAGCCCGAGGCCACCTCCCAGATCAGGTCGCCGCCGTGCACGCGGTGGTGCTGGCTGATGGAGCCCTCGCCCGTGTCGTGCGCAAATCCGCCCATCTTCGCGCCCTTGTTCAGCGCCAGGATGGCATTGGCCGACAGCGCGCCAAAGCTCATGGCCGAGATGTTGAAGATGCTGGCGCTGTAGGGCTGGGTGCAGGGCGAGGCACCTTCATCGGCGCAGCCGATGGTGATGCGGAAGTCATGCGAGGCCAGCCTGGTGGGCTGCATGGAATGGTTCACCCATTCATAGCCCTGGGCCGTGACATTGAGCTGCGTGCCCAGCGGGCGGCTGTCCGGGTCGCCCTTGGCGCGCTGGTAGACCAGGGAGCGCTGGGCGCGCGAGAACGGCAGCGCCTCATGGTCGGACTCGATGAAGTACTGCCGCATCTCGGGCCGGATGAACTCCAGCAGGAACCGCAGGTGGCCGATGATGGGGTAGTTGCGCAGCACCGAATGGCGCACCTGGGTCATGTCGCGCACGCCCAGCAGCGCCAGCGCGGCGCACACGCCAAAGCCCAGCCACCACCACAGCCCTCCCCACACCAGCGCCGCCACCAGCAGCCCCGCGCTGCCGACCAGGCTCAGGCAGAACGTGGTGTAGCGCAGCGGCACCCATGCGGGCAGGCGATGAACGGGAGATGCAGACGTTGACATGGCGTGGGTCCTCGGAACGAGTTGACGATCTTGTGCATGCCGCGCCTTCGAGGGCGCGCTGTGCACAAGGTTAACCCACGATCCGCGTCAGCCCTGGCGCGGCCGGGCGCCGGCGCCCGTTGCCTGCGTGGCCGCAGGCAGCACGAACCGGAAGCTCGCCCCCTGCCCCGGCGGGTCCACCAGTTCGATGCGGCAGCCGTGCAGCTCCAGCATGCGGTGGACGATGCGCAGGCCCAGGCCGCCGCCGCGGCGGGCGCCGCCCACGGTGAAGGGGCGCTCGAACAGGCCTTCGCGCAGATCGGCCGGGATGCCGGGGCCGGTGTCGGCCACGGTGACTTCGACGGCGTTGCCCGCCGCCGCCAGCGCCACCTGGATGCTGCCGCCTTCGGGGGTGTGGCGCAGCGCGTTGTCCAGCAGGTTGCCCAGCACGCGCTCGATCATCCCCAGGTCGGCCTGGACGACGGGCAGGCGGGCTGGGAAGTCGGCCCGCAGCGCCACCTGTCGCGCCTCGGCACGCAGCTCGAATTTCTGGAACACGTCCTGCACCAGGTCGGGCATGGAAAACGGCTCCGGTTCGGGCTGGACAAAGCCGTATTCCAGGCGCGCCAGCTCGAACAGGCTTTGCGCCAGCTCGCCCACCTTCTGGCTCTGTGCCAGGGCAATGCCCAGGTAGCGGCGGCGTTCGGTGGTGTCGAGCACGGCGTCCTTGAGCAGCAGCGTTTCCAGGTAGCCGTGCAGGGACGACAGCGGCGTGCGCAGGTCGTGCGAGACGTTGGCGATGAGTTCGCGCCGCTCCTGGTCCTGGCGCGTGAGGGCGCGCCACTGCTCGCCGATGCGCGCCACCATGCGGCGGTAGGCCGCGTCCAGCACGGCGATCTCGTCGCGGCTGTCCTGCGCGGCACCGGGCTGGGGGGCCGGCAGGTCCGGGGGGGTGCCATGGATGTCGAAGCCGGCCACCTCTTCGGTGAGCCGGCGCAGCGGCCGCGTGATCAGCGCAAAGGCCACCAGGCCGGCCACCAGGCACAGCAGCGCCACCAGGCCGATGGACCACAGCGCCGTGCTGAGCACCGAGTTGGCCGAGCCCTGCGCCACCAGCTGGTCATGCGCCTCGCCCTGCAGCACCACGTAGATGAAGCCCACTTCCTTGCCGTTGACGCGCAGCGGCGCCGCGCTGAAGACCTTGCGGCCTTCGACGCTGCGCGGGTCGTCACCCAGGATGGGCAGCGTGCCGCCTTCCAGCAGCCGGTGCACGGGCGCCAGGTCCACGCGCTCGCGGCGCACGCGGCCGTCGGGGGCGGCATGGCCGGCAATGCGGCCGTCGGCGTCCAGCAGGTAGACCTCCACGCTGGGGTTGACCAGCATGAGCTGGTTGAAGAAGCTGCGCACGGCGCCGGGCATGAGGCCGTTGGCGTCGGTCAGCTGGGCGTCGCGCGCAATGCTTTCGGCCACGTCGCGCGACAGGCCCTGCACCACTTCCAGCTCGTGCATGCGGCTGGCGCGCAGCTGCATCCAGGCCGAGGTGCCGCTGCACACCAGCAGCAGCACGGCAAAGACCAGGGAAAGGCGCTGGGTCAGTGTCAGGCGCAGTTTCATGGTCATGCGCCCTCGCCCGCTTCGGCGAACTTGTAGCCGCGCCCCCAGACGGTGAGGATGCGCGCGGGCTGGGCCGGGTCGGCCTCGATCTTGGCGCGCAGGCGGTTGATGTGGGTGTTGACGGTGTGCTCGTAGCCTTCGTGCTGGTAGCCCCAGACGGCGTTGAGCAGGTCCATGCGCGAGAACACCTTGCCGGGCTGGCGCGCAAAGAAGTACAGCAGGTCGAACTCGCGCGGGGTCAGGTCCAGCCGGGCACCATGAAGCCGGGCATCGCGCGCCACGGGGTCCATGGCCAGGCCGTCAATGGACAGGCTGCCGGACTCCAGCCGCGCATTCTGGGCCAGCGCCTCCACGCGGCGCAGCAGCGCCTTGACGCGCGCCACCAGCTCCAGCACGGAAAACGGCTTGGCCAGGTAGTCGTCGGCGCCGATCTCCAGGCCCAGGATGCGCTGCACCTCGCTGGAGCGCGCGCTGATGATGATGATGGGCGTGTAGCGCGCCATGGCGCGGGCGCGGCGGCAGATCTCCAGGCCGTCCACGCCGGGCAGCATGATGTCCAGCACCAGCGCGTCCCAGCCGCCGCGCTCCAGTTGGCGCAGGCCGTCGTCGCCGCGCGCGCAGTGCATGACTTCCAGGCCCTCGTCGCGCAGGTGCAGCGTGAGCAGGTCGGCGATATGGGCGTCGTCCTCGACGAGAAGTACGCGGCGCGTGGCGGTCATCGGATGCGGTTTCCTGGAAGTGGCGAGAGTGGCTGCCATTGTGCGCAATACCGGGGCCGGGAGTTATCACGAATCTTTGAACTCTGCGTGAGGACTTCGGGAGGCCGGCGCCCTAACCTGACTGGCATCGCATCGTTTTCAGACGCACGCAACCTTCAGGAGCACACCATGACCACCAGACGCCATCTTCTGTGGACTGCAGGCGCCGGCACCACCGCCGTGCTGGCGGCCAGCCTGTTCCCGCGCCGCGCGCCAGCGGCCGCCTCCAGCGAGGTCTTCGAGGTCAGCTACACGGATGCCGAGTGGCGCGCCCGCCTCACGCCCGAGCAGTACCGGATCCTGCGCAAGGAAGGCACGGAGCGTGCAGGCTCCAGCCCGCTGAACAAGGAGCACCGCGCGGGCACCTTTGCCTGCGCGGGCTGCGCGCTGCCGCTGTTCTCTTCCAAGACCAAGTTCGACAGCGGCACGGGCTGGCCCAGCTTCTGGCAGCCGCTGGACAAGGCCGTGGCCACGCGCCAGGACCGCGCCTACGGCATGCTGCGCACCGAGGTGCATTGCCGCCGCTGCGGCGGCCACCTGGGCCATGTCTTCGACGACGGCCCCAGGCCCACGGGCCTGCGCTACTGCATGAACGGACTGTCGCTGACGTTCACGCCCCAGCCTGCCTGAACCCGGGAGCCACGCCATGCTGCTGATCGTCCTGGCCTATCTGGGCGGGGTGCTGACCATCGTCAGCCCCTGCATCCTGCCGGTGCTGCCCTTCGTCTTTGCACGCGCCGACCAGCCCTTCGCCAAAAGCGGCCTGCCGCTGCTGGCGGGCATGGCGCTGACCTTCGCCCTGGTGGCCTCGCTGGCCGCCGTGGGCGGCGGCTGGGTGGTGGCCGCCAATGAATACGGCCGCTGGCTGGCCCTGGGCCTGGTCGCCGTGTTTGCGCTGACCCTGCTGTGGCCCGGCCTGTCCGAACGGCTGACGCGGCCGCTGGTGGCGGCGGGCTCGCGCCTGTCCGAGCGTGCCCAGGGCACGGACGGTGGCGCCCGCCCCGGCGCCTCGCTGCTGCTGGGCGTGGCCACGGGCCTGCTGTGGGCTCCCTGCGCCGGCCCCATCCTGGGCCTGATCCTCACGGGCGCCGCACTGCAGGGTGCCAACACCACCTCCAGCCTGCTGCTGCTGGCCTATGCGGCCGGTGCGGCCACCTCCATGGCGGCGGCCCTGCTGCTGGGCGGCAAGGTGTTTGCGGCGCTCAAGCGCATGCTGGGCGCGGGCGAATGGGTGCGGCGCGGGCTGGGCGCGGCCATGCTGGCCGGTGTGGGCGCGATTGCGCTGGGGCTGGACACGGGCGTGCTGGCGCAAGTGTCCACGGCCTCCACCGGCGGCCTGGAGCAAAGGCTGGTGGACCGCCTGAGCGGCAGGCCCGAGGGTGGTGCCATGGCCATGCAGGCCGGTCCCGCAATGATGGCCGCCGTGGATACGGACTCCGGTGCTGGCCCGGCCATGATGGCCGCAGGCGGCGCCATGCGCATGGCCGGCGGCCCGTCCCGCGCCGCCCTGCCGGACGAAGGGCTGGCCCCTGCGCTGGACGGCGCCACCGACTGGCTCAACTCCACCCCGCTGACGGCCGAACAACTGCGCGGCAAGGTGGTGCTGGTGGATTTCTGGACCTACTCCTGCATCAACTGCCTGCGCACCCTGCCCTATGTGAAGGCCTGGGCCGAGAAGTACCGCGACCAGGGCCTGGTGGTGGTGGGCGTGCATGCGCCGGAGTTCGCCTTCGAGCGCAAGCTGTCCAACGTGGAAAAGGCCATCAAGGACCTGGGCATCAGCTACCCCGTGGCCGTGGACAACGGCTACAAGATCTGGCGCGCCTTCAACAACCAGTACTGGCCGGCGCACTACTTCATCGATGCCCAGGGCCGCATCCGGCACCACCACTTTGGCGAAGGCGGCTATGCCGAGTCCGAGCGCGTGATCCAGCAACTGCTGCAGGAAGCCGGATCGAAGCAGGTGGACCAGGACCTGATCGACGTGCAGGCCAAGGGCGTGCAGCAGGCAGCCGACATGGCAGCCGTGCGCTCGCACGAGACCTACCTGGGCTATGAGCGCGCCGAGCAATTTGCCGCCACGCCTGCCGCCGTGCACGACCAGGCCACCGCCTATGCCACGCCCGAGCGCCTGCCGCTGAACGCCTGGGGCCTGAGCGGCCAATGGACGGTGGGCCCGGAAAGCGCCACGCTGGACGGCGCCACCGGCCGCATCACCTACCGCTTCCAGGCACGCGACCTGCACCTGGTGCTGGGCCCCGGCAGCGATGGCAAGCCCGTGCGCTTCAAGGTGCTGATCGACGGCAAGGCGCCCGGCGCCTCGCGCGGCATGGACGTGGCCGCCGACGGCAGCGGCAGCGTGACCGCGCAGCGCCTGTACCAGCTGGTGCGCCAGGACGGCGGCGCAGCCGAGCGCACCTTCAGCATCGAATTCCTGGACCCCGGCATCTCCGCCTATGCCTTCACCTTTGGCTGATCCCTGGCCGCTTCACTTTCACCGGAGAGACACCATGACCAACGATTCCCCCCTCGCCACCGCACCCCGCCGCCGCGGCCTTCTCCAACTGCTGACCGGCAGCGCCGTGCTGCTGGGCGGCGCCCTGCTGTGGCAGGGCAGCAACCTGCAGGCGGCCGAGCAGGCCGTGCGCATTCCGCCACCCGCGCAGGATGCGCCCGCCACGGGCCAGGGGCCGCAGAAAGCCATCTTTGCGGGCGGCTGCTTCTGGGGCGTGCAGGGCGTGTTCCAGCATGTCAAGGGCGTGCAGCGCGCCGTCTCGGGCTACAGCGGCGGCACGGCGGCCCAGGCCTCGTATTCGGCGGTGAGCAGCGGCCGCACCGGGCATGCGGAGTCGGTCGAGATCACCTATGACCCGGCCCAGGTCAGCTACGGGCAACTGCTGCAGATCTACTTTTCCGTGGCCCATGACCCGACCCAGCTCAACCGCCAGGGGCCGGACACGGGCCCGCAGTACCGCTCGGCCATCTTCGCCACCGACGCCGCGCAGCTCAGGACCGCCCAGGCCTATGTGGCCCAGCTGGACGCGGCCAAGGTCTTCGGCAAGCCCATCGTGACCCGGCTGGAGGACAAGCCCAGCTTCTTCCCGGCCGAGAACTACCACCAGGACTTCATGACCGAGAACCCGCGCCATCCCTACATCGTCATCAACGACCTGCCCAAGGTGGAGCAGCTCAAGCGCCTGTTCCCGGACAGCTACCGGGCCGAGCCGGTGCTGGTCAAGCAGGCCGCGCGGCAGATGTAGCGCCTGCGCAGCGCGGGTGCCTTCAGGCATCGGGGGCGGCTGCCGTATGAGACATTTGCGGCATGCCCTCCAGCCTGCAGACCACACCCAACCCGCCCGCGCCCCTTCCCGCGGCCCCTGTGGCCCCCACCCGCGCCGAAGCCCTGCGCTACTGGCTGAAGCTGGGCTGCATCAGCTTTGGCGGGCCGGCCGGGCAGATCGCCATCATGCATGAGGACCTGGTGGAGCGGCGGCGCTGGATCTCGGAGGGGCGCTTCCTGCATGCGCTCAATTACTGCATGCTGCTGCCCGGCCCCGAGGCGCAGCAGCTGGCCACCTATATCGGCTGGCTGCTGCACCGCACCTGGGGCGGCATCGTGGCCGGCGGGCTGTTCGTGCTGCCCTCGCTGGTGCTGCTCATCGCCCTGTCCTGGATCTATGTGGCCTTCGGCCATGTGCCGGCCATTGCCGGCATCTTCTACGGCATCAAGCCGGCCGTGACGGCGCTGGTGGTGCAGGCGGCCTGGCGCGTGGGCTCGCGCACCCTGCGCAACGGCTGGCTGTGGGGCATTGCCGCGGCGGCCTTCGTGGCCATCTTCGCGCTGAAGCTGCCGTTTCCGCTGATCGTGCTGGCGGCCGGCGCACTGGGCTACCTGGGGGGCAGGCTGGCGCCGCGCCACTTCGCCCCTGCAGGCGGGCACGGCCACGGCGGCGGCAGCCACGGCCCGGCCGTCATCGACGATGACACGCCCGTACCGGCCCATGCACGGTTCAGCTGGCGTTTTTTCAGCCAGGTGCTGGCGGCCAGCCTGGGGCTGTGGGCGCTGGCGCTGGGCCTGCTGGCCGCCACCTTCGGCTGGCAGGGCGCGCTCACCCAGATGGGCTGGTTCTTCACCAAGGCGGCACTGCTGACCTTTGGCGGCGCCTACGCCGTGCTGCCCTACCTCTACCAGGGCGCGGTGGACCACTACCACTGGCTCACGGCCACGCAGATGATGGACGGGCTGGCCCTGGGCGAGACCACGCCGGGGCCGCTGATCATGGTGGTGTCCTTCGTAGGCTTCCTGGGCGGCTGGAGCACGCAGGTGTTCGGCCCCGATGCGCTGCTGCCGGCCGGCGCCGCCGCCGCCCTGATCGTGACCTTCTTCACTTTTTTGCCGTCCTTCGCCTTCATCCTGCTGGGCGGCCCCTTCATCGAGTCCACCCATGGCAGGCTGGGCTTCACCGCGCCGCTGACAGGCATCACGGCCGCCGTGGTGGGCGTCATCGCCAACCTGGCCGTGTTCTTTGCCTGGCACGTGCTGTGGCCCCAGGGCTGGACGGGTCCCTTCGACTGGCCGTCCGCACTGCTGGGCCTGGCTGCGGCAGCCGCGCTGCTGCGCTGGAAGGTGGGCGTGATCCCCGTGGTGGTAGGCGCGGGGCTGGCCGGCCTGGCGATCACGCTGGCACGCCAGGGTGGGTAGGAAAGGCTGCGGCATGGTTTCGACCACGGATGGGCATTTCAGCTGGCTGCGCTGCCGCAGCGCAGGCGTGGAGGCCGTGGCCGCCGACACGGCGAGGCACTTTGGGCGGCATACCCACGAGCAGTACGGGATCGGCCTGATCGAGCGTGGCGCGCAGAAGTCCGCCAGCGGACGAGGTCTGTACGAGGCCGGGGCCGGCGACCTCATCATGGTCAACCCCGGCGAGCTGCATGACGGCATGCCCCTGGGCGACGGCGGTCGGGCCTGGCGCATGCTCTACCTGGAACCATCGGTCGTGGCCGGGCTCATGGCGGACATGGATGGCGCAGGGCCGGCGGCCGGCTTCGAGTTCCGCCAGCCCGCCGTGCGCGACCCGGGCCTGGCCGCGTGTTTTCAGACCCTGTACCGCAGGATGACCGGCAGCGGCGAGCCAGCGGGCGCCCTGGACCTGGACGAAGCCCTGCTGCAACTGCTGGGCGGCATGCTGCAGCGCCCTGCCCCGGCGCCCCGCGCACCGGCCCCCATCACCCTGGCCCGCGCCCGGATGGACGACGATCCCGGTGCACCGCTGACCCTGGGCGCCCTGGCCCACGAGGCGGGCCTGAGCCGCTACCAGTTCCTGCGCGCCTTTGCGCGCGCCACGGGCATGACACCCCATGCCTATCTGCTGCAGCGGCGCCTGCACCAGGCGCGCGGGCTCATCGCCAGCGGCATGCCGCTGGCCGAGGCCGCCGCGCACAGCGGCTTTGCCGACCAGAGCCATATGACGCGCCTGTTCGTGCGCAGCTTCGGCATGGCGCCCGGCTTCTATGCCAGGGCAGCCAAGGCCTGCGCTGCGTGACGCGCTGCAATTTCCTTCAAGACCACGCAAACCGGCCTGGCGAGGATGGGGATCACATCCCCTCTCCAATCACAAGGCCCGATCTTGCCGTTCTCCTACGCACCCTCCATCCCCCGCGACTTTCCTGAACTGGCCACGCAGACCTTGCTGCTGCGCGGCCTGTCGCCCGACGTGCCCGCACACGCCGTGATCGCCCCCTTCATGGCACAGGCCAGGCAGAACCTGGCCTGCACCCCGGAAAGCGAGATGCCATCCATCCAGGCCTGGCGGCGCGGCTTTGCCAGGATGGGCCTCAAGCCCACGCAATACCGCTGCGCCGCCGAGGCCCTGCTGCGCCGCCTGCGCAAGGAGGGAGATCTGCCGGGCCTGCATCCGCTGGTGGACCTGTGCAATGCGGCCTCGGTGGCCTTTGCCATTCCCGTGGCCGTCTTCGACCTGGACCGCATCAGCGGCTGCCTGCAGGTGCGCCCCGCAACCGGCAGCGAGGTCTACGAGACCTTCTCGGGCGAGATCGAATATCCCGAGCCCGGCGAAATCATCTTTGCCGACACGGCTGGCCGCGCCCACGCCCGGCGCTGGTGCAACCGCCAAAGCGGCCACTCGGCAGTGCGCGAATCCACCGTCAACGCGCTGATCGTGACCGAAGCGCTGCACGCCACCGGCAAGACGGATACGCAGCAGTTGGTGCAAGCCTTGCAGGCGGCGGCCGGTCGGCTGTGGCCCGAGGCCGTTTCACACCCAGGCAACCCCTTGCAGGCCGCCCTGGCCTGAGGCGACCGGGGCGGTTGGCGCCCCGGCGCGAAGAGGGCTATCACGCTGCGCGGACTTCCCGCAAGCAAGACCGTACGCGTATCGCACCGCCCTGCACATCGACCCACAGGCCCCTTCAGAACAAGCTTCTGCGCTATCAAATTGATAACAATGCGTTGCATGCTACATACAAATGAAAAGAAAAAGAAATCATTCCCATTGTCATTCTAGAATCCGCACCCGCCATGACAGGCTGCGCTGCTGGCCCCAGGGCCGGCAGCAGCGCCGACGCACCCAGAGCACGCCCCACGGCACAGGTTTCCCAGCTCTCGACCATTGACCATGCTTACCCAAAGACTCTCGCGCACGGCAGTTGCGCATGCCGCCCTGCTTGCCCTGTGCGGCGCAGCCCACGCACAGGCCCAGCCTGACAAGGTCCCCGAGGCCACGCTCGCCCCGGTCACCGTGAACGCAGGCACCGAGAAGGAAAATCCCACCGGCCCTGTGGTGGGCTTCACCGCCAAGCGCGCCATCTCGGCCACCAAGACCGACACGCCGCTGATAGAGACGCCCCAGGCCATCAGCGTGGTCACGCGCGACCAGTTCGAGGCCCAGGGCGTGCAGACGCTGCGCCAGACCACCGCCTACAGCGCCGGCGTGGTGTCCAACTACTTTGACAGCCGGGTGGACAGCTTCTCGGCACGCGGCGGCAACGTGAGCCAGTACCAGGACGGGCTGCTGCGCACCTACGGCACCTACAACACCAGCCGCCCCGACCCCTACACGCTGGAACGCGTGGAATTCCTGCGCGGCCCCTCTTCCGTGCTCTACGGCCAGGGCAGCGTGGGCGGGGTGCTCAACCTCACCAGCAAGCGCCCGCAGGCCGAGGCGCTGCGCGAGGTGCAGGTGCAGGTGGGCAGCTACGGGCGCAAGCAGATCGCCGCCGACCTGACCGGCGCCGTCACTGAAGACGGCCAGTGGCTGTACCGCCTGGTGGCCGTGGGCCGGGAAAGCGGCACCCAGGTGGACCATGTGAACGACGACCGCCTGGTGATCGCGCCCAGCCTGACGTGGAGGCCCAGCGCCGATACCTCGCTCACGCTGCAGGCGCTCTACCAGAAGGACAAGAGCGGCTCGCTGATCGGCTTCTTCCCCTGGCAGGGCACGCGCCTGCCCAGCCCCTACGGCCAGATTCCCACCAGCACCTTCATCGGCGAGCCCGGCTGGGACTCGTTCGACACAGAGAACAAATCCTGGGGCTACCTGTTCAGCCACCGCCTGAACGCGGACTGGACCGTGCGCCAGAACCTGCGGCGCACCATCAGCGACGTGGACTACCGCTCCATCTACACCAGCTTCACCGCCATCCCCGGCCAGGGCCGCCCTGCGCGCCCGGTCTTCAACCCCGACAACCGCAGCGTCTACCGCGATGCCTCCTGGCAGGTCAACGGCGGGCGCATGCTGGTGATCGACACGCAGCTCGAAGGCAAGCTGCGCTGGGGCACGGCCGAGCACACCGTGCTGGCCGGCATGGATGCGCAGCGCAACAGCACCAGCCAGTCCACCTGGCGCGGCCTGACCGCGCCGTTTGACGTCTACAACCCCGTCTACGGCAACTTCACGCCGCCCACGGCCTCGCAGCTGGTGCGCCAGCCGGGCGTGTCGCAAAAGCAATTGGGCTTCTACGCCCAGGACCAGATCAAGTGGGGCCGCTGGACCGCCACCCTGGGCCTGCGCCACGACAGCGCGCAGACGGACACCGAAGGCCGTCCCGCCTCCGCCGTGGACGAGAAGGCCTGGACCAAGCGCGCAGGCGCCACCTACCAGATGGACGGTGGCTGGGCGCCCTACCTGGGCTACTCCGAGTCCTTCCAGCCGCTGGGCGGCGTGAACGTCTACGGCACGCCCTACAAGGCGCAGCGCGGCGAGCAATGGGAAGCCGGCGTGAAATGGCAGCCGCCGGGCCAGGGCCTGTCGGCCTTTGCCGCCGTCTACACGCTGCGCGAGAAGAACCGCAAGACCACCGACCCGGCCAACCCGCTCAACAGCCTGCAGATCGGCGAGGTCAAGGTCAACGGCTTCGAGGCCGAGCTCACCGCCAGCCTGGCCCGCCACTGGGACGCCACCCTGGCCTATGCGTACACCGACGCCGTCATCTCGCGCAGCAATGGCGGCGACCAGGGCCAGCGCGTGACCAGCGTGCCGCGCCACACGGCGTCGGCCTGGCTGACGCACCGCTTTGCCAGCGAAGGGCGCGGCGGCTGGAGCCTGGGTGCGGGCGTGCGCTACACGGGTTCGCAGTGGACGGGCACCAGCCTGGTGGACACGCCTTCGGCCACCCTGCTGGACGCCATGGTGTCCTATGACGCCGGCCCATGGCGCCTGGCCTTCAACGTGGTCAACCTGACCGACAAGGTGCAGATCACGCAGTGCCTGGCACGCGGCGACTGCTTCTACGGCCAGCGGCGCACCTTTGCGGTGACGGGAACGCACCGCTTCTGAGAGCCGCCGCCGCGCGCCTTTCACAGCGCAGGCAGCTCAGGCAGGCAGCTGCCTGAAGCTCCTTCGGTCCGCCGTGCTGCCAAACGATGCGCAGCCCGACAGCACGGCGGGCGAAGGCGCGGTGGTCGACAGCGCCTCGCTGCACTGCCGGGGCAGCTGGCTGCGCTCGTCTTCCAGGGCCTGTGTCTGGATCATGGGGGCCATGGCCACCACGTTGCCGAAGATGGTGGCAAAGGCCACGTCGGCCGCGTCACGGCCCGTGCCAAAGCGCATGAAGCCCATGGGAATGGCCGTGCCCGATGCATCGAACAGGTACCACCTGTCGCCCAGGTAGGCTTCCACGTAGGCATGGAAATCGGGCGGGCCCAGCGCAGGGTCGGCACCGTAGTCCGTGCCGGTGGCGATGCGGGCGGGAATGTTCAGCGCGCGGCACAGGGCGATCATCAGGTGCGTGAAATCGCGGCACACGCCCACCTGCTCCACCAGGGTATCGACGGCCGAGGTGGACGAGTTGCTGGTGGCCGAAGCGAAGGTCACCAGCTCCTGCACCCACTGCTGTATGGCCAGCACGCGCGAATAGCCGGGCGCCAGTTGGCCGAAATTGCGGAAGGCCAGCTGCATCAGCCGGTCGGACTGGCAGTAGCGGCTGGGGTAGATGTAGGGCAGGACCTCCAGCGGGATGCAGCGCACCGGAACCTCGCCCAGCGCCGCCGGATCCTCCCGGTGGTGCGCGATGCAGACGGTGGCCGTGTAGGTCAGGTGCAGGGGGCCGGGGTTGGCATGCAGGCGCATGAAGCGCGTGGAGGTGGCGGGCTCGGTGGCAATGTCGGGCTCCACGGGCTGGCTGAGCACCAGCCGCTCGTTCTCCACCGTCTGGTGCGAGGTGTGGGCCGCATGGATGTTGAACACGAAGTCGGCCCCGGCCGGATCGCGGATGTCATAGGCAAGATCCACCTGGATCTGCAGCCTGATTCCTGGTTGGGCCATTGTTTTTCCCTGGTTGGTCTGTCGGATCGGCATCCATGGTGGGATCAAGAGTCTCCGCCGGCCGTAGGCCCCTGCTGAAAAGCCTGTAGTGCTTGGCAGGGACAGCGCGTGCGCCCGCCCGGCGGCCCGCAGGGGATGCAAACTCGGCTAACATCGGCGCCGCCCCGCATGGCGCAATGCCTGTGGCGGGGGCATCCACCAGCCAGGAACAGCCAAGGAGACCGCTAGATGGCGGAGATCATCGAGATATCGCGGGCGGCGCTGCACGAGCAGGTGGCGGACCGTTTGCGGTCCATGCTCATCGAGGGGCGCATCGCCCCGGGAGCCAAGCTCAACGAGCGCGAGCTGTGCGAGCAGCTCGGCGTCTCGCGCACGCCGCTGCGCGAGGCCATCAAGCTGCTGGCCGCCGAAGGCCTGGCCGACCTGCTGCCCAACCGCGGCGCCATCGCCGTCAAGCTGAGCGAGGCCGATGTCATGCACGCCTTCGAAGTGCTGGCCGGCATCGAGGGCCTGTCAGGCGAACTGGCCGCCCAGCGCATCACCGACCAGGAATTCGCCGAGATCCGCGCCCTGCACTACGAGATGATGGCCAGCGTGGCGCGCGCCGACGTGTCCGCCTACTACCGGCTCAATGCCGCCATCCACTCGGCGCTGAACAGCGCCGCCAAGAACCCCGTACTGACGGAAACCTTCCAGCGCATCAACAACCGCGTGCAGTCGCTGCGCTTTCGCACCAACCTGGACACGGCCAAGTGGAAGCAGGCCGTCAAGGAGCACGAAGCCATGATCGAGGCCCTGGGCGCACGCGACGCCACGGCCCTGCGCGAGCTGCTGGTCACCCACCTGCACCACAAGCGCGATGCCGTGCTGGCCATGCTGCGCGCCGAGGCCCTGCAGCCGCGCAAGGCGCGCTGAAGCCCAGGGCCCCTACCGCTGCGGCGCGGCCCCCAGCGCCGCAATCCCCGCCCGAGCCACCTCCGCATCCTCGGCCGGCTTCACCCCGCTGACGCCCACGGCGCCCAGGCAGTGGCCCTCCCTGGTGATGGGCACGCCGCCTTCCAGCAGGCCCTGCAGCGCGGGCACGCTCAGGTAGGCGGTACGGCCACCATTGATCATTTCCTCATAGAGCCGGCTTTCCTTGCGGCCCAGTGCTGCGGCGTGGGCCTTGGCCGGCGCGATGTGGGCCGAGGCCGGGGCCGCGCCGTCCAGGCGCTGCAGCCACAGCACGTGGCCGCCGTCATCGGCGATGGCGATGCTGACGGCCCAGCCGCGCGCCGTGGCATGCGCCTCGGCGGCCTGGGCGATGGCCTTGATGTCCTGGAGGTCCAGGCAGGGCTTGTGCTTCATGGGAGTGCCTTGGTCTTGTGCGGGATGGAGGATGGCGGTCAGCGGGCAGTCAGCGGGCATCCAGCAGGCTTTCCAGCAGCCGCGCCACATGCACGGCTTCGCGCGCCGCGCCGTCGGCGATCTGGTGGCGGCAGCTGGTGCCGTCGGCCACGACGATGGCTTCGGGGCGCTGGCGGATGGCCGGCAGCAGGGCCGCCTCGGCCATGTCCATGGAGACCTGGTGGTGGCTGGCCTCGTAGCCGAAGCTGCCGGCCATGCCGCAGCAGGAGCTTTCGATCAGCTCGGGCTGGGCGCCGGGAATCAGCCGCAGCACGTCGAGGATGGGGCTGACCGCGCCAAAGGCCTTCTGGTGGCAATGGCCGTGCACGAGGATGGGCGCCCCGGCGGCGCGCAGCGGCAGCGCGAAGCGGCCGGCCTTCACTTCACGGGCAATGAATTCCTCGAACAGCAGGGCCTGGGCGGCAACGGCCTGTGCAGGCTCGCCCAGGCCCATGACCAGGGCTTCGTCGCGCAGGGTCAGCAGGCAGGAGGGCTCCAGGCCGACGATGGGGATGCCGGCGCGGGCCAAGGGCGCCAGGGCGTTGATCAGCGCACCGGCGCTGGCCTTGGCCTGCTCGACCATGCCGGTGGCCAGGTAGGTGCGGCCGCAGCAGTGGTGGCCGCCGCCCTCTTTGGTGGACTTGCTGGCGGTGTGCAGCGCATAGCCGGCCGCCTGCAGCACGCGGGCGGCGGCCAGGGCGTTTTCGCTCTCGAAGGTGCCGTTGAAGGTGTCCACGAAGAGCACGGCCACGCGCTCGCCGGCCGCCGCGCGGGCCAGGGCCTGGTCGCGGTCAAGAAAGGTATGTGCTTCGGGCGCGCGCCAGAAGGTGTCGCTGCGCCAGGCCGGCAGCGAGCGCCGGGCGGACAGGCCCAGCAGTTTTTCGCCCAGTTGGCGCAGCACGGGCAGGCGGTTGCGCAGGTTCAGCAGCCAGGGCATGCGGCTGGCCGTGGCCGCGTAGCGCGGCAGATGGGCAACCAGCCGGTCCTTGAGCGTGTGGCCATGGCGGGCCTTGTAGTGGGCCAGGAATTCCACCTTCATGCGGGCCATGTCCACGCCCGTGGGGCAGTCGCGCCTGCAACCCTTGCAGCCCACGCACAGGTCCATGGTGTCGTGCATGGCCTCGCTGGTGAAGGCGTCCGGCCCCAGCTGGCCCGAGATGGCCAGGCGCAGGGTGTTGGCGCGGCCGCGCGTCAGGTGCTGCTCGTCGCGCGTGACGCGGTAGCTGGGGCACATGGTGCCGGCGTCGAACTTGCGGCAGTGGCCGTTGTTGTTGCACATCTCCACGGCCTTGGCAAAGCCGCCGGTGACGTCGCCGCCCGTGCCGGGCGCCGTGGTGACTTCGGTGACCGGGTCGGCCTGCACGTTCCAGGCGGACCAGTCGAGCACGGGCGTGATGGGAATGCGCCGGTAGGGCCGGGGGGTGTCGGCGGGCGCGAAGCGGAACAGCCGGCCATCGTCCATCTTCGGCGTATCGATGATCTTGCCGGGGTTGAAGAGGCTGTCCGGGTCGAAGTGCTGCTTGATGGCGCGCAGGGCCTCGGTGATGGCGGGCCCGAACTGCCAGGCAATCCACTCGCCGCGGCACAGCCCGTCGCCGTGCTCGCCGCTGAAGGCGCCCTTGTATTTGCGCACCAGTTCGGCCGCTTCCTCGGCAATGGCGCGCATGCGCGCCGCGCCGTCGGTGCGCATGTCCAGGATGGGCCGCACATGCAGCGTGCCCACGGAGGCATGGGCGTACCAGGTGCCCCGGCTGCCGTGGCGCGCGAACACTTCGGTGAGCGCGTCGGTGTACTCGGCCAGGTGCTGCAGCGGCACGGCGCAGTCCTCGATGAAGCTCACGGGCTTGCCGTCGCCCTTGAGGCTCATCATGATGTTCAGCCCCGCCTTGCGCACTTCCCAGAGGTTTTTCTGGGCCGCTTCCTCGGGCATTTCCACCACGCTGCCGGGCAGGCCCAGCTCGCCCATGAGTTCCACCAGCTGGCGCAGCCGCGCCAGCAGCGCGGCGCGGTCGTCGCCGGCGAATTCCACCAGCAAGATGGCGGCCGGGCGGCCGATGAGGGCGGTCTCTATGGTGGGCTTGAAGGCCGGGTTGGCCAGGCCCAGCTCGATCATGGTGCGGTCCACCAGCTCCACGGCCGTGGGGCCCAGCTTCACGATGTGCTGGGCCGAGTCCATGGCCGCGTGGAAGGTGGGGAAGTTGACCACGCCCAGCACCTTGGCGCGCGGCAGCGCGCTGAGCTGCAGGGTGAGCGAGCGCGTGTAGGCCAGCGTGCCCTCGGCGCCTATCAGCAGATGGGCCAGGTTGACGCTGCCGTCGGCCGTGTAGGGCCGCTCGCTCTGGTTGTCGAAGATGTCGAGGTTGTAGCCCGCCACGCGGCGCATGACCTTGGGCCAGTGGGCGTGGATGTCCTCGCGGTGCTGTTGCGCCAGCCCGTGCACGAACTGCGCAATGCGCGCCGCGCGGCCCGTGGCCTGGGCCACGGGGCCGAAGTCCAGCAGCTCGCCATCGGCCATCCAGGCGCGGGCGCCGCGCACGTTGTGCACCATGTTGCCGTAGGCAATCGAGCGCGAGCCGCAGGAGTTGTTGCCCGCCATGCCGCCCAGCGTGGCCTGGGCGCTGGTCGATACGTCCACCGGATACCACAGGCCGAGCTTCTTGAGCCGGGCGTTGAGGTGGTCCAGCACCAGGCCGGGCTCGACCTCGGCCGTGCCTGCATCGGGGTCCACCGAGAGGATGTTGCGCAAATGCTTGCTGTTGTCGATCACCAGGGCCGCGCCCGTGGTCTGGCCGCACTGGCTGGTGCCGCCGCCGCGCGGCAGCACGGGCACCTTCAGCTCGCGGGCGATCTGCAGGGCCGTGGCGATGTCTTCTTCGCAGGTGGGCACGAAGACGCCCACCGGCATGATCTGGTAGATGGAGGCATCGGTGGCATAGCGCCCGCGCGAGGCGGCGTCGAACAGGACCTGGCCGCGCGTGTCCGAGCGCAGGCGGCGCGCCAGCATCTGGCTGACATCGTCGGGCGGCAGCACGGTGCCGGGGGCGGGCACGGTGTCGTCGGGGGAAGCGGCAAGGCGGTGCGTGGATTCCATCAGCATGGCGGCTCTCATTCGTTCATGGTTCGTGGGTAGATCTGGCCTGCCTTGAGCAGGGCGATGACGGTGTCGCGCTTGTGCTCCAGGTGGGCGACCAGCACCTGGCGCAGCGCGGCGGCATCGCGCGCCTGCAGCGCTTCCAGCATGCGTTCGTGCTCCTGGACGGCGCGCTTCCACTTGGCCGCGTCCTGGTTGGTGCGAAAGCGCAGCGACTGCACGCGGGCGTTGATGCGGCCATAGGTCTCGGCCAGCACGGGGTTGGCGGCGGCGCGGTTGATGGCCGAGTGGATCAGCGCATTGAGCCGGTAGTAGCCGGACAGGTCCTGGCGCGCATGGCTGGCCAGCATCTCGAAGTGCAGGGCCCGCACCTCGGCCAGTTGCTGCTCGCTGATGCGCTGCGCGGCCAGCTCGCCCGACATGCCCTCCAGCCCCGCCAGCACCTCGAAGGTCTGCAGCACATCGGCCTCGCCCAGCCGCACGGCCACGGCGCCGCGGTTGGGCACCAGGTCCACCAGCCCTTCGGAGGCCAGCAGCTTGATGGCCTCGCGCAGCGGCGTGCGCGAGACGCGCAGCTGCTCGCACAGCGCGCGCTCGTTGAGCTTGGCACCGGGCGGTATGCGCCCCTCCACCAGCCAGGTGCGCAGCCGCGCCGCCACCTGGTCATGCAGGGCAAGCCGCGAAATCTCGATGATCTCCGCCATGGATTCTCCTGGTCGAATGAATTTTGCATTCATTTTTACGCAAGCATTTCTCAAGGCATTCATGGTTATCACCAAGGCATTTATGAATTTTGAATGCAAAAATTCGCAAACACCCTCCCCCGCAGACCGACCTGGCATTTCCTTGAAAGGGACGCACCATGCTCACGCTCGACAACCATCCCACGGGCCGCCACTTCCTCCAGATCCCCGGCCCCAGCCCGGTTCCCGACCGCATCCTGCGGGCCATGAGCCTGCCCACCATCGACCACCGGGGGCCGGAGTTCGGCCAGCTCGGCCTCAAGGTGCTGGCCGGCATCCAGCAGGTCTTCAAGACGCGGCATCCGGTGGTGATCTATCCGGCTTCCGGCACGGGCGCCTGGGAGGCGGCCCTGATCAACACGCTCAGCCCTGGCGACCATGTGCTGATGTTCGAGACCGGCCACTTCGCCTCGCTGTGGCAGAAGATGGCCACGCGCCTGGGCCTGTCCACCGAGTTCCTGTCCTATGGCGGCTCCGATGAGCACCTGCCCCAGGCGCCGGGCTGGCGCCATGGCGTGCAGGCCGGCCTGATCGAGGCGCGGCTGCGCAAGGACACGGAGCGCCGGATCCGCGCCGTGTGCGTGGTGCACAACGAGACCTCCACGGGCGTGACCTCGGACATCGCCGCCGTGCGCCGGGCCATCGACGCGGCGGGCCACCCGGCCCTGCTGCTGGTGGACACCATCTCGGGCCTGGCCAGCGCCGACTACCGCCATGACGAATGGGGCGTGGACGTGACCATCAGCGGCTCGCAAAAGGGCCTGATGCTGCCGCCCGGCATCAGCTTCAACGCGCTGTCGCCACGCGCGCTGGAGGCCGCCAAAAGCGCGAAGCTGCCCAAGTCGTTCTGGGCCTGGGACGAGATCGTGGAGATGAACCAGACCGGCTACTGGCCCTACACGCCCAACACCAACCTGCTGTACGCCCTGTCCGAATCGCTGGACATGCTGCTGGCCGAAGGGCTGGATACGGTGTTTGCGCGCCACCAGCGCTGGGCGGCCGGCGTGCGCGCCGCCGTCCAGGCCTGGGGCCTGCCCATCCAGTGCGCCGATCCGCAGGTCTACTCGCCCGTGCTCACCGGCGTGATCACGCCCGAAGGCGTGGATGCCGACGCCCTGCGCCGCCTGATCCACACGCGCTTCGACCTGTCGCTGGGCGCGGGCCTGGGCAAGCTCAAGGGCCGCATGTTCCGCATGGGCCACCTGGGCGACAGCAACGACCTCACGCTGCTGGCCATGGTGGCGGGCGTGGAGATGGGGCTGAAGCTGTCCGGCATCCGGCTGGCCGGCAGCGGCGTGCAGGCGTCCATGGATTACTTCGCTGCCCACGCCGCAACCGGGGCGCTGCGCAAGGCCGCCTGAACCCATCGGCCCCGCGCCGAAACCCCTTGGCAGAGCCGGAGCACATGGCTCGCCCCCTTGATCGTGGATTGCACCAATACCAGGAAATAACAGGAGACAAGAGACATGACATCGCCCCGCAACCGCCTGGCGGCAACTGCCGTCGCCACCCTCGCCGCCACCGCCGCCATCACCCTCGCCGCCCCTGCCGCCTGGGCGCAATGGAAGCCCGCCAAGTCCGTCGAACTCGTCGTGCCGTTCTCGGCCGGTGGCGCCTCGGACCAGATGGCGCGCGTGATCCAGGCCATCGTCACCAAGCACAAGCTGATCGAGCAGCCCGTGGTCATCCTCAACAAGGCCGGTGCCTCCGGCGCCGAGGGCATTCTGGATGTCAAGGCCTCGGCGCGCGACCCGCACAAGCTGCTGGTGGCCTCCACGGCCATCTTCACCCTGCCCATGGCCACGGCCCTGCCCTTCCAGTGGCGCGACCTGAATCCCGTGGCCATGATTGCCCAGGACCAGTTCGTGCTCTGGGTCAATGCCGAGACCGGCTACCAGACGCCCGCCGACTACCTGGCTGCCGCGCGGCAGGCCGGCGGCAAGTTCAAGATGGGCGGCACCAGTTCCAAGCGCGAGGACCAGATCATCACCGCCAACATGGAACAGGCCGCCGGCGTGAAGTTCACCTACATCCCCTACAAGGGCGGCGGCGAGGCCAGCACCCAGCTGGTGGGCAAGCACATCGACTCCAACGTCAACAACCCCAGCGAGTCCATGGCGCAGTGGCGCGCGGGCCAGGTGCGGGCGCTGTGCGTGTTCGACACGCAGCGCATCGAGTACACGGCCAAGGTCACGGGCAGCCAGGCGCTGTCGGACATCCCCACCTGCAGGGAGCAGGGCCTGGACGTGCAATACACCATGCTGCGCGGCTTCTTCCTGCCGCCCGGCACCACGCCCGAGCAGGCGCAGTTCTATGCAGGCGTGATGCACAAGGTAGTGGCCACGCCCGAGTGGAAGGAGTACCTGGAGAAAAACGCGCTCAAGCCCGAGTACATGACGGGGCAGGCCTTCGTGGACTTCCTGGCCAAGGACGAGACGCGCCACCTCGACATCATGAAGAAGGCCGGCTTCCTGTCGGCCAGCGTGGCCGCCGCCGCCAAGTGAGGAGCCGCGCCATGGACACCGCCATCCACCTTGCCCCGCCCTCCTCCAATGCAGCGGCAGCGGCAGCAGCAGCCCCGGCCCAGCCCTCCGGCGCGGCCACCGAATCCATCCCCGCCACCGAAGCCCAGGCCCCCGGCCTGTCCCGCCGCCATGTGGAGTACGGCGTGGCCGCCGTGCTGCTGGCGCTGGCCGTGCTCGTGGTCTGGGACAACCAGCGCATTGGCGCAGGCTGGAGCGACACCGGCCCGCAGGCCGGCTACTTCCCGCTGCGCGTGGGCGCCGTGCTGGGCATCTGCGCCATCGCCGTCTTCGTGCAGGCGCTGCGCAGCCGCAGCCAGGAGCAGTTCGCCAGCTGGCTGCAGCTCAGGCGCGTGGCCCAGGTGCTGCTGCCGCTGACGGCCTACATCGCCGTGATCGCGCCGCTGGGCATCTACGCGGCCTCGGTGCTGTTCATCACGGGCTTCATGGTGTTTGCGGGCCGTTATCCCTGGTGGAAGGCCGTGGCGCTGTCGGGCTTCACCAGCGTGCTGCTGTTCTACGTCTTCGAGATCCAGTTCAAGGTGCCCCTGCCCAAGGGTCCGCTTGAAGCCTGGCTCGGCTATTGACCCCTGTCGCCGCCACGGAGCAACACCATGGAAGAACTCCAATACCTCGCGCACGGCTTCGCGGCCGTCACCACCTGGCAGAACACGGGGCTGATGCTCACGGGCATCCTGCTGGGCATCGTGGTCGGCGTGCTGCCGGGCCTGGGTGGCCCCAACGGCGTGGCCATCCTGCTGCCGCTGACCTTCGGCATGTCGCCCACCTCGGCCATCATCCTGCTGTCTTGCATCTACTGGGGGGCGCTGTTCGGCGGCGCCATCACCTCGGTGCTGTTCAACATCCCGGGCGAGGCCTGGTCGGTGGCCACCACCTTCGACGGCTATCCCATGGCCCAGCAGGGCCACGCGGGGGCCGCGCTGACCACGGCCTTCACGGGCTCGTTCATCGGCGCCATCTCGGGCGTGATGCTGATCACCTTCCTGGCGCCGGTCGTGGCCTCGTTCGCGCTGCAGTTCGGGCCGCCGGAGTTCTTTGCGGTCTTCTTCCTGACGTTTTGCTCCTTCATCGGCATGGGCAAGGAGCCCAAGGCCAAGATCGTGGCCGCCATGGCCGTGGGCCTGCTGCTGGCAGCCGTGGGCATGGACACCATCTCGGGCGACCTGCGCATGACCTTCGGCTCCACGGAGCTGCTGCGCGGCTTTGATTTCCTGGTGGTGGTGATCGGCCTGTTCGGCATCAGCGAGATCCTGATGACCATCGAGGAAGGCCTGGCCTTCAAGGGCAAGAAGGCCTCCATCGACCTCAAGGTGGTGTTCAGGACCTGGGCCCGGCTGCCGCGCTACTGGCTGACCATGCTGCGCTCGGCCCTGGTGGGCTGCTGGATGGGCGTGACGCCGGGCGGCGCCGTGGCGGCCAGCTTCATGGGCTACGGGCTGGCCAAGAAGTTCTCGCGCGACCCCGACAGCTTCGGCAAGGGCAACCCCGAAGGCGTGCTCGCCCCCGAGACCGCCGCCCACGCGGCCGGCACCTCGGCCCTGCTGCCCATGCTGGCCCTGGGCATTCCGGGCTCGGCCACGGCGGCCGTGCTGCTGGGCGGGCTGATGATCTGGGGCCTGCAGCCCGGCCCGCTGCTGTTCACCGAGCAAAAGGACTTCGTCTGGGGCCTGATCGCCAGCATGTACCTGGGCAACATCGCCGGCCTGGTCATCGTCATGGCCACCGTGCCGCTGTTCGCCGCCATCCTGCGCGTGCCGTTTTCCATCGTCGCGCCCATGATCCTCATGGTCTGCGCCATCGGCGCCTTCACCGTGCACGGCAATGCCACGGACATCTGGCTCATGCTGGTCTTCGGCGTGGTCGGCTACGTGTTCAAGAAGCTGGACTATCCGCTGGCGCCCATGGTCCTGGCCATCGTGCTGGGCGACCGCATGGAAGACGCCTTCCGCCAGAGCATGCTCTCCAGCCAGGGCGAGCTGGGCATCTTCTGGCACAACGGCCTGTCCGGCACCATCACCACGCTGGCCCTGCTGATGCTGGTGTGGCCGCTGCTGGGCAGGCTGCGGGCGATGGCGTTCGGGGCGAGGGCTGTGGCGGCCTGAGAGGAGCCGTCTACAGCGAGTCAGCCTCCGCTTCCGGCCAGAGGCGGGGGAAGTAAAAACGCAGGGCGTGCAGCGGCACGCCCAGGCGCACTCTTCCATACGGTGAATCCGTCTCCAGCAGGCCGCGCTTGAGCAGTGCCGATACCTGGGCGGTGGCCAGCCGGTCACCCAACCCCAGCATGGCCTTGAAGTCGGCCCGATCCATCTCCGCCTGGGCCGCAAAAAGATAGTGCAATGCGCGCAATGCCTCGCTGCGCACGCCTTGGCGCACCACCCGTTCCTCATAGGCAAGGCATGCCGCCATGCGTTCCTTCATGCCGTCCAGCGACAGAAGTCCCTCCATGAAGCTCACTTGGTCCATGCACAGTTCCAGCACGTATGCGATCCAGTCGATCAACCCCAGTTCGGTCAGATTGCCACGGCCATCAAGGTCACCACGGCGCGGCTCGTCTGCGGCGGCAAGCAAGGCGTAATAGCGCTCCTGCGACCGTGCGAACCCCCTCAGGGGGGACCACAGACCATTGCTCAGGCCCATGTGGGTTAGTACGAGATGTGAATGCAGCCGGGCCACGCGCCCGTTGCCGTCCCGGAACGGATGGATCCAGGCCAGGCGCTGGTGCGCAGCGGCCATGGCCACCAACTGCAACTCGCCACGGCGCACGCCTGAGTAGAAGCTCGACCAGCGGTCCAGAAAAAATGGCAACTGCCCCGCTGCAGGCGCCGCATGCCTGCCCACGCTAACCTCCCGCGTGCGCCATCGACCCGGCTCGATGGCATCGTCGCCAAGGGCGCCGGCCTCCAGATCGGCCTGGGGCAGACGGGCGAAGAGGTCCTGGTGGATATCGGCCAGCATCTGGGGGGTCCAGACCTGCGCATTCGTCCATTGCGTGGACCTGTACTCCAGTTGCTCTTCAGTGGCCATGTGCGCCAGCGCCAATCGCTGACGGCGGGCCTGGTCTTCGTCCTGCGCATAGTCGTTGTGCAGGGCGCGCTCGATATCCAGCGGAAAGGTGTGCTGCCCCTCGATCCTGTTCGAGTAATACGAGTTCATCGCCCGAAGCAGCCGGCGCAGGCCTGGCAATGTGTCTGGTCGGTAGCGGCCGGCCAGCCGCTCACCCAACCTGATCAGGTCATG
The DNA here is from genome assembly GCF_043104845.1 of Delftia sp. WSY_7. NCBI lineage: Bacteria > Pseudomonadati > Pseudomonadota > Betaproteobacteria > Burkholderiales > Comamonadaceae > Delftia > Delftia sp. WSY_7. The sequence goes on along the minus strand of NZ_JBICLB010000021.1, from coordinate 176,980 downwards.
GGAGAGCTCCAGCAAAGGGCCCAGCTTGTGTTCCCCCGGCAGCAGCGGCTCCATCTGGGCAGGATGGTCGTAGAGCAGGAATTCTTGCGACATTGATCACCTATATAAGCAGCTGATTTATATAGATGAAATCCGTTTTGTGCGAGATATTTTGCGAGTTCTTCTGCAAGATTCCCTGACACGTCCCCTAATCCCTGTATCGCTTCTTGCGAAACGCCAGCCAGGCGGCGATGACGGTGAAGGCGACGACGATGGACACCACGATCCAGAAGCCGTGCTCGTGCTCGGCCAGCGGTATGCCGCCCACGTTCATGCCGAACAGGCCGGCCAGGATGTTGATGGGCAGGGCCAGCACGGTGACCACGGTCAGCACGAAGAGGCTGTTGCTGTTGTCCTCGTTCACGGCGGCGGCCACCTCTTCCTGCAGCAGCTTGATGCGGTCCTGCAGGGTCTGCATGTCGCGCAGCATGAGCGAGAACTCCTCGCTCGCTGCGGCCAGGCCGCGCCGGTCTTCCTCGCCCATCCAGCCGGGGGGCTGCTGCAGCAGGCGGAACAGCGCGGCGGGCTCGGGCGCCAGCAGGCGCTGAAGGCGCACCAGCAGGCGGCGCAGCCGGCCCAGGTGGGCGCGCGGATGGTGGTAGCGCTGGGCCAGGATGGCGTCCTCGATATCATCCACGCGCGCCGTGGTCTCGCGCACCACCTTGACCAGCACATCGGCCTGGGTGCGCATCAGGTGCTCCAGCAGCTCGGCCGTGCTGGCGGGGCTGTCGCCGCGGCGCACGGCGTCGCGCAGGGCATCGACAGAGCGCAGCGGCTGGGTGCGCGCGGTGATGACCAGGCGCTCGTCCAGGCAGATCCACAGCGTGGCGATGTCGGCCGAATCGAAGTTGAACTCGAAGTTCACATCGTTGAGCACGGCGACCAGGCTGTCGTCGGCGCGCTCGATGCGCGTGGAGGTCAGGCCCTCGCGCAGGGCGGCATAGAACACGTCGGGCAGGCCCGCATGGCGCTGCAGCCAGCGCAGGGACTGGGTGTGGGTCAGGTTGAAGTGCAGCCACAGGAAATCGCGCCGGCCCGCATCGGACCGGGCTGCGGCATCGGCCAGCCACTGCGCGGCGGATGGCGCCGTCACGGCCTGCACGCACTGCCGTGTGTCACTGAAGAAGCGCCAGCCGCAGATCAGGCCTGCGTCTTCGTGGGCCTGTGCCAGGGGGGAGGCTGCATCGGTCATGGGAAGGAGGAAGCACCTGCGGAAGTGGCCTGCGCGGGCCGGGCAAGTGCGGGATTCTTGGCTGCGTCCATGACAGGGATGTGACAGCCGTCATCAGGGTGTCATGCTCAGGCCCTTGCGTCCCCTTCCGTCCCCTTCCGCCCCCTCACCACCCCTTCTCCGCCCCCTCCCCTTGCCGCGACCCTGCATCAGCACATCACGACGTTCTCCAGCGAGAACGAGAAGGGGCGGGAATTCGCCCCCGAGCCGCCGCCGCGCATCACGATGTCGGCACGGGAGATGCCCAGCAGGGAGATTTCGGTGTTCATCTGGGAGACGATGGCCGAGTTCATGATCTGGCCCTGCTGGATGTGCGAGGCCACGCCGATCCAGATGCTGGGCTTGAATTCGAAGACGGCCTTTTGCCGGGGGGCAATCGCGGTCTTGACGGCCAGCAGCCTGCCGTCCTTGTAGCAGCTGGCGTTGATGGCGCCTTGGGGCAGCGCGTTGAGCACCTGCACTTCCTTGGAGCTGGCGCCGTAGCCTGCGGGCGCCAGGCGATCGCCGGCGGTGGACGGTGCCATCTGGAACTGCTGGCCGTACTGCGCCTCCAGCTGCGGCGTGCAGTTGCCATGGCTGTCGCTGGCGCCGACCTGCAGGCCCAGCGGAAAGGTGAACGGATGGTTGTCGCCCTGTCCGCAGTACTTGATGACGCGCCAGGCCACGGCAGGCGCATCGAGGTCGCTGGCGACGTTCTTCTGGAAGATGACGATCTGCGGGTGGTTCGCGTCGTTCGATTGGTTGAAGAAATTGAGTTGAACGCCCATGCATTCCTCCTGGTGGAACGAAAAGCGCTGCGGCATCCCCGGGCACTGCCTGCTGTCCCGCCACGCTTGCTGCGGGAGTCACTGTAGGGAACAACGGCCTTGCGGAGAATTACGCCCGATTACATCCCTGGGCTCACCCAGGCACGGCCCAGACCCGGTCCGCGCCCACGGCAAAGAGCTGGCGGCCTGGCTCGGGCGGCAGGCTGGCCATGCCGGTGAACAGGCCGAAGGCGGGCAGCAGGGTAAAGCCAGCGTGCACGGCAAAGCACGGCAGGCGCAAGGCGTCGCGGCCGGTGCCGCGCAGCACGATGGCGGGATGGACATGGCCGGCCAGCACATGCCAGGGCCGGGCCTGCTGCGCCTGCAGGTCCTGCGTTGGCGGCGGGGGGTGATGGCAGGCGGCGAACGGCCCCAGGTGCCAGGGCTCGTCCACGATGGCAAAGCCCAGCGCGGGCGGTGGATCGCCTGCGTGGCTGTCATGGTTGCCGCGCACCAGCACCAGTTCCACGGCCGCATGGCGGCTGCGCCAGTGGGCCAGTGCAGCCAGTACGGCAGGATTGCGTGCCTCGGCCGCGTGCAGGAAGTCGCCCAGCACCACGAGCCGCCGCACGGGCAGGCCCAGAAGAAGGGCCGATAGCCGCTCCAGGTTGCCCTGCGTGGTGCCCGCCGGCACGGGAATGCCGCGCGCGCGGAAGGTGGCGGCCTTGCCCAGGTGCAGGTCGGCAATGAACAGCGTGCCCTGGGCGGGCCACCACAGCGCATGCTGGGCCAGCAGGTGCACGGGCTCGCCGGCCAGGAACATGCCCAGGCTGCCGGCCAGGGCGTCGGGGGAAACAGGACTTGGCAACGGTGCGTGGCCTTTCATCAGCGGTGCAATGGTTCTACAGCAGCGGCAAGGGCCGCGAGGGCTTGCGCACGCGGCGCGGGCGGCGGCTGGCGGCATCGGCCTCGGGGCCGTCGGTGGCCTGCAGCGAGAAATCCAGCGTGCGGCGCACGGCGGCCGTATCCTCGTCCACGGCGGGGGGCTGGTCTGCCTTGGGTTTTTTCCGTGGACGCAGCGGCGGATCGGGCGGGACCAGGTCCTGCGTGCGCGGCTCGCTGGCTGCACCGCCGGCATCTGCCGCCTCGTGCAGCTGGGCCAGCATGCGCGCGATGCGGTCGGCCAGATGCTCGTTGGTGAGCTTTTCGCGAAAGCGCTCCACCATGAGCGGGAAGGCAAACGGGCTGGGCCGGCGCAGCGCGCTCACCACCAGCTGCTGGGCCTGCATGCGGCGCAGCGCGGCCAGCAGCTGGGCGACATCGAGTTCCTGGCTCAGCACTTCCTCGTCGGCCTGGCGCAGCAGCAGGTTGCTGTCGTCGTACTTGCGAAACACCTCGAAGAACAGCTGGGCCGAGGCCTGCAGCTGGCGCGCGCTGCGGCGCTCGCCCGGGTGGCTCTGGAAGATCAGGCCGGACACCCGCGCTATCTCGCGGAAGCGCCGCCGCGCCATCTCGGTGGCGTTGAGACTGGCCAGCACTTCGTGCAGCAGGGCATGGCGGGCGTGATGGGCGTCCTCGCCCGCCAGGTGGGCATCGTCGGCGGCCTGGTCCAAGTGGCGGTCCGCATTGGCGGTGTTGCGCGTGGCGACCGCCTGGCTGGCGGACACGCGCCCGGGCACTGCCACGGCCTGGGCCGGCTCGGCGCGCAGCAGTTCGGGCAGCATGGCGGCCCAGTCGCGCTCGGTGGCGCTCAGCAGCTCCAGCCCGTAGTCGTTGACGGCGATGGAGAAGGTACCCGTCTCGCCCTGCGCGGCACGCCAGGCCAGCAGGCTGGCCAGCCCCGTATGGGCATGGCGGCCCGCAAACGGGTAGAGGAAGAGATGCCAGCCTTCGCGCGTGCGCAGGGTTTCGGCCAGCAGCGTGCCGGGCGTGGGCAGGGCCGACCAGCGCTGCTGCACCTCCAGCAGGGGGCGCACGCAGCGCAGCTCGGGCGAGTGGTAGTCGCCCGCTGCCGCCAGCGCCAATTGCTGCACCACGAAGTCGGCCAGCACGGTGGACAGCGGCATGCGCGCGCCCGCCCAGCGCGGCACGGTGGGCCGCGTTCTGGCGGCGCGGCGCACGTAGGCGGTCATGTCCTCGATGCGCACCAGCTCCAGCACCTGGCCCGCGAAGACAAAGGCATCGCCGGGCGACAGGCGCGACAGAAAGCTCTCTTCCATGCTGCCCAGCCGCGCGCCGTGCAGGATCTGCACGCTCATGCTGGCGTCGCTGACGATGGTGCCGATGTTGGCGCGGTGCCTGCGCGCCAGCCGCGCGTCGGGCATGCGCCAGATGCCCTCCCCGTCGGGCCGCACACGCTGGTAGTCGGGATAGGCGGCCAGCGAGGGGCCGCCGCGGTGCACGAAGTCCAGGCACCACTGCCAGACCGCAGGCGCCAGCCCGGCATAGGCGACGGTGCGGCGCACTTCGGCATACAGCTCATCGGGCACGAAGCCGCCGCCCAGGGCCACGGTGGCCAGGTGCTGCACCAGCACGTCGGCGGGCTGGCGGGGGCTGGCGCGCATTTCCACCTGCTGCGCGCGCACGGCGGCGCGGGCGGCGGCGGCCTCCACCAGCTCCAGGCTGTGCGTGGGCACCAGGGTGATGCGCGAGGGCCGGCCCGGCGCATGGCCCGAGCGGCCCGCGCGCTGCAGCAGGCGCGCGATGCCCTTGGCCGAGCCGATCTGCAGCACGCGCTCCACGGGCAGGAAGTCCACGCCCAGGTCCAGGCTGCTGGTGCAGACCACGGCCTTGAGCGTGCCGGCCTTGAGCCCGGCCTCCACCCATTCGCGCACACCCCGGTCCAAAGAGCCATGGTGTATGGCCAGCAGGCCGGCCCAGTCGGGCCGGGCCTCCAGCAGCGCCTTGTACCAAAGCTCGGCCTGCGAGCGCACATTCACAAAGACCAGGGTGGAGCCGGCCGTCGCCTCCAGCTCGCGCACCACCGCCGGCAGCATGGCCAGGCCCAGGTGGCCGGCCCAGGAAAAGCGCTCGGGCCGGTCGGGCAGCAGGGTGTCCACCACCAGGCGCTTGTCCACCTGGCCCTGGACCAATACGCCGGGCCGCGGCTGGCCATGGTCGTCCAGGCCCAGCAGGGTCTGCATGGCCTCGTCCAGATTGCCCAGCGTGGCCGACATGCCCCAGACGCACAGCTGCGGGCTCCAGCCGCGCAACCGTGCCAGGGCCAGTTGCAGTTGCACGCCGCGCTTGTTGCCCAGCAGCTCGTGCCATTCATCGGCCACCACCAGGCGCACGGAGCCCAGCAGCTCGCGCGCATCGGCGCGCGCCAGCAGCAGGGACAGGCTCTCGGGCGTAGTGACCAGCACGGTGGGCAGCTGGCGCGACTGCGCGCTGCGCTCGGCGCTTCCCGTATCGCCCGTGCGTGCGCCCACGGTCCAGCGCGCCAGCGCGGGATGGCCCTGGGCCAGCGCCTGCAAGGGCGTCTGCAGGGCCTTGAGCGTGTCGGCCGCCAGGGCGCGCATGGGCGTGATCCACAGCACGGTGAGCGGTGCGGAGGCCGGTTTTCGTTTTCCGGTGTGCGCCGGCATCGGGGTTTGCGGCGGGCCCGCAAAGGCCTGCAGCGCGCCCAGCCAGACCGCATAGGTCTTGCCCGCGCCCGTGGTGGCGTGCAGCAGGCCGCTGTGGCCCTGGACCAGCGCCTTCCACACGGCGCGCTGGAAGGCAAAGGGCTTCCAGCCCCGTGCGGCAAGCCAGGCGGTGGCGAGGGGATGGGGGGAACGGGTGGCCATGGCGCGGTGCGTCAAGGGTGGGTCACGGGTCGGAGTGCGGCAGCAGGGCCGCCAGCGTATCGATGGAGTCGGCCTCCTGCACAGGCTTGTCCTCGCGCCAGCGCAGCATGCGCGGAAAGCGCACGGCGATGCCGCTCTTGTGGCGCGCGCTGCGCGCAATGCCCTCGAAGCCCAGCTCGAACACCAGGGTGGGCCGCACGCTGCGCACGGGGCCGAAGCTCTCCACCGTGGTCTTGCGGATGATGGCGTCCACGCGCGCCATTTCGGCATCGGTCAGGCCCGAATAGGCCTTGGCGAAGGGCACGAGGGCGCGGCCCTCGGTGCCGGGCGGCGCGTTCCAGACGGCAAAGGTGTAGTCGCTGTAGAGGCTGGCGCGACGGCCGTGGCCGCGCTGTGCGTAGATGAGCACGGCGTCCACGCTCAGCGGATCGATCTTCCACTTCCACCACACGCCGCTGTCCTTGGTGCGGCCCACGCCATAGGCGGCATCGCGGGCCTTGAGCATCATGCCCTCCACACCCAGGGAGCGGGCCTGTTCGCGAAGTTCGGCCAGGGCCTGCCAGCTGTCGCCTGCCAGCACGGGGCTGGGCAGCAGCGCCGGGTGCGCCACCAGGGCCACCAGCTGCTCCAACCGCGCGCGCCGTTCATGCTGGGGCAAGGCGCGCAGGTCCTGGCCGCCCTCCTCCAGCAGGTCATAGGCCAGCAGCACCACGGGCAGCTCGCGCAGCAGTTTGGGGCCCAGGGTCTTGCGGCCTATGCGCTTTTGCAGGTCGGCAAAGGGGCGCACATGGGCGGGCGCCTCGCCCTGCTGCGCGGCCCAGACGACGATCTCGCCGTCGATCACGGTGCCCGCAGGCAAGGCATCGCCCATGGCCTGCAGCTCGGGGAAGCGCTCGCTCACCAGTTCCTCGCCGCGCGACCAGATCCAGGTGCCCAGCGCGTCACCGCTGCCGCGCCGCACGATCTGGGCGCGTATGCCGTCCCATTTCCACTCCACCACCCATTGGGACGGCGGGCCGAGCACGGCGTCGAACTGCTCCAGCGGCAACTGCAGCGGATGGGCCAGGAAGAAGGGATAGGGGTGGCCACGGGCTTCGCCCGAATGCGCGTCATCGCCCTCTTCCTCGCCTGCCACCAGCCGCAGGTAGTCGGCCGCCCCGGGCCGCGCGCCGATGTGGGTGTAGCCCATGAGCCGCTGGGCGATGCGCTTGGCATCCACGCCGCTGACGGCCGCCAGCGCCTGCGTGACCTGCAGCCGCGACACGCCGACCCGGAAGGCGCCGGTGATCAGCTTGAAGTAGACCAGCCGCTCATCGGCCGCCAGCCGCGCCCATTGCATGCGCAGCGTGTCCGCCAGCGCCTCGGGCGCCATGCCGCGCAGCGGCAGCAGGTGGTCCGTGACCCAGGCGGCCAGGCCCAGGTCGTGCGCGTCACCGGGTGGCGGCAGCAGCAGCGCAATGGTTTCGGCCAGGTCGCCCACGGCCTCGTAGCTTTCGTCGAACAGCCATTCGGGCAGGCCGGCCGCCTCGCGCGCCAGCTCCTTCAAGACCTTGGTGGGCACCAGCTGGCGCGGCTTGCCGCCGGCCAGGAAATAGACGGCCCAGGCCGCATCGGCAGGCGCGGCGGCGCGCAGATAGGCCTGCAGCGCGGCCTGCTTGTCGCGGCTGGCGGTGCTGGCGTCCAGCGCGCGGTAGAGGGCGGCGAAGTCCTTCATGGGGCGGGCGCCTCGTCCGGTGCAGCCTGGGCGGCGGCAGCCTCGTCCTCATCGCCGTATTCGGTCTGGAAGGCTTGGGCGTCCAGGCCCTGCTCGCGCAGCCAGCGCACCAGCACGGCCACGCTGCCGTGGGTGACGAAGACCCGCTCGGCGCCCGTGGCGCCAATGGCGTACTGCAGGCCGGGCCAGTCGGCATGGTCGGACATGACGAAGCCCCGGTCCACGCCACGGCGGCGGCGCGTGCCGCGCAGCTGCATCCAGCCGCTGGCAAAGGCATCGGCATGGCCGGGAAACCGGCGCATCCACGGCGTGCCCTGCGCCGAAGGCGGCGCCAGCACCAGGGCGGTCTTGAGCCGTTGTGCATCCACGCCGGGGTCGGTCACGCGCAGCGTGGGCGGCAGGTCCACGCCCGCGGCGCGGTACACGGCATTGAGCGGCTCCACCGCGCCGTGCACGACGATGGGGCCGATGCGGCGGTCCACGCCGTGCAGGATGCGCTGGGCCTTGCCGAAGGCATAGCACAGCAGCACCGAGGGCCGGCCCTGGGCGGCGTTGGCCTGCCACCAGGCGTTGACGTCGGCCATGAGCTCGGGCTGGCGGGGCCAGCGGTAGATGGGCAGGCCGAAGGTGGATTCGGTGATGAAGGTGTCGCAGCGCACGGGCTCGAAGGGGGTGCAGGTGCCGTCGGCCTCGGTCTTGTAGTCGCCCGAGGCCACCCAGACCCGGCCGCCATGCTCCAGCCGCACCTGGGCCGATCCGAGCACATGGCCGGCCGGGTGCAGGGAGATGCGCACGCCGTGGTGATCGATGGCTTCGCCATACGGCAGGGTCTGCAGCGTGATGTCCGCGCCCACCCGTGCGCGCAGCACGCCTGCGCTGTCGTCATGGGCCAGGTAATGGGCGTGGCCGGCGCGCGCATGGTCGGAGTGGCCATGCGTGATCACGGCCCGGTCCACGGGCCGCCAGGGGTCGATGTAGAAGTCGCCGGCCGCGCAGTACAGGCCTTCGGGGCGGGCCACGATCAGGTCGGCGGGCATGCGGGATCGGGGAAAGCAGTGCTCATGTCCCCATGCTAGTGGGGCAGTCGACGGACGCGCGCTGGCCCGGAGCGCGGCAGGCTGTCAGCCTGCACCTACCCGCGCTGCCATGCTGCCGCAACTGGCCTGCGGCGCCCTGCAAATCGGGGAAGATAGCGCCCTGGCCCCTTCCTGCAGCCGGCCCGCCGGCTCCCTTTGATCCCACACGCACCGAACACGCCTCCATGAACAACTCCGTCGTCCGCATGTCCAATCTCTTCCTGCAACTGGGCCTGGATGCCAGCGACCAGGCCATTGCCGACTTCATCCGCGCGCACCAGCTGGCCGCCGATGTGGATGTGGTGGATGCGCCCTACTGGAGCGATGCGCAGCGCCAGTTCCTGGCCGAGCAGCTCAAGGCCGATGCGTCGTGGTCCATCGTGGTCGACCAGCTCAGCGAGTCGCTGCACGAGGACGCGGTCAGGCGGCGCGCCGAAGGCCTGAGCTGAAGCGAGGCTGCCTGTCCACCCCGATGGCCTGCATGGACGGCAGCCCCAGGCCGCGAACGGCCATGCCGCGCCAGGACGAAGGCTGTCGGCTCACAGTCCTCCAAAGAGGTGCCTGCCCCTCAGGCCCATCCGCGTCACAAAACTGAAACAGGGAAATCGTAACATTCCCTAACAATTTTGCGATGTGCATTCCATGGATGAGTCCCGCGCCTACCTGAGCGATTCCCGGCCCCGTTTCCGCCCACCCAGCGCCGCGGACCTGTGCACCCCCGTCCCCTGCATGACCGCCGACGAGACCAACGAGAAGGTGCTCGAGGTCTTCACGCGCCACCGCGATCTGGCCAGCCTGCCCGTGGTGGAGGGCGACCGCCCCATCGGCCTGATCAACCGCAGCATCTTCCTGTCGCAGTTCAGCAAGCCGTTTCGCATGGAGCTGTACGGCAAGAAGAGCTGCATCGCCTTCATGGACAAGGAGCCGCTGGTGGTCGATGCCTCCACCGACATCGACACCCTGACCGTGAAGACCGTGGAGTACGGTGAAAAGGCGCTGACCGATGGCTTCATCATCACGCGCGACGGCCTGTTCGCGGGCGTGGGCAACGGTCTGCAGCTGATGCGCGCGGTGGCGGACATGCAGGTGGCGCGCAACCGCCAGATCATGCACAGCATCGAATACGCCAGCGTGATCCAGCAGTCGCTGCTGCGCAGCTCGCGCGAGGCCCTGGCACGCGCCTGCCCCGGCGCCGACCTGGTCTGGGAGCCGCGCGACGTGGTCGGCGGCGACTTCTACCAGTTCAGCCAGGACGGCGATGGCTGGTTTGCCACCGTGGCCGATTGCACGGGCCACGGCGTGCCCGGCGCCTTCATGACGCTGATCGCCACCAGCAGCCTGGGCCAGGCCATCAAGGAACACGGCCCGCGCGACCCGGCCGCGCTGCTGGGCCATGTGAACCGCAGCGTCAAGCAGATGCTGGGCCAGCTCGACGGCAAGGACGGCACGCCGGGCTCGGACGACGGGCTGGACGCGGCCTGCTTCTGGTTCGAGCCCGCGCACCGGCGCCTGCGCTTTGCAGGCGCGCGCCTGTCGCTGTTCCTGCTGCGCCCCGGCGCCGAGGCGGTGGAGGTGGTGGACGGCCAGCGCAAGGGCGTGGGCTATGTGGACAGCGAATTCGACTTCGCCTGGAACAACATCGACCTGGAGCTGCCCGCAGGCACCCTGGTCTTCACCACCACCGACGGCCTGATCGACCAGGTCGGCGGCCCGCGCGGCATCACCTTCGGCAAGAAGCGCCTGCGCGAGCTGCTGCTGGAGCAGGCCGGCCGCACGCCCGCCGAGATCAACCGCGCCCTGCTGGACGCCCTGCAGGCCTGGCAAGGCGAGCACCACCGCCGTGACGACCTGACCTTCTTCTGCTTCAGAACCTGAATGCCTCCCATGCCCCAAGCACAGATCGCCGACAAGTACGGCAGCTTCTTCCACCTGGCGCGCCAGCACCAGGTGATCTTCTACTACGTGGGCTACTTCTCGCAGAACATCGTCGCGGCCATGGCCGAGGCCGTGCGGCTGCAGCTGGAAGTGGCCGGCGTGCCCGGCCCCACGCGGCGCAAGCTGTTCTCGTCCTTCGTGGAGATGGCGCAGAACATCATCCATTACTCGGCCGATGCCCTGACCCCGCCCCACCAGGACGATGGCGAGCTGCGCCACGGCGCGGTCTGCATCCGCCGCGAGGACGACGGCAGCTTCGTGCTGCTGTGCGCCAACCCCATCGAGCCCGGCATGGGCGAGGCGCTGCGCGCCAAGCTCGACGCCCTGCGCAGCATGACCCTGGACGAGATCAAGAAGGCCTGCCGCCAGTCGCTGCGCGACGACGCGCCCGAAGGCAGCAAGGGCGCGGGCATGGGTTTCCTGACCCTGGCCCGCGATGCGCGCGAGCCGCTGCAGTTCGACTTCGATCCCGCCCAGACCGTGGACGGTCGTCCCGTCTTCTACCTGAAAGCCACGCTCTGAGCCGCACCGGCCAGCCAGGAACGCTCCGGCACCGGACCTGGACAGGCCGGGCGCGCAGGCACGGACAACGCACCGAGATCACGCATGGACAACCTCTACATCGCTCCGACCCCCAGCTCCCCGGAAGTGGACTTCCGGTTCGACACGCACACGCTGCACCTGCGTGGCGAGTCCTATCCGGAGAACGCCGCCGCCTTCTATGGCGGCATCCTCACCCGCCTGCAGGACTACCTGGCCCTGGCGCAGCCCGCGCAGCAGCAGGCACCGATCCAGGTGCACATCGCGCTGGCCTACTTCAACAGCTCCAGCACCAAGATGCTGTTCAACCTCATCGAGGCGCTGAGCGAGGCCGCCGAGGCCGGCCGCACCGTGGCCCTGCACTGGTACTACGACGAGGAAGACGACACCATCTGCGAATTCGGCGAGGAGCTGCGCGACGACTTTGCCGCCATTGCCTTCACCGGCCATCCCGTGAAGGCCGCGTGATGGACACCGTGGCAGCACCCGCCGCCTGCGCCGCTCCTGCAGATCTTTTCGATGCCGAGCACCGGGCCCTGCTGGCGGCCCGCGCGGCCCACGAGCTGGGTGAGGAGGCCGGCGCCCGGGCCTGCCACCAGGCCCTGGGCGCGCTGCTGGCCGCCTATGACCGCCTGCTGCGCGAAACGCGCCGGCTGGTGCGCCGCAGCGACCGCGCCGAGCTGGAGATGACCCAGCTCAACCAGCGCCTGCAGGAGCTGGCCGGCGAGCTGGAGTACCGCGCCACGCACGACCCGCTGACCGGCGTGCTCAACCGCGCGGCCATCATCGAGCGCGTGAACCGCCACTTCACCCAGCAGGGCCTGGCCCTGATCGTGCTGGACATAGACCACTTCAAGCGCGTGAACGACAGCTTCGGCCACCCCGTGGGCGACAGCGTGATCCTGGGCGTGGTGCGCTGCCTCAAGGCCGCCGTGCCGGACACGGCCCACATCGGCCGCGTGGGCGGCGAGGAATTCACCGTGCTGCTGCCCCAGCACGACAGCGACGGCGCCGTGCGCGTGGCCGAGCAGGTGCGCGCCGCCATCGAGGCCCATCCCTTCGGCCTGCCCGACGCCAGCTGCATCACGGCCAGCTTCGGCGTGAGCTGGCGCCCGAGCGGCGGCCGCTTCGACGAGGCCTACAGCCTGGCCGACGAGGCGCTGTACGCCGCCAAGCGCAGCGGGCGCAACCAGGTCGTGCGCGCGGCAGACCATGCCACGGCCTGAGCGGCGCGGACACAGACAGGGCTGAGGCATGAGTTTCGTGATGCGCGCACGGGCGCCCAGGGCGCCCGCCCCTGCTTCCGCCCTGCTGCAGCCGGCTCTGCAGCCGCCCCCGCCATCGCCCGTGCCCGGGCCTGAATGGCGGGTGCTGATCGTGGACAGCGACCCCGATGTACACGCCGCCTTCCGCCTGGCGCTGGAAGGCCACACCCTGTTCGGCCGGCCGCTGGTGTTCCTCTACGCCCGCTCCGGCACGCAGGCACGCAACCTGCTGCGCAGCGAGCAGGACCTGGCCGTGGTGGTGCTCGACGCCGTGACCGACGGCACGGGCGCCGGCCTGGACCTGGTGGACTTCATCCGCTACACGGCCGGCCTGCGCAACAGCCGCATCGTGCTGCGCACCGGCCGCCCGGGCCAGGCGCCCGATCTGGAAACCCTGCTGCGCTACGACATCAACGACTGCCGCACCAAGACCGAACTCACGCCCGACCGGCTGCTGGCCATCGTGGTGACCGCCGTGCGCTCCTACGAGCAGCTGTGCGCCATCGAGGCCAACCGCCGCAGCCTGGAACTGATGGTGCGCTCCAGCGCCTCGCTGCTGGAGGAAACCAATCTGCACGCCTTCGCACGCGGCGTGATCACCCAGCTGGCCACCTTGCTGGGCGTGGCCAGCGAAGGCCTGGTCTGCTCGGAGGGCACGCACCCGGCCGAGCCCTACCGCGTGCTCGCGGCCACGGGGCCGTTCGCCCGGCTCATCGACCAGCCCATCGCCACCGTGCTGGCATCGAGCGGCCTGCGCCTGCTGCGCCAGGCGCTGCAGACCCGCCGCAACATCTACGGCGTGCAGCGCGGCGTGGCCCTGTACATAGGCCGGGGCGACGAGCAGGACATGGCCGTGTTCATCGACGCGCCGGCCTCGCACAGCGCACTGGACCGCCAGCTGCTCGAAGTCTTCTGCGCCAACCTGCGCACGCTGCTGCACAACCGCGGCCTGCTGGAGCGCCTGCACCAGTCCGCCTACTTCGACCCCCTGGTCTGCCTGCCCAACCGCGCCCACTTCGTGGAAAAAGTGGACGAATGCGTGTGGCGCGGCACGCAGGACCATGTGCTGGCCCTGGTGGACATCGACGACTTCAGCGCCACCAACGACGTGATGGGCCACCGCTTCGGCGACCGCCTGCTCGAAGCCATGGCCCGCCGCCTGGCCGGCGCCCTGCCCGCCGGCGTGCTGCTGGCGCGCGTGGGCTCGGACACCTTCGGCATCCTGGGCCCCACAAGGGAAGTGGCCCTGGGCCAGTTGCTGGACTGCGCGCGCCAGCCCCTGGCCGTGGACGGCGTGCCGCACAAGGTCTCGCTGACCTGCGGCTACGTGCACCTGCCCCGTGAACGCCAGGCCGGCACCGACCTGGTCAAGGACGCCACCATCGCCCTCAAGCGCGCCAAGCGCGACCACCGGGGCCAGCTGCTGGAGTACTCCGAGCACATGGGCATGGAGGCACGCGACCGCGCCCTGCTGCTGTCCGACCTGCGCGCCGCCATCGACGGCGCCCAGCTCTTCCTGGTCTACCAGCCCCAGGTGGACCTGGAAACCCATGCCATGGTCGGCCTGGAGGCCCTGCTGCGCTGGCCACGGCAGGACGGCAGCTTCGTGCCGCCCGACCGCTTCATTCCCGTGGCCGAGCATTCGGGCCTCATCGTGCCGCTGGGCCAATGGGTGCTGGCCACGGCCTGCCGCACCATGCGCGAACTGCTGGATGCCGGCCGCGCGCCCCGGCGCATGGCCGTCAACGTCTCCACCGTGCAGCTGCAGGACCCGGGCTTCCTGCAGACGGTGCGCCATGCCCTGGCCGAGCACGGCCTGCAGGGCGCGCAGCTGGAGCTGGAGATCACCGAATCCGTCGCGGTCCTGCCCACCCAGCTGCTGCAGGCCACGCTCAGCGCCCTGCGCGCCCTGGGCGTGACCATTGCCATCGACGACTTCGGCACCGGCTACTCCTCGCTGAGTTACCTGGAGCGCCTGCCGCTGGACCGCATCAAGATCGACCGCAGCTTCGTGCGCCAGCTTGGCGAATCACAGGAAGCGCGCATCGCCGAAATGATCGCCCAGCTGGGCCGCAAGCTCGGCCTGCAGGTCCTGGCCGAAGGCATAGAGGACGCCAGCGCCTGGCAGGCCCTGCGCGCCATGGGCTGCCAGGAGGGACAGGGCTATCACATTGCCCGGCCGATGGACAAGGGCCAGTTGCTGGGCTGGCTGGGCCAGCGCAATGCAGCGCTTCAGCGGCAGCCTGGCACCTCTGAGTTCCCCTGAGGCGGGCAGGCCGCGCCCTGCTCCCTCCCTACCTACCTGCACACCGCAGGAAACCCATGCCGCCTGGCCGCCCACACCACGGCCAGCGATGCGCCCAGCAGCGCCAGCAGCACGGGCGTGAAGGCGCCCACGCCCATGCGCGCCAGCAGCAGGCCGCCCACGATGCCGCCGCCGGCAATCGCCATGTTCCAGGCCGTGACCAGCATGGACTGCGCCACGTCGGCGGCCTCGCCCGCCGTGTGGGCAATGGCGGTCTGCAGCAGCGTGGCGGCGCCGCCAAAGGCCAGGCCCCAGACGGCCACCGCCGCATACACCAGGGCCGGCGCATCAGCGGCCACGCCCAGCATCAGCGTGGACAGTGCAAACAGCGCAATGCTGGCCAGCGTGAGCGCACGCAGGTGGCGGTCGATCAGCACGCCGGTGATCCAGATGCCCAGCACGGAGGTGGCGCCGAACACCAGCAGCACCAGGTCCGTGCGCGCGGCCATGCCCGCCACCGCCAGGAAGGGCGCGATGTAGGTGTAGAGAATGTTGTGCGCCAGCACGAAGGCCAGCACCACGAACAGCACGGGGCGCACGCCCGCCAGGGTGAACACGCGCCGCAGCGGCAGGTGGCGGCCTGCCGCCTGCCCCGCGAAGTCGGGCAGGCGGGCGCGCACCCAGACCATGAGCGCCAGCGCCAGCACGCTCATGAGGCCGAAGCACAGCCGCCAGCCCACCCACTGGCCCAGCACGGTGCCGGCCGGCACGCCCAGCGACAGCGCCAGCGGCGTGCCCACCATGGCAATGGCGATGGCGCGGCCCTTGAGATGGCCGGGCACCATGCGTGCCGCGTAGCCGGCCAGCAGCGCCCAAAGCAGCCCGGCCGAGACCCCCGCCAGAAAGCGCGCCACCAGGGTCAGCGCAAAGTGCGTGGACAGCGCCGTGACCGTGTTGGCGACGACAAAGCCGGCGATCGCCGCCAGCAGCAGGGGGCGGCGGCGCATGCCCTGCGTGGCGGCCGTCAGCGGTATGGCGGCCACCAGGGAACCTATGGCGTAGAGGGTGACGGTCTGGCCCACCCAGGCCTCGGTCACGGCCAGGCCCTGGGCCATCTGCGGCAGCAGGCCCGCCGGCAGCGCCTCGGTCAATATGGTGATGAAGGCTGCCATGGCCAGCGCCAGCAGGGAGGCAACGGGCAGGCGGTCCTGGCTTGTTCCGTTCATTGCGGCTCTCCCGAAGCCCCGTGGACCTCACAAACCCCGTAGACCGCGTCGCGCAAATCGTTGACGAAGCGCCCCGACATGCCCTCGTACAAGGTGTTGGTGAAGGCCACGACGCTGAGTTCCTGTGCCCGGTCCACGAACCAGGAATGCCCGTAGGCCCCGCCCCAGCGCCAGGTGCCCGCCGACTCGGGCGACGCGGCCAGCGCCGGATCGCGCAGCACGGAAAAGCCCAGTCCAAAGCCGAACCCGGGCGCATCGGGCAGCTCCAGCCCGCCCGTCTGGTCGCGCGCCATCTCGGCGACCAGCGCGTCGGGCAGGAGCGTTCCGCCGCCCTGGCGCAGGGCCTCCAGCAGGCGCAGGAAGTCGCCGGCCGTGCCGGCCATGCCCGCGCCGCCCGAGGCAAAGGCCCGCGCATTGAAGATGCGGGCCGGGCTGAACGGGATGCCGATGGCACCCTCGAAGGGCGACACGGTCTCGCCCTCGGCCAGCGGATGGGGCTGCGGCACATCGCTGACATAGGCCGTGGCCACGCGCCGTGCGGCCAGTGCATCGGTCACGGCAAAGCCGGTATCGGCCATGCCCAGCGGCCCGGCCACAAGGTCGCGCACGGCCTGCTCCAGCGGCCTGCCGTGCACCTGTTCGATGAGGGCGCCCAGCACATCGGTGGCCAGCGAGTAGCCCCAGGCCGTGCCGGGCTCGTACCGCAGCGGCACGCTGGCGATGCGGCGCAGGTTCTCCGCCAGGCTGATGCCCGAGCCATCCATGCCGTCCGATACACCGGCCAGCGCATAAGGGCCCTGTGCGTCGGCCTCGAAGAAGCGGTAGCCCAGCCCCGCCGTGTGGCTGAGAAGCTGCCGCGCGGTGATGCGCGCCGGCCGGCCATCGGCCAGCCGGGGCCGGAACTGCGGCAGCCAGCGGTCCACGCCCTCATCCAGACCGAGCCGGCCCTGCGCCACCAGCACCAGGGCCGCCGCCGAAACAATGGGCTTGCTCGCCGAGGCCAGGCGGAACACCGTGTCCACGGCCATGGGCAGGCCGCGCTCGCGGTCAGCCCAGCCGGCCGCCTGGCGGTGGACCAGGGCGCCGCCACGCGCCACCAGCACCACGGTGCCGACCAGGCGCTGCGCCTCAAGCGCCTGCCGGACCACGGCCTGGATGCGGTCGGACAGGGGCGAGTTCAACGGGGCTGCAGGCAGCGCAGCGGGTGCAGCAGATGCCGCAGAAAGAGCAATCGTCATGGGAATTCCCGGGATCAATGAACAGGGTCCTGACGATAGAAAGCCCTCGATTAAAGAAAAAGTGGGGTAGATTTCCGGGTTATGCGGAGCTTTCTGTCCGCAATGAAGGAGTGGCCTTGGACAGCCTCAACGGTTTCCTGGTGTTCGTGCAGGTCGCCGAGACCCGCAGCTTCGTGGCGGCAGGCCGGCTGATGGGAGTCTCGGCATCAGCCATCGGCAAGAGCGTGGCAAGGCTGGAGGACCGGCTGGGCGTGCGCCTGTTCCACCGCAGCACGCGCAGCATCACGCTGACGGCCGAGGGCACGCTGTTCCTGGAGCGCAGCCGGCGCATCCTGGCCGAGATCGAGGCCGCACAGCTGGAGCTGTCGCAGGCCAGCGCCGCGCCGCGTGGCCGGCTGCGGGTCAGCCTGCCCCTGGTCAGCTCGCTGGTGCTGCCGGTGCTGGGCGAGTTCATGCGCGCCTATCCCGAGATCGAGCTGGACCTGGACTTCACGGACCAGCTGGTGGATGTGATCGAGGAAGGCTTCGATGCCGTGGTGCGCACGGGCGCCCCTGCCGACTCCCGGCTGTCCGCGCGCCGGCTGGGCGCCTTCGGCTACCTGCTGGTGGCCTCGCCCGGCTATCTGGCGCAGCGCGGCACGCCCCGGGTGCCCGAAGATCTGCTGCAGCACAGCTGCCTGCACTACCGCTACCCCCACAGCGGCAAGCTGGAGCCCTGGGTGCTGCGGCGCGCAGCGGGCGCGCCCGAGCTGCAACTGCCCACCTCCATGATCTGCAACAACATCGAAACCCGGCTGTGCTTTGCGCTGCAGGGCCTGGGCATCGCCTACCTGCCGGATTTTTCCATCCGCGAGCCGCTGGCCGACGGCCGGCTGCAGCCCGTGCTGGCGGACTGCATGGAGCACACCAATGTCTTCCACGTGCTGTGGCCCGCCAGCAAGCACCCCTCGCCCAAGCTGCGGGCGCTGGTGGACTTCCTGTGCGCGCGGGTGTTTCCGCAGGCGCAACCCGGGCAGGCCCAGGACGCTGCCAGGACCGCGGCGCCCAAGACACCCAAGACACCCCAGACATCCGGGACGCGCAGATAGGCTGCGCGCCGGCTGCTGCAGCCTGCAGGCCCTGCCCTGCCTAGCTGGCTATCGCGCAGGCCCCTATCTGAGTTAGCATACTTATAGAGCGACGTATTCACAGAGTCATATCGGTTGCTCTGGCCCACCGGCAGGCAGGACCTGCGTCTCGAGCGCTGTGGCGTGCGGGGCGCTGTATCGGTGGGCCATTGCGGTTGACAGCTGGCGTTGCAGATCTTTTTTCTTGTCTCGCTGCGTTGCATGTCTTCTCGTTCCACCGCTATCCATCGTCCCGCCCTTTCCTCGCGCTCGCACGCAAGAACATCGTTGGCCGTCATTGCAGGCGTCTGCTTGATGGCGCTCGCAGCGGGGCTGTACTGGGCCGCGTTGCTGGCCAGCCACCAGTACATGCAGCGCTACACACAGGATCAGGCTTGGCTGCGCGTCTCGCAGATGTCCCAGGCGGTTTCCGCGCAGGCCGGGACCATGCTGTCGGGCCTGAACTATTCCCTGCGGGACCTGGCCCAGGACTACGAGTCGGGTGACTCCGAGGCGTTCGGGCGGGCCGTCGCCAGCGTCCAGGAGGCCTATCCGCCCGGCACCATCGTCCAGGTGGCCGTGGCCGATGCGAAGGGCCAGGTGGTGTATTCGAGCCTGGCAGCCTCGGAGCCGCCTGCGCAGGGCGTGTCCATTTTCGACCGCGAACATTTCCAGGCGCATCTGAAGGGCCTGACTCAGGGAACCTTCATCGGCCGTCCGGTGCAGGGACGGGTTTCCGGGCAATGGGGTATCCAGCTGAGCCGTGCCCTGCACCACCGAGGCGCGTTTGCGGGCGTGCTGGTGGTGTCGTTGTCGCCGC
This sequence comes from Delftia sp. WSY_7, assembly GCF_043104845.1. Classification (NCBI taxonomy): domain Bacteria; kingdom Pseudomonadati; phylum Pseudomonadota; class Betaproteobacteria; order Burkholderiales; family Comamonadaceae; genus Delftia; species Delftia sp. WSY_7. The sequence goes on along the minus strand of NZ_JBICLB010000021.1, from coordinate 158,011 downwards.
AGTACCTGTCGCGGCAGTTGCAGGCCATCTTCGACAGCCCGCGCGACGTGATCTTGCTGCTGCGCGAGGACGGCACCTATCTTGCACGCTCGCAGAACCAGGATCGGGTGCTCGGGCGCCAGCTGCCCGCGACGCGGGTGGCGCTGTTTGCCCCCGACGTCACGCATGGCACCTACGAGGCGCTGGCGAGCACCGACGGCATACAGCGCATGTATGCCTGGAGCCGCGTCAGCGGCTTTCCGATACTGGTGAGCACGGGGCTGGACCACGAGGCCGTGTTCGGCCCGCTCAACGAGACCATACGGCAGAGCCTGTGGCGCAACGGCATAGGCACGCTGCTGATTTTTCTGGGCGGGATGCTGACGGCCTGGCTGGCGTTCCAGCGCTGGCGGGAGGAGGACCAGCGGGTCCAGTCCGAAGAGCGCTTTCATCTCCTGTCCGAGGAAGTCCCGGGCGGCCTGTTCCAGTACAGCTGGGACCCTGCCGGCCACTACGCCCTGTCGTTTGCCAACCCCGGCTTTTATGCAATGCACTGCATCGATGCGGATACGGCAGGCACTGCCTTGCAGGACCTGGCACAGCGGGTTCATCCGGAAGATATCTCCGCGCTCAGGCGGTCCATCGACGAAGCGATGCGCAGCCAGGGGGACTGGGCCTGCAAGTACCGCGTACAGTCCGCCGATGGCTCCGTGCGCTGGCTGCAGGGCCATGCACGCCCGCAACGCACTGACGACGCAACCGTGCTCTGGCATGGCTACATCCTCGATGTCACCCAGGACGAAAGCCTGCGCAAGGCGCTTCACGAAAGCGAGGAGCGGCTGCGGCTGACCATCGGTGCCGTGCGTGACGGACTTTGGCAGTGGGACCGCGAACACGACCAGGTGCTGTGGGATGCCCGCTGCTACCAGATGCTGGGCATGCCGGACCAGGCACTCGGTTCGTTCACGGTGGCCGGCTTCATGCATCTGCTGCACCCACTGGACCAGCCTCGCGTCCAGGAACGGCTCAGGCGCCACCTCGAACACGGCGACCCATTCCGTGTCGAGATGCGCATAAGGCAGGCCGATGGCTCCTGGCGATGGATCGAATCGCGCGGGGAAGTGACCCTGCGCGATGCCGACAACAAGGCATTGCGCATGCTGGGAATGCACACCGATATCCAGGAACGGGTGGAGCAGACCCATATGGTGAGCGCCCTGCTGGAGCGCGGAAGCGCCTTGGTGCTTGTCGCCAGCCATCGCCGCAGCATCGTCTACGCCAATGCCCGGGCAGCCGAGTGCTTCGGCCTTGCCGCGGGCGCGCTCGAGCCGCAGTGCTCATTCCAGCAGCTGCATCCGTCCAGCGACAGTTTCGACAGCTTCGCATCGCTGTACGAGCGCCTGAGCCTGAAGGGCACGGTGCGTACCGAGTGGGCACTGAAGGTCAAGGGTGGCCACATGCGCTGGTTCGACATGCAGGGCGCACTGCTGGACCCCGAAGACCCCCAGGGCAATGTGATCTGGACACTGTTCGACGTAGATGCCCGCCATCAGGCGGAAAGCGCATTGCACCAGGTACAGCAGCGGCTGGAGGCCATCATCGAGAAATTTCCGTCAGGCATTCTGGTGACCGACGATGCGGGGCAGTGCATCAGGGCAAGCAACGCAATGCTGGTGGACCTGTTCGAGCTGCCGCTGTCCGCCGCGGACCTTGTGGGGAAAAGCCTGCAGACCTTGCTGTCCTATTTGCCCCCGGCCATGGCAAGGGCCTTGCAGCCTGCGCCGCAACCGGGGGCAGGCGCCCTGTCGCAACGAACGATCTTTGCCCTGTCCAACGGCCGCCATATAGAAACGGAGCTGCTGCCGCTTCGCAGGCAGGAGCGGCTGCTTGGCTACTGCTGGGTATTCCACGACGTGACCGACTACAAGAGGCGCGAAACGCAGCTCGAAGCCCTGGCATTGACAGATGCGCTCACGGGTGCCAGCAACCGGCGGGCCTTCATCACGCGCATGGAGTCGGAGCTGGAGCACCTGCGCCTGGGACTGAGCCATCCGTCGGCACTGATCATGCTGGATATCGACCATTTCAAGCGCGTCAACGACAGCTTCGGCCACGGCGTGGGCGACGAGGTGCTCAGGCATCTGGTGATCGCGGTGTCCAAGCAACTGCGCCAGGGCGACATGCTGGGCCGCCTGGGCGGCGAGGAATTCGCCGTCTTGCTGACGGACGTGGACGCCCCGACCGCACTGCGGCGCGCGGAGAACCTGCGTGAGGCCGTGGCGGCGCTGGCCGTGTCCGTACAGGGCCAGGACAGCCCGATCCGCTTCACCGTGAGCCTGGGCGTATGCCTCATGGACGAGGGCGAGGCATCGGTCGAGCGCTGCCTGGAGCGGGCCGACGCCGCCATGTACTTCTCCAAGCGCAATGGCCGCAACCGCACCACGTGCTGGACGCCCGATACCCCCGTGATTTCGGACGCCAAGTGAGCGCGACGCCAGTGCCGCGACACGCCCGTGCGACCGGGCAAGGCGATGTGTCAGCTACCCGGCCGCCTCATTCATCGCCGGGCACCCCGTAGCTGGGCGCGGCCGTGGGATCGATGGCGCGCGTCTGGTAGTCCTGCATCTGCGGCGCGTAGGCGGCCCAGAGGCCTTGCAGCGCGCCGATGGGATCGTGCTCCGACCAATCCACGCGCAGGTCCGCCATGGGCCAGCTGTGCTCGCCCGCCACCTTGAGCGCGGCCGAATGCACGGGCCCGGCCTCGCCGCCCGCGGCCATGGCGGCCTGCATGGCGGCCAGCAGGCGCTGGGCCAGCGGCAGCGCCGCGCTGCGCTCGAAGGCCGGCACCATGGCCTCGATGGTGCGTTCGCTGGCCAGCAGGTTGCCCGCCGCCACGCACTGCCGCCCCACGGCGCTGGTGAAGATGCCCAGGGCCTGGCTGCCGCTGAAGACGCCGGTGCGGCCCTGCGCGTCCACCACGGTGACCTGGCGGTACTGGGGCCAGCTGCCGTCGTCCAGCGCCTGGCGCAGCGCGGCCTGGGGGTCGGCGCCCTGCTCCAGCAGGTCCAGCACGCGCGGGCCCAGGGCGGGCAGCGTGATGTTCTGCGTGGACACCACGCCCACGCCCGCGCGCACCCAGGGGCAGCGCGCGCCCACCGCAATGCTGGACGAGCTGATGGCCACGCCCAGCTGCCCGGTGCGCTCGCAGCGCCCCACAATCGAAAAAGTCATGGTTTCTTCCTCCTGCCGATGCGGCTGTACCAGGTGCTTGCTGTGGTCGACGCTCAGACGCTGGCCGGCGGCTTCCAGTCATCGGGGATGACCGCGATCACGTCGATCTCCATCAGCCACTGCGGCTGCCCCAGGGCCGAGATGCACAGCCCCGTGGAGATGGGAAACACGCCCTTGAGCCACTTGCCCACTTCCCGGTAGACGGGCTCGCGGTAGCGCGGGTCGATGATGTAGGTGGTGGTCTTGACGATGTGCGACAGGTCGCTGCCCGCTTCCTCCAGCAGCTGCTTGACGTTCTTCATCGCCTGCTCGGCCTGCTTTTGCGGATCGCCCAGGCCGACCAGGTTGCCCTCGAAATCGGTGCCGATCTGGCCGCGCACATAGACGGTGTTACCGGCGCGCACGGCCTGGCACAGGTCGTTGTCCAGCGACTGGTTGGGATAGGTGTCCTTGGTGTTGAACATGCGGATGCGGGTATGGGTGGGCATGGTCTGGCTCCTCTGCAGGGGGTGGATGGGAAGGTGTCTCAGAGCGCGCTACCTGCTACCTGCTGCGGGCAGCGGCGTCGTAGTCGCTGTAGCGGCGCTGCTTGGCGATGTGGTCGGCCACGAACTTGGCGTCATGCCACACGCCCCAGATGAAGGACGAGCCACGGCGCGACAGCCAGGGCAGGCCCAGGAAGTAGATGCCGGGCTCATGGCCCACGCCGCGGTGGTGGCGCGGCTTGCCGCCGGGCTCGAAGCTGTCCACCTGCAGCCAGCTGAAATCCACCCTGTAGCCCGTGGCCCAGATGATGGAGGTGATGCCTGCGGCGGCCAGGTCGAGTTCGCGCAGCGGATGGGTCATGCACTCGGGATCGGGCAGGCGCCTGCGCGCCTCGGGCTCCTCGGGCAGGTCCAGGCCGTTGCGGCGGATGTAGTCATCGGCCGCATCCAGCATGGCCAGGTAGTTGGCGTCGCCGTTGGCGATGTTCTCGGCCAGGTCGTCCCGGAAGCGCACACTGCCATCGGCGAAGGACTCGGTCAGCCCCACCAGGGTGATGCCCTGGTGTCCCAGCGCGCGAAAGTCCACGGTGTGGCCGCCGCGCGCGCCGCTGACGGCAATGGTCACATGCTCGCGGCCGGGCTTGGCAATGGCCGCATCCCATTCGCCCAGCACGCCCAGCCACCAGCAGAAATCACGGCCGCGATAGGCGCGCGGCGGCCGGTCATGGGCGCCCACCGACAGGAACACCTTGCGGCCCGCGCGCTGCAGTTCATCGGCAATCTGCACGCCCGAGGAGCCTGCGCCCACCACCAGCACGGCGCCTTCGGGCAGCTGCGCGGGGCGGTGGTAGTGCGCGGAATGGATCTGCAGCAGGCGGCCATCGGCGGGCGCAGCCGGCGCAGCCGGCGCTATCGGCGGGATCACCGGCACCTGGAACGGCCCCGTGGCAGCGATCACGTTGCGGGCCTCGATCACGCCCTCGGACGTTTGCACCGTGAAGCCCGGCCGGCCCTGGTTGCGCGTGACCCGCCTGACCTCCACGCCGGTGCGCACGGGCGCCTTGATCTGGCGGACATAGTCCTCGAAGTAGTCGGCCACCTCGTCCTTGCCGGGAAAGCCGTCGCGGTCGCCCTTGAACTCCAGGCCCGGAAAGCGGTCATGCCAGGCCGGCCCGTTGGCCACCAGCGAGTCCCAGCGCCCCGTGCGCCAGGCCTGGGCGATGCGCTGGCGCTCCAGCACCAGGTGCTCTACGCCAAGCTGGCTCAGGTGTTCGCTGGCCGCGATGCCGGCCTGCCCGGCGCCGACCACGAGCGTGTTGATGGTTTGGATTTCAGCTGTCATGGTGTGGGTCTCTCAGGAAAAAAAGGCGCAGGCCGTCCCGCATCGGCGCGGTGCCGACTGCCTTGGTGTGGTCCGCAACAAAAAAGGGAAGGAGGTGAAGGCCGCCCGTGCGGCGCTACAGGTACAGGTGCTTCACCACGTCGTTGGCCAGCAGCTCGCTGGCCGTGCCCGAGGCCACCAGCTGGCCCTTGAGCAGCAGATAGCCGGTGTGGGCGATGGACAGCGCCGCCTCGGCGTTCTGCTCGATGAGCAGCACGGTGATGCCTTGGCTGTGGATGCGCTGCACCGTCTCGAAGTACTCCTCGATGAGCTTGGGCGACAGGCCCAGCGTGGGCTCGTCCATCACCACTAGGCGCGGCTCGCCCATGAGCACGCGGCCCAGCGCCACCATGGCCTGCTCGCCGCCGGACAGCGTTCCCGCCGCCTGCGACAGGCGCTCGCCCACCCGGGGGAACAGGGCCACCACGCGCTCCAGCGCCTGGGCAAAGCCCTGCTGCGGGCGCAGCGCGTCGTGGCCGATCTTCAGGTTCTCCTGCACGGTCAGCTCGGCAAACAGGCGCCGCCCTTCGGGCACGAAGCCCACGCCCAGGCCGGCCAGGTCCTCGGTGCGCATGCGCGCCAGCGGCTGGCCCATGACGCGGATGGCGCCGTGGTGCACGGGCAGCAGGCCCGCAATCGCCTTGAAGGTGGTGGTCTTGCCCGCGCCGTTGGGGCCCAGCAGGCAGACGATGCTGTGCTCGGGCACCTGCAGCGAGACCTGGTTGAGCATGTTCACCACGCCATAGCGCGTGCTGATGGAGTCCAGTTCAAGCATGGCTGGCCTTTCTGCCCAGATAGGCTTCCTGCACGCGCGGCAGCCGGCGCACCGCCTCGAAGCTGTCGTCGCCGATCTTGCGTCCGTAGTCCAGCACCATCACGCGGTGCGGCAAGGTGGCGATGAGCCGCATGTCGTGCTCGATGATGATGAAGCCCAGCGCCGGATTGGCCTCGCGCAGGCGCTGGATGTCGGCGATCAGCGCATCGGTGTCGCGATCGTCCATGCCGCTGGAGGGCTCGTCCAGCAGCACGATGCGGGGCTCGGCGGCCAGGGCGCGCGCAATCTCCAGGCGGCGGCGGTCGGCCTGCGGCAGGCTGCTGGCCAGCACGTTGCGGCGCTGGTGCAGGTCGCTGGACACGCTTTGCAGCAGCGCGCAGGCGCGCTCGGCGCAGCGCTTCATCTCGGCGCGCGAGACGGCCGGGCGCAGCAGCGCGGTGAGCACGCCGCAGCGGGTGCGCGCGTGCATGCCGATGATCACGTTGTCCAGCACGCTCAGCGAGCCGAACAGCCGGCTGGTCTGGAAGGTGCGCGCAATGCCGGCGCCCGCGATGTCGTGCGCGGCCATGCCCTTGAGCGAGCGGCCTTGCAGCAGCACCTCGCCCTCGGTGGGCTGGTAGATGCCGGTCAGCAGGTTCAGCAAGGTGGACTTGCCAGCGCCGTTGGGCCCGATGATGCCCAGCACCTCGCCCGCCGCCAGGTGGATGTCCACGCCCTGCACCGCCGTCAGGCCGCCGAAGCGCATGGTCAGGCCACGCCCCTCCAGGACCAGCGGACCTGCGGGCGCGGCATGGTGGGTGGGATGGGAATCAATGCTCATGGTTGCGCACCCGTTGGGGGAAGATGCCGCGCGGGCGGATGATGAGGAAGGCGATCACCACCAGGCCGTAGAACAGGATGCGGTAGTCGGAAAACGCCCGCAGCTTCTCCGGCAGCATGGTCAGCAGGAAGGCGCCGACGATCACGCCCAGCGTGTTGTCCATGCCGCCTGCGATCACCAGCGTCATGATGGTCACCGACACCAGGAAGGTGAAGTTGTCCGGCGAGATGAAGCTCACATAGAACGCATACACCGTGCCCGCGAAGCCCGCCAGGAAGGCGTCCACCGCAAAGGCCTTGACCTTGAACCAGGTGACGTTGATGCCGCAGGCGCGCGCGGCGATCTCGTCGTCGCGCAGGGCATTCCAGGCCAGTCCCACGCGCGAGCTGTGCAGGCGCTGCGCCGAGACGATGGCCAGCCCCAGCAGGGCGACGGCCACGTAGTAGAAGTTGGCCTGGCCCGGCAGGCTGTGGCCCCACAGCGTGATGGGGTCGTTGAACGAATGCCCGAACAATGTGGGCGAAGGAATGCCCACCAGGCCGTTGGCGCCGCCCGTCCACTCCAGGTTCATCAGCAGCTGGTGCACGACGATGCCGAAGGCGATCGTCACCAGCGCCTGGTAGCTGTCGCGGGTGCGCATGGACGGCAGGCCCAGCAAAAAGCCGAAGACCGTGGCCACGGCGGCGGCCACCAGCAGGCAGATCCAGAAGCTCACGCCGAAGTGGATGGCCAGCAGGGCCGACGCATAGGCGCCGATGCCGTAGGACGCGCCAGTGGCGAAGTTCGGTATGTTGGCGCTGCCCAGCTGGAAGTTCAGCGCCAGCGCCAGCACCGCGTACAGGCAGGCGATGATCATCAGGTGCATGGCGTAGCTGTCACCGCCCAGCACCCACGGAAACACCAGGGCCAGCACCACGCCCGTGCCCACGGCCAGCGGCCTGCACTGGCCGAAGGCAGCCACGATGCGGTCTTCCACCACCGGGCGTTTCTGCACCGCGACCAGGGCCACGGCAAAGCAGGCCAGCAGCGCCAGCACCGTGATCCAGCTTTCGGCCAGCAGGAACTGGCGCAGCAGCACGGCGCCCGCCAGGGCCACGCCCAGCACGATGGCGGCCGAGCCCGCACTCCGTGGTGCCGCCTGCGGCGGCGCCTGTATCGTCGTTGTCTGCATCACACCTTCTCCATTTTCTGAACGCCGAACAGGCCGGCGGGGCGAAAGATCAGCACCAGGATCACCAGGGCGAACACGAACACCAGGCGGTACGAGGTGCCGTTGGGCACATAGCCCTGCACGATGGTCTCGATGGCCGCAATCAGCAGGCTGCCGACAATGGCGCCCCCGAGCCGCCCCAGGCCGCCGACCACCGCGGCGGAAAAGCCGATCAGCCCCGCCTGCACGCCGAAGTCAAAGCGCACCACGCCCGCATAGCTGGCCAGGAAGATGCCGCCCACCGCGCCGGTGGCCGAGGCAATGAAGAAGGTGTTGCGAAACACCGGCCCCGGCGCAATGGAGAACAGCCGCGCGGTTTCGCGGTCCTGCGACACGGCGCGTATGCGCATGCCCATGGGCGTGTGGTGCAGCACGTACAGCAGCACGCCCACCAGCGCCATGGCCACCAGCACCGAGACCACGCTGATCAGGGGCAGCGGCCCGAACGGGGTGGGAACGGCCCCCTGCGCAATCGCCGGGAACGCGTGCGGATTGCTGCCCTGCGGGTACAGGTGGCGGATCAGCTCGCGGATCACGATGCCCAGCGCCACCGTGGCCACCAGCGGCATCATGGCCGGCGCATTGCGAAAGCGGCTGATCACCAGCCGGTCCAGGGCGATGCCCAGCCCTCCCACCGCCGCAATGGCCACCAGGCAGGCCAGGCCCAGCACCAGCCAGGGGGCCGAGCCGCCCAGCGCGGTGGCCAGGGCCTGCACGGCCGCCAGGGCGATGAAGGGGGCGACCATGGCCACGTCGCCATGGGAAAAGTGAATCACCTGCAGCACGCCAAACAACAGGCTGAAACCCAGGGCAAGCAGGCTGTAGATGCAGCCCAGGGTCAGCCAGTTGATGAGTTGCTGGAACAGCGCGTCATGCATCGATAGGGTTCCTCTTGTGTCGGGTTCGGCCGGGTTGGCGGGGCTTCGCTTGTCTCCATGTCACGCAGCCATTGAAGCAAGAAACCGCGCAAAACCTGCGTCGCTTTTGCCGAGGCGCTGCTTCGGAAAACGCGATCCAGTCCCGGGCAGGTGCGGCGATACATTGATCCGGCGGCGTTGCCAGACAGCGCCGGCCAGCCCGCCATGCACCGTGGCGCCCCGCCGCCCCCGGGCCGCCATGGCTGCCCTTCGTCTTCACCTGAACAGGACCGACCGACCATGCAAGCCTTCACGACAACCACCGCCCTCCTGCCATCGCGCCGGCGCCTTGCCGCATCCGCCCTGGCGCTGGCCGCCGCCACGCTGGCCTGCGGCGCGGCCTGGTCCCAGTCCACCGTGAAGCTGGGCTTCATCGGCCCCGTCAGCGGCGGCAACGCACAGCAGGGCCTGGGCGCGAAGAACGGCTTCCTGCTGGCCATAGACCAGTGGAACGCCACGGCCGGCGTGCCGTTCAAGGTGGAGGGCGTGGTGCTGGACGATGCCTCCGACCCGCAGACCGGCGTGTCCGCCGCGCTCAAGCTGGTCAACGACCGCGACGTGGTGGGCGCCATCGGCCACTGGAACAGCCCCGTGGCCCTGGCCACGCTGCCGGTGTTCAACCGCGTGCAGATGCCCTTCATCGTCTGGGGCGCCATCGGCCCCAAGATCACCGACCAGAACTTCGCCAACACCACGCGCGTGACGCCCACCCTGGTCAACGAGAACAAGCCCCTGGCCGCCTGGGCCGCCACGGGCCTGGGCGCAAGAAAGATCGCCATCATTGCCGACACCAGCGACTACGGGCGTGCCAACCTGGCTTCGTTCGGCAGCTTCTACAAGGCAGAAAAAGGCAGTGTGGTGGCCGAGGAAAGCTACCCCGTGGGCACCACGGATTTCCGCTCCATCCTCACCAAGATCAAGAGCCTGAACCCCGACGCGGTCTACTTCGGCGGCGTGATCACCGAGGCCGGCATCGTGCGCAAGCAGATGGCCGAGCTGGGCATGAAGCAGCCCATGCTGGGCATCAGCGGCATCTTCGACCCGCAGCTCATCCAGATCGCCGGCCCGGCCGCGGACGGCACCATCGTCGGCACGCCCAAATCGCAGACCACCCCCCGGCTGGACGCCATGAGCCGCGCCTATGCCGCCAAGGGCTATGCCGACTCCGAGAGCCCGTACACCAAGTACGCCTACGACGCCACCGGCATCCTTTTGCAATCGCTCAAGACGGCGGGCACCAAGGACCGGCAGGCCGTGGCCAAGGCCATCCGCGCCATACGCTACGACGGCGTGACCGGTACCGTGACTTTCGATGCCAACGGCCAGACGCAGGTGCCCGTGGAGCTGCAGCTGCACGAGGTCAAAGACGGCAAGTGGGCCAGCCGCTGATGATCAGGACAGGCAGCCAGTACCGCGACTCCATCCGCGATGGCCGGCGGGTCTGGATGAACGGCGAGCGCGTCAACGACGTGACCACCCACCCCATGTTCAAGCCGCTGGTGGACATCCGTGCACGCATGTACGACCTGCAGCACGAGGCCGCGCTGCGCGACGCGCTCACCTGCGACGAAGGCGACGGCGAGCGCCACCCCATCGCCCACAAGCTGCCGCTGACGCGCCAGGACTGGTGGGACAAGCGCCGCGCCACCGACCTGCTGCTGGAGGACATGGGCGGCGTGGTCATGCGCGTGGGCGACGAGAGCGTGGGCGAGATGTGGTCGCTGTTCGACGGCCAGGACGTGCTCAACGAGCTGGACCCGCGCTTTTCCGCCAACATCCGCACCCACATCCGCCGCGTGGTGCGTGGCGACCTGTTCCACGTATCGGCCAACACCGACCCCAAGGGCGACCGCTCGCGCCTGCCGCAGGACCAGGACCCCGACGTGCTGCTGCACGTGGTCAAGGAGACCGATGCAGGCGTCATCGTGCGCGGCGCCAAGTACGAGACCGCTGCCGCCTATGCCAACCAGGCCTTCACCAAGCCGGGGCTGGCGCACTGGGGCGACGCGGCGCAGTCCGAATACGCCATAGGCTTCATCTGCGACCTGGGCGCGCCCGGCCTGCGCTTCATCTGCCGCCCGGGCCTGGCCGCCCGCGCATCGGCCCAGGACCATCCGTTGAGCCATCGCTTCGACGAAGTGGATGCCATCGTGGTCTTCGACGACGTGCTGGTTCCCTGGGAGAACGTGCTGTTCTACCGCCACACCCGGGCCGCCCATTTCCTGCGCGAGACGCTGCACCGCTACTCGGCCTTCACCTTCCTGCAGCGCAGCCTGAAGCTGGCCGACATGCTGATAGGCACGGCCCTGCACAACGCGCGCCAGACCGGCGTGGAGAAGCTGCAGGCCGTGCAGGACAGGCTGGCCGGCCTGGCCTGCTACCGCGAAGGCATCAACGCCCACCTCACGGCCGCCATCGCGCTGGCCGAGCGCAGCCCGGCCGGGCTGATGATGCCCAACCAGTCCCTGCTGTTCACCGGAAGGTCGCTGGCCACCGGCCAGCTGCACCACATGATGAACACCGTGCGCGAGCTGTGCGGCGGCCAGGTCTGCCTGACGCCGGACCACGCCAGCTTCGAGAACGAGGAAACCGGCCCCTGGCTGCGCAAGTTCTACACCCTCGGCCCGCAGTGGCAGGCCGACGACCGCCGCAGGCTGCTGGCCTATGCGCGCGACCTGCTCGACTCGGACCACGCCGGCCACCGGCTCAGCTTCCAGCTGTTTGCACAATGCCCGCCCTACGCCCAGACGGCGGCCGTGTACCGGCATTTCAACTGGGATGCGCCGCTGGACTTCGTGGGCAAGTCCGCCGGTCTGACGGACCGCGTGGAGGCCACGCAGGCGCCGGCCCAGGGCGACGGTGCGGTGGCGCAATGGTTTCGCAATCACAACGCCAGCGACTGAAGGCTGCCGGGGCCCGACCGCCGCACAATGCAGGCGCCTTGCGGGAAGGGCCTCTTGCAGCGCGGTCCGCGGCTTGGTCAACTACGCGGCGGATCACCCTGGCCGCCCTCCCCCTCTCCACCTCTTGCGCACCGTGCTGACACGACTGACCTTCAGACAATTGGAATACTGCGTGGCAGCGGGCGAGTTCGGCAGCATTGCCGAGGCCGCCAACCGCATCCATGTCTCGCCTTCGTCCATCTCCTCGGCCATCACCCAGGTGGAGGCGGAGCTGCAGGTGCCGCTGTTCGTGCGCCACCATGCGCAAGGCCTGTCCGTCACGCCCGCAGGCGCCGAGGTCCTGCGGGAAATCCGCAGCCTGCTCGACCAGGCCATGGCCTTGTACGACGTGGCCAGCAGCGCGCAAAGCCAGGTGCGCGGCCCCGTGCGCGTGGGCTGCTTCACCACGCTGGCGGCCATGGTCGCCCCCGAGCTGTGCCAGGGATTCGCGCGCGCCCACCCCAAGGCCACGGTCACGCAGATCGAGGACCACCAGGAAGGCCTGATCCACAAGCTGCGCACCGCGCAGATCGATGTCGCCATCACCTACGACCTGCTGGTGGCCGAATCGGACATCTGCTTCGAGCCCCTGGCCCAGCTGCCGCCCATGGTCATCGTCAGCGAACTCAATCCGCTGGCCAACCACCGCTCCACCACGCTGGAGGCGCTGGCCCAGCTGCCCATGGTCCTGCTGGACCTGCCCCTGAGCCGTGAATACTTCATGTCGCTGTTCCGCGAAGCCGGCGTCTCGCCCCTGATCGCGGCCCGCAGCGCCAGCCCCGACGTGGTGCGCTCCCTGGTCGCCAACGACGTGGGCTACTCCCTGGTCAACGTGCGCCCGCGCAACTCCCATGCGCTGGACGGCAAGAAGATCGTCAACCTGCACCTGAACGGCAACCACCGCCCCATGAAACTGGGCCTGGCCTGGGCCCGCGAACAAAAGCCCCGCCATGTGGTGGAAGCCTTCATGCACCGCTGCCGCAGCTTCATCTCCAATGAATACATTCCGGGGATGACGGCGCCTGGGCGCGGGGAGGCGAACTGAGCGGCGCGCAGACCGAATCAGGGAGCCTGTCAGGCGGTGCTCTTGCGCACCTCGTAATGCAGCACCGCCATGCCCTCGCCAATCTGCCGCACGGATAACAAACGCAGCACCGGATGCAGCACCCGGCGCGGAAACAGCGGCTTGCCCCGGCCCAGCGTGGCCGAGCCCACGCTCAGGATCATCTCGTCCAGCAGGCCCGCGTCATAAAACTGGCCTGCCAGGTCCCCGCCTCCCATGATCCAGAGGTTGCGCCCACCGGCCGCCGCCTGCATCTGCGCATGCACGGCACGCACATCACCGCTGACAAACCGGATATCGGCACCCGGGATACCAGGCAGCGTGCGGCTGGAAAACACCCAGGCAGGCTGCGTATAGGGCCACGCCGCCCCGGTCTCCCTGGCCACCGTGTCCGCGTGGCGCAGCATCCATTCGTAGGTGGCCGACCCCATGGCCAGCGCGCCCACGCCGGCAATGAACTCCGGGTAGCCCGTGGCCTGCATGTCGCCCAGCGGGAACAGCCAGTCCAGGGAATCGTCCTCGGTGGCCAGGAATCCGTCGAGTGAGGTGGCGGCGAAGTATTGGGTCTTCATGGGGGAGATGGTAGCCAGGCAGGCGCGGCACGGCCATCCGCCCGGGTGTCGTGCAGGCCGCGCCCTGAGCTCATCGTCAAATTTCTTTTGAAGCCGCCTTCAGTCTTGCGGGTCTTTTTCAATTGAAACGCCCAGGTCAACATCGCTCCATGCCCAGACGACTTGCGAACCGGGTTTCCGCTCCCGCCCCAACACCTCTACAGCTCCGCCAAGGAACCGCATGACCACCGCCTCCACGCCCCTGTTTCGCCCCCTGCAGCTCGGCCCGCTCAGCCTGCCCAACCGCATGGTGATGGCCCCCATGACGCGCAGCCGCACCAGCCAGCCAGGCGACGTGCCCAATGCATTGATGGCCACCTACTACGCACAACGCGCCAGCGCCGGCCTGATCGTCTCGGAAGCCACCCAGATCTCCCGCCAGGGCCAAGGCTACAGCTTCACCCCCGGCATCTATTCAGAGGCGCAGGTGGACGGTTGGCGCCGCGTCACGGACGCGGTGCATGCCGCCGGCGGGCGCATGGTGCTGCAGCTGTGGCACGTTGGCCGCATGTCGCATGCCAGCTTTCACGCCGATGGCCTGCCGGTCGCGCCTTCGGCGCTGTCGCCCCAAGCGCAGGTCTGGGTGGTCGGCGACGACGGTGTCGGCCGCATGGTCGACTGCCCCGTACCGCGCGCACTGAGCGCACAGGACATCCAGGACGTGATCGGCGACTTCCGCAGGGGCGCGGCCAATGCGATGCGCGCCGGTTTCGATGGCGTGGAAATCCACGGCGGCAACGGCTACCTGATCGATCAGTTCCTGCGCACCACCTCCAACCACCGCACCGACGCCTACGGCGGCGGCATCGCCCAGCGCACGCGCTTCGCCGAAGAGGTCGCGGCCGCCGTGGCGGGCGAGGTCGGGGCAGAGCGCACCGGCATCCGCCTGGCGCCCTTCATCACGCAGCGCAACATGAACTGCCCGCAGATCATCGAGACCATCCTGCATCTGGCCAGCAGGCTCGACGAGATCGGCCTGGCCTACATCCACCTGTCCGAAGCCGATTGGGACGATGCGCCCGAGATTCCGCAAGACTTCCGCCACGCGCTGCGCCGCGCCTACCAGGGCAAGGTGATCGTTGCGGGCAAGTACGACGCGGAGCGCGCCCAAGCCATCCTGCACGAGGGCCTGGCAGACCTCGTCGCCTTCGGCCGCCCCTTCATTGCCAACCCGGACCTGCCGGCGCGCTACGCCGCCCAGGCGCCGCTGGCCGCATTCGATCCGAAGGCCCTGTTTGGCGGCGACGCGCGCGGCTACTCGGACTACGCAGCCCTGGCCACTGCCTGAAACCCTCCTTGCTCGCCCTCCTTGCTATCCCCTCTTCCTCAACCTTTGAAAGCACGACCATGAAAGCCGTTGGATACCAGAAGCCCCAGGCCATCAGCCAACCCGAATCGCTGATCGACATCACCCTGCCCGATCCCGTGGCCACCGGCCGCGACCTGCTGGTCGAAGTCAGGGCCGTGTCCGTCAATCCGGTGGACACCAAGGTGCGCGCCAGCGGCGCGCCCGCCGAGGGGCAAACGCACAAGGTGCTGGGCTGGGATGCCAGCGGCATCGTCAAGGCCGTGGGCCCCGAAGTCACGCTGTTCAAGCCGGGCGACCGCGTCTGGTACGCCGGCTCCATTGCGCGCCCTGGCACGAACAGCGAACTGCACCTGGTGGACGAGCGCATCGTGGGCCACGCACCCAGGTCGCTGGACTTCGCACAGGCTGCGGCCCTGCCCCTGACCGCCATCACCGCATGGGAGATGCTGTTCGACCGCCTGGGCATCGCGCCGGGCAAGCACCCCAGCCACAAGACGCTGCTCATCATCGGCGCCTCCGGCGGCGTGGGCTCCATCCTCACGCAGCTGGCCACGCGGCTGACCAGCCTTACCGTCATCGGCACCGCATCGCGGCCCGAGACGCAGGCCTGGGTCAAGGAGCTCGGCGCCCACCACGTGATCGATCACAGCCAGCCGATTGCCGACGAACTCAAGCGCATCGGCTTTCCCACGGTGGACCTCATCGTGAGCCTCACGCAGACGGACCTGCACTTCGCACAGATCGTCGAGGCGATCGCGCCCCAGGGAAAATTCGGCCTGATCGACGATCCCGCGTCGCTGGACATCACCAAGCTCAAGCGCAAGTCCGTGTCGGTGCACTGGGAATTGATGTTCACCCGCGCCCTGTTCGGCACCGACGACATGATCGGCCAGCACCGCCTGCTCAACGAGGTTGCCGCACTGGTCGATGCCGGCCTGATCCGCACCACGCTGGCCGAGCGCTTCGGCAGCATCAACGCCGACAACCTCAAGCGCGCCCATGCCCTGATCGAGTCGGGCAAGGCGCGCGGCAAGGTGGTGCTGGAGAACTGGGGCTGAGCCATGAAGACAGAGACCATTTTCAACCTGGCCATCCTTGAAGCGAAGGCCGGCCAGCAAGACCAGCTGCGCGACGCCCTGCGCGCGCTGGTGCCATTCACCCGGCAGGAGCCCGGATGCCTGGACTACACGCTGTTCGAGCTGGCGGACACCCCCGGCACCTTCTACATGCGGGAGTCATTCAGGGACCAGGCAGCGCTGGATGCGCACTTCCGCATGCCGTACTTCAAGGCGTTCGAGAAACGCTTCGACGAACTGCTGGCACGCCCCCTGCAACTGGTGGGCCTGAAGGAAGTGCCCTGACGGGCGGTACGGGTCCGGGCGGTACGGGTCCGGGCGGTACGGGTCCGGCCGACGACTAGCGCGCGGCTGCAACGCGCCGCCCCCACGCTGGCGGCAGCGTGGGGGTTGCCGCCGACAGCTCGTCCCATACGTACTGGGCGGCAAAGCCGTGGTGACGGCTGCGTGAGCGCACCAGGCAGGCTTGCCGGCCCAGATTTCTTTCGGCCAACGGGACTGCGTCCTGCACGTCCAGGCTCATTGCCGCGGCACCGTTGAGCAGCGCGACCATGCCGTTTTCACGGGCGGCATGCACCAGGTCCTCCAGCGTATCGGACTCCAGATGCACGCCCGGCTTCAGCCCCTGCGCCGCAAAGGCGTTGTCGAGCTGGCGCCGCATGGCGTATTCGCTTGGCAGCAAGGCCAGGGGGTGGTTCGCGACCTCGCTGAGCTCCAGCAGGCGTCGCCGCCGGCGGGGCTTCAATCCGACGGCCACCACCGGCTCGTCGAAGCAGGCCAGGATCTCCAGATCGGCATGCGGCTCCGGGTCGAAGCTGACGGCGAGATCGAAATCGCCGCGCAACACGCCCTCCACCAAGGCCTGTGCGGTGCGCCTGCGCAGTGCGATCGCCAGCTGCGGCCACTGCGCCTGGGCCCTGCGCACGACGGGCAGTACCCAGCATCCCGCGTAGGACTGCACCAGGCCGATGCGCACCAGGCCCGCCACGGTGCTCGCACGCGCCTGCACGTCGCGCAGCGCCGCCTGCAGCTCCCTGAGGCAGGCCGACACCCGGCGGTCGAGCTCATGTCCGGAGGCCGTGGCTACGGCGCGCCCGCTCGCACGGTCGAACAGCTGCACGTCCAGGGTCGATTCCAGCAAGGCGATCTGCTCCGACAGCGCCGCCTGCGAGATCGAGGCATCGCGTGATGCCGCACTGAAGCTGTGCGCCCGCATCGCCGACACGAAGTAGCGCAACTGGCGCAATGAGACGAGATCGAGGGGGTCGCGGCTGCGTGCGGACATGGCCATCGGATTATCCGATAGGCGCGGCCAGAAAATGCGAATTGCGAAGAAACAAGGGCCTGCCGACACTACGGCCACGAGACAACTCTGGTCACGAGAGCACCGATGAAACGACGCAACTTCCTTCAGTACGCCAGCACGGCGACGGCCATTTCAGCCATGGGCGCAAGCCCCTCGGCGCGCGCACAGGCATTCCCTTCCAAGCCCATACGCATCATCTGCCCCTATCCGGCAGGTGCGACCACCGATGCCGTCTCCCGCCTGATGGCGAATGCCTTGCAGACGGACAGCGGCAGCACGGTGATCGTCGACAACCGCAGCGGTGCGGGCGGCAACATCGGCACGGAGGCGGCAGCACGCGCCGAGGCCGACGGCTACACGCTGCTGCTGGGCGCACTCGGCCCCATGGCCGCGAACCCGGCGCTGTACTCCAGGCTCAACTTCGATCCGGCCAAGGACTTCACACCGCTGGCATGGGCCGCCTCGGTGCCGTTGATCTGGGCCGTGCATCCCTCCTTCCCGGCGACCACGGCCAAGGAGGCGCTCGAATGGCTGCGCAAGAACCCGGGCAAGTTCTCCTACGCATCCGCCGGCAACGGCACGCCGCAGCACCTGGCGGGAGAACTCGTCAAGCGCCAGACCGGCACCTCGATCCTGCACATTCCCTACCGCGGCTCCGCGCCTGCACTCAACGACGTGCTGGGCGGCACGGTGCAGATGGTGTTCGAAGCCACGCCGGCCATCCTGCAGCATGTGCAAAGCGGGCGCCTGAAGGCGCTGGCGGTGACGTCCGCCAGGCGCATTCCCGCGCTGCCCGGCGTGCCCACGCTCAAGGAATCCGGCGTGGACGCCGAGATCAGCGGCTGGTACGGCTTCCTCGCGCCCGCCGCGACCCCGGCCGACCGCAAGGCCTGGCTGGTCAAGCACATGGGCGCGGCGCTGGCGGCCAAGGCCACGCAGGACAGGCTGGCCGAACTCGGCTCGGTGCCCATCGACAACTCGCCGCAGGCATTCGCACGCCTGCTGGACAGCGAACGGGCACGCTGGCAGACGCTGATCCGCGAAGTCGGCATCAAGCTCGACTGAAGGCGCCGCCCCATGCCGCACATCGCCATCGAGGTATCGCCATCCTTGCTCCCGTCGATCCAGTGGGAGCCGGTCCTGCACGCCATGCACCTTGCGCTGGCCGAGCGCGGATGGGCACGGCTCGCGGACCTGAAGTCGCGCGTGGCACCCATCGCCGTCGGACTGTGCGGCGACGACCCCCACGCGCAGCAACTCATCGCCACCCTGACGCTGACCAACCCGCGCCCGCCGCAGATGTGCTCGGCCATGGCCGAGGTCGTGCTCGGGCATCTCTCGCGCGCCGTCGACGCGCACCCGGAGTCAGCGGCGTGGGTGCAGTGCTGCGTGTTCCTGCAGGAGCACCCGAAGTCGCACTACCTCAAGCGGCAATGGAATGCGCCGCCGCCGGTTCCCTCAACTCCATGACAACGGGAAAAGCGCCATGTGTTGCGGTTGGCCGCTGGCCGCTGACCGCGCGCTGCCGGCTCAGCCCGCCAGGCCTGCGGCCAGCTGCCGCACGGTCCGGGCACTGGCGCCCTTGCCGGTGATGGCCACCGCCGGAGGGTGGGCCAGCATGCGCTCGAAGACCTTGCGCACTTCCTCGGCACCGATGCCATCGATCATCGCCAGCGTTTCGGCCACGGATGTCACGCTGCCATGGGCAAAGAGGTCTTCGACAGCGCGCTCCATGGTGGCGTAGGTCCGCTCGCCCGCACGCACCCGCGAGACCGCCAGCTGGTTCTTGGCCCGTTCCAGATGCACGGGGTCGATGCCGGCTGCCTGGGCGCGCAGCAGGCCGCCTGTCGCAGCCACCAGCGCTTCGAGCTTGTCCGGCGTCGTGACGGCATGCACGATGAAATTGGCCCAGACGTCACCGCCCTCCATCGCCGCATAGGCCGTATAGGCCAGTCCGAGCCGCTCGCGCACGGTATCGACCAGGGGCGACGACATCCCCTCGCCCAGCAGATGGGCCGCCAGCGAGGCCACGAGACGCGCACGCTGCGTATGCTCGCCCTGCAACGGCTCGAACACCAGGGGATAGGCCAGGTTCACGAACACCTGGGACACCTGCGTGAAGCGTTGCGCCAGGGCCTGCCCCACATACTTTGCGGGCTGAGGGGGCAACGCCTCAGCCGGATTGGCCGACGCAGGCATGCCGGCGAACAGCTGCGCCGCCTGCTCCAGCCAGGCCGGCACATCGAAGTTTCCGGCCGCGACGACGACGGTCTTTTCTCCCACGTAGTGGGTTTGCACATGGCGCACCAGATCCTGCCGGGTGAAGCCTTCGATATTGGCCACCGTGCCGATCACCGGCATGCCCATGGGGTCGTCGCCCCAGATGGCGCGGTCCAGCAGATCGCCGGCGCTGTCCTCCGGGTCCTCTTCGTACTCGATGGCCTCCTGCCGGATCACCTGCAGCTCCCTTTGCAGCTCATGCTCGGGAAACACGCTGTTCAGCACGATGTCCGCAATCATTCCCAGCAAGGCCTGCGCATGCCAGCCCAGGCCGGTCATGAAATAGCCGGTGATGTCCTTGCCGGTGAAGGCGTTGACCTCCGCACCCAGCCGCTCCGCATCCAGGTTGATCTCCTGCACGGAACGCGTGTGCGTGCCCTTGAACGCCATGTGTTCCAGCACATGGCTGATGCCGTTGCTGGTGGAGGTCTCGTCGCGGGAGCCCACGCGTAGGAACACACCCACGCTGACGCTCTGCAAGTGCGGCATGGGCAGCGCCAGCAGCCGGACCCCATTCGCAAGAGTGCGCAAGGCCATGGCAGGCCGCTCCAGTTCGGTTGCCGCCAGGGGCTTTTCTTGAATCATGGGCTATTGTCGTCGCGCTCCAGAGGATGCGCAGGGCAGGCCTCTTCAGCCCTCTTTCATGTGCCTGTGCTCAAAGCTGCGGGGAGCTCTGGCCCGGCCGCCCTGCGCGTTACCCGACCAGGCGCCGGAACGACGCCCGAAAATCGATGGGCTCCAGGTGCAGCTGGTCCGCCAGCGGCCCGTTCAGGATGTAGAGCCTTGGTTCCTCCCGGAACTGAAAAACCCGGTAGAGATGGAAGGCATCCCCGGCCTCTGCCGCGAAATCCAGTTCGTTGCGGCTGATGATGAAGGACGAGGCATGCCCGCCATTGGTGGTCTTGACCTCGATGAAGCGATGCTCGCCGGGCCGCTCATGCGAGAGGATGTCGTAGCCGCTCCCGTCGCCGAGCCGGTCAGACACCCAGTCCAGCTGCTGGAAAAGCTCCGGATACCCGGCATGGACAAGTCGCCGCTGCTCGAATCCGATGACCCACTGCTCTCCGGCACGGCCAAGATGCCGGTTGGCTTCATCCCGCTGGGCCCAGCTCGTCTTGCGTGGAAATCTGACCTTGGCGCCGTCTTTCGCCAACTGCGCCACTGTCTCCAGCGCAGGCGGTTCAACCAGGCAGGCATGAAAACTCTGCTCAGCAGACGTCTTGACCTCCTCCATCGCATCCACCACACGGGAAACCAGGCCCGGCTGATTCAGGACGAACTGCTGAACCGCCTGACGCAACAGAAGCTGAGCGTTGCTCCGGGGCTTGTAGCCGCGGATGAAGGGCAGCTCCAGGTCATGCAGGACGGCGCTGATGTTCTGGAACTTCAGCTCCACCGATCCCTTGCTGCGCTCACGCAGCCGCTGGCGCAACTGCGCATTGAATTCGGTCTTGGTGTAGCGCTGCTGCTCGGCCTCCAGCAAAAGCATCTCGAAATATGACGCGACCGTGGCCTGCACCTCATCGAAGGTCCAGTCTTCACCAATGCGCACGACATCGAAGCCCAGATGCTGCAATCGAGGAACGACGGTGGCCTCTCCACCGGAGAAATCAGTCGGCTTGAGCGGTCCCTCCTGCGGGAACTGATGGCCGAACGCAGCTCCGACGATGGCCTTGGAGTCGCATAGCTGCCCGGTTCTTGCATTGCGAACCAAGAAATCGCGCGATTTTCCAAATCCGTATCGCTTCAGGAATGCCGTCCGACCAAGACGTGAAAACTCGTCCAACGCCGCCTGAACGGCCGCAGGACTTTGAAGGCGAGAGATTTCAACAGCCATCAGCGTTTGGGAGAAGTATCTTCATGCGGAATCAATACCCACGGCCTAGGTCCGCAGCAGCACACAGCAAATTGCAAAGAAATAGTACTTTACGTTACAAACGCATGCTTGGTCTGGTAGCAGCCATGTCTTTCATGGGGAACACTGGACTTCGTCTGTCTGCGCGCAAGTGCTTGCACCTGGCCTGGGAATCAGGCGGCTAGTTCTTACATCCAAGCCTCGCCCGGGCTCAGAATCTTCCTAGGCGCAGCGATACTTCAGGTCTCTGAGTCCTAGGAACTGCAGAATAGGTAACAATCCGTTCCGAAAGGGTCTGGATGTGGACAAAAGTCTGATTGACGTGACGGGCGCGGTACACGCGCTGAGGCAGTTTGCGCAAGAGCGGGAGTGGCAGCAATTCCATTCACCCAAGAATCTGGTCATGGCTCTCTCGGGCGAGGTGGGTGAGTTGACCGAAATATTCCAATGGATGACCGAGGCCGACTCTCATTCGGCCGCCTCGAATCCTAAAACCGCCTCGGCGGTACGCGACGAACTGGCCGATGTCGCCCTGTACCTCATCCGCTTGGCGGATGTGCTGGACGTGGACCTCAACGCAGCCATCGCCAGCAAGCTGGCTTCCAACGCCGCCAAATACCCTGTCGAGGCGTCGCGCGGCGTCAGCACCAAATACGACCAGCTGCCCGAGCCATGATCGTTTATCAGGCCGAGAAGACACAATTCCTGCTCGACTACGACGAACGCGATATTGAAGACGTCATCTACGCGAAGTACCAGGCAGCGACTCACCGCAAGGTAGCCAAGGCGGAGATCCGATCATGGCGCGAGTCGCTGGGCTACATTGCCCGCCTTCTGCGTGACCCGGAAATCGCACCCGACATCGGGGTCGCTGTCGAATTCATCCTGCCGCAATCGTCAAAACGCATCGATGTCATTCTTGCCGGACATGCCGACGACGGCTCTCGACGGCTGGTGGTGGTCGAACTCAAGCAATGGTCATCGGTCGGCGCCACCGACCGCGATGCCATCGTGCTTTTGCGCGGTGGAATGCGCCCTGACCAGGCGCGCATTCACCCCAGCTACCAGGCGTGGTCGTACACGGCATTTCTGGAGGGGTTCAACGAGGCCATCTATGACGGCGGGCTGCAGCTGAAGCCTTGCGCCTACCTGCACAACTATGCCGCCGATGGCATCATCGACTCCCCCCAGTACCAGCCCTATATCGAGCGGGCACCTTTGTTCCTGAAAGGCGATGAAGACCGCAAGAAACTCCGCGAGTTCATCAAACAGCACATCCGGCATGGCCGAGGCCGCCAGGTGCTGTTCGATCTTGAACGAGGAAGGATGCGGCCATCCAAAGCGCTGGCGGATGTGGTCGGCAAGCTGCTGAAGGGCAACAGCGAGTTCGCGCTAATCGACGACCAGAAGGAAGTGTTCGAGGCTGCGAAGGCGGCATGCCGCCAGGCCAGCGCCAGCGGCAGGCCTCGCGTCTTGATCATTGAGGGCGGTCCTGGAACCGGCAAGTCGGTGATCGCCGTCAACCTGCTTGCGGCTCTGCGCGAAGGCTTGACCGTCAAATACATTTCCAAGAACGCTGCCCCACGCGCTGTCTATAGCGACAAGCTGATACAGACGCGCGACAACGCACATCTGGTCAATCTTTTCGGCGGATCAGGCTCCTTCACGGAAACCGTGCAGGATGCCTTTGATGTCTTGGTCGTGGACGAAGCACATCGCCTAACCGAAAAAAGCGGCTTCTATGGGAATCTGGGCACCCATCAGGTCAAGGAGCTGATAGAAGCTGCCAAGTGCAGCATCTTTTTCATCGACGAAGACCAGCGCGTGACTCTCAAGGATGTAGGTTCCAAGGAGATCATCCGCAAGTTTGCAGCTGAGCGGAATGCTGAGGTAGAGGAATATTCGCTGACTTCCCAATTTCGGTGCGCCGGCTCCGACGGCTATCTGGCCTGGGTAGACCATACGTTGCAGATCCGAACTACCGCCAACCCTAGCCTTGCAGATATTCCGTTTGACTTTCAGGTGTTTGACGACCCCTCGGATCTGCACAAGGCCATCGAGACGAAGAACGCCAACAACCGGGCACGCGTTGTGGCTGGTTACTGCTGGCCATGGAACAGCAAGAAGAATCCCAAGCTTATGGACGTAGTCATCGGAGACTACGAGCGCCAATGGAATCTGGACCAGGACGGCAGCCTCTGGATCGTGGCACCGAACTCTGTGGCACAGGTCGGCTGCATACACACCTGCCAGGGGCTGGAAGTGGACTATGTGGGAGTCATCATCGGGCCAGACCTGGCCATCATGGGCGACACGCTGGTGGCAGTGCCCCGAGCCAGGGACAGACATGACAAGACCATGAAGGGATTCGTGAAGATGACGAAGGAGCAGCCTGCCGAGGCCGCACGGCTGGCGGACAGCATCATCAAGAACACCTATCGCACCTTGATGACCCGTGGCATGAAGGGGTGCTATGTGTATGCCACGGACGCGAAGCTGAGGGCATACCTGCGCGAGCATTCGGCTATTCCAGCATCCCACTGAACAACGGCGGGCGGGCAGAAAAAAGCCCGCAGTGCCGCGGGCTTGATTCGGAAGTACAGCCGGACGACCCCGGCCGTTTCCTATTGCGCAATCATTCCCACTCAATCGTCGCCGGCGGCTTGGTCGACACGTCGTAGGTCACGCGGTTGATGCCGCGCACTTCGTTGATGATCCGGCCAGACACCTTCTTGAGCAGGCCGTAGGGCAGCTCGGCCCAGTCGGCGGTCATGAAGTCGCTGGTCTGCACGGCGCGCAGGGCCACGACGTAGTCGTAGGTGCGGCCGTCGCCCATGACGCCCACGCTCTTGACGGGCAGGAAGACGGTGAAGGCCTGGCTGGTGAGGTCGTACCAGTTCTTGCCGGTGGCTTCGTCCGTCCAGTTGCGCAGTTCCTCGATGAAGATGGCGTCGGCGCGGCGCAGCAGGTCGGCGTATTCCTTCTTGACTTCACCCAGGATGCGCACGCCCAGGCCCGGGCCCGGGAAGGGGTGACGGTAGACCATTTCACGCGGCAGGCCCAGGGCCACGCCGAGTTCGCGCACTTCGTCCTTGAACAGGTCGCGCAGGGGCTCGAGCAGCTTCAGGCCCAGCTGCTCGGGCAGGCCGCCGACGTTGTGGTGGCTCTTGATGGTGACGGCCTTCTTGCTCTTGGCGCCGCCCGACTCGATGACGTCGGGGTAGATGGTGCCTTGGGCCAGGAAGGTGGCGCCCTTGTGGCCTGCATCGCCGGCCTTGAGCTTGGCGGCCTCGGCCTTGAACACGTCCACGAACAGGCCGCCGATGATCTTGCGCTTGGCCTCGGGCTCGCTGACGCCGGCCAGCTTGCCCAGGAACAGGTCGCTGGCGTCCACGCGGATGACCTTGGCGTGCAGCTTGCCTTCGAACATTTCCATGACCATGTCGCCTTCGTTCAGGCGCAGCAGGCCGTGGTCCACGAAGACGCAGGTCAGCTGGTCGCCGATGGCGCGGTGGATCAGGGCTGCAGCCACGGACGAATCCACGCCGCCCGACAGACCGAGGATGACTTCCTCGTCACCCACCTGCTCGCGGATTTTGGCAACGGCTTCCTCGATGTAGTCGCCCATGATCCAGTCGGCATTCGCCGCACAGATCTCGCGCACGAAGCGGTTGAGCAGGGCCGCGCCCTGCACGGTGTGCGTGACTTCGGGGTGGAACTGGACGGCGTAGAAGCGGCGCGCCTCGTCGGCCATGCCGGCGATGGGGCAGGACGGCGTGGAGGCCATGACCTTGAAGCCCGGGGGCAGCTCGGTGACCTTGTCGCCGTGGCTCATCCAGACCTTGAGCATGCCGTGGCCTTCGGCCGTGGCGAAGTCCTCGATGCCCTTGAGCAGTTCGGTGTGGCCATGGGCGCGCACTTCGGCATAGCCGAATTCGCGGGTGTGCGAGCCTTCGACCTTGCCGCCCAGCTGGGTGGCCATGGTCTGCATGCCGTAGCAGATGCCCAGCACGGGAATGCCCAGCTCGAACACGGCGTCGGGGGCGCGGTCGTCCACTTCGTAGACGCTGGCGTGGCTGCCCGACAGGATCACGCCCTTGAGGCGGCCGTCGGCGGCGAATTCGCGCACCCAGTCGCTGCTGACGTCGCAGGGGTGGACTTCGCAGTAGACATGGGCTTCGCGCACGCGGCGGGCGATCAGCTGGGTGACTTGGGAGCCGAAGTCAAGAATGAGGATCTTGTCGTGTTGCATGGTCATCTCAGGCAAAGGTGATGGGAGGGGATCAGAAATCTTCAGGGGCCAGCAGCGCCAGCCCGCGCTTGCGGGCGGCGGCGGCCTGGGCCGCGTCAAAGGTGGCCAGCGGCAGGCGCAGCGACTGGGCCAGCCACAGGTAGGCCGCGTCATAGACCGGCAGGCGGGTGTCCAGCGCCACGTCGAGCACGGCCTTGTGCTGGGCGGGTGCCAGCTCGTGCAGTTCCACGCGGTGGCGGATGGCCTCGAGCACGCCCCACAGGCCTTCGACCGAGCTGTGCGGAATGCGGCCGCCGTGCACGCCCGAGGCGATCAGGTTGCCGCATTCCCACTGCCAGAGGTTGGGCGCCTGCGGGTCCACTTCATGGCGGCGGATGCGGGTATACAGGCGCTGGGTGTGCACGCTGGCGGCATCGGGCAGCAGCCAGGCGGCGGTGACGGAGGCATCGAGCACGAAGGAGGTCATGCCTGGCTCCGGCCTGCGTGGCGCAGTCGGGTGGTGGAGTCCGGCGCCTGTGCCGACTGGGCCGGCTGGGCCGGCCGCACCGTGGCCTGCAGCGCCTGCATCTGCTCCAGCTCGCGGGCGATCTGCTCGTCGGTGATCACGGGGCGGCGGCGCACCGGCAGCATGCGCACCACTTCCTTGCCGTGGCGGGTGATGCGCACTTCCTCGCCCTGCTCGACAAGTTCGATCAGGGCGGAGAAACGGGTCTTGGCTTCGTAGATGCCGACAGATTGCATGGCGGGGCTGAAAACAAAAGCAGGCCTGGTGTCCGGCCTGGCCCGAATTCTATCATTCTGGCCAGAATTTCCAAAAATTCAGACCAGAACCATGCGGATATTCGCCGGCCTTGCCTCGGGGGGCTGTCGGTGAACGCCACTCAGCGCTGCTCGCGCACGAAGCCGACAAACCGCGCCAGCGCGGGCGACATGGCTCCGGCAGGCCATGCCAGGCTGGTCTCGCAGACCGGCAGGGCAACGGCCTTGCTGCCCGCACGGGCGCTGGCGAAAACCGCCTCGCGGTAAACCACGCCGGGCCTGCAGAACTGCATCACGCTGGCGGGCACCCAGGCCAGGCCGATGCCGCCCCAGACCAGGTTCACGATGGTCTGCATCTGTATCGCCTGCTGCGCGATGCGCGGCACATGTCCGTGCCGTCGGTACAGATCCGTCACCGCGTCATGGAGCGAGGGCATGATGCGGCGCGGAAAGATCACCAGCGGCTGCTCCAGCACTTCGTCGAGCATCAGCCGGTCCGCACCGGCAAGCGCATGCTGCTGCGGCAGGGCCAGCACCATGGCTTCCCGTCCCACGGCCAGGCGCTCCAGGCCGGCCGGCGCATGCCCGGGGGCATGCAACATCAGTCCGGCATCGATCTGCCCGCGCTCAAAGGCTTCCATCTGCACATCGCTGGTGGCCTCGACCAGCTCCAGCGCCACACCTGGCGTGCCTGCCACGAAGTCCCGCACCCACAGCGGCAGCCGGGTGAAGCCGATGGTGGAGACAAAGGCCAGCCGCACGCGCCCCACTTCTCCCGCTGCCGCAGCCCGCGCAATCCCAGGCAGCGCTGCCGCACGCCCTAGCAGTTCACGCACCTGCGGCACAAGCGCCTCGCCGGCCGGCGTCAGTGCGACGTGGCGGCTCGAGCGCTCGAACATCGCCACGTCCAGGCTGCGCTCCAGCTGGGCGATGGCCTGGGTGAGCGGCGGCTGCGTCATGTGCAGGCGCGATGCGGCGCGGCCGAAGTGCAGCTCGTCCGCCACGGCCAGGAATTGCCGCCAGACGCGCAGATCAATGGGGGGCTCATTCATATGCCCAGCATATCAATCATGCCGATGAATAGGATTGGATCAGATGAATCAGTCGGCCCATACTCATCCAACCCCCACAACGAGAGACATGCCATGACCCCGCCGAACCAGATCAACCGCCGAAGCGCCCACATCACCGAAGGCAAGGCGCGCGCAGCCAACCGCTCCATGTTCTACGGCATGGGCTACAAGGAAGAGGATTTCAAGAAGCCCATGGTCGGCGTGGCCAACGGCCACAGCACGATCACGCCGTGCAACTCCGGCCTGCAAAGGCTGGCGGACGCGGCCATCGCAGGCATCGAGGAAGCCGGTGGCAACGCGCAGGTGTTCGGCACGCCGACCATCTCGGACGGCATGTCCATGGGCACGGAAGGCATGAAGTACTCGCTGGTCAGCCGCGAGGTGATCGCCGACTGCATAGAGACCTGCGTGGGCGGCCAGTGGATGGATGGCGTGCTGGTGGTCGGCGGCTGCGACAAGAACATGCCGGGCGGCATGATGGGCATGCTGCGCGCCAATGTGCCGGCCATCTATGTCTACGGCGGCACCATCCTGCCCGGCAGGTGGAAAGGCCGGGACCTGAACATCGTCAGCGTGTTCGAGGCCGTCGGCGAGAACGCCGCGGGAAAGATCAGCGACCAGGAGCTCAAGGACATCGAGCAGCACGCCATTCCCGGCACGGGCTCGTGCGGCGGCATGTACACCGCCAACACCATGTCGAGCGCGTTCGAGGCGCTGGGCATGAGCCTGCCCTACTCCTCCACCATGGCCAATCCCCATGATGAAAAGGAGAACTCGGCCAAGGAATCCGCCAGGGTGCTGATCGAGGCCATCAAGATGGACCTCAAGCCGCGCGATATCGTGACGCGCAAGTCCATCGAGAACGCGGTCTCGGTGATCATGGCGACCGGAGGCTCCACCAATGCCGTGCTGCACTTTCTCGCGATCGCCCATGCGGCCGGCGTGCCCTGGTCCATCGACGACTTCGAGCGCATCCGCCAGCGGGTGCCGGTGCTGTGCGATCTCAAGCCCAGCGGCAGATACCTGGCGGTGGACCTGCATCAGGCGGGCGGCATCCCGCAGGTGATGAAGATCCTGCTGAATGCGGGCCTGCTGCACGGCGACTGCATCACCATCTCGGGCCAGACCATCGCCGAGACCCTGGCCGGCGTGCCTGACGAACCGCCCAACCCTCAGGTCATCCGCCCGCTCTCGGATGCGCTCTATCCGCAGGGCCATCTGGCCATCCTCAAGGGCAACCTGAGCCCGGAAGGTGCGGTGGCCAAGATCACGGGCCTGAAGAACCCGGTCATCACCGGCCCGGCACGCGTGTTCGACGATGAGCAATCGGCACTGGCGGCCATCCTCGACGGCAGGATACAGGCCGGCGATGTGATGGTGCTGCGCTACCTGGGCCCCAAGGGCGGCCCCGGCATGCCGGAAATGCTGGCCCCCACGGGCGCCCTGATCGGCGCCGGCCTGGGCGAGAGCGTGGGCCTGATCACCGATGGCCGCTTCTCCGGCGGCACCTGGGGCATGGTGGTCGGCCACGTGGCGCCGGAAGCGGCCGTGGGCGGCACCATCGCGCTGGTGCACGAGGGCGACTCGATCACCATCGACGCGCACGCATTGCAGCTGCAGCTGAACGTGCCCGAAGACGTGCTCGCCCAGCGCCGTGCGGCATGGAAGGCCCCCGCGCCCCGCTACACGCGGGGCGTGCAGGCCAAGTTCGCGTTCAACGCATCGAGCGCCAGCTCGGGCGCGGTGCTGGACAACTTCGCCATCTGAGCTTCGTGAGCGCACGAAAAAAAGAGGTCCGGGCAGTGGCTGCCCGGACCTCTTTTCCATCTCGCGCCAAGGCGCTGGACCTGGATCAGTCGGCGCGGTAGTTGGGCGCTTCCTTGGTGATCTGCACGTCATGCACGTGCGATTCACGGATGCCTGCGGCGGTGATCTCCACGAACTCGGCCGTGTTGTTCATCTCTTCGATGGTGGCGCAGCCGCAGTAGCCCATGGCAGCGCGCACGCCGCCGGCCATCTGGTAGACGATGGAGACCATGGAGCCCTTGTAGGGCACGCGGCCTTCGATACCTTCGGGCACGAGCTTGTCGGCATTGGGATTGCCGGTGCTCGATTCCTGGAAGTAGCGGTCGGCCGAGCCCTGCTGCATGGCGCCGATGGAGCCCATGCCGCGATAGCTCTTGTACGAACGGCCCTGGTACAGGATGACTTCGCCCGGAGCCTCTTCGGTGCCGGCGAACATGCCGCCCATCATGATGGTCGAGGCGCCAGCGGCCAGGGCCTTGGCGATGTCGCCCGAGAAGCGGATGCCGCCGTCGGCGATCAGCGGCACGCCCGTGCCCTGCAGGGCCTGGGCCACGCTGTCGATGGCCATGATCTGGGGCACGCCCACACCGGCGACGATGCGCGTGGTGCAGATGGAGCCGGGGCCGATGCCGACCTTGACGGCGTCGGCGCCTGCCTCGGCCAGTGCCAGCGCAGCGGCGCCGGTGGCGATGTTGCCGCCGATGACGTCCACCTGGGGGTAGTTCTGCTTGACCCAGCGCACGCGGTCGATCACGCCCTTGCTGTGGCCGTGGGCCGTGTCCACCACCAGTGCATCGACGCCGGCCTTGACCAGCAGCTCCACGCGCTGCTCGGTACCCTCGCCCACGCCCACGGCGGCGGCCACGCGCAGGCGGCCTGCGCTGTCACGCGCTGCGTTGGGGAAGGTGGTCTGCTTGGTGATGTCCTTGACGGTGATCAGGCCCTTGAGTTCAAAGGCGTCGTTCACGACCAGGATGCGTTCGAGCTTGTGCTTGTTGAGCAGGGCCTTGGCTTCCACGGGCGTGGTGCCGTCCTTCTCGTTGACGGTGATCAGGCGCTCGCGCGGCGTCATGATCTGGCTGACCTTGACGTCGTAGCGGGTCTCGAAGCGCAGGTCGCGGCTGGTGACGATGCCCACCACCTTGCCGCCGTCGCAGACGGGAAAGCCCGAGATGCCGAGGTTCTCGGACAGCTGCAGCACCTGCAGCACGGTGTGCTCGGGGGTGATGACCACGGGGTCGTGCACCACGCCGGATTCGTGGCGCTTGACCTTGGACACTTCGGCGGCCTGCTGCTCGGCCGTCATGTTCTTGTGGATGACGCCGATACCGCCCTCTTGCGCGATGGCAATGGCCAGACGCGCCTCGGTCACGGTGTCCATGGCGGCGGACACAAGGGGAATGTTCAGGGAGATGTTGCGCGAAAAGCGCGTCTTGAGCGAAGTGTCCTTGGGCAGGACCTGGGAGAAAGCGGGGACCAGAAGGACGTCGTCGAAGGTCAGGGCTTTACCGAGAAGGCGCATGTGAGAGCTCCAAAAGAAGGATTGTACCCGTGCGCCGGATCACAATGTATGCTGTAGGCCATTCGGCCCGATCCCCAACTCACCATGCACGCCATCAAGCTTGTTTTGCTAGTCACGCTTGCCGCCTGTTCGCTGCCCGCAGCCGCCCAGTGGCAATGGGTCGACGCCACAGGCCGCAAGGTCTTCAGCGACCGCGCACCGCCTCCTGACATTCCCGCCAAGAACATCCTGCGCCAGCCTGGCGGCAGCACACCGCCGCCTGCCGCCGCGCCCTCCGCCGCTGCGGCAGCTGCGGATGCAGGCACGGCGCCTGCGGCGGACGCCGCGGCACCGGCAGCACCTGCCGCAGCCGCCAAGGACACCAAGCCCGCAGGCACCGACAAGGCCCTGGAAGAGCAAAAGCGCAAGGCCGAAGCCCAGGAGGCCGCCAAGGCCAAGGCGGAAAAGGAACGGATTGCCAAGCAGCGCCAGGACAACTGCGCACGCGCCAAGCAGTCCAAGACCGCGCTGTCTTCGGGCCGCCTGCTGGGCTACACGAATGAGCAGGGCGAGCGCGGCTTCATGGACGACGCCACGCGCGATGCGGAACTCAAGCGCGCCGACGCCATCATCGCCTCCGATTGCGGCGCAATGCGCTGATCGCCGAATCCGGGCCGGCTCAGTAGCCGGCCTTGGCTCCAGGCCTCTGGCGCTGGAACAGCCCCGTGGCCCGAGCGCCCTGGCGTGCGAAACGCTCGCGGCGCGCCACCTTGGGGTCCACGGTCAAGGGCCGGTACAGCTCCACTCGGTCACCGTCGCGCAGGGCTTGCGTCAAAGGCGCGCTGCGGCCCCACAGGCCTGCCGGCCCGGCCTGCGCAAAGCCCAGCGCCTGCCAGCCGCCCGCCGCCGCCACCGCATCGGCAATCGTGGCACCGGCCGGCAATTGCAGAAACAGCTCGACGACTTCGCCGGCGCGCGCACTGCAGGCCAGAGTGATGCGCACAGCGGGCTGTGGCTCAGCCATAGACCTGCTCGGCACGCTTGATGAAGGCATCGACCATGGAGCCTGCAATGCGGTCGAACACCGGGCCGACCACGGCGGCCAGGGCCATGCTGTCGAAACCGTAGTCCAGTTGCAGTTCGACACGGCAGGCGCGCTGCGATCCGTCGCCCACGGGGCGGAACATCCAGTGGCCCTCCAGCCGCGAGAACGGCCCCTTGATCAGGCGGATGCTGACCTGGCGCCCGCCATCGTCGAGCACGCTGTGCGTGTTGCGCGTGACGAAGGACTTGCGCATGCCGCCGAATGCAATGCCCACCTCGGCCGTCATGCCCTGCTCGTCCTGCTCCAGCACCCTGGCCTGATCGCACCAGGGAAGGAAGTCGGCATAGTGGGCCACGTCCGTCACCAGGGCAAACATTTCTTGGGGGCTGTACCAGATCAGGACGGACTTGTTGACTTTTTTCATGAATGGGGCGGGCTGCACGGCATGCAAAACACCGGCAGCGCCGCCATGGCACAGCCGGCTGTCACAATGACGGCAAGGCGAAACTAAAATCCCGCACGGCGGGAAGACGGCAATCCAGTATTGTAGGGAGACCTTTCATCTCCAGGTTTTCGCCGCATCTATTACTCCATGGCCAAGAAACCTGAAACACAGTCGCGCATCGCCGACAACAAAAAAGCCGCATTCAACTACTTCTTCGAGGAACGCTTCGAGGCCGGCATCGTGCTGCACGGCTGGGAAGTGAAGGCACTGCGCAGCGGCAAGGTGCAGTTGACGGACGGCTACGTCATCGTCAAGGACGGCGAGCTGTTCCTGCTCGGCTGCCAGATCAACCCGCTCAAGACCGCCTCCACCCACGTCAACCCCGACGCGGCGCGCATCAAGAAGCTGCTGCTCAAGAAGGACGACATCCTGCGCCTGATCGGCAAGGTGGAGCAAAAGGGCTTTACCCTGGTGCCCATCAACCTTCACTGGAAGAACGGCTATGTCAAATGCGACATTGCCCTGGCCAAGGGCAAGGCCGAGCACGACAAGCGCGACGTGATCAAGGACCGCGAAGGCAAGCGCGAGGTCGAGCGCGCCATGAAGAGCTTCAACCGTTGACGGGCATCCGCAGCTTTTTTTGCACTGCTGCGGAATAAACCGGCACGGTCCAGTGTTCATTGCAGTGTCCGGCCGCAATTTCGCGCGCCGGCAAGCACCGGAGACAGCGATGAAGAAGCTCGGCATGAAACTTGGTACCTGTGCCTTCACGGCAGCCCTGACATTGGCCCTGGCAGGCTGCTATTCCGCGCCTGCGGCCAACGCCTCTGGCCAGACGCCGCCCAGTGCGGTCAGCGTGCAAAACGGCATTCTGGTCGGCGCCAACGGCATGACGCTCTATACCTTCGACAAGGACACGGCCGGCAGTGGCAAGTCCGTCTGCAATGGCCCCTGCGCGACCAACTGGCCGCCCCTGATGGGCAAGCAGGCGCCCTCTGGCGGCAACTACAGCGTGATCCAGCGCGACGATGGCAGCAGCCAGATCGCCTACAAGGGCAAGCCCCTGTACTACTGGGTGAAGGACGGCAAGGCCGGCGATACCACGGGCGACGGCGTCATGGGCGTCTGGCATACCGCACGCCCCTGAGTCCGGCCCCCTGCGCGATCGGACCTGCCCATGGACCGCAGCCAGATCCTGGAGCACCTGCCCGGCCTGCGCCGCTACGCGCGGCTGCTGGCAGGCGATGCCTGGGCAGCCGACGACCTGGTGCAGGACACGCTGGAACGCGCCTGCCGCAAATGGCTGCTGTGGCGCTCCGATGGCGATCTGCGCGCCTGGCTGTTCACCCTGATGCACAACCTCTACCTGAACCAGCGGCGCTCTGCCGCACGAGGGCAGTGGCTGGACATCGACAGCCTGTCCGAGTCCCTGGCAGCGCCCGAGGACAGCAGCGACGCTGCCCTGGACCTGGAGCGCTGCCTGCAGCGCCTGCCCGCCGAGCAGCGGGCCGTGCTGCTGCTGGTCAGCGTGGAGGACATGAGCTATGCCGACACGGCGCGCGTGCTGCAGCTGCCCCTGGGCACCGTGATGTCGCGCCTGTCGCGCGCACGCTCCCGGTTGCGCGAGCTGATGGAGGCACCGCCCGCAGCTTCGCCCGCCCAGACTGCTGCACCCCAAGCCGCAGCCCCGTCGCTGCGCCGGCTCAAATGACGAGGCCGCCATGACTGCCCCCGCCCCCACCTCCCCCTCCTCCTCCTGTGTCTCGGCTGCCACGGCCATCCCCGACGAGCAGCTGCATGCCCTGGTCGATGACCGCCTGCCGGCCCCACAGGCACAGGCGCTGCGCGAGCAGCTGGATGCAGACAGCGCAGCACGCGTGGAGCAATGGCAGCGCCAGCGGCAGCTGCTGCGCGCCCTGCACGGCGCCCGCAGCGAACCGCCCATGCCCGATGAAATGCGCGCCGCCGCCGAGCAGCTGCAGGGCCTGCAACAGCGCCAGCAGCAATGGTGGCGCTGGGGCGGCATGGCCGCAGGCTGGCTGCTGGCCTTCGGCCTGGGCTGGCTGGTGCACGGGCAGCAGGCAGCGCCTGCGGCACCCTCAACGGCGGACACGCTGGCCGCTGCCGCACCTGCCCGCTTCGCCCATCAGGCAGCAGTCGCCCACGCGGTCTACCAGCCCGAGCAGCGCCACCCGGTCGAGGTCGAGGCAGCGCAACAGGCCCATTTGCTGCAATGGCTTTCCAAGCGCCTGGGCCGGCCGCTGAAGCTGCCAGCCCTCACGGAACTGGGCTATGAGCTGGTGGGCGGCCGGCTGCTGCCCGGCGACAGCGGCGCACGCGCCCAGTTCATGTACCAGGATGCGGCCGGCGAGCGCATCACCCTGTATCTGGGCGCGCTGGAGGACCCGGCCACGCGTGGCGAGACCGCCTTTCGCTTCAGCAGCGACGGCCCCGTGCCCAGCTTCTACTGGGTGGACCAGGGCTTTGGCTATGCCCTCAGCGGCGCCCTGCCGCGCAACCGACTGCTGCAGCTGGCCACGGCCGTGCACCAGCAGCTTTGAAGCCTGGGGCCACGGCTACCAGGGCAGCGGCGCCGCCTCGCCGTTGCCATGTTCGCCGTAGTACAGCGAGGGCAGAAAGCGCGACAGGTAGGTGAACTCCGTGTAGCAGTGGCGCAGCAGGCCCAGGCCCAGCGCGTCGGGCAGCTCGGCCGCCGGGTCGGCGCAGGACTGGCCCAGCAAAAAGCGGCTGCGCAGCACGCAGCCAAAAGGCGTGTCACGCGCCAGGTGCACCATCTGCCCGTCCATGGGGTCCCCGCTGGCGTCCAGCTGCACATGCTCGCCGAAGCCGATGCGCGCATACACGGCGGCCGATGCGCGTTTTTCGGCAAAGGCCAGCTCCAGCTGCGCAGGGTCGAAAAGCTCGCGCGGATCGTGGAACTTGAGCCTGGCCGCCACGGGCGGAATATCGGCCAGGGACTCCACGGCCTCGATGGAGGCGCCTATGTAGCTCTCGCCCTTCTTCCATTGCGCATCCCAGCCGCGATGTGCGATGTGGTCATGCGGATGCCACCACTTGATGTGCTGCGTGGTCTCGAAGAACTTGAACCACCAGTCCAGCATGCGGCCGCTGCAGCCGTGCAGGTCGGTGCGGCAGGCCACCACCAGACAGCCGCTGGGCAGGCGCTGGATTCCCGTCTCCAGCCGCAGCGGCGTGATGTGCAGCAGCTCGTCGATGCGGGAAATGTCGGGCTCGAAGGCATGGGAGTTCATGGGTGTTTTCCGTTCCTGGGTTGATGAGGAAAAGCCATCTTATATTAAAGAAACGAACAACGTTTCCAAACAATCGGATAATCCCAGCCGGGTAACAAAATGCTGCACAACCAGGCACGACCCTGCACAACACCGAACGGAACGACAAGAAATCCAATGGAAACCGAAATCACTCCTGTGGCCCCCAGGCCGCGCGGGCGGCCGGCCCGGCCCGAGCACGAGGCCAACGATGCCGCCCTGTCCGCCGCCACCTGGCTCTTGCTCAATGAAGGCTATGCCGCCACCACCATGGAAGCCGTGGCCAGGCGCGCGGGGCTGGCCAAGAAGACGCTCTACCGCTTTGCCGCCAACCGCGAGGATCTGGTGGCCCTGGTGGTGCGCAGCTGGACCGACGGTTTCCGCCCCGCCCTGTCGGCCGATGCGCAGTCGGCCTCAGAGGTGGCTCCGGCGCTGGCCGAGATCCTGCGCGTGATTGCCGCGCGCGTGCTGTCGGCCGAGGCGGTGGGGATGTTCCGCCTGCTCACCACCGATTTCCCCGCCAAGCCCGAGTTGCTGGAGGTCTACCAGCGCAACGGCATAGAGCGCGGCCGCGGCATGCTGGTGGACTGGCTGCGGCGCCAGTGCGCGAAGGGGTTGCTCAGGGCAGAGCAGCCCGATGTCATCTGCGACCTGTTGCTGTCCATGGCCATTGCCGAGCCGCTGCGGCAGATGGCCCTGGGCCTGACGCCGCCCGTGCCCGAATGGGATCCGGGCCCGCGCATTGACGACGCGGTACGGCTGCTGGCAGGCCATTCCTGCCGCATGGAGCCCGCTGATTGCTGAACCGAAAAAAAGGCCATCCGGCGCGGTGCCGGATAGCCTTTTGAACCCTTGGAGGTTTGAGCAACCGCCGCGCGATCAGTCCAGCGCCGCCAGCGGGTGCGAGTGCACGGGCCAGGGGCTGTCGAAGAAGGCACGCCATTGCGCGTCCTGCACGTCTTCGATGCGCGCAGGGTTCCAGCGCGGTTGGTGGTCCTTGTCCACGGCCAGGGCGCGAATGCCTTCGATGGTCTCGCTCTGGCCGGGGCGCAGGTAAAAGCAGTGGCGCACCATGTCGCGCTCCATGCGCAGGTCCTGGGCCAGTGTCATGCCGCGTGCGCGGCGAATCTGCTCCAGCACCACGTGCAGCATCAGCGGCGAGCGCTTGCGCAGCGTGGCTGCCGTGTGCTGCGCCCACTCGCCATCCGCCGCTTCCAGTGCCTGCACCATGGCAGCCACCGTGGGCAGGGCAAACACGCGGTCGATCTCGGCGCGGGGCTGGGCCGCTGGCTTGGCCGGGGCCGTGAACTTCGACTTCACCAGCGCCTCGACGGCCGCTGCATCGGCAAAGCTGCCGGCGGCCAGGGCATCCCACAGCGCAGGCTGCTGGTCCGAGGGCAGATAGCCATCGGCCAGGCCGAAGTCCAGCGCGTCGGCCGCGCCGATCACGTCGCCCGTCAGCGCCAGCCACTCACCCGCGTGACCGGGGCAGCGCGATAGGAAGTAGCCGCCACCCACATCGGGGAACAGGCCGATGGCCGTCTCGGGCATGGCCATCTTGGTACGCTCGGTGACGATGCGCAGCGTGCCGCCCTGGCTGATGCCCATGCCGCCGCCCATGACGATGCCGTCCATGAAGGCGATGTAGGGCTTGCCGAAGGTGTGGATCAGGTGGTTGAGCGCGTACTCCTCGGTGAAGAAGTCCTCCAGCTGGGGATTGCCCGTGCTGCCTGCGCCGTGCAGAAAACGGATGTCGCCGCCCGCGCAGAAGGCGCCGAAGGCCCCTTCCTTGCCCATGCCGCGGATGGCCACGGCCAGCACCTGATCGTCCTTTTGCCAGGCCAGCAGGGTGGCCAGCAGATCGCGCACCATGCCCAGCGACAGCGCGTTCAGCGCCTTGGCCCGGTTCAAGGTGATCATGCCAATGCGGCCCCGCACTTCGCTGAGGACTTCGCCGGCAGCTCCCGTCATATCTTGCTCCTTGTTGCTATGCATGCCCTGCCCCGGCAGCCCGGGGCGATGAGCCGCAACCATAGCTGAAAATCCGCGCCCACCCCTGACAAACAGGTGCCAATTTGCGCAAGTGCACGACAGGGCGGGCAGCCGCCGCGCACCGCAGCGCACTCAGTCCAGAGAGACGCCCGTGCTCTTGACCACGCCGGCCCAGCGCTTGATCTCGCTGCGGATGTAGGCGCCGTATTCCTCGGGCGTGGAACCCAGGCCTTCGGCGCCTTGCAGCTGCAGCTTCTCGACCACGCCCGGGTCCTTGAGCGCGCGCATCAGCTCCTGGTTGAGCCGCTGGATGATGGCGGCTGGCGTCTTCGCGGGCACCATCACGCCCTGCCAGGCCCCGGCCTCGAAGCCGGACATGCCGCTTTCGGCCAGCGTGGGTGCATCGGGGAAGTTGGGCAGGCGCTTGGAGGAACTCACGGCCAGCAGCTTGAGCCGTCCCTCCTTGATGAAGGGTGCGACGGAGTTAATGGTGTCGGTCATGAAGTCGATCTGCCCGGCCACCAGATCCACGTCGGCCGGCGCGCTGCCCTTGTAGGGCACGTGGCTGGCCTCGATCTGGTAGTGCTGCACGACCTGGAAGGCCGCCAGGTGCGTGACATTGCCGTTGCCGGCCGAACCATAGGACAGCTGGCCCGCCTTGTCCCTGGCATGGCGCACGAACTCCTGCACGTTCTTCACCGGCAGCTTGGGGTTGACCACCAGGCCCAGCGGCACCACGGCCGTCAGCGCCACAGGCATCAGGTCCTTGTTCACGTCGTAGCTCATCTTCTTGTAGAGCGACGGGCTCAGCGCAATCGACGAAGTGTTGTAGAGCACGGTGTAGCCATCGGGCGCGGCCTTGGCCACCAGGGCGTTGCCGATGTTGCCGTTGGCGCCGGGCCGGTTGTCCACGATCACGGTCTGGCCCAGTTGCTGCCCCACCTGCTGGGCCAGCACGCGCGCCACCAGGTCGGTGGGCCCGCCCGGCGGGAAAGGCACAACCAGCGTGATGGGCTTGCTGGGCCAGGGCTGCTGGGCCAGGGCCGCCCCCGGCACTGCCGCTGCGGCTGCCATGCAGGCCGCCACGGCGGCCAGCACCCTGCGCCGCCCTTGTCTGCCTGCGGCCTTGTTGCCTTTCTTGTCCATGCTGTTGTCTCCTGGTGTCGTTATGGGAATTCTTTTGTCCGTCTAGCTGCGTCCGGCCAGCAGGCGCACGGCCGTGTACTCCATGACCTTGTGGTGGCCCTGGTTGAAGACCTCGATGCGCGAGGTGACGACGGCGCGGTTGCCCTTGGAGGTGGGCTTGATGGCGGTGACTTCGACCAGGGCCTCGATGGTGTCGCCCACCAGCACGGGGCCGAGGATCTTCTGGTGCAGCTCCAGCATGGCCAGGCCCGTGCCCTGGATCATGCTTTGCAGGATGAAGCCTTCGATCAGCGTATAGGTCATGGCGCCCGGCACGGGGCGGCCGGCAATGGCGCCGCCGTCGTAGCCCTCCTCGATGAAGATGGCCTCCAGCATGCCCGTGGCATTGATGAAGGCGACCAGGTCGGACTCGGTCACGGTGCGGCGGAAGGTGCGCAGCTGCTGGCCAACCTGCAGGTCCTGCCAGAAGAAGCCCTGGCCCATGCGGGGCACGGCGTTCCAGGCGGCGCCAGGGTGGGGCTGCGGGGTGTTCACTGTCATCTCATGTCTCCTGTTGCGTGATCTGCAGGCCGGCGATGCGCTCGGCGCTCCAGCCCGCCTGGGCCAGCAGCGCCGCCGTGTGCTCGCCCAGGCGCGGTGGCATGCCCATGGGGGCCTGCCGGCCATCCATGCGCACGGAGGAGCGAGGCAGGTGCACGGTGCCCATGGCGGCGTCGTGCAGCGGCACGAAGAACTCCGTGGCCTGCAGGTGTGGATCGGCAGGCAGATCGTCCATGCGTGCCACCGGGGCGGCAGGAATCTCCAGGCGCTGGCAGGTATCGAGCCAGTGCTGGGTGCCGTGCAGGGCCACATGCTCGCCTGCGGTCTCCAGCAGCTCGGCAATGTGGGCCGTGCGGCTGGCCTGGCTGGCAAAGCGCGCATCCAGGGCCAGCTGCGGCTGGCCCACGGCGGCGAAGAAGCGCTGCCAGTGCGCATCGGTGTACGGCATCATGCAGACGTGGCCGTCCAGCGTTCGGTAGGGCTTGCGCCAGGGCGCCATCACGCGCGGGTAGCCAGCGCCGCTGAGCGCGGGGCTGAAGTGCATGCCGTAGAAATGCTCGACCAGGTTGAAGCCCACCATGGTCTCGTACATGGGCACTTCCACAAAGCAGCCGTGGCCGCTGCGCTCGCGCTGGAACAGCGCCGCCAGCACGGCATGCGCGGCCACCAGGGCGCAGGTCTTGTCGGCCGCAATGGTGGGCAGGTAGCGCGCCTCGCCCGTCTGGCGCTCCATCAGGTCGGCCAGGCCGCTCATGCCCTGGATGACGTCGTCGTAGGCGGGCATGCCTGCATAGGGGCCGTCCTCGCCAAAGCCATGCAGGCCTGCATAGACCAGGCGCGGATAGCGCTCGCGCAGCGTGTCGGGGTCCAGGCCCAGCGGGGCCAGCTTCTGCGGGCGCATGCTGTGCATGAACACATCGGCCGTGGCCAGCAGCGCATGCAGGGCCTGGCGCGCCTCGTCCTGCTTGAGATCGAGCACCACGCTCTTCTTGCTGCGGTTGGTGCCCATGAACATGGCCGCCATGCCGGGCTCCACGGCAGGGCCGGTGTGGCGCGTGGAGTCGCCGGCCGGCGGCTCGATCTTGATGACTTCGGCGCCATAGTCGGCCAGCACCTGGCTGGCCAGCGGCCCGAACACCACGCTGGACAGATCCAGCACCCGAATCCCTGTCAACGCAGCCTGCACTGTGGTCTCCATGTTGCTTCAGGGAGCCAGTATTTGATATCTTTGAAGTTGCGTCTAAGACTTAATTCAGCATCGCTGATACACGGTGGATATCAATGGACCTGCGCCAACTGCGTCACTTCGTCACCCTGGCCCGCACGCTCAACTACCGGCAGGCGGCCGAGCAGCTGCACATGTCGCAGCCGCCGCTGTCCCAATCCATCCGCCGGCTCGAAGACAGCCTGGGCGTGCAGCTGTTCCAGCGCGACCGCCGGGGCACGGAGATGACCGAGGCAGGCCGGGCGGCCCTGGAAAGTGCCGAGCTGGCACTGCACCATGCGCGCCAGGTGCAGGAGGTCTCGCAGGCCACGGCCAGCGGCGAGCGCGGCCGGCTGCACATAGGCTTCATAGGCTCGGCCACGTTCTCGCTGATTCCACGGCTGGTGCAGGCCTTTCGCAGCGAATATCCACTGATCGACCTGGTGCTGACCGAATCGACCACGCGCGAGATCTGCGCGCAGGTGGCCAGCGGCGATTTCGATGCCGGCCTGCTGCGCTACCCGGTGACGCAGGCCACCGAGCTGTCCATCACGCCCGTGGAAAAGGACGAACTGGTGGCCGTGCTGCCCGAAGGCAACCCGCTGCTGCAGCGGCCCGCCTTGCGGCTGCGGGATCTGGCCGACCAGCCCTTCGTCAACTACCGCCCCAGCGAAGTGCCCGGCCTGCATGCGCTGGTGGTGCTGGCCTGCCAGAACGCGGGTTTCATGCCCCAGGTCAAGCAGCATGCGGTGCAGGCCCAGACCCTGGTCAGCCTGGTGGGCGCGGGCCTGGGCGTGGCCCTGGTGCCGGCCATCGTGGCCAAGGGCAGCACGCCGGGCGTGGTGTTCCGCACGCTGCAAGACGCCGGGACCCTGCCCTCCATCGGCCTGGCCCTGGCGCTCAACCCGCACCAGAGCGCAGCGTCCGGCCAGCGCCTGCGCGAATTGCTGCTGCGGCTGAATGCCTGACGGACGGCCTGGCGGACGGCGTGGCAGAAGCCGCCGCAGAAAAGACAAAGGCCGCGGATGCGGCCTTTGACAATGAGGGCGGCTAAGCCGGCTGGCTTGCGCGCGCCCTCGGCGCCACGGCGCTTATGCGCCTGCGCGCGAAGCGCGCTTGCGCTCGTTCTCGGACAGGTGGCGCTTGCGCACGCGGATGCTCTTGGGGGTGATTTCCACCAGCTCGTCGTCCTCGATGAATTCCACCGCGTATTCCAGCGACAGGTCGATCGGGGGCGTGATCTTGATGGCATCTTCCTTGCCGGACACGCGGAAGTTGGTCAGCTGCTTGGTACGCGTGGCGTTGACCACCAGGTCGTTGTCACGGCTGTGGATGCCGATGATCATGCCTTCGTACACGGGATCGTTGGCCTTGACGAACATGCGGCCACGGTCGTCCAGCTTGCCCAGGGCGTAGGTGAAGATTTCGCCTTCGTCCATGGAGATCAGCACACCGTTCTTGCGGCCGCCGATTTCGCCCTTGTGCGGCTCGTAGCTGTCGAAGATGTTGGAGATCAGGCCGGAACCACGGGTCAGGTTCAGGAATTCGTTGGTGAAGCCGATCAGGCCACGCGCAGGAATGCGGTATTCCAGGCGCACGCGGCCGCGGCCATCGGGTTCCATGTTGACCAGCTCGCCCTTGCGCTCGCCCAGGGCCTGCATCACGCCACCCTGGTGGCCTTCCTCGATGTCGGCCGTCACCAGCTCGATGGGCTCGTGGCGCACGCCGTCCACGTCGCGGTAGACCACGCGGGGCTTGGACACGGCCAGCTCGTAGCCTTCACGGCGCATTTCTTCCAGCAGGATGGTCAGGTGCAGTTCGCCGCGGCCCGACACTTCGAAGATGCCGTCTTCGTCGGTTTCCTTGACACGCAGGGCCACGTTGGAACGCAGTTCCTTTTGCAGGCGGTCCCAGATCTGGCGGCTGGTCACGAACTTGCCTTCACGACCTGCCAGCGGCGAGGTGTTGACGCAGAAGTTCATGGTCAGCGTGGGCTCGTCGATCTTGAGCATCGGCAGCGGCTGGGGGTTCAGCGGGTCGGTCAGCGTGACGCCCATGCCCAGGTCGGCGATGCCGTTGACCAGCACGATGTCGCTGGGGCCGGCTTCGGTCACCTGCACGCGGTCGATGCCCTGGAACTTCAGAACCTGGTTGATGCGGCCCTTGTAGCTCTTGCCGTCAGGACCTTCCATGACCAGCACGTCGGTCGAAGGCTTGAGCGTGCCGGAGGTGATGCGGCCCACGCCGATGCGGCCCACGAAGGTGGAGTAGTCCAGCGCCGAGATCTGCATTTGCAGCGGAGCGGCGGGATCGCCCTTGACCGAAGGCACGTGCTTCAGGATGGTGTCGAACAGGGCCGACATGTCGGGGCCCCACTGCTCGCCCGGAGCGCCTTCTTCCAGCGAGGTCCAGCCGTTGATGCCCGAGGCGTACACCACGGGGAAGTCCAGCTGCTCGTCGGTGGCACCCAGCTTGTCGAACAGGTCGAACGCGGCGTTGACCACGTAGTCGGGACGCGCGCCGGGCTTGTCCACCTTGTTGACCACGAGGATGGGCTTCAGGCCCAGGGCCAGCGCCTTCTTGGTCACGAAGCGCGTCTGGGGCATGGGGCCTTCCTGCGCGTCGATCAGCAGCACCACGCCGTCGACCATGGACAGGGCACGCTCCACTTCACCGCCGAAGTCCGCGTGGCCGGGTGTGTCGAGGATGTTGATGTGCGTGTCGTTCCAGCTCACGGCGCAGTTCTTGGCCAGGATGGTGATGCCACGCTCGCGTTCGATGGCGTTGTTGTCCATCACCGTGTCCACGACTTTCTCGTGTTCGGCGAAGGTTCCGGATTGGCGCAGCAGCTGGTCCACCATGGTGGTTTTGCCGTGGTCCACGTGGGCGATGATCGCGATATTGCGGATTTGTTTGCTCATAGTGTTTTCCCATTGCCGCAGCGTCATGGGCGCGGCGTGTCTTCCAAAATCTGTTGAATTTCCAGTGAACTGAGCAGGCGGGCGGGGATGAGTTCCCCACGCACCACGCGCCCCACCCCCAGCAGAGCCTGGGGGTTTTCGCCATACACAGCCACCGCCTCGGCATCGGCCCAAGCGCCCTTGCGGGGCAGGCCCGTGAGAAAACGGGCCGCATCTTGCTCGCCCAGCGTGACAGCCGTGTGGCTGGCCAGCAAGGCATCGACAGGCTGCAACTGCTGCAGACGCTCGTCCTCGCCCATGGCGGCCAGCGCCTCCAGCGAGATACAGCGCTCGACACCCAGCCCGCCGGTGTCGATACGGCGCAGCGCGCGCAGGTGCGCGCCGCAGCCCAGGGCCTCTCCCACGTCCTCCGCCAGCGTGCGGATATAGGTGCCCTTGCTGCAGGTCACCAGCATCCGGATCGCCGGCTGGCCTTGGCTGTCTTGCGTCAGCGAAAGCTCCAGTGCGTGGATTGTCACTTCGCGCGCCGGACGCTCGACTTCGATGCCGGCACGCGCATATTCATAAAGAGCCTTGCCGTCCTTCTTGAGCGCGCTGTACATGGGCGGCACCTGGCGGATGGGGCCCGTGAACTGCGCCTGCACGGCGGCAAGCCGCTCGGCCGTGAGGGCGGCGGGATCGATGGCGCGCTCGCGCAGCACCTCGCCCTCGGCATCGGCCGTGGTCGTGGTCTGGCCCAGGCGCGCAATCGCCTCGTAGGTCTTGGCAGCTTCGAGCTGCAACTGGCTGAACTTGGTCGCCGCACCGAAGCACAGCGGCAGCACGCCGGTGGCCAACGGGTCCAGCGTGCCGGTGTGTCCGGCCTTTTCGGCGCGCAGCAACCACTTGACCTTCTGCAAGGCGTCGTTGCTGGACAGCTCCAGCGGTTTGTCGAGCAGCAACACCCCATGCACAGGGCGCCGCTGCACCCTTGTGCGTGGCGCGTTCATGGGGCTACTCTTCCTTCCCGCGCGAGGAGACGGCCTTGGCGATCAAGGCGTTCATGTCGGCCGCACGCTCGGTGGTGCGGTCGTAGATGAAGTGCAGCGTGGGCACGGTATGGATGTGCAGGCGCTTGAACAGGCCGTTGCGCAGGAAGCCTGCGGCCTGGTTCAGGGCGTCCTGCGTCTCCTGCGGATCGCCGATCAGCAGGCTGAAGTAGACCTTGGCGTGGGCATAGTCCGGAGTCACCTCCACGCTTTGCAGCGTCACCATGCCCACGCGCGGGTCCTTCAACTCGCGTGCGATCAGCTCCGCCAGATCCCGCTGGATCTGGTCGGAGACTTTGAAGCTGCGGTTCGGCGCAGCGGACTTGCGTGTTGCCATGTCGAATTACAGCGAGCGCGCGATTTCCTTGATCTCGAACACTTCGAGCACGTCGCCTTCGCGAATGTCGTTGTAGTTCTTGAGCTTGATACCGCACTCGAAGCCTTCCTTGACTTCCTTGACGTCGTCCTTCAGGCGCTTGAGCGATTCGATCTCGCCCGTGTAGATGACCACGTTCTCGCGCAGCAGGCGGAAATGCGCATTGCGCGTAACCTGGCCTTGCGTGATGTACGAGCCAGCCACGGTGCCGATCTTCGACGCCACGAACACGGTACGGATCTCGGCCATGCCGATGATCTCTTCCTTGCGCTCGGGAGCCAGCATGCCGGACATCGCTGCCTTCACCTCTTCGACGGCGTCGTAGATGATGTTGTAGTAGCGCAGGTCC
The DNA here is from genome assembly GCF_043104845.1 of Delftia sp. WSY_7. Taxonomy (NCBI): domain Bacteria; kingdom Pseudomonadati; phylum Pseudomonadota; class Betaproteobacteria; order Burkholderiales; family Comamonadaceae; genus Delftia; species Delftia sp. WSY_7. The sequence goes on along the minus strand of NZ_JBICLB010000021.1, from coordinate 113,044 downwards.
ACATCGTTGCTCTCGGCCGTCTTGCGCGCCTGGGCATCGGCCCGGACGTTGAAGCCGATGATGATGGCCTTGGAGGCCAGCGCCAGGTTCACGTCGGACTCGCTGATGCCGCCCACGCCCGAGTAGACCAGCTGCACGCGGATCTCTTCGGTGGAGAGCTTGAGCAGCGATGCGCCCAGTGCTTCCTGCGAGCCCTGCATGTCGGCCTTGACGATGATGGGCAGGGTCTGGACCTCGCCCGCACCCATTTCGGCGAACATGTTCTCGAGCTTGGCAGCCTGCTGGCGAGCCAGCTTGGTGTTGCGGAACTTGCCGGCGCGGTAGGTCGCGATTTCGCGGGCGCGGCGCTCGTCCTGCAGCACCATGAAGTCGTCGCCGGCCTGGGGCACGTCGGACAGACCCTGGATTTCCACCGGGATGGAGGGGCCAGCGGACTTGGTCTGCTTGCCGTCTTCGTCCAGCATGGCGCGCACGCGGCCGTAGGTCTGGCCTGCCAGCACCACGTCGCCCACCTTCAGCGTGCCGGACTGCACCAGCACCGTGGCCACGGGGCCGCGGCCCTTGTCCAGCTGCGCTTCGATGACCAGACCCTTGGCAGCGGCTTCCACGGGAGCGGTCAGCTCCAGCACTTCGGCCTGCAGCAGGACCTGTTCCAGCAGCTCGTCGATGCCCTGGCCGGTCTTGGACGACACGGCGATGAACGGGGACTCGCCGCCGTACTCTTCAGGCACCACCTGCTCGGCCACCAGGCCTTGCTTGACGCGGTCGAGGTTGGCATCGGGCTTGTCGGCCTTGGTGATGGCAACCACGATGGGCACACCCGCCGCCTTCGCGTGCTTGATGGCTTCCTTGGTCTGGGGCATCACGCCGTCGTCGGCAGCGCACACCAGGATGACGATGTCGGTGGCCTGGGCACCACGGGCACGCATGGCCGTGAAGGCCTCGTGGCCCGGGGTGTCCAGGAAGGTGACGATGCCGCGGGGCGTCGTCACATGGTAGGCACCGATGTGCTGGGTGATGCCGCCGGCTTCGCCCGACGCAACCTTGGTGCGGCGGATGTAGTCCAGCAGCGAGGTCTTGCCGTGGTCCACGTGGCCCATGACGGTGACCACGGGGGCGCGCGACTCCTGGGCAGCTTCCTGCTGGGACACTTCCTCGGCCGTGAAGGCTTCGGGATCGTCCAGCGCAGCGACCTTGGCGGTGTGGCCCATTTCCTCGACCACGATCATGGCCGTGTCCTGGTCCAGGGGCTGGTTGATGGTGACCATCTGGCCCATCTTCATCAGCACCTTGATCAGCTCGGATGCCTTGACCGACATCTTGTGCGCCAGCTCGGCCACGGTGATGGTCTCGGGCACGTGCACTTCGATGGCGCGGAATTCCGTTGCCGCGCTCTGGTGCTGTCCGTCATTGCGGTCATTGCCACGACGGCCGCCACGCGGGCCGCCGCGCCAGTTGGAACGGCCGCCCACGCCACCGGAGCTGTCGCCACGGGTCTTGATTTCCTTCTTCTTGCCATCGCCGGCCCAGCTCGAGGAGAGCTTGGCGGACTTGACTTCCTTGCCGGCGCCGGCAGGCGCGCGCGCACCGGCTCCGCCGGCGGTCGTGCCAGCGGGCTTGTGCAGCGTGGTCTTCTTGGCATCGGCGGCAGCAGGCGCTGCAGGCTTTGCCACGGGCTTGGGCTCTTCGGGCTTCTTGGCCACGAGCACCTTCTTGGGCGCGGCCATCATGGCGCGAATGGCTTCGGCTTCGGCCAGCGCCTTGCGGCGGCGGTCTTCCAGATCCTTGGCGCGTTCGGCTTCCTCGGCCGCACGGGCCTTGGACTCTTCCTCGGCCTTGGCGCGTGCCGCGAGCTGGGCTTCGGCGCGCGCTATCTGGCCGGCAGCCTGCTCGCGCGAGGCTTCCTGCTTAGCGCGGTTGGCCTCGACAATCTTTGCGGCTTCGGCAGCCGCATAGGCGGCTGCGCGCTCTTCGGCTTCGCGCTCGCGCTGTTGGACTAGCTCGCGCTCTTCGCGCTCACGGCGTTGCTGTGCCAATTCTTCCTCCTCCCGGCCGATCATTTCGGCCTGGCGACGTGCTTCCCCTTCGCGGCGCACCAATTCCTGAGATTCGCGCTCCGACGCCGCGCGCTGCTCCTGGGCAGCCGCAACGGCAGCGGGGTCGGAGGCGCCTTCGGCGGCCTCGTCGCGCTTGACGAAGGTGCGCTTCTTGCGCACTTCCACCTGGATGGTGCGGGCGCGGCCCGACGAATCGGCCTGCTTGATCTCGCTGGTGGACCGTTTGGTCAGCGTGATCTTCTTGGCGCCACTTCCGTGGCTGGCCTGCAGATGGCTGAGCAGTTGCTGCTTGTCGCCGTCGGTCAACGCATCCGATGCGTTGTCCTTGGCGACGCCTGCAGCCTTGAGCTGCTGCAGCAACGTGTCAGGGGTCTTGTTGAGCTCTTTTGCAAACTCGGCAACCGTATTACTGGACATAAATGCTCTGAACCTCCCTGACCTTACTCTTGCCCTTCGGTGAACCAGTGCTCACGCGCCTTCATGATCAAAGCCTTCGCTTCTTCCTCGGTCTGCCCGGTCAGCTCGGTCAACTCATCGATGGCCAGATCGGCCAGATCGTCGCGAGTGTGCACATTGGCCTCGGCCAGCTTGTCCACGATCTCCGGAGTCATTCCCTCGAGCGTCAGCAGATCCTGCGACACCTTGCCCACGTTTTCCTCGTGCGCGATTTCCTGCGTCAGCAGGGCATCCTTCGCACGGGTGCGCAGCTCGTTCACCGTCTCTTCGTCGAACGCCTCGATTTCGAGCATTTCCTGCAGCGGCACGTAGGCCACTTCTTCCAGGGTCTCGAAACCTTCCTCGATGAGGATGTTGGCGATTTCCTCGTCCACATCGAGCTTTTCCATGAACAGCTGGCGCGCAACGGCAGACTCGTCCGCCTGCTTTTGCGCAGACTCAGCCGCGTCCATGATGTTGATCTTCCAGCCGGTAAGCTCGGAAGCCAGGCGAACGTTCTGGCCGCCACGGCCGATGGCGATGGCGAGGTTTTCCTCGTCAACCACCACGTCCATGGCGTGCTTTTCCTCGTCCACAACGATGGACGACACATTGGCCGGAGCCAGCGCACCGATCACGAACTGTGCAGGGTCCTCGGACCACAGCACGATGTCCACGCGCTCGCCAGCCAATTCATTGGTGACGGCGTTGACGCGGGTGCCCCGCACGCCGACACAGGTGCCGATGGGATCGACACGCTTGTCATGGCTGAGCACGGCGATCTTGGCGCGGCTGCCGGCATCGCGAGCACAGCTCTTGATCTCCAGCAGGCCCTGCTCGATCTCGGGCACTTCGTTGCGGAACAGCTCGACCATGAACTCCGGCGCCGAACGCGACAGGATGATGGGCGCGCCGCGCAGCGTGGCGTCCACTTCCATGATCATGGCCCGCACGCGGTCGCCGTTGCGCAGGTTTTCCTTGGGGATCATTTCGCTGCGGCGCAGGCGTCCTTCGACACGGCCGGCCTCGACGATGATGTCGCCCTTGTCCATGCGCTTGACCGTGCCCGTGAAGATCCGGTCGCCGCGCGAAAGGAACTCGTTGAGCAGCATTTCGCGCTCGGCATCGCGGATCTTTTGCAGGATGACCTGCTTGGCCGCCATCGCACCGATGCGGCCGATGGGCACCGACTCGATCTCTTCCTCGATGTACTCGCCTTCGGAGATGCCGGGGACGCGGTCCTGTGCGTCCATCAGCATTTCTTCGGCATCGGGGTTTTGCAGGCCCGCATCATCGGGCACCACCAGCCAGCGGCGGAAGGTGTCGTAGTTACCGCTGTCGCGATCGATGGCCACGCGGATGTCCACTTCACCTTGGTACAGCTTCTTCGTGGCTTGGGCCAGGGCCGATTCCACTGCACCGAACACCAAATCGCGCTCCACGTTCTTTTCGCGCGAAATGGCTTCTACCAACATCAACAATTCGCGATTCATGCGACGACTCTCCTATTTCAATCACGCAGAAAGGGGATGGCAATGCCCTTCTGCCCCAATGATTCGACGTACCCTGCCCGCTCCGATCAGACCGGCTTGGCAGAACGCCCCTTGAAATCCACAAGGGGAGCCAGACGCGCCTCGCGCAGCTCCTCCAGCGTGAAACCCAGCGCCTGCAGGGGCGCGGGAACACGCTTCTTGCTGACCCTCTGGCCAGGCTTGACGGGTGGCTCGTCGCTCCAGACGATCTGCCAGCCACCACCTTCGGCACGCTCCAGCGTGCCGCGGAATTTCTTGCGATTGGCGCTGACCTGCCCTTCAGCGGCGGCGCCGATGGGCTCCTTGAGGGTCAGGTCGATGACTTCCCCGACAAAGCGGATGAAGTCCTGCTCATGCCGCAGGGGGCGGTCGATGCCCGGGGAGGAGACCTCGAGGCGCGTGTAATCCGTGCCATCGACCTCCAGCGCGAACTGCAGCTGGCGCGTGATCTTCTCGCAGTCCTCGACTGTCACGAACTGCTCCGGCACCACCGGCTGGCCCTCCACCGGGGGCTGCCAAGGCAAATCAATTGTGACGCGCAACAGCCCGCCTGCCGAGCGTTCTATTTCCACCAGGTCATAGCCCAGACCTGTCACGGTTTGTTCAACGATTTGCTGTAGTGCCACGTGTAATTAAATTCAATCCTGCAAACACAAAAGACCCGGAACGCCCCTGGAACCTTGGCAGCAGCCATGTCCCAACAGCGCCGAGCCCCATGGCAATCCCTAAGGTCGCCCGAAGATCGCCCAAAAAAAAGGGCGGTTGGTACCCGCCCGTTTGGTCGTGAATATGCCATTGTATCCGCAAACGACCTTCAGGCCAAGTTCGCGCCGTACAAATACAGGCGCTGGCAGGCACTGCGCAAGGCAGCCCAGACCAGGGCGGACACCCCTCCGCCGGAGGCTCAGGCGCCCACGCGCTCAAGCGCCTGCGCCGACTGAAGCCGCCGCAAAAGGGCCTGCGCTTCGGCGGGGTCGGCCGGGGCCGCGCCAGGGTCCTGGGCCAATGACTGCAGCATGCGCGCCACAACGCCCGGCTGGGGCAGCACCGGCCCCAGAAAGCGCGCGCGCTCGCCGTCAGCGATCAGCACAGAGGGAAAGGTTTCGATGTCCAGGTCCCCGGCCACATCCTCGCGGTCCTCGACATCAAGCCAGACGAAGTGCATCTGCGGGAACTGGGTGGCCAGCTCCGCAAACGCGCTCCGGTACTGGTTGCAAACGCCGCACCATTGCGCACACAGGCAAACCACCCACCAGGGGCTGGCTGCCGCGCTGTCGTCCGGCAGCTTGCCGGCCATTGAATCCATGGAAAACCTCTCAGAAACCACGCCCTTCCCGGGCGCGATAAACCTCCATGGTACCGATTTCCGCCGCCTTGTTGCCCCAGGCATTGCGCACATAGCTGGCCACGGCGGCCACCTGTGCGTCAGACAGCACATGGCCAAAGGGCGGCATGCCATGCGGCTGCGGCTGTTGCCGCGTGGACGGGGGATAGCCACCGTCCAGCAGCACCAGCAGCAGGTTGCGCGGCTCGGCCATGGTCACGGAGGCATTGCCAGCCAGCGCAGGAAACGCGCCCGGTGTTCCCTGGCCCTGCGCACCATGGCAGACCGCGCACTGCCGTTCGTACACGGCCCGCCCCAAGGCCATCTGCCCAGGCTGCACAGCCTTGATGGCGCCGTGCCCGTCTGTGCCGGCAGATGGGGCAGCAGCGCCCTGCTCCTGCAGATAGGAAGCCAGCGCCTGCAGATCCTGTGGCTGCCAGTGCTGGGTGCTGCGCGCCACGACTTCGGCCATGGGGCCCAGTGCCGAGCCTGAAGGGCCGGACCCCGTCTGCAGCAACTGCACCCAGGCGGATTCCTGGCCGGCGCGCACACCCGCCTCGCCGGGATCGAGCAGCGAAGGCGCATACCAGGACTGCCCTGCCACAAAGCCGCCGGACATGGCCTGGCCGGAGGCACCCAGGCCATTGCGCGGCGCATGGCAGGCCGCGCAATGGCCCAGCCCCTGGGCAAGATAGGCGCCGCGATTCCAGGCCGGGGCCTTCCCTGGCTGGTCCTGCCAATCCTTCGGCGAGAAGAACAGCGCCCGCCAGACGGCCAGCGACCCCTGCCAGCCATAGGGAAAGTCCAGCGCATGCGGCGGCGTCTGCGCGCGCACGGCGGGCAGGCTTTGCAGATAGGCGAACAAGGCGTCCGAATCGGCGCGCGTCACGCGGGTGTAGCTGTCATACGGGAAGGCCGGATACAGCAGGCGCCCACCACGCGAGCGCCCGTTGTGCAGCGCACGCCAGAAGTCCTGCGCCGACCACAGCCCCAAGCCCGTCTCCTTGTCGGAGGTGAGATTGCTGGTGTACAGCGTGCCGAACGCGGTGGGCAAGCCCCGCCCGCCCGCATATTCGGCACCGCCCGCCGCCGTGTGGCAGCCAGCGCAGTTGCCTACCCGCGCAAGGTAGGCGCCGCGCTCGACCAGGGCGGCCCGTGTTTCGGTCGATCCTGACCAGCCGCCGTGGCCATAGGCATGAACCCCCTGCTCCCCCCGCAGGTTGAGCCAGACCAGCAGCAGCCCCACCAGGACCAGGGCCAGGACCACAAGAGCCAGCAGGGGCCACCGCCCGCGTACGCTCGCGCTGGCCGGATTTTCCACTTGGACACTCATGGCATGCCCTCCTGACCGCCCACAGCGGCCACCGCACCGCAGCGCAGCGGCAAGGAGCGCGCCAAGGCCTCGCGCCCTCCCGGCGTCGCCGATGCAGGCCGCGACGACAGCCATGCCGTGACGGCCACGACTTCCTGCGGCGTCAGCGCCTTGGCCACCTGGTCCATGCAATCGGGAGCGGCCGCCTGGCGCTGGCCCGAGCGCCAGGCGCCGATCTGGCTGTTGAGATAGTCGCGTGACAGGCCCAGCAGACCCGGGATATCGTCGCCCGCGCCCATGAGCCGCTGGCCATGGCAGGCAGCACAGGCGGGCAGGCCCCGCTGCGCGTCGCCCTGCAGCACCAGCTGCTCGCCACGCGCGAGGTCGGCGGGCGGCAGCTGCGCCGGCACGGGCGGCGCATAGGGCAGCTCAAGGCTTGCGAAATGCACGGCGATCTGGCGCAGATAGTCGTCCGACATGAATTCGATCAGCCGGTTCATGGCCGGATAGCTGCGGCGCCCCTGCTGGAAATTCTTGAGCTGGCGGTAAAGATAGCCCGCAGGCTTGCCCGCAATGCGAGGAAAGTAGCCGCTGGGTGTGGCCCGTCCCTCGGGACCATGGCAGGCCGTGCAGGCCAGCACCCTGGACGCCATGGAGCCCACATCGGGCAGAGGCGCACTGACCACGGCGGGGGGCAGGTCCGCCATCGGCACGCCCGGTGCCGGCTGGGCGGACTGCGCCATCACGCCGCATGCACAGGCCGCCAGCCATGCGCCCAGCACGCTCCTTGCCCCCTTGACGCCTGAAAGCCCTGTCCCGTACCGCCATCGCCTGCCATGTGCCATGTCCGACGCCTCCTTTTGCGTCCTGCCGACGCGCGAATGTAGTAAACCCGTCACAAGATGCCAGTCCAGCAGGAAAAGGCCCATCGGTTGAGACCCTGCCATGACCGGGCTATGCTGGCTTCTGGCTTGTCCAGAACATCGCCCGCAAGGGCTGGAGGACGGAAATTCATGGAATACAAGGACTACTACCGCATCCTGGCCGTGGACCGGCAGGCCAGTGCTGACGAGATCAAGAAGGCCTACCGCAAGCTGGCGCGCAAGTACCACCCGGACATCAGCAAGGAAGCGGATGCCTCGCAACGCATGGCCGAGATCAATGAAGCCAACGCCGTGCTGTCCGATCCCGAAAAGCGTGCGGCCTACGACGCGCTGGCCGATGCGCCCCGCCGCAGCGCAGGCGCCGGCGGATTCCAGCCGCCACCGGACTGGGAAGGTCAGGACTTCCACTTTCGCAGCGGCGATGGCGCCATGCCGGACGGCGATGCGGATTTCAGCGAATTCTTCTCGCAGATGTTCGGCCAGGGCGCCCGCGCGCGCCATGCGGGCGGCGGGCAGCACCGACCTCCACCCGACCTGCGCGGGCAGGACCAGCACGCCAGCATCGAGCTGGACCTGCTGGACAGCTACCACGGCGCCCAGCGCAGCCTGCACCTGCGCAGCACGGTGCTGGATGAGGACGGGCGGCCGGTGGCGCGGGACAAGGAATTGCAGGTCAGCATTCCCAAGGGGGTGCGCGAAGGCCAGATGATCCGTCTGGCCGGCCAGGGGGGCCCGGGCCTGGGCAACGGTCCGGCAGGCGATCTGCTGCTGCAGGTGCATCTGCGCCACGACCCGCGCTGGTGGGCCGAGGGCAAGGATGTCTATCAGCCCATCGCGCTCGCGCCCTGGGAAGCCGCGCTGGGCGGCACGGTCCGTCTCGCCACGATTGCCGGCGAATTCGATGTCGGCATCCCTGCCGGCAGCCGCGCAGGCCGCAAGCTGCGGATCAAGGGCAAGGGCTTGCCCGCCGCCACGCCAGGCGATCTGTATCTGGTGCTGGGCATCAGCCTGCCGGAGCCGCAGACCGACGCCCAGCGAAAGGCCTATGAGGCACTGGCCCAGGCCTTCCCCTCGTTCGATGCCCGCCAGCAAGGCACGGGCCAAGGAGCCTCGCGATGAGCACGCCGCTGTATCCCTTCTACGAACCTGCAGAACTGCTGGATGAAGGCGCACTGGATCTGCACGATCTCGCCCGCCACTGCCAGCGCAACACCGCCTGGGTGGTGGAGCGCGTGCAGACCGGGGTGCTGTACTGCGAGAACGAGCCGGCCGGCGACGCGGCCGACGCGCAGGCACAGTGGCGCTTCAGCAGCCACATGCTGGTGCGTGCGCGCCGCATAGCCCATCTGGAGCACAGCTTCGATGCCGACCCCCAACTGGCTGCGCTGACAGCAGACCTGATCGAGGAAGTGCAGATGCTGCGCCGCAAGCTCCAGGCACTGCAGCACTGAGCGCATTCGCCCCAAAAGCAAAAGCCCTCTTTCGAGGGCTCTTGCTTTCAGAACGCGGCCGCAGCAGGCATGCATGCGGCCCGCCGTGCTCAGCGGTGACGCTTGCCGGGGTTCTTCTTGGTATGGGTGTGGGCGCCACGGGCGCGGCTCACGCGCTGGCCACGGCCGGGCGTCGGCAGGGTGACGCCGTTGGGCAGGGGAGGCTGGGGAGTGAACTTGCGGTCGGCTTCGGTAACGATCTTGTTGCCCATGGCATTTCCTTCTTCAAAAAAATGAGAACGCGCAATTAGGCCATAGACCTGCAGGCCCGCGCATAAAAAAACACATGGCCTGCTCCGGCATAGGGAAAGTTCCTGCGTTGCGCAGCCCGCACAGCCGCAGTTCCGGCAGCGCCGGCCTACACCGCGGCCCGGCGTTCTGTCCTAAAGTAGGAGCACGCTGCCAAGCGCACATGATGCCCCTGGCATGCGCTCTGCCTGAACACGGAGTTCCGCACGATGTCACCCCGCCAACCACGCACAGAAGTCACCACCCCGTCCACACCCCGCCCTGCCTGGGTTCGGCCCGCGGCAGGCCTTGCTGGGCTTGCCGTCGGGGCCGCTGCAGCCGCCTTGCTTTGGAAGGGCCTGCGCAACCCGCCCATTCCTGCCACAGTGGAGCCCGTACGCGGCTGGGACATCCAGCGCTACATGGGCCGCTGGTACGAGGTGGCCCGCATAGACCACCGCTTCGAAAAAGGCCTGGAGCGCACCCAGGCCGAATACACGCCGCTTCCCGATGGAAGCGTGCATGTGCTGAACCGGGGCTACGACGCAGGCCGCCGGCGCTGGAAGTCCGCTGAAGGCAAGGCCCGCACGGTGCATGGCCCCGGCGTTGCGGCGCTCAAGGTCTCGTTCTTCGGACCGTTCTACGGCGGCTACAACGTGGTGGCCCTGGATGCCGACTACCGCTGGGCCATGGTGGTCGGCTCGGACCTGCGCTATTTCTGGATTCTTTCGCGCACCCCTGAACTGCCCGATGGCGTGGCAGCGCGCCTGCTGGCCCAGGCCCGGCTGCTGGGCGTGCCCGTGGACAAGGTGCAGTGGATTCTTCAGGACGGGGTCAATCCCACAGGCAGCTGGTAGCGGCCCGGCGGCAGGCCGGCGAACTCAGAACCCTTCGGGCATGCCGTCACCCGAAAAGCCAGCAGCCTCCACCAGCCGCTGGGTATAGGACTCACGCGGCGCGCCCAGCACCTGGGCCACGGGGCCGGATTCGACGATGGCACCATCCTTCATCACCACCACGTCATGGGCCATGGCGCGGATCACGTCCACATCGTGCGTGATGAGCAGATAGGCCAGACCACGTTCGCGCTGCAGCCGCTGCAGCAGGCCCAGCACCTGCTGCTGAATGGTCACATCCAGCGCACTGGTGGGCTCGTCAAGCACCAGCACTTCAGGCTCCAGCACCAGGGCACGCGCAATGGCGATACGCTGGCGCTGGCCCCCGGAGAACTCATGCGGATAGCGATCGAGCAGACCGGGGAACTGCTCATCCGTCAGCCCGACGGCAGACAGCATGTCCACGACACGGTCACGGCGCTGCCGCCCCGTGAGCGCCGGGGCGTGCACGCGCAGGCCCTCGCCAACAATCTGCTCCAGCGTCAGCCGTGGCGACAGCGATGAATACGGGTCCTGGAACACCACTTGCACCTTGCGCCGCAGCGCAAGATTGGCCGGCGAGTTGCGCGTGGCCGGCTGCCTCCAGGCCTGACCAGCGATGCGCAGCTGGCCTTCATGCGGCAGCAGTCCCAGCACGGCCTGGGCCAGCGTGGACTTGCCCGAGCCCGACTCCCCGACCACACCCACGGTGCGCCCGGGCATCAGGTCCAGGTCGGCGGACTGCACGGCAACAAAACGCCCCTGGCCAAACCAGCCGCGCACGCCCGTCAACGGCACCGGGTAGCTGACCTTGAGGCCCTGCGCATGGACCAGCGGCTCGGGAGCCGCCCCCGGTGTACCGGCCTGCGCCTCGACCAGATCGCGGCGCGGCACACTGGCCAGCAGCTTGCGCGTGTAGGCATGGCGCGGAGCTGCCATGACCGCCGGCACCTCGCCCTGCTCCACCAGCTGCCCGCGCTCCATCACCGCCACGCGATCGGCAAAGCGCCGCACCAGGTGCAGGTCGTGGGTGATCATCAGCACGGCCATGCCGGTCTGGCGTTGCAGGTCATCGAGCAATTGCAGGATCTGTCCGCGCAGCGTGACGTCGAGCGCCGTGGTCGGCTCATCGGCCAGCAGCAGGCGCGGGCTGCTGGCCAGTGCCATGGCGATCATGGCGCGCTGACGCTGGCCGCCGCTGAGCTGATGCGGAAAGGCGCGGGCACGGCGCACGGGCTCGGCAATGCCCGTGGTCGCCAGCAGTTCGGCCGCCTGGGCCAGGGACTGCGCCCGCGTCAGCCCCTGCTTGAGGCGCAGCACCTCGCCCACCTGTTCGCCCACGGTCATCAGCGGATTGAGCGCCGTCATGGGCTCCTGGAAGATCATGGCCACGTCGCCGCCGCGCACGGCCCGCATCTCGCGCTCGGGCAGGCGCAGGAGGTCGCGGCCGTCGAAAAGCGCCTGCCCGCCCAGCTGGGCGTCACCGGCCAGCCGCAGCAGGGACAGCGCCGTGATGGTCTTGCCCGAACCGGACTCACCCACCAGCGCCAGCTTCTCACCGGCCGCCAGATCGAAGCTCACGCCGTGCACCACGTCCTTGCTGCCAAAGCGCACGCGCAGGTTGCGCACAGACAGCAGTGTCCGGCCGCGACCGGGGGCGGAAGGCATGTCCATTGCCGGCTGCTCTGCGTTCATGCGGCGTCCTTCGCATCAACGGCCGGGGCTGCATCGGTGGCAGCGGCCTTGCGCGGGTCCAGCGCATCGCGCAGCGCATCGCCCATGAAGGTCAGCAGCAGCAGCGTCACCACCAGCACCGCAAAGGTGGACAGCGAGATCCACCAGGCATCGATGCTGTTCTTGCCCTGGCTCAGCAGCTCGCCCAGGCTGGGCGTATCGGGCGGAACGCCCAGGCCCAGGAAATCAAGCGAAGTCAGCGCCAGGATGGCTGCACTCATGCGAAACGGCAAAAAGGTGACCACGGGCGTCATGCTGTTGGGCAGCAGATGGCGCCAGATCAGCGCGCCATTGCCCACGCCCAGCGCACGCGCCGACTTCACGTAGTCGAGCTGGCGGTTGCGCAGGAATTCGGCCCGCACATAGTCCGACAGCCCCATCCAGCCGAACAGCGACAGCAGCACCAGCAGCAGCGAGACGCTGGGCGCCAGCACCGCGCTGAAGATGATCAGCAGATACAGCTCGGGCATGGAGCCCCAGATCTCGATGAAGCGCTGAAACGCCAGATCGGTCCTGCCGCCGAAAAAGCCCTGGATGGCCCCCGTCACCACGCCCAGCACCACGCCGGAGGCCGTCAGCGCCAGCGCAAACAGCACGCTCACGCGAAAGCCGTAGATCAGTTGCGCCAGCAGATCGCGCCCGCGATCGTCCGTGCCCAGCAGGTTCTCGCGCGAGGGCGGCGCCGGATTGGGCAAGCTCGCAAAGTAGTTGAGCGCCTGCGGCCCGTAGGGGTTGAGCGTGTACAGCGCCCAGTTGCCACCCTGGCTCAGGCGATCCCGGATGTAGGGATCCAGATAGTCAGCCGCCGTCTCGAAGTCGCCGCCGAAGGTCTTCTCGGAATAATCGTTCCACAGCGGCCAGTAGGTCTGGCCTTCGTAGCGCACCACCAGGGGCCGGTCGTTGCTGATCAGCTCGGCGCCCAGGCTCAGCACCACCATCACGCAAAAAGCGACCAGGCTCCAATATCCCAGCCGATTGCGCCTGAACCGCAGCCAGGCCCGCCGCGCCGGCGAAACCGCCGCCGCCGCCAGCGGTGCAGGCGCCCCAGCCCCCGGCAGCCCCGTTCCAGAAACCACAACGGATTGCATTTCAGTGTCCATGTCGCTCCAGGAAACGAAGCCCGGCGCCACGCGCCGCCCGTCCGCCCCCCGTGATACAGGGCGCCGTGCATACCGGGCAAGCCGCGAAGCGGCTCGGAAGGTACCTAGTCAAACCGTACACGCGGATCCACCCACACATAACAAAGATCGCTGACCAGCTTGGTCACCAGGCCGATCAGCGTGAACAGGTACAGCGTGCCCAGCACCACGGGATAGTCGCGCCGTATCACGCTGTCATAGCTGAGCAGGCCCAGGCCGTCCAGCGAGAACAGCGTTTCTATCAGCAGCGAGCCCGTGAAGAAGGCACCGATGAAGGCGGCCGGAAAGCCGGTGACGATGGGAATCAGCGCATTGCGCAGCACATGCCGATAAAGCACCTGCCGCTCCGACAGGCCCTTGGCGCGGGCTGTCAGCACATATTGCTTGCGGATCTCTTCCAGAAAGGCATTCTTGGTGAGCATGGCGGTGATGGCGAAGCTGCCCGCCACCATGGCCGTGACCGGCAGCGCGATATGCCATAGATAGTCCACGATGCGCGCGCCCCAGGACAGCTCATCCCAGTTGGCCGAGGTCAGCCCGCGCAGCGGAAACCATTGCAGCTGCCCCCCGAAGATCACCAGCAGCGCCACGCCCAGCACAAAGCCCGGAATCGCATAGCCCACCAGGATCAGCAGCGTGGTGAAGAAGTCGAAACGCGAGCCGGCACGCACGGCCTTGGCAATGCCCAGGGGCACGGCCACGAGGTAGCTGATGAAAAAGGTCCACAGGCCCAGGCTGGCCGAGACCGGCAGCTTCTCCTTGATCAGCTGCCAGACATCCTTGTTCTGAAAGAAACTGCGCCCCAGGTCGAACCGCGCGAACTGCCCGAGCATCTGGAAGAAGCGCTCATGGGCCGGCTTGTCAAACCCGTAGAGGGCCTTGATCTGCTCTATGCGCTGGGGGTCCACCCCCTGGTTGCCACGGTAGGCCAGGCCACCGCCTTCGCCGCCACGGCCAACGCTGGCCTTGGCTTCGGCAAGGTACTGCTCCACCGGGCCACCGGGCACGAACTGCACGACCACGAAGGTCAGCAGCAGCACGCCCAGCAGGGTCGGCACCATCAGCAGCAAGCGTTTGAGTATGTAGGCCCACATAAGAAGTCCTGCATTATGTCGATTGCCGGGGGGCACCCCGGCCCGGGAGCGTGCCCATCATGCAACGGATCGCAACGATGCGGCGGCAGCGCCCGCTCATGGAGGCGGCGCGGTCAGCACCGGCATGCGGGCCCACCAGGTATCCATGGCCCAGCTCTCGCCCTTGGCGTAGGCGGGAACCACGGCGGGCCGCACCAGCCGCCAGGAGTCGTAGACCATGCGGTGCGTTCCCGCGCTCCACTGCGGAATCAGGTAGTGTCCATGCGCGATGACACGCTCCAGTGCGTGGCACGCGGGCAACAGCTGCGCCTCGGTCTTGGCCTCGGTCATGCGCCGGATCAAGGCATCGACGGCGGGATTCTTGACTCCGGGAAAATTGCCCGAGCCGTCCGTGTCCGCCGCCCGACTGCCGAACAGGTCGGCGAATTCCTGGCCCGGGTTGTTCGTGCCCTGGTAGGCAATGGAGATGATGTCGTAGTCGAACTTCTCCACGCGCTGCTGGTACAGCGCGAAGTCCGCCGAACGAAAGCGCAGCCGTATGCCCAGCTTTTCCAGATTGCGTATCCAGGGCGAGACCTGGCGTATGCCCGACTCGCTGCTGTCCAGGTACTCCAGCTCCATGGCCTGGCCCCGCGCATTGCGCAGCACGCCATCCTGAATGGTCCAGCCGGCATCGGCCAGCAATTGCCGCGCCTGGCGCAGGTTGGCACGCAGCGAGTTGTTGCCATCGGTGCGCGGCGGCTCGGCCATGGGGCCGAAGGCCTCCGGCGGAATGCTCTTGCGCAAGGGCTCCATGAGCGCCAGCTCCTCTGGCGAGGGCTCGCCATGGGTCTCGCAGGCCGTGTTGCCGAACAGCCCGCGCACGCGCTGGTAGGAGCCGTAGAACATCTGCCGGTTCATCCATTCGTAGTCCAGGGCCAGGTCCAGCGCACGGCGAACGCGCACGTCCTGCAGCAAAGGGCGCCGGGTGTTGAGCACATAGCTCTGGAACCCCGAGGGCAGCTTGTTGCTGAATTCGCCCTTGACCAGCTCGCCCCGGTCGAAGCGCTTGCCGTACAGGCGCCGCGCCCAGTCGCCGGCGCTGTAAAAACGCATCAGGTCGAACTCGCCGGCCTTCAGCGCTTCCAGCTTCGCCGTGTTGTCGCGGTAGATCTTGACGGAGATGCGATCGAAATTGGCCGTGCCCACGCGCGCAGGCAGATCGCGCCCCCAGTAGTCCGGGTCGCGCACATAGGTGATGTCCTTGCCGAAGCGCACAGGTCCTATCCTGTAGGGCCCACTGCCGATGGGCGTATCCGTCACCACCTGGTCGAAGGGCTTGGGCTTGCCGTTTTCCATGCCCCAGTCGCGGCTGAAGACGGGAATGGCGCCCACAACCAGCGGCAGTTCCCGGTTCGGCTGCTTGAAGCGAAAGCGCACCGTGCGTTCATCCAGCACGTCGACCCCCGCCACATCGAAGAACAGCGATCGGTAGCCAGGCAATGCGTGCGGCCCCACCAGCGTGTCATAGCTGAACTTGACATCGGCAGCCAGCACGGGCTTGCCGTTGTGAAAGCGCGCTTGCGGCCGCAGCCGGAACGTGGCCGACAGGCCGTCGGGGGCAGCCTGCACATCCTCTGCCAGCAGTCCGTAGCCCGTGGCGGTCTCGTCCAGCGAGGGCCACAGCAGGGTGTCGAACATCAGTTCGGCCAGATAGGCCGGAGACGATCCCTTGATGGTGAACGGGTTGTACTTGTCAAAGGTGGAGATGCGCAGGTTGCTCACCAGGCGCAGCTCGCCGCCCTTGGGGGCCTTGGCGTTGACATAGTCGAAATGGCTGAAGCCCTCGGCATAGCGGGGCTCTCCCCACAGGGCATAGGCATGCGAGCCCCACGCCGGCACACACGCCGAGGCCAGCAGCAGCGAAGAAATCATCCAATGGCGCATGCGACAATTCTGCACCACGCAGCCAGCCGCCCGCTGGCAAACGCTGACGCGAGGCCCCGCCTTCGCCGCCAGCTGCTGCGCACTTCCACTCACTTCCTCTGGAGAACAACAATGGGCTTTCTCGCCGGTAAAAAACTGCTGATCACGGGCGTTCTGTCCAACCGCTCCATCGCCTACGGCATCGCCAAGGCCTGCCACGCACAGGGCGCGGAGCTGGCGTTCAGCTATGTAGGCGAGCGCTTCAAGGACCGCATCACCGAATTCGCTGCAGAATTCGACTCCAAGCTGATCTTTGACTGCGACGTGGCCGACGACGCCCAGATCGACAAGCTGTTCGCCGACCTGGGCGCCACCTGGGGCAAGTTCGACGGCTTCGTGCACAGCATCGGCTTCGCGCCGCGCGAGGCCATCGCCGGCAACTTCCTGGAAGGCCTGTCGCGCGAGGGCTTCAAGATCGCGCACGACATCAGCGCCTACAGCTTCCCCGCGATGGCCAAGGCGGCCCTGCCTTACCTCAATGACAAGTCCTCGCTGCTGACGCTGTCGTACCTGGGCGCGCTGCGCTCCATCCCCAACTACAACACCATGGGCCTGGCCAAGGCATCGCTGGAAGCCTCGGTGCGCTACCTGGCCGAGGCCGTGGGCCGCACGGCAGACGGCCGCGCCATCCGCGCCAACGGCATCTCGGCCGGCCCCATCAAGACGCTGGCCGCATCGGGCATCAAGGACTTCGGCAAGCTGCTGGGCCGCGTGGCCGATGCATCGCCGCTGCGCCGCAACGTGACCATCGAGGATGTGGGCAATGTGGCCGCCTTCCTGCTGTCCGACCTGGCCTCGGGCGTGACGGCCGAGATCACCTACGTGGACGGCGGCTTCAGCCAGACTGCAGGCCTGTCGGCCGACCAGGTCTAAGCGGCCACCGCCACCCGACCGGCCCCGCAGGCATTGCCGCCTGCGGGGTTTTTTTTCGCCCGGAACCCACGACTGCGGGTCCTGCCTGCACGCGCAAGGAAATACACATCGGCTTGACTGAGGTCATTTTTGTTTTGAATGAGAATGATTCTCATGAATAATACAATTCTCAGATCAATATCAAGGAATCTCTGAAACCCTCGGAGCCAGCAGAGATGCAAGCAACCCCTGACCTCAGCCTGCCCTCTCCCGTTCCAGCCCCCATCGATGCTGCACTGCAGGCCTCGTCCCGGGTCTTCGACATCGCGGCAACGGCCCTGCCCTCGCGGCTGGCGCACTGACTGCAGGTCTCGCCCCCCCACACGCCTTACGACGCACCGATTTCCCCCGTAGTCCCTGAAAGAAACCACATGAGCAACTACACCCTGCCTCCCCTGAACTACGCCTACGACGCGCTGGAGCCCCATATCGATGCGCAGACCATGGAGATCCACTACACCAAGCACCATCAGGCCTATGTGAACAACCTGAATGCCGCACTCAAGGACACGCCGCACGGCAGCCAGCCCGTGGAGCAGCTGATCGCCGACCTGTCCCTGCTGCCCGAAGGCGTGCGCGGCGCCGTGCGCAACAACGGCGGCGGCCATGCCAACCACAGCCTGTTCTGGACCGTGATGGCCCCGGCAGACCAGGGTGGCGGAGGCGCCCCCTCGGGCGAGCTGGGCCAGGCCATCGACAGGGAGCTGGGGGGCTTCGATGCCTTCAAGGCCGCCTTCACCCAGGCCGCGCTCACGCGCTTTGGCAGCGGCTGGGCGTGGCTCGTGGTGGGCAAGGACGGCAAGCTGGCCGTGGAAAGCAGCGGCAACCAGGACAGCCCGCTGATGGCCGGCATCGGCTCCGGAGCCACCCCCATCCTGGGCCTGGACGTGTGGGAACACGCCTACTACCTCAAGTACCAGAATCGCCGCCCCGAATACATCGCGGCGTTCTACAACGTAGTCAGCTGGGCCGAAGTGGCCCGCCGCTACACCGCAGCCCGCGGCTGATCGGCCAAGCCTGCCCGCCAACGCCCCAACCCATTCCCGACCAGCATGGATCTGCCACAACGCTTCCGCTCCAAGACCAGCGTACGGTCCAACATCCGCCTGTGGATCGGCCTGGCCATCATGATGGCCGGCGCCTGGGCGCTCACCAGCCAGTTCTGGGCCTATGCCCAGAACCATCCGGTGGTCTTCCAGGCCCTGGCCGGCGGCTCGGCAGCCGCGCTGGCGACAGCCCTGGGCACCGTGCCCGTGATGCTGTCCCAGCGCCTGTCCGAGCGCACGCAGGACACCTTGTTCGGCTTTGGCGCCGGCGTCATGCTGGCGGCCTGCGCCTTCTCGCTGATCCTGCCGGGGCTGGAGGCGGTGCGTACGCAGGGCCTGTTTGGGGGCGGGAGCTGGGCGGCAGGCGCTGTCATCGGCACGGCAATCCTGCTGGGCGGCGCGGCGCTCATGCTCATGGACCGGCTGCTGCCGCACGAGCACTTCATCAAGGGCCGCGAAGGCCTGGACCCGCAAGGCGCGCGCAAGCTGCAGCGCACCTGGCTGTTCGTCTTTGCCATTGCCCTGCACAACCTGCCCGAAGGCCTGGCCATCGGCGTGGGCTATGCGGGCAACGACGGACTGCGCGCCAATGCGCTGGCCACAGGCATTGCCATCCAGGATGTGCCCGAGGGCCTGGTGGTCGCCGTGGCCCTGCTGGCTGCGGGCTACAAGCGCAGCTTTGCTGTGGCGCTGGGCATGGCATCGGGCCTGGTGGAGCCGCTGGGCGCCGTGCTGGGCGCAGTCATCGTCAGCGGCTCGGCCGCGCTGCTTCCCTGGGGCCTGGGCTTTGCGGCAGGCGCCATGCTCTTCGTGATCAGCCACGAGATCATTCCCGAGTCGCACCGCAAGGGCCACGAGGCCTTTGCCACGGGCGGCCTCATGCTGGGCTTTGTGCTGATGATGGTGCTGGACACGGCGCTGGGCTGAGTCCGCGCACCGCGCACGCCTGGCTCAGGGCAGCAAGAGCCCCAGCTCCCGCGCCGCCGCCAGCACATGGCGGGCGTGGCGCTCCTCGTAGCGGTGGGCTGGCATGGTCAGTGTCAGTGCCGCTGCCAACTCTCCATCGCGCTTGAAGACCGGGGCAGAAATCCCGGCGATCTCCCGGTGCCTGTCTCCCACCATGGCGCAGTAGCCATCGGCGCGCACGCGGGCCAGCTGCGTGCGGCTGCCGCCGCGCGATGCGGCGTACAGCTCGGCATCGAACGCGGACAGCACCCGCCCGCCCGCACCCTGCCCCAGCGGCAGCAGATCGCCGGTGCGCGCATGGTCGCGCACGGGATGGGGCGAATCCACGCGGTACAGGCACAGCCGGTCCTGCCCCTGGCGCACGTGGTAGGCCGCACTCTCGCCCGTGGCCTGCACCAGGGTACGCAGCACGGGCATGACCACGCTGTCCAGCGAGAAATGCCGGGCATACACGGTGTTCAGCCGCGCCACGGCCGGCCCCACGGCATAGCGGCCATCATCCAGGCGCAACACCCATCCGCCATGTTCGAGCGAAGCCAGCAGCCGCAGCACGGTGCTCTTGTACAGGCGCGTGCGTTCCGACAGCTGGGCCAGCGTCAGCCCGTCATCTCCGTCGCGAAAGGCGGCCAGCAGGCTCAAGGCCCGGTCCACCGCAGCCACGCCGCCCGGCGCGGCGTTCTCGTCGGCTACCGATTCCGTCACTGATTTGCGAGGCATATCGAAGGCACCCAAGGGAAAACCCCAGGCACGCAGGCTTGACGATGGCGCGTGCAGCAGGGAATATTTCAACAGAGAGAATCAAGTTCTATCTATTAGAACGACTCAAGCAACCGATGTCAACAGGCGAATCCTGCGGTCATCGCCACCCACCACCGGATGTCCCTGCCCATGTCCTCCCACCGTTTTGACGTACTCATCAGCGAAGTCGGCCCGCGCGATGGCCTGCAGTCCGTGGCCTCCACCATGTCCACAGCGCACAAGCTGGCGTGGATCGACGCCCTGGCCCATTCGGGCCTGCAGGAGATCGAGGTCGGCTCCTTCGTCTCGCCCAAGCTGCTGCCCCAGATGGCCGACGCGGCCGAGGTGGTCGCCCACGCCATCACGCTGCCCGGCGTCACCGTGATGGCCCTGGTCCCCAATCTGCGCGGTGCCGAGGCTGCGCTGCGCGCCGGCGTCCACAAGGTCACGCTGCCCGTATCGGCCAGCCCCGCGCACTCCATGGCCAATGTGCGCAAGACCCCCAGGCAGATGGTGGACGAGGTGCGGGCCATTGCCGCGCTGCGCGACGAGATCGCACCGCAGGCCCTGATCGAGGCGGGCATCTCCACGGCCTTCGGCTGCACGCTGCAGGGGCTGGTGCCCGAGGACGAAGTGATTGCGCTGGCCCTGGCCTGCGTGGCGGCGGGCGCTGATGAATCGGGCCTGTCCGACACCACGGGCATGGCCAACCCGGCCCAGGTGCGGCGCCTGTTCACACGGCTGCGGGCCGAGCTGGGCGAACAGGCAGGCGCGGCCCACATGCACAATACGCGCGGCCTGGGCCTGGCCAACTGCCTGGCCGCCTACGAGGCTGGCGCGCGCACCTTCGATGCCTCGCTGGCCGGCCTGGGTGGCTGCCCGTACGCGCCCGGTGCCTCGGGCAACGTGGTCACCGAAGACCTGGTCTTCATGTTCGAGGCCATGGGCATCCGCACCGGCGTGGACATCGATCGCCTGATCGCCGCCCGCCAGCCGCTGGCCGCAGGCCTGCCCGGCGAGGAGCTGCACGGCATGACGCCGCTGGCCGGACTGCCCAAGGGCTTTGCGCCCCACCCCTACGCACCGGCCTGAGCCGCGGCGACAACCCATACATTCATTCACCGTTTTCCCATGAGCCAACCCACCTCCCCCGACACGGCCGCAGGCCAGGCCACGCCACTGCCCTACGCAGGCATCCGCGTGGTCGAGTTCACCCACATGGTCATGGGCCCGTCCTGCGGCATGATGCTGGCCGACCTGGGCGCCGAAGTCATCAAGGTCGAGCCCGTGGGCCAAGGCCGCGACGGCGATGCCACGCGCAAGCTGCTGGGTTCGGGCTCGGGCTTTTTCCCGCTGTTCAACCGCAACAAGAAGAGCGTGACGCTGGACCTGCAGACCGAGGAAGGCAAGCAGGCCGCGCTGCGCCTGATCGCCACGGCCGACGTGGTCTGCGAGAACTTCAAGCCCGGCACCATGCGCAAGCTGGGGCTGGACTACGACAGCCTCAAGGACCGCTTCGAGCGCCTCATCTACGTGAGCCACAAGGGCTTTCTGCCCGGCCCCTACGAGCACCGCACGGCGCTGGACGAGGTGGTGCAGATGATGGGCGGCCTGGCCTACATGACGGGCCGCCCCGGCGACCCGCTGCGCGCCGGTGCCAGCGTCAACGACATCATGGGCGGCATGTTCGGCGCCATGGGCGCGATGGCTGCCCTGGCCCAGCGCGAGAAGACCGGGCGCGGCCAGGAAGTGCAAAGCGCACTGTTCGAGAACAACATCTTCCTGGTCGCCCAGCACATGATGCAGTTCGCCGTCACCGGCAAGCCGGCCGCGCCCATGCCGGCACGCATCTCGGCCTGGGCCATCTACGACGTGTTCGAGGTCCAGGGCGGCGAGCAGATCTTCCTGGCCGTGGTCAGCGACGGCGCCTGGCGCCTGTTCTGCGACGCCTTCGGCCTGGGCGAGCTGCGCGACGATCCGCGCCTTGGCAGCAACAACGACCGCGTGCTGGCGCGCAGCTGGCTGATGCCGCTGCTGCGCGAGAAGATGGCCCCGCACAGCGCCGCCCACATTGCCGAGGTCTTCGAGAAGAACGGCCTGCCCTTCGCCCCCATCGCACGCCCGCAGGACCTGCTGCAAGACCCGCACCTGAACGCCACGGGCGCGCTGGCCCCCATCACCCTGCCCGATGGCCGCGAGACCAAGACCGTGCTGCTGCCCTTCACGCTGGACGGCAAGCGCCTGGATGTGCGCCTGTCGCCCCCGCGCCTGGGCGAGCACAGCCTGGAGATCCTCACCGCACTAGGCTACAGCAGCGAGCAGGCCCTGGCCCTGGCCCAGGGCGAGGCCACCGACAGCCACGCCAAGGCCTCCCATTGATGCCAGGCTGAGCCACTGAAGCCGCCGCCGTCCACCCGACGCGCGGCGCCCCTGCAACCTTGCACCCCATCCACCCCACACCGGACGACGCTTGCCGCGCGCCCGGCGGGGAGGCCTTTTCCCAAAAATTCCCGGAGACAACACCATGCCCGCCATCCACCGCAACCCGGCCGCCCAAAACCGGACACAGACACTGACCCAGGCCCGCCCTTGTTCCGCCCCGCGCCGCCAGTTGCTGCTGTGCGCCCTGCCCGCATTGGCTGCCGCCCTGCTCCCGCTGGCGGCCCAGGCCCAGCCCGGCAACTGGCCCTCGCGCGCCGTGCGCATGGTCGTGCCCTACACGCCGGGCGGCGGCACGGACGCGGTCGCGCGCCAGATCAGCGAGCGCGTGGGCACGCTGAACCAATGGACCGTGGTGGTGGACAACAAGCCCGGCGCGGGCGGCAACATCGGGCTGGATGCGGTGGCCAAGTCCGCGCCGGATGGCTATACCTTCGGCATGGGCCAGACCGCCAACCTCGCCATCAACCCCGCCCTGCTGCCCAGCATGCCCTTCAACCCCCGCACCGACCTGATCCCCGTGGCCCTGGTCGCCGCCCAGCCCACGGTGCTGGTCGTGCCGCAGGACTCGCCATGGAAATCGGTGCAGGACCTGGTCAAGGCCGCCAAGGCCGACCCGGGAGGCATCCGTCAGGGACTGGCATCCACGGGCACGGTGGGCCACCTGGCCGGCGAGATGCTGGCCTTCAAGGCCGGCATCCAGGTGCTCAACGTGCCCTACAAGGGCGCAGCGCCGGCCGTGACCGACCTGCTGGGCAAGCAGACGCACTACATGTTCGGCACGCCCCAGGCCGTCTATCCGCTGCTCAAGGGCGGCAAGCTGCGCGCCCTGGCCGTAACCTCGGCCAGGCGCCTGCCCATCCTGCCCGAGGTGCCCACCGTGGCCGAGTCGGGCTATGCAGGCTTCGAGGCCGTGGACTGGAAGCTGATCGTCGCGCCCAAGGGCACGCCGGCCGCCATCGTGCAGAAGATGAATACCGCCGTGAACGCGGCCCTGCAGCAGCCCGCCGTGCAGCAGCAACTGCAGGCCGAGGGCAGCACGGCCCTGGGCGGCAGCATGCAGGACGCGGCCCGGTACCTGCTCAAGGAGCAGACGGACTGGGCCGCGCTGATCCGCGATGCCAGGATCCGCCTGGAGTGAGCGGCAAACAGCGGGCAAGAAAAAAGGCGCGGCGCCCCTTGCGGGGACCGCGCCTTTTTGACGGGCCGTCGTCAGCCGGCCAGCCGATCAGATCGTGCGGCCGAAGGGGCCATCATCGCCCACCTGCACCATCTTGCGGCCACGCGCCGGCTTGGCAGCCGTGCCGACTTCCGGCGCCGACCCGGCCTTGCGGGCCGCTGCGGGGCGCTTGGCCGGCGCCTTGACGGCAGCAGCCTTCACGGCCTTTTTGGCAGCGGGCTTTGCCGCAGCCTTGGCAGCCGGCTTGGCCGCTGCGGATTTTCCGGCCGCAGACTTGCCGGCAGCCGGCACCTTGCGGGCAGGAGCGGCCTGGGCCACGCAGTCGGCGTAGTAGCGCACCTCGCCGTCCGCGTCCTCCAGCTCCACCAGGCCATGGATGTCGGTCTCGAAGCCAGGGCACTCCTTGGCGAACTCACGCGCGAACAGCAGGTAATCCACGATCTTGCGGTTGAACACCTCGCCAGGGATCAGCAGCGGAATGCCGGGCGGGTACGGCGTGACCAGGCCCACGGTGATGCGGCCTTCCAGGTGGTCGATCTCCACGCGCTCGGTCTTGCGGTGCGCGATGTGGGCGTAGGCATCGCTGGGCTTCATCGCGGGCTTGAGGTCCGACAGATACATCTCGGTCGTCAGGCGGGCGATGTCGTACTTGGCGTACAGCTCGTGCACGTGCTGGCACAGGTCGCGCAGGCCCATGCGCTCGTAGCGGCGGTGCTGCTGGCAGAACTCGGGCAGGATGCGTGCCAGCGGCTGGTTGCGGTCGTAGTCGTCCTTGAACTGCTGCAGCGCCGTCAGCATGGTGTTCCAGCGGCCCTTGGTGATGCCGATGGTGAACATGATGAAGAACGAGTACAGGCCCGTCTTCTCCACCACCACGCCGTGCTCGGCCAGGTACTTGGTCACGATGGAGGCCGGGATGCCCGTGTCCGAGAAATCGCCGTCCAGGTCCAGGCCCGGCGTCACGATGGTGGACTTGATCGGGTCCAGCATGTTGAAGCCGTCGGCCAGTTCGCCAAAGCCGTGCCAGTTGTCGAACTCCTTGCCGTTCTTGGCCTTGGAGCGCTTGGGCGCCGCGTCCTGGCCGCGGATGATCCAGTCCTGGGCCGAGCCGACGCCTTCATCGGCCAGCTTCTCGGGACCCCAGACCTCGAACCACCAGTCGTCGTCGCCGAACTCGTCTTCGACCTTGCGCATGGCACGGCGGAAGTCCAGCGCCTCCAGAATCGACTCTTCCACCAGGGCCGTGCCGCCAGGCGGCTCCATCATCGCGGCGGCCACGTCGCAGCTGGCGATGATGCTGTACTGGGGGCTGGTCGAGGTGTGCATCAGGTACGCCTCGTTGAACAGGTGGTGGTCCAGCTTTTCGGTCTGGCTGTCCTGCACCAGCACATGCGATGCCTGGCTGATGCCGGCCAGCAGCTTGTGGATGGACTGCGTGGCATACACCACCGAGTGCTTGGGGCGCGCGCGCTTCTTGCCCATGGCGTGGTAGCTGCCATAGAACGGGTGGAAGGCAGCGTGCGGCAGCCAGGCCTCATCGAAGTGCAGGTTGGCCACATAGCCGTCCAGCATGCTCTTGATGGTCTCGGTGTTGTAGAGCACGCCGTCGTAGGTGGACTGCGTCAGCGTCAGCACGCGGGGCTTGACCGTCTTGGCATCCACGCCCTTGAGCAGCGGATTGGCCGCGATCTTGGCCTGGATGGACTCCACCGAGAACTCGCTTTGCGGGATCGGGCCGATGATGCCGAAGTGGTTGCGCGTGGGCTTGAGGAACACCGGAATCGCACCCGTCATGATGATGGAGTGCAGGATGGACTTGTGGCAGTTGCGGTCCACCACGACCACGTCGCCGGGCGCCACGGCGTGGTGCCAGACGATCTTGTTCGACGTGGACGTGCCGTTGGTCACGAAGTAGCAGTGATCGGCATTGAAGATGCGCGCGGCATTGCGCTCGCTCTCGCCGATGGCGCCGTTGTGGTCCAGCAATTGGCCCAGTTCCTCCACCGCGTTGCACACGTCGGCGCGCAGCATGTTCTCGCCGTAGAACTGGTGGTACATCTGGCCCACGGGGCTCTTGAGGAAGGCCACGCCGCCCGAGTGTCCGGGGCAGTGCCAGCTGTAGGAGCCGTCTTCCGCATAGTCCAGCAGCGCCTTGAAGAACGGCGGCTGCACGCCTTCCAGGTAGCTCTTGGCCTCGCGGATGATGTGCTTGGCCACGAACTCCGGCGTGTCCTCGAACATGTGGATGAAGCCGTGCAGCTCGCGCAGGATGTCGTTGGGCAGGTGGCGGCTGGTCTTGGTCTCGCCGTAGATGTAGATCGGCACATCGGCGTTCTTGCGGCGCACTTCGCCGATGAAGCTGCGCAGGCTGTGGATCACGGGATCGCTTTCGCCACCCAGCGAGAACTCCTCGTCATCGATGGACAGGATGAAGGCACTGGCCCGGCTTTGCTGCTGCGCGAACTGCGACAGGTCGCCGTAGCTGGTCACCCCCAGCACCTCGAAACCTTCTTGCTCGATGGCCTGTGCCAGGGCGCGGATGCCCAGGCCCGAGGTGTTCTCGGAACGGTAGTCCTCGTCGATGATGACGATGGGAAAGCGAAACTTCATGGGGGCAGCCTCCGTAACCTGAGCGGGCCTAAAAAACGAAACAGGCGCGAAGTGTAAGGAATATCCTTATTGCGCCTTTGAAGCGTGCGGCTTTTCACCCAGAATGTGGTGCACTAAACACAAGCAACCGTCATAAACAGGGAGTCTGGGAATGGAATATTCCACCATCTGGTGGCTCGTCGCCGGCGCATTGGTCATCGCCGAATTGCTGACCGGCAGCTTCTACCTGCTGATGCTGGCACTGGGCGCCATCGTCGGCGCGCTGTGCGCCCACATGGGCCTGGCGCCCATTGCCCAGCTCGTCATTGCCGCCGTGCTCGGCAGCGCCTTCGTACTGGCCTGCTACCTGGTGCGCCGGCGCCTGCCCAGCCGCCAGCCCGCCTCCAGCAACCGCGACGTCAACCTCGATGTCGGCGAATCCGTCATGGTCGAGCAATGGAACTCCGACGGCACGGCCCAGGTCCGCTACCGCGGAGCCCAATGGACCGTGATCAGCCGTCCGGGCAACCTGCCCTCTGCCGGCATGCACCGCGTGGCCGAGGTCGTCGGCAACCGGCTGCTGGTGGACAAACTCTGATTGCCCATCCCCACGCCCGCGCTTCACGGCGCGGGCATCTGCATCGGGCATAGTGGCAGGCACCATCCGCCAGCCGTCCCGCCGCCCTCTTGTTTCACCGAACGCCCCTCCGGGGCCTGGAGACACCATGGAAATCGCCATCGTCATTCTGGTCATCGCGGCCATCTTCATCGCACGGTCCATCAAGGTCGTGCCCCAGCAGCACGCCTGGGTCAAGGAACGCCTCGGCAAGTACGCCGGCACGCTCACGCCCGGCCTGAACTTCCTCGTGCCCTTCGTGGACCGCGTGGCCTACAAGCACAGCCTCAAGGAAATCCCGCTGGACGTGCCCAGCCAGGTCTGCATCACGCGCGACAACACCCAGCTGCAGGTGGATGGCATCCTCTACTTCCAGGTCACCGATCCCATGCGCGCCAGCTACGGCTCGTCCAACTACATCATGGCCGTCACCCAGCTGGCCCAGACCTCGCTGCGTTCCGTGATCGGCAAGCTCGAACTGGACAAGACCTTCGAGGAGCGCGACATGATCAACGCCCAGGTGGTCTCCGCCATCGACGAGGCCGCGCTCAACTGGGGCGTGAAGGTGCTGCGCTATGAAATCAAGGACCTGACGCCGCCGGCCGAAATCCTGCGCTCCATGCAGGCCCAGATCACGGCCGAGCGCGAAAAGCGCGCCCTGATCGCAGCCTCCGAAGGCCGCCGCCAGGAACAGATCAACATCGCCACGGGCGAGCGCGAAGCCTTCATCGCCCGCTCCGAAGGCGAGAAGCAGGCCGTCATCAACAAGGCCCAGGGCGAGGCCGAGTCCATCAAGGCGGTCGCAGACGCCACGGCCCAGGCCATCGAACGCGTGGCCAACGCCATCCGCCAGCCCGGTGGCGAGCAGGCCGTGCAGCTCAAGGTCGCCGAAAAGGCCGTCGAGGCCTATGGCCAGGTTGCCTCTGACGCCACCACCACGCTGATCGTGCCCAGCAACATGACCGAAGTCTCCAGCCTGATCACCTCGGCCATGAAGATGATCCAGACCGGCCAGCGCACCAGCTGAGAGCCGCCGCCACGCCATGAACAACGGGCCATCGCGGCCCGTTTTTCATGGCAGCGGCGTTGTGCGGATCAGGCGGGTGCGCCCACCTGCTGCACCAGGCCCATGGCGAAGCGCCCGTGGCCCACGGACCAGTCCGAGTAGTCGTTCTCATGCATGAAGATGAACACGTCGGCCGGCGCAACCCCCGCCCCTTCGTGCAGATTGCGCGCAATGGCCGAATACAAGGCCTTCTTCATCGCATCGCTGCGCCCGCGCCGCATGGTGATCTCGACCACCACCACCGCATCCGAACGCGCCATCCCGTTGAAACTGCGGCTGAACGCGAACTGCCCGGGAGCGTACGGATGCACCATGTTGAACAGTTCGTCCTCGGGCATGCCGATGCCCTCCACCAGGGCCCGGTGAATGCCTTGCACGACGGCATCGCGCTGGGAAGCGGAGGTGGACTGGGGCAGATAGGTGTGGACGAAGGGCATGGTGCTATGTGCTTTGGGATCGAATGGAGATGGAAAGTCCGGCCAGAATCCACGCAGGATTGCCAGCCGAAGCGGCAAATCTACCGACCGGCCCATGGCCTGAAAAGCGATGATTCGGCCGGTTCTATGTACCTGGAACTCACATAGCCTCCACCCGCCCCGTGACCCGACCCATGACCCGACCCATGACCCGCCGCCTGCCCCCGCTGGCCGCCCTGCGCGCCTTTGAAGCCGCCGCACGTCTGGGCCGCATGACGGCGGCGGCGGACGAGCTGTGCGTCTCGCCCGGCGCCGTCAGCCGCCAGGTCAGGCAGCTGGAGCAGCACCTGGGCCTGCCGCTGTTCGCGGGCACCAAGGCCCGCCCCACGCTCACCGCGGCAGCGCGCACCCTGCAGCCGGCGCTGACCCAGGCCTTCGAGCAGATCCATGAGGCGGTGCGCAGCCTGGGCGACGCCCACGAAGGCCCTCTGGACGTGGCCTGCTTCAGCACCTTCACCGTCAAATGGCTGATCCCCCGGCTGTTCGACTTTCACGCGCACCACCCCGGCATCGAGGTGCGCCTGCGCACCACCGACACCGGCACCGACGCTGCACGCGAAGGCTGCGACCTGCTCATCACGGCCATCACGCACGACAGCGGCGAGGCCCTTGCAGACAACGAGACGTCCCTGCCTCTTTTCGCCGAATACCTGGGCCCGGTGATGTCCCCGGCCATGGCAGGACGCCTCCAGCAGCCTGAAGACCTGGCCAGCCTCCCCTTGCTGCACACACGCGGCCGGCGCAACGCCTGGGACCTGTGGGCCGCCTCCATGGACATGGCCCCGCCCGCAGCGGCCGGCCCCGTCTACGAGCACTACTACTTCACGCTGGAAGCGGCGCTGCGCGGCCTGGGCGCGGCCGTCGCCCCCTGGCACCTGGTGATGGACGACGTGCAGGCCGGTCGCCTGCTGGCGCCCTTCGGCTTCACGGCCTCCGGCTACCGCTACCTGGCGCTGCGCCGCAGCACTGCGGTGCAGACCCGGCTCGACATCTTCTGCAACTGGCTGCAGGCGCAGGCACGGGCCATGCCCGAAGCGCCAGCCGTCCAGGGCATATCGATCACGCATGCAGGAAACTTCGCGGCCACCCCAAAAAATCGATGCTAGAATCGCGGTCTTCGGAGAGGTGGATGAGCGGTTTAAGTCGCACGCCTGGAAAGCGTGTGTGGGCTAATCCCCACCGCGGGTTCGAATCCCGCCCTCTCCGCCAGACATGGCGCCAAGCCAGTGAAAAAGCCCTGACGACGTTGGTCCCAGGGCTTTTTTTCGTCCGCCCGATGCCTGCACGGCCGCACGCGGCGATGATGGCCCTCGATCAAGGGGGCGATGACAGGGTGTTACAGCAGCGCCCCTCTGCGCTGATAGATTGCCCGGTTCAGTCATTGCACCCGGAACGAGATGAAACCAAAAATCAACTTTATCGAGAGGGAGCGCCTCTTTCGCCGCGAGCTGAAGCGGCGCGGCGTCAAGTTCCTGCCCATGCAGGTACTGCGCCGGCTGTTCGAGAAGGCTGGTGTATGAGGCCGGCTCAGGATCTCGCGGCTTTCCAGGGGCTCAAGCCTTCCCGAACTGATGAAGCAGCTGGCGTAGATCGTCCTGCGAATAGGGCTTGGCCAGCCGCGTCATTCCTGGTGGCAGCGCCGGTATGTCGGCAAAGCCGCTGGCCAGGATGAAGTTCAGGCCCGGGTATCGCGCGGCAATATGCCGGGCCAGCTCCACGCCGTTCATGCCGGGCATGGCGTAGTCGGAGATGACCACGTCGAAGCGCGCCTGCCGCGCAAGCAGGTCGATGGCCTCCTGCCCGGCGCTCAGGGTCGTGACGCGGTGGCCCAGGTCTTCCAGCAGGGCCGAGGCATTGGCCCTCACCAGCGGGTCGTCATCCACCAGCAGCACATCCAGGGGCCCCACGTCCTGCACGCTTTGCCCGCCCAGATGGCAGGCCGCGCTTTCGTCCTTGGAGACGGGCATCCACATCTCCACCGTGGTGCCGCTGCCCAGGGCGCTGTGCAGCACGAGCTTGCCGCCGGACTGGGCCACCAGCCCGTCCACCATGGCCAGGCCCAGGCCGGTGCCCTTGCCCACGCCCTTGGTGGTGAAGAAGGGCTCGACCACATGCGAGAGTGTCTGTTCGTCCATGCCCTCGCCGGTGTCCACCACGCGCACGCAGACATACGAGCCCGAGGCCAGGCCCGCAAGCTGGCGCGGCAGCGTGGTTTCCACGGCCGCCGTGATCTTGATGACGCCGCCGCCCGGCATGGCATCGCGCGCATTGGCAACCAGGCTGAGGATGCTGCTCTCGAACTGGGTGGGGTCGGTGGCGATGCGCGGCAGGTCTGAGGCCAGGGCCATCTTCAGAAAGATATGCGGGCCAGCCGTCTGCTGCAGCAGGCCTTGCATCCCGGTCAGCAGCACAGCGACGTCCACGGCCTGCGTCTTCAATTCCTGCTGCCGCGCAAAGGCCATCATGCGCTGGGTCAGCGAGGCACCGCGCTGTGCGCCGCGCGTGGCTATCTCCACCAGCGAACGCAGGCGATCGTCGGGCGGCATGCGCTTGCGCAGCAGTTCCAGGCTGCTGAGCACGGCCATCAGCAGATTGTTGAAATCATGGGCCAC
Source organism: Delftia sp. WSY_7 (assembly GCF_043104845.1). Taxonomy (NCBI): domain Bacteria; kingdom Pseudomonadati; phylum Pseudomonadota; class Betaproteobacteria; order Burkholderiales; family Comamonadaceae; genus Delftia; species Delftia sp. WSY_7. Next base: position 82,335 of record NZ_JBICLB010000021.1, on the reverse strand, counting down.
CCCGCCCGTGAAGCGGCCGATGGCCTCCATCTTCAAGGCCTGGCGCAGCTGGGCCTCGGCAGCCTTGCGCTCCGTCACATCACGCGTGACCTTGGCAAAACCGATCAGTTGGCCCTCGTCGTAGATGGCATCGATCACGACCGATGCCCAAAAACGCGAGCCGTCCTTGCGCACGCGCAGGCCTTCGGCCTCCATGCGGCCGGTGCTGACGGCCGTGCGCAGTCCCGCCTGTGGCAGCCCCGCCTGCTGGTCCTCTGGTGTGTAAAAGCGCGAGAAATGGGTATGGAGGACCTCGTCCTCTTCATAGCCCTTGATGCGCTTGGCACCCAGGTTCCAGCTGACGATGCGGCCCTCGGGATCCAGCATGTAGATCGCACAGTCGGTCACGCTCTGCACCAGCAAGGCAAAGCTGCGCTCGGCGCTGGAAAGAGGGCTGGACCGGGAAGGCACGGCCAGAGCCTGCGATGCCCCGGACGGGGGTGCATCCGCCTCGCGCACACTCAGCAGCAGGGCCAGGCTGCCATCGCCGAGCCGTACGCGCGAGCTGCATGAGGCCACGGGCCGCTCGCGTCCCGTGCAGGTCAGCAAGGGCCAGCGGCTGGCCTGCCGTGCGGCGCCGGCGGGCTCGCACTGGCTGTTGAACCAGCCTGCGCGCCCGCTGCTGGCGACGAAGCGGTCCTCGAAAACACTGCCCTCCAGGGCATCGCCGGAATGCTCCAGCAGGCTCAACGCATGGCGGTTGCAGCGCGCCAGGCGTCCATCGAGTCCGACGACGAAGACTGCGTCCGGAAAGGCCTCCAAAGCAGCAAGGCCCGGATCAAGGGGGAGGTGTGCGTCGGAGCCTGCAGGGGCCGGCGCCAGACCAGTCGAGGTCAGCATGTGAACGACTCCGTAGGCAAATGGGTTGAACGAGCCGGAAAATTGTAAGCACCACGGGTTCATCGCAAGCGGTTGCATCACAGGATCAGGGACGAGCCTCCTGCTCGTGCCCGGCAATTGCGGGCGAAGGCGCAGCCTGGAGGTCCGGCTCGGCATGCAAGGCCTCGCTGAGCTGGTCCACCACCAGCGCCCAGGTCGCATCGGCATGCCACTGCTGCGAGAACAGGGCACGTTGCGCGTCGGTCCAGAACGGTGCATCCACCAGCAGCGTGTCCTTTTCCACCCGGTGCGAGAGGATGAACTGCTTGATGCCCTCCGGACTGGAGTCCAGCCCCAGCTGGTCGAAGAGATTGGTCATGGTGGGTTCGGCTGTGATCATGGGGGGTCCTTGTTGTGACGGGGTTGGCTCAAGGCTAGAAGCTCGGCCGGCGGCACCATGTCGGACACTGAAGCAAGCTGCCGTCGGCGGCCCTTCTGCGAGTGGGCCGCAGCGCCCGCGCCGTGCAAAGCCCTGCTCCTACACGGTTGCCTCGGCGGTCCGGCGCACCATGCAGCCATCTCATCACAGGACATTGCATTCCATGAAGAAACTGCTGCTTGCCACCGCCATTTCCTTCGCAGCTGCCGCTGCCCTGTCACCCGTCCATGCCCAGGTGGGCAAGGCTGCCTCCGAAGCCGCCGACGCTGCAGACCACAAGGTGAAGGAAAAGCAGGCCGACGCCAAGGCCAAGGACAGCGGGCCGGTCGGCAAGGCCGTGAACAACGTCAAGTCGGACTACCACAACAAGCGCTCCAAGCAGTCGGCAGAGAACGCCAAGGAATCGCTGAAGAAGGCGACCGAGTAGACGGCAACGCCCGGATAGACCAAGGCCCACTCGCGTGGGCCTTTGTCTTTTGGAGAAGCCCGGCCATGCCGGGCGCAGCCTCAGAAGCTGTGCCGCAGCGCCAACATCACGCTGCGCGGCTCACCGGGCAGGTTCAGGTCGGGGCTGGTGCCGTGGGCGGACACGATGCAGCAAGCAACTCAGGGCAGCGGCGCGCGCATTCCCGTCAGGCCCGGCATGACTTCCCGCATGGCCGCAATGAAGGCGCGCAGCCGCGCCGGCTGGTGGCGCGCGGGTGGGTAGACCAGATGCACGGGCAGCGGCGCCGCCTGCCAGTCGGGCGCCAGATGCACCAGGCGGCCGGCCTCCAGATCCTCGCGCACGATCCAGGCCGAGGCCAGGGCCGCGCCCAGTCCGCCCAGGGCGGCGTTGCGCAGCGCATAAAGGCTGTCGGTGCTGAGCCGGGGCTCGAACTGCAGGCGCCAGGATTTGCAGACCCGCTCATCGCCCACGCGGTGCAGCTCCAGCTCGCGCTGGTAGAAGGTGCGCAGCGCAATCCAGGGCAGGCCCTGCAGTTCGCGCGGGTGCTGGGGCACGCTGCCCTGCCCCAGCAAGGCAGGCGCGGCCACGGCAATGCGCGGCACCTCGGCCACGCGCAGCGCAATCACCGAAGGGTCGACCACGGTGCCGACCTGCACGGCGCAGTCGATGCCTTCGGCAATGAAGTCCGGCTGGCGGTCATGCAGCAGCCATTCGACCTTGACGGCCGGATGGCGGTCCAGAAACGCCAGCAGCGGCGCCATGAGCTGGTCCTGGCCAAAGGCGTGGGGCGCGACCACGCGCAGCAGGCCGCGCGGCGTGTCCTGGGCGCCGCGCAGGTCGGACTCCAGCGCGTGCCATGCCTCCAGCAGCTCACGCGCGTGCTCCAGGCAGCGCTGGCCGTCGTCGGTCAGCGCCATGGCGTGGGTGGAGCGCCGCAGCAGGCGCAGGCCCAGCGCGCGCTCCAGCGTCTGCAGGCGCCGGCTGACCGTGGGCTGGGTGGTGGACATCTGCTGCGCAGCGGCCGAAAGACTGCCGCTTTCGACGATGCGCACAAAGGTCTGCAGCAGCTCGATGCGGTCAGCGCCAGAAGGCAGGGGAAGGTCGGCAAGGGTCATACGCCAAGCGTATATCGATTCTGCAGGCGCAGCCACTACCGTGGTGTGCTGCGCCGCACCACACTACGGCCATCGCTTTTCAACTGCGCCTGACAGGCGCCTCAACATGTCTTCTATTCAATCTACGCATATGCAAACCGCTGCGGGCGCGCAGGCTGCCGGCGTGCCGGCATCGCTGGTGCTGCTGATGGCGACCACGGCGGGCGTGGGCGTGGCCTCGCTCTACTACAGCCAGCCCATGCTGGGGGTGCTCGGCCCCGACCTGGGCGCAGGCGAACGCGCCGTGGGCTTTGTGCCCACGCTGACCCAGCTGGGCTATGCGCTGGGCATTTTGCTGCTGGCACCGCTGGGCGACCGCATGGACCGCCGGCGCATCATCCTGGCCAAGACCGCCGCGCTGATGCTGGCCCTGCTGGCCAGCGGGCTGGCTCCGGGCCTGGCGCCGCTGCTGGCTGCCAGCCTGGCCGTGGGCCTGGCCGCCACCCTGGCGCAGGACGTGGTGCCGGCCGCCGCCACGCTGGCGCCCGAGCACCAGCGCGGCAAGGTGGTGGGCACGGTGATGACGGGGCTGCTGCTGGGCATCTTGCTGTCGCGCGTGGTCAGCGGCCTGCTGGCCGAGCATGGGGGCTGGCGCAGCGTCTACCTGCTGGCCGCCGCTGCCATGGCACTGCTGGGGGTGGCCCTGTGGCGCGGGCTGCCCAGTTTCAAACCCACCACGCAACTGGGCTATGGCGCGCTGCTGGGCTCCATGGTGCAGCTGTGGCGCAGCCAGCCTGCGCTGCGCCGCGCGGCACTGGCACAGGGCCTGCTGTCGGTGGCCTTCAGCGCGTTCTGGTCCACGCTGGCCGTGATGCTGCACCAGCAGTTCCACATGGGCAGCGCCGCTGCCGGCGCCCTGGGCCTGGCGGGTGCGGCCGGTGCGCTGGCCGCCCCGCTGGCAGGCCGGCTGGCCGACCGCAGCGGCCCGCAGCGCGTGACCTGCCTGGGTGCGGGCCTGGCCCTGGCGTCGTTTGCCGTGCTGGCACTGTCGCCCTGGCTGCCAGCCGGCGCACAGCTGCCGCTGCTGGTGGCCAGCGCCATCGGTTTCGACTTCGGCATCCAGGCCACGCTGGTGGCGCACCAGACCCTGGTGTATGGCCTGGAGCCTGCCGCGCGCAGCCGGCTCAATGCGCTGCTGTTCACGGGCGTGTTCATCGGCATGGCCTCGGGCTCCGCGCTGGGCGCTCTGGCCCTGGCGCAATGGGGCTGGGGCGGCGTGGTAGCCCTGGCCTGCGCGGCATCGGCGGCAGCGCTGGGCGTGCGGCTGGCCGGCCGCCAGCACTGAAGCTGGCAGGCCGGGCCGTTGGCGGGCCTGCCAGCCTATGTCCTGGCCTATGCCCCGGCCTGCAGACGCGCCGCGCGCTGCGCCAGCCGCTGCTGCTGCGAGGCACGCAGGGCAGCGATCTGCGCCAGGATCTGCTGCTGCTTTTCCATCAGGCGCTGCGTGTGCACGCCATGCGCATCCCCCGCCAGGCCCTGGGCGATGCAGGCGAGCGCGCGCGCCGGGTCGCCGCACTGCTGCCAGGTGTAGGCCAGGTTGAGCTGGGTGCGGGCATCGCGCGGGTCTATGCGCTCGGCCTGCAGGTAGGCGTCATGCGCGGCAGCAAACTGCTCCTGGCAGAACAGGCAGTCGCCCAGCACGTTCCACAGCCAGGTGCTGAGCCAGGGGTTGAGCTCCAGCGCGCTGCGCGCCAGCTCGATGCCTGCCGCAAAGTCCCGCAGCTGCAGGCCCACGAACTCCGCCACCTCGCCCAGCAGGCGCCAGTCGCGCGGGCTGCGGGTGATGGCCTGGCGGTAGCTTTCCAACGCGGCGTCCTGCCGGCCCGACTCCAGGTTCGTGCGGGCCTCATGGGCCGGGGCCTCGAAGAACTGCTGCGCGTCGGCGCTGAAGCGGTTGAGAAAGGCGGCCGCCGTGCGCTCGCATCCCTCGCCGATCAGCAGCCGCGCATGGATGGCCCTTTGCGCATCGCCCGAAGGCGCCAGCACCTGCCAGCCCTCGCGCCCGAACAATTGCGCCAGCAGCGGGAAGTTCAGGCCGATGGCGCTGGTGCGGCCAAAGCGCTGGGAGGCGCCCGACTGGGCCGCCGCCTCGGGCGTGCAGGCGCCGTAGTCGTTGATGAGCACCAGGCCCTTGGGCGCCAGCCGCTGCTGCAGCGTCTGCAGCGCGCCGAAGGCGCCGTGGTTGACCAGCAGGCGTGTCGCGTCCTGGCTGACGGACAGGGCGGCATCCACCCAGGGCGACAGTGCCGCGTCGCCGCAGTCGAAAAATCCCGTCTCCTGCTCGAACAGGCCCACCAGGGGCAGCAGGCGCGCGCGCTCGGCCGCATCCGCGTGATCCACCAGGGCGCGGATCTCATGCGGCGACAGCGCGGTGTACTGGCGCACGAGCTGGGCATCGTCCGTCAGGCGGGTGCGTATGCGCAGCTCCTGCAACGGCCCGCCATTCTGGCGCCGCACGACGGTGGCGGGCAGCACATCCAGCACGTAGTTGCAGAACACGGCATGCAGCGGCGGCAGCGGCACCGTGCTGCCGTCGTGCAGCCGAACGGCCTCGGGGTGCATGGCGTCGCAGCAGCCTGCCACGACCTGGCCGCCAAACTCGGCAAACAGGCCGCGCTCGTGCCACTGCGCAACGGTGCGCGGCGAGCCGTCTGTCACGTAGCAGACCAGCCGCTGGTCGAAATCACGCCCTTCCTGCTGGCACAGGTGCCGGAAGGCCTGCAGGAACATGCGCGCGAACAGGCCGCAGCCCGCGCCCAGCTCCAGCACGGCAATCGTGCCCTGCGGCGCCGTGTCCGCGCAGTGATGGAACAGCAGGGCCGCCGCATCTTCGGAGAGGCGGCCGCTGTTGTTGACCACATAGGGCACCTCGTTCTCGGCAAAGGTCAACAGGCCCGCCTGCGCCCAATGCAGATGGCCCAGCTCCCACTCGATGCTTTCGGTGATGGGCCGAAAGTCCTGCAGCAACTGCGAGGCAACGCGCACGCCCGAAAGAACATCCTGCGGGGCGCGGATGGCAGGCGGCCCGCCCGGCGCTGCGTCAGCGTCCATGGCGGGAAGGGACGCTGAAAGCGACGCGGACAGGGACACAGGCAGGGGCAGCGAAAGGGACAGTGGCGCGCGCAGGGCGGCCTCGCCCGTCGAAGGGTCGATTCTCAAGATGCTCTCTCCGGAAGATGCGATGGGAGTGACGCCTGCCTGCACGGCAGGCGTCCGGCCAGGCTCAGGGCACGGGCGCCCACTTGGACCAGTTCAGGTCGGCCTGCTCGAAATCGGCCTTGAGCATGCGGCGCATGGCGTCCACCTCGTCCTGGGTGATCTGCGCTTCCTTGACCTGCTTGCCGGTGGCCGCCGTGCGGGCCTTGGCAAGATCGGCCTTGGTCACGGAGGCTGTTCCGGCCCAGATGGACTTGGCGGACCCCACGTTCACCCAATGCTTGCCCTGGGACTGCAGGTCTGCCTGGTAGGCGGATTTCCAGCCCATGTTGTTCTGCGACACGGCGTTGAGCAGCTTGGCCAGCGAGCGCTGGTTGCTCACCCCCTGCTGGGCGAATGCCTGCAGGTGAACGCGCTCGAACTTCAGCGGCAGCAGGCCCTGCTTGGCCGCCAGGCTGTCGCGCTCGTCCCACCAGCGCGATGCATCGGCGGACTTGACGGCCTCCAGCTGGTTGAGCCAGTCGGCATCGGTGACGATGCTGCCGTCGCCCTTGACCCACTGGAAGCGCTTGAAGCCGATGTCGGCCGCGCGGCCGAAGTTGTGGTTGCTCTCGCCCGGGCCGGCCTTGGTCTGGGTCTCGGCGGCCTGCTGGGCAAAGGTGCGCCGGCGCCCCGTGGGCGTGATCCACAGCGCGATCTTGTGCGTGTCATACATCTGCTGCACCAGGCTGGCCAGCTTGGCGCGGAAGGTGGGCTCGTACTCCGCATCGTTGGCAATGGCGGCCTTGCTGGTGGCCACGTCCTGGGCCTTGGCCTCCAGGTACACCGTCTTGGAGTTCTGCGCGGCGCGCATGCCCTGGTGCGAGGCCGGCAGCATGCCACTGAGCTTGGCCACCGTGGCCCCTCCGGCTGCGGCCAGGCCCAGCGCCTCCTTGGCACCCCCGGCCTGCGGCTGGCCCGGCGCAGCCTTGGCGGCGGCCAGCTTGTGGTCGTTCTGGAAACGCTCCAGCGCGGCGCGCGTCTGCGCGCCGTAGCTGCCGTCGTAGTCCACGCCCAGATACGGCGCGTTCTTGGCGTCCTTGACCACGCGCAGCATGGCCTGCAGCAGGGCCACGTCATGCACCTGGTTGCTGCCGCCCTCGCCTACGCTGTCCTTGATGTCAGGCATGTTTTTCCCCTCGTTGTGGTTGTCGATATGGCCCGCAGCAACGGCTCAGCGGGCGGGCTCGGGTTTGCGGTCGGGTTTGTTGCCGGTTTTTTTGCCGGGATCCAGGCCGGCATCCGGCAGCAGGTGCACCAATGGCACGGTGCGCGGCTGCAGGCTGGCCGAGCAGGCACGCAGCCGCAGCGATTCGGCATGTGCCTGCGCCATGTCCGCCGCCACCTGCACCAGGGCGTGATGGGGCGCGGCGCCTGCGGGGCGTGTGCGCACGACGGAATAGGCGCCCAGGCATTCGGCCTGCTGCGCGCGCGCGGCACGTGCGGCCGCCACGCTGGCATAGCGCGCCGCCACCACGGCCTGCACGGCGGCCGGTGGTGCCGAGGCCTGCTCGGCAAACGCCTGCCGGCCCTTGTTCCAGCGCAGGCTGCGGGTCTCGATCTGGTCGGGCGCATCGTCCTGCGGTGATGCATAGCGCACCAGCAGCACCGGAATCCGGCCCGTGGGCGCCAGCACCCAGCTTTGGTAGTTGCCCTGGGGCTCGTCGTACTGCCAGGCCAGGTGCGGACCCTGGGCGGTGGCGACATACAGCGCATGGCGGCGCTTGGGATGCTCAAAGCCCCCCATCTGCGTGACCAGCAGCGCACGCGAGCCGCCCTGCACGCCGGGCAGGCGCAAGCTGCGCACGGCAGCGGTGACGGTGTCTTCTTCCTCTCCAGTCGTCCACACGCGCTCGAGGTGCTGGAGCCCTGCTGCCGCAGACAGCGGATCGCCCACGCCGTACAGCGGATCGGGCTGCGCCAATTGCGCCGGCCCCCTGGACGCCGGCCAGGACAGCGCCACTGGCTGGCCCTGCTGCACGCCGGCACGCACCAGCCGCAGCTCAAAGGGACAAGGCGCCGCCGTGCAGGCAGGCAGCGACAACTCATAGGCAGGCGCCCCCTTGGCCGTGCCGGACGGCAGGCTTTCCAGCACCTGCCGCTGCGGCCCGGCAGCGAACGCCGCCCCGGCACCCAGCACCGCCGCAAGGCTCAAGGCCAGTGCCCGCCATGGCAGCGCCCCGCCACAGTAAAAATCGGAGCGCATTGAATGGTGAGCCATGGTGATAGCGGGTTTCTATGATTGGCCTGGGCTGTCGATACGCCGCAATACAGGAGGAATCTGCCGCAATGGGCTTGAAACAGGCATTTCAAGGCCCGGCGCCGCAGGCATTGTCTACAAGCTGGCATGCGGCGTCTGTTGCAAAATGCATCCGGCGCTTGAGAATTGCATTCAACATTTGCAATTCATCCAGGATGCATTCTGGAACCTTTCAAAACAGATAAATTTCATTTTCATAAAAATCAATAACATCAATGACTTACATGAAATTTATCCCAATCTCACAGCACAAATAAAATACCTTCTTGTATACATGACAGGTCCCGACATCTGCCTCCATCGAATGCACGGGCTGAGGAAAACCTGAATCAATGCGGATACGCCATGGGTTGCCAACCGCAAATAATGCGCACCGGGGAATCCTTGGATGGACCCGCATCACAAGTTCGCCGGATTTCACGATACTGCAACCATTCACCATCCCAAATGGCTTGCGGCTGAACAACCGGGGCGGCCTTGCCGGTTGTACCTGCAAGGTGCACCGGGGCGCACCTGCATCGCTGCCGGTTCCAGCTTCTTACCTTGACCACCCGAAATCACTGCTACAATCGCTGGCTTCGGAGAGGTGGATGAGCGGTTTAAGTCGCACGCCTGGAAAGCGTGTGTGGGCTAATCCCCACCGCGGGTTCGAATCCCGCCCTCTCCGCCATACACCCAGCAAAACGGGCCCCTACACGGGGCCCGTTTTCGTTTCCTGGCCGGCTTGTGGCAAGGTTCATGCCCAGGTTTGCGCCTGCCGCGCGCGCCCCTGCCCCGGCCCCACGCACCGGCCGCACATCAGGGAAAGCGACAGCACGGACACCCCCTCCAAGCCTTGCGCAGACGCGCCCCAGGGCTTGCAATAGGCAGCAGCTGGCAGCAATAGGCAAGCGTCTGACAAGCACATCCTTGTTTCGGTGATGTACTAGCTGCAACAAAGCCCCCAGGCGCGCAGCTTTGTGCAACAGCACCCCTGGCGCGAACGTGCATCCAGCCCCATGGCGCGCATGGCTTGCGGCGCTTGAGATTCGACGGAGGTTCCCCAATGGAAAGCAAGGTCATCAAGCTCCCTCAAGTCCTCTTAACTTCCGTCAATTTCTCTCAATTGACGATAGTTTTCAATCGAATCGGAGCAATCGATCGAAAAATCCAAAAACCCGCCGTATATTCCACACCGCTTTGCAGCCTGCCCGACCCGTCTTCGGGCTGAGACGGGTCCTGCCCCTGCCGGGTACAGCGCAGCACAAGAACGCACAAGCGAAGAGCACAGGAAAACGCAAAAGGGGTTGGCATGAAGATTCTTTCGTTTTTCGGGACCCGTCCCGAGGCCATCAAGATGGCGCCACTGGTCACGGCCCTGTCGCAGACGCTGGGCATCGAGAGCGTGGTGTGCGTCACCGGCCAGCACCGGCAGATGCTGGACCAGGTGATGGATCTTTTTGGCCTGCAGGCGCAGCACGATCTCGCCGTCATGCAACCCAACCAGACGCTCAACGGCCTGTTCTCCCGCGTGGTGGCTGGTGCCGATGGCGTGCTGGAGCAGGAAAAGCCCGACTACGTGCTGGTGCACGGCGACACCAGCACGGCCACGGCCTGCGCGCTGGCGGCGTTTCACCGCCGCATTCCGGTGGGCCACGTGGAAGCCGGCCTGCGCACCGGCGACCTGGCTCAGCCCTTTCCCGAAGAGATGAACCGCCGCGTGGTCGATGTGGTCAGCCAGTGGATGTTTGCGCCCACGCCCACGTCGCGCGCCAACCTGTTGGGCGAGAACCTGCAGGGCCGCATCGCCGTGACGGGCAACACCGTCATCGATGCGCTGGCCACGCTGTGCGACCGGCTCGATGCCCAGCCCGAGCTGGCCCGTGCCATTGCCCAGCGCCATCCCTGGGTGGATGCGCAGCGCCCGCTGCTGCTGGTCACGGGGCACCGGCGCGAGAATTTCGGCGAAGGCTTCCAGAACATCTGCGCCGCGCTGGCCGAGCTGGCGCGGCGCCATCCGGACCTGCTCATCGTCTACCCGGTGCACTTCAATCCTGCCGTGCGCGAGGTGGTCATGCGTACGCTGGGCGGCATGGACAACATCCGCCTCATCGATCCGCTGGACTATGTGGACTTCGTCTGGTTCATGCAGCGGGCCCGCATCATCCTGACCGATTCCGGCGGCGTGCAGGAGGAAGCACCCTACCTGGGCAAGCCCGTGCTGGTGATGCGCGATGTGACCGAGCGGCCCGAGGCCGTATCGGCCGGCACCGTGCTGCTGGTGGGCACGCAGCGCGCGCGCATCGTGGCCGAGGTGAACCGCCTTCTGACCGATGAAGGCCACCGCGCCTCGTTCGCGCGCCGCATCAATCCCTATGGCGACGGACGGGCCTCGCAGCGCATCGTACGGGCCTTGCTGGGACAGCCCTTCGAGGAGTTTGCCGCCGGACCGGCAGGCATCCTCGCCACCATGGGCAAGGGCCTGGCGCCGGCCTGAAGGCCGCCAGTCCCAACGCAACGGCAGCCGCCCTGCAGCAACTGAACGTGTCACGAATCGCGTCACGAACCGAGCACCGAAGTGAAAAAGAGGCCCCCCATGCAACCGACCATCCACCGCCATTCGTTTTCCCGCACCGGGGCCCGCTGGGCGCTGGGTTCGCTGCTGGGCCTGGGCGCCCTGTTCGCCCAGACGGCATCCGCCTCGGCGCTGGGTGACGCCATACGGCAGCTGGGCGCCAGCGACGGGCTGCAGCGCAGCGTCACGCTCAAGGAGCTGGGCATTGTCGACCCGGTCGTGCTGGCCGGCACGGCCACCCAGGACTTCTACCTGCCCGTGCCGCGCGGCCTGCCTCTGGGCGATGCCAGCATCGCCTTCGATGGCCGCTACCTGAAGGGAGAGCCGGGGACCTCGACCGTGGTGATCTCGCTCAACGGTACGCCGGCCGTATCCCAGACCGTGCCGGACGGCGAAGGCACGCTGCAGCGCAACCTGCCCGTGGCCCAGCCTGCGCGCGCCAGCGACTTCGTGCGCCTGGGCGTGAACTGGCGCAACCGCAACAACAGCCAGCAGCGCTGCGACGAAAACCACTCCCTCGCCAACTCGCTGACCATCTCGCCGCAGACACGCCTGAGCTACCGCGTGGACCCGCGCGATGTGCGCACCATCGAGGATGTCTGGAACACCCTGCCCGTGCGCACCACCGTGCTGGTGTCGGGCAGGCAGCTGGAGCAGGCCTCGTTCGACAGCGCCTGGCGCATCGGCGCCAGCCTGCAGCGCAACAACAGGCGCATGCAGGTACGGGCCCTTCCTGCCGTGGGCGAGGTGATCGACCTGCGCGGCCTGGAGGTTCCCGCCGCCCTGGCCGGCGTGCCAGCCTTTGCCGCACTGCGCGGCGCCGAGCCCCAGCACAAGCTGGCCAGTGACGCCGAACTGGGCGCGCTGCTCATGCTGGGGGCCGCCCAGGTCAGCGGAGACATCGTGGTGGCCGACAAGGCACTGCAGCAGCGCCTGACCGCCGCCTTCGCGGCCCTGCAGGCCCAGCTGGCGTCCGACCCCGATGCGGGCCAGGCGCTGCAGCAATGGCGCGCCCGCCGCGCGCCGCTGGCCAGCGAGGCGCTGGCCTCGCAGCAACTGCGTGCCTTGCCCATGGGCCGCCAGATGGTGCTGGCCGTGGCCTCCGATGCGGGTGCGCGCGTGGCCGGCCTGCAGGAGGCCGCCCTGCAGCGCCTGCTGGTCAGCGACAACGTGACGGTGGCTGCGGCCCAGCCCCCGCAATGGGACGAGGCCAAGGGCATACGCCTGTCCAGCCTGGGCGGCAGCCCCGACAGCTTCGACGTGCTGTCGCGCGGCGAGTGGACGATGAACTTCCCGCTGAGCGCCGTCGCCTCGCAGGGCCGGATGCCGGGCGAGATCACGCTGTATGTGGCCGCAGCCCCCGGCGCCTCGGCCACGCGCCCCGTGGCCACGCTGTTCTGGAACGGCATGCTGCTGTCGGCCCGCCAGCTGGACGCCAACGGTCAGCCCGAGCGCCTGCGCGCCCGCGTGCCCGGCTACGCGCTGGGCATCAACAACACCTTGCGCGTGTCGGTGCAGCGCCAGCCCTACTCGGCCGACTGCAACGAGATTCCCCAGCCCTATCCCGCCAGCGTGCTGCCGGCCATCAGCTATGTGACGCCCGGCAAGGCCGAGCCCAACGGCAGCTTCATCGGCCTGCTGCCCCTGCTGGGCGCCAGGTCGCAGCTGCTGGTGCCTGCCAGCTACCTGTCGGCCGCGCCGGCCGCGCTGGAGCGCATGGCCAACCTGGCAGCCGCCAGCGGCCTGTCGGCCTCGCAGGCCGAGCTGGTCGTGGCCCAGGCCGATGCGCCCGCCAAGCCTTCCATGCCCTTCGTGGCCATGGAGGTGCCGGTGGACGGTGCCAAGCCCCTGGTGACGGTCACGGACGGTCAGCAGCTGCGCATTCGCGGCAAGTCGCTGGACTGGCTGGACATCAAGGGGCTGAAACAGCTGTCCTCGGCCGAAGTCGTCACTGCCGGCGGCCAGCAGGGCGTGCTGTGGCGTGCCATCGGCGAGTGGACTGGTGGCCTGGGCGAGCCCTTCCTGCTCAATCGCGGCAACATCGCCGTGATCGGCGGTGACGGCCCGCTGGCCTGGCTCGACAGCAGCAACCCCGATGCCGGCATTCCGTCCGGTCCGCGCGAAGGCGCCTTCCACGAATGGCGCAACTTCCTGTCCTGGAGCGTGCCCGGCATCGCCATTGCGCTGGTCGTGGTGGTGCTGCTGGTGCTGCTGGCCTGGGCGGTGGCGCGCAGCAAGCAGCCCAGGCACTGAGCCGGGTCCGAGCCACGATGACGACGGCATGAGGCGATCACCATGATCTCTTCCCTCTACTGGCCCTACCTGGTGGCCGACTACTACCACGCGCTGGAGATCACCAGCGCCGTGGTGGCCGTCGTCATCCTGCTGTCCAGCATCGATGACCTGTTCATCGACGCCTGGTACTGGGTGCGCGAGGCCTGGCGCGCGCTGACCGTCAAGCGCCGCTACCAGCCGCTCAAGGCACAGCAGTTGCAGGAGGTCGAGGAAAAGCCGCTGGCCATCATGGTGCCGGCCTGGCTGGAGTACGACGTGATCGCGCCCATGCTCGAGAGCATGGTGGGCACGCTGGACTACAAGAACTACATGATCTTCGTGGGCACCTACCGCAATGACGAGCGCACCAAGAACGAGGTGGAGCGCATGCGCCGGCGCTACCGCCAGCTGGTCCGCGTGGAGGTGCCGCATGACGGCCCCACCTGCAAGGCCGACTGCCTCAACTGGATCGTGCAGGCCATCTTCCAGCAGAACACGCTGCAGCCCGAGCCCTTTGCCGGCGTGATCCTGCACGACAGCGAGGACGTGCTGCACCCGCTGGAGCTCAAGTACTACAACTACCTGCTGCCGCGCATGGACTTCATCCAGCTGCCCGTGACCTCGCTGGAGCGCGAGTGGTACGAGCTGGTGGCCGGCACCTACATGGACGAATTCGCCGAATGGCACACCAAGGACCTGGTGGTGCGCGAGAGCATGTCGCACATGGTGCCCTCGGCCGGCGTGGGTACCTGCTTTTCGCGCAAGGCGATGGAGGAGCTGGCGGCCGAGACCCACAACCAGCCCTTCAACACCGACACCCTGACCGAGGACTACGACATCGGCGCGCGGCTGGCACGCCGGGGCATGAAGCAGATCTTCGGCAAGTTCCCCGTGGACTACGTGATACGGCGCAAGCCGCTGTTCGGCCTGGGCAAGGAAAAGGTGTCCACGCTGACCATGCCGCTGGGCATACGCGAATTCTTTCCCAACACCTTCAAGACCGCCTACCGGCAAAAGGCGCGCTGGACGCTGGGCATCGGCCTGCAGGGCTGGAGCCAGGTCGGCTGGGCCGGGCCGCTGTCCACCAAGTACCTGCTGTTCCGGGACCGCAAGGGGCTGGTGACCTCCTTCGTGGCCATCCTGGCCTATCTGCTGCTGCTGAACTTCCTGCTGTTCCTGCTGGCCGATCACATGGGCTGGTGGACGGTGTACTACCCGTCCCTGTTCGCTCCCAACGGCTGGCTGGTGACGCTGATGAGCATCAACGTTGTCGCCCTGCTGCTGCGCGTGGTGCAGCGCGCCTGGTTCGTCTCGCGCCTGTACGGCTGGGAGCACGCCTTGCTGTCCGTCCCGCGCATGGTGATCGGCAACTTCATCAATGCCATGGCAGCGGCGCGCGCCTGGAAGCTGTTCATCGTCCACCTGGTCACGGGCAAGCGCCTGGCCTGGGACAAGACCATGCACGACTTCCCCTCCACAGACCAGTTGGTGCACCAGCGCCAGCGCCTGGGCGAGCTGCTGCTGTCCTGGCAGGCCATCGACGAAACCCGGCTGGCCAGCGCGCTGGAGATCCAGCGGCGCGAACGCCGCCCGCTGGGCGCCATCCTCATGGAGCAAGGCTGGCTCGACGAGGCCACGCTGCGCGAGGCCATCAGCTTCCAGCAGGGGGAGCCCACCGATCCCCCGGCACATCCCGGCTTGGCCGCAACAGGCAATCCAAGCACACCAAGGGCCGGCATATGAAGCGTCTCGCACCCCTCGTTCGCCCACTCACCCTGGCCGCCCTGCTGGGCGCCGGCTGGAACGCGCCGCCGGCCTGGCCGCAGGCCGCAGCAGCCGTCAAGGCCGAGGCGCCGCTCAGGGGCCGCGCATGGCAGCTGGCCAACCAGGCCTATGCCCACTACCAGGCCGGCCGCTTTGCGCGGGCCGCCAGCGCCGCCGCATCGGCCATACAGCTGCGCCCCGACCTGCTGCGCCTGCGCATGCTGCTGATCTACTCGCTGCAAAGGCAGGGCAAGAACGAGGAAGCGCTCAAGGCCATCGCCTCGGCCCGCGCCGCCGGGATGGACGAGGCCACGCTGCAGCAGGCCGAGACGAATGTGCGCGCGGCTGCGGCAGGCGGGGCCGCCGCAGGTGGCGGCGCGGCCACGGCCTCCGAGGCCTACAACAAGGCCTTTCCCATCGCCACCGAGGCCTACGCCGACTACAACGCCAGGAACTACGCAGACAGCGCGCGCAAGGCCGAGCAGGCCTTTCGCCTGGACCCCACGCAAGGCCAATGGGCATTGCTGTGGATTGGTGCGCTGGAAGCCCAGGACCAGCTGGGCGCCGCCATCGAGGCCGCAGATGCCGCCCTGTCCCTGGACCCACCCAACAAAAGCGACCTGGTGGCCAAGCGCCAGACCCTGCGCCGCAGCCAGGCCGTGCTGCCCGCGCAAAAGGCCTACCAGGCGCTGATCGCCAACAACCCGGCGCAGGCCGTGCCCTTTGCACGCGAAGCCGTGGCGCTGGCGCCGGGAACGGCATCGCACCGCTTGCTGCTGATCACCTCGCTCATGCTGGCCGAGCAGCTGCCCGACGCGGAAAAGGCTGCCGACGAGGCACTGGCGCAGGACAACGAGGACACGGCCGCCCTGGGCATGCGCGGCTACATACGCCAGCGCCAGGGCAAGACCACGCTGGCCAACGAGGACTTCGACGACGTGCTCAAGCAGGACTGGCTGGACGAAAAGCAATCGGCCAACCTGCGCCTGATCGCGGCCGACGCAGCCCTGGCTGCGGGCGACGCGGCACGCGCCCGCGCGCTGCTGGCGCCCATGCCGGCGCAGGATGAATCCGTGGCCCGCCGCCTCAAGCAAGCCGATGGACTGCGCCCGGGCCGCGACACGCCCATGGTGGCCGATACGCGCGGTGCCTCGCAGACCCTGGCCATGGCCGACTACCCGCCGCCGCTGCAGGACTGCCGCGACACGCCCTACGGAACGGTCTGCGAGCTGCAGCCCTCCGATGCCCAGGGCGCAGGCGGCCCCAGCGCCCAGGCCTATGCGGCCTACGCGCGCCAGGACTACAAGGCCGCCATCGAACATGCGCAAACGGCCGTGGAGCAGGACCCCGACAACGAGCAGCTGCAAAAGCTGCTGACCACCACGCTGGCCGCAGGCAACCGCGACCAGCAGGGGCAGGCCCTGCTGCGGCTGGACAAGTCCCTGTCCCTCACCCCCAACGACGCCCAGCTGCTGATGCAGCGCGGCTACCTGTACTCGCGCCAGGAAGAGCCGGCCAAGGCGCTGCAGGATTTTCGTGCCGCCCGCGCCACGGGCGAGGCGCCTGCGGGCGCCATGCTGGACGAGGGCTATGCCCTGGCCGGCACCGGCGACAGCCGGGGTGCCGTGCGCACCTTCAAGCAAGCCATCGACCTGGACGATGCCGGCACCGCCAAGCTGACGCCGGGGCAGCGCGAGAACGCGCGCAGCGCCGTCTCCGGCTACTCGCGCGAATGGGGCGCCATCGTCTCCCTGGGCTACCGGGGCGCGCGGCCGGCGGGGCGTGCATTCTCGGACGGCATCCTCACCCAGGCCGGCGACGCCGTCTTCGGCACGGCCGAGGCCTACTGGCGCCCGTCCAACTTCCTCAACTCATCGACGCGCATCTTCGATGTCTACGGACGGCTGGGCAGCACCTTGCATGACGGGGGCGGCACCACGCTGGGCCAAAGCGCCATCGACCCCTGCACGGGCCTGCCCATCAATGTGCAGGCAGGCGACAACCGCGGCATCTCGGGCCTGCCCACCACCACGGGCTCGCTGGGCATGCGCTTCACGCCGTCCACCAAGTACGCGCTGACCTTTGGCATAGAGCGCCAGTTCAACATCGGCTCCGCCACGCGCTCGGGCTTCATCACGCCTGAATCGCCCCAGCTGCGCTGCCTGATGAGCGGGCGCGATCCGCTCAACCCCACGGGCCCGGCACTGGGCAATCCCATCTCGGCCAAGTACAGCGCGGGCGCGGGCCAGGGCGGCTGGCTGGCCTATGTCACCCACGGCTTCTACGAGGGCACGGGCCGGCGCACGGACCGCTCCAGCTGGTTCACCATGGAAGGCTACAGCCAGGCCGGCTATGCCAACCAGAGCATGGCCTCGCGCTTCACGCTGACAGACCAGACCAATGGCGCCGTGGTGGGCGACGGCTCGGGGCGCTACAAGCGCGAGCAATGGTTCTTCTCCACCGAGGCCCGCATCGGGCGCAGCTTCCGCGCCGACGGCATCAACCAGGGCCTGGTGATCTTCCCGTTCGGCGTGGTCGCGGCCGACTGGATCAAACAGAGGAACCGCGTGCAAGTGCGTTCCCTGCAGGCTGCCCCTGGCGCCACGCCCACCGCAGCCCAATTGGCCGCCCAGCAGGGACAGACCCTGGCCCTGCAAGGCAATGGCAGCAGCTGGTCGGCCAGCGCCGGCGTGGGCATCAGCCTGCGCCAATGGTTCCGCGAAAGCCACTACAGCACGGCCCAGTCCTATCTGGACTGGTCCATGCAGTACCGCTTCAACATCGGCGGCGGCCAGGCCGACCGCGCCAAGGGCCTGTTCATGACGCTGACGCTGTCCTATTGAAAGCCCCGCCCCGCCGCCACCACCCCACAGACAAGAGAAAAGGAGAAAGCTCCCATGGATTGGACCAAGCAAGCACCCCGCCCCGCCCTGCACGGACTGCGCTCGGGCATGGCGCGCGCCGCACGCGGGCTGGCCGGCTGCGCCCTGGTGCTGGGCGCGCTGGCAGCGCAGGGAACGGCACAGGCACAGGACAGCTCCTCCATCGTTCTCAGGGGCAAGGACGGCTGGCTGTTTCCGGGCTGGGGCAGCCTGACCCAGGTGGACCGCGCCGGCATCACCGAATCCACGCGGCTGATCACCGAGGCGCGCAACCTGCTGGCCGCGCGCGGCGTGAAGCTGCAGGTGCTGCTGCTGCCCGACAAGGTGCGCTTCTACGCTGACAAAATGCCCGATGGCAAGGCCATGAGCGCCGATGTCCAGGGCCGCTACAAGCAGGTGCTGCAGGCGCTGCAGGCCGCAGGCATTCCCAGCTTCGACGACGAGGCCGTGCTGCGCACCGTGCGCGACAGCGGCAAGGACGTGTTCTACCGCACCGACCAGCACTGGACCCAGGCGGCGGCCGACGCCACGGCCGAAGCCACGGCCCGCATGGTCCAGGGCGAGGTGCCCCAGCTGGCGGGCCGCGCCGGCAGCGGCCTGGCCCTGGGCGACACCGTCACCGAGCGCCGCTATGGCGACCTGGCCGAGCTCTTTCTCACCGCCGAAGAGCGCAAGCAGGTGGGCCGCGAGGTCTATACCGTGCGCCGCCAGGCCCCCGCCAAGGGCTTGCTCGACGACGAGCCCGCGCCTGTCCATGTGACGGGCCACAGCATGGTCCAGCCCTACTTCGGCTTTCCGCAAAAGCTCTCCAGCCTGCTGGACCGCCCCGTCTCGCTGAACTGGAAGCCCGGCAACGTGGGCCAGTGGACCATGCTGCTGGAATATCTGGAGTCACCTGCCTTCAAGGCCCACAAGCCCCAGGTGCTGGTGTGGCAGATGTTCGAGCCCACCTACAGCTACGGTCCCAACGCGGCCGGCCAGTGGGACAACGCCTCCCTCATGCCCAGCGCCACCTGGCTGGAGCGGCTGCGCGCCGCACTCAAGGGCTGACCCGTGGACCAAGCCGCGCAAGACCTGCAAACCGACAAGGGCCACCGGCGCAATGCCTGGATCTGGGGCGCCCTGCTGCTGTCGGGCCTGGCCTGGGGTGGCTGGTCGCTGGCCCGCCACGGCCCCAAGGCCGGCGAGCTGCAGCTGTCGGCCTGGCTCGATGGCCGCGCGGGCACGGCGCTGAACAAGGGCCTGCGCCTGCCCGCCCAGTCTTCGCTGGAGACGGGCCAGGCCGCGCTGCGCTATCGCCTGCTGGGCGATACGGGCGCGCAGGTGGCCCTGGGCTGCCCGCAGTGGATGTTCTACCGCGACGGCCTGCGGCCCCAGCCCGGGGTAGGCGCCGCGCCCTTCGAGGCGCGCCAGCGCCTGCTGCGCCACTGGACACGGCAGTTGCAGGACAAGGGCATTGCCACCCTGGTGGTGGCCGTGCCCGACAAGTCGCGCATCGAGGCCGACCAACTGTGCGGCCTGCCCGTGGCCCCCGTGATGCTGCAGCGCCTGGACCTGTGGCAGCAACGCCTGCAGGCCGACGGCATTGCCTTTGCCGACCTGCGCCCCGCCCTGCAGGCCCAGGAGCAGACGCAGCCCGTGTTCTTTCGCACCGACGTGCACATGAACGCCGAGGGCGCACGCGCCGCCGCCCTGGCCGTGGCCCGGGCCGCGCTGCCGCTGCTGGGCGGGCAGCGCGGCAGCCAGGCCTTCGAGGAGTCTGCACCCGGGCCGCTGCAGCCCTTGCCCGGCGACCTGCTGGCCCTGGCCGGCCTGGCCTACGCACCGGCAGGCTGGCGCCCGCAGCGCGACGAAATACGCCCCCAGGCCATCACCCCCGTGCGCGGCGGCGGCCTGCTGGACGAGACGCCGCCCGTGCAGGTGCTGCTGGCCGGCAGCTCCAACGGCCTGCGCAGCAATTTCGCGCCACAGCTGGGCCGCGCGCTGGGCCATGAAGTCTGGAACCTCAGCATGGATGGCGGCCAGTTCAGCGGCGCCATGGTGTCCGCCCTCAAGCGCCGCGCCTCCTGGCCGGCCAGCCTGCGGCTGGTGATCTGGGAGTTCTCGGAAAACACCTTGTCCCTGCCCCTGACGGACGATGAAAAAGCGGCGCTCAAGGAGCTGGACGCCGCCTCCCCGCCTGCGTGAAACCGCCCGCTACATGCTGTTCAACTCCTATCTTTTCCTGCTGCTGTTCCTGCCCATCGCGCTGGCGGGCCACTACCTGGCCGGCGCCATCAGCCTGCGGCTGGCCGCGTTCTGGCTGTGCCTGACGTCCTTCGTCTTCTATGGCTGGTGGAACCCGCAGTTCGTCGCCCTGCTGGCCCTGTCCATTGCCTTCAACTACGTGGTGAGCCGGTTGATCCTGCGCTTTGCGGGCCGCGCGCGGCTGCAGGGGCTGGTGACTGCGCTGGGCGTGGGCGCGGACCTGGCGGCACTGTTCCACTACAAGTACTTCGCCACGCTGTTCAACTTCCTGGGCGAATGGGGGCTGACGCAGGGCGGCATGCACGAGCTGATCCTGCCCCTGGGCATCTCGTTCTTCACCTTCACCCAGATCGGCTACCTGCTGGACTGCCGCTCGGGCATCGTCAAGGAACGCAGCCTGCTCAGCTACGTGCTGTTCGTCACCTTCTTCCCGCACCTGATTGCCGGGCCCATCCTGCACCACAAGGAAATGATGCCGCAGTTCGCGCAGCCGGATAACTACCGGTTCCGCGCGGACAACCTGTCCATCGGGGGCACGCTGTTCGTGATCGGCCTGGCCAAGAAGGTGCTGCTGGCCGACGAGATCGCACCTTATGCGGACGCCGGCTTCGCCGCGCCCGGCGAGCTGCAGTTCTGGGCCGCCTGGGGCGCCAGCCTCAGCTACGCGCTGCAGCTGTACTTCGACTTCTCGGGTTATTCGGACATGGCCCTGGGCCTGGCGCGCATGTTCGGCATCCGTTTCCCGCTGAACTTCAACTCGCCCTACAAGGCCGGCAGCATCATCGACTTCTGGGCGCGCTGGCACATGACGCTGACGCGCTACCTCACGGCCTACCTGTACTACCCCGTGGCCATGGCCATCTCGCGCGCACGCGAAAAGCGCGGGCTGTCCGTGGGATCGAGCGCCGCGCGCACGCCGGGCGGCTTTGCGGCCACCATCGTCGTGCCCACGCTGTTCACCATGGGGCTGGCGGGCATCTGGCACGGCGCCGGCCTGCAGTACGTGATCTTCGGCCTGCTGCATGCCTTCTACCTGTCGGTCAACCATGCCTGGCGCATCTTCGTGGTCAGCCGCAAGCCGGCCGCCGCCCGCAAATCGGGCCGGGGCGTGCAGGCGCTGTGCGTTGTCATCACCTTCATCGCCGTGCTCATCGCCCAGACCTTCTTCCGCGCCCACGGCGTGGGCGACGCCATGCTGCTGCTCAAGGGCATGGCCGGCCTGCGCGGCGTGGAGGCGCTGGAGTCGCTGTCCCACGTCCAGGGACTGGCACTGGGCGATGCCATCCGCCTGGCCATAGGCCACCATATGCAGCTGGCCCTGGTGCTGCTGCTGCTGGCCATTGCCTGGTTCACGCCCAATGCCCACCAGATCCTGGGCCGCTTCTCGCCCGCCATGTTCAAGGTGCAGGAGGCGCCCCGGGCCTGGATGCGCTGGCGCCCCAGCGCGGGCTGGACGGCCGTGACCCTGGTCCTGCTCTTCCTGTGCCTGGTCAACCTGCACAAGGAAACCCGCTTCCTGTATTTCCAGTTCTGAAACGCCTGTTGGAGAAAAAAGCATGTCCCACAATGACATCGAAACCAAGATTGCCCAGATCATCGGAGCCATCATCCTGACCTCGGTCGAGCCCGATACGCTGCTGCTCGAATCGGGCCTGGTGGACTCGCTGTCCGCCGTGGACGTGGCCCTGGCCATCGAGAAGGAATTCGGCGTCAAGATACCGCCATCGGAGATCGACCTGCACCTGGAGTCCGTGCAAACGCTGGCGCAGTACGTGGCCGAGCAGCGCAAGGCGTGATGAGACGCCGGCACTGTCGGCCCGGCCTGCGCAGCCATCCCCATCCATCCACCGCCGCAAGGAGCCCGCATGCGATTCAGTTTTGACCGCTTCGACTTCATCGAGCCCGACGCCGGCACGCAGCGGCCGGCCGTCATCGATGCCGCCGGCACGCTGGACTGGCAGCAACTGGCCCAGGCCGTGGCGCAATGGGAGCAGCAGGCGCTGGCGCGCGGCGCTCGCCGCGACGAGCCGCTGCTGATCACGGGGCACAAGGAGACGGCCTTTCTCGTGGCCATCCTCGGCTGCCTGCGCCTGGGCGTGCCCTTTGTCCCCGTGGACGTGATCAACCCGGCCGAGCGCATGGCGCGCATCGCCACGCTGGTGCAGGCCGGCCTGCGCTACGACGCGCAGGCCCGCAGCTTTGTGGACACCGGCATCGCCGCGCAGCCGCTGCAGGAAAAATCGCTGGCCTACATCATGTTCACCTCGGGCAGCACGGGCGATCCCAAGGGCGTGCAGATCGGGCGCGAGAGCATGGGCCTGTTCGCCGGCTGGATACGCGACTGCCTGGCCCTGGGCGAGGCGCCGGTCTTCATGGACCAGATGCTGTTCAGCTTCGACTTTTCGCTGTTCAACTGGATGGGCGCCCTGGTCACGGGCGGTGCCTGCGTGCTGTGCGCGCGCGAGACCATTGCCGACCGCCAGGCCTTTGCCGCCTACCTGGCGGGCACCCATGTGAACGTCTGGGCATCCACGCCCTCCTTCGTGCGCCAGCAGCTGCTGGATGCCGACTTCGACCAGCAGCACCTGCCCGACCTGCGCGTCTTCGTCTTCGGCGCAGAATCGCTCACGCCCACCGTGGCCGAGGCGCTGTGGAGCCGCTTTCCCCAGGCGCGCATCATCAACTCCTACGGCCCCACCGAGGCCACCTGCTCCACCACCTGGGTGGAGATCGACCCCGCGCTGCGCCAGCGCGCGCCGCTGCCCTTTCCCATCGGCCGGGCCAAGCCCTATGCCGATGTGTTCCTGGACGAAGGCGAGATCTGCGTGGCCGGCGACCACGTGATGCGCGGCTACCTCAACCGCCCCGACCTGCACGCCACACGCATGTTCATGCGCAACGGCAAGCGCGGCTACCGCACGGGCGACCTGGGCGAGATCGACGGCGAGGGCCTGGTCACCTTCCACGGCCGGCGCGACGACCAGATCAAGATGCACGGCTACCGCATCGAGCTGGCCGAGGTCGATGCCGTGCTGGCCACCCTGCCCGGCGTGCGCGCGGGCGCGGCGGTGGCACTCAAGCGGCCCGACGGCTTCATCGTGCGCATGATCGGCTTCGTGGACCTGGACCGCAGCGGCCCGCCCGGCATGCACCCCCTGCCCGAAGACCTGGCCGGATGGCGCGAACTGCTGGCCCAGCGCGTGCCGCCCTACATGATTCCGTCGGAACTGCTGGCCTGCCATGGCTTTCCGCTGACCCAGACCGACAAGGCCGACCGCAAGCAACTGGAGCGCATGTACCTCGACTCGCGCATGCGCCCCGCCCAATGAAACAAGGATCTGCAGGCATGACTTCCGTTTTTTCCGCTGTGAGGCGCCAAGCACTGTTCACCCTGGCCGGGCTGGCGGCCCTGTCCTGCCTGCCTGCAGCGCATGCCGAAGGCACGCTGGCCCAGCTGTACGCCGCGCGCCCCCCCGCAGGCTCGTCCTTCGTGCGCGTGGTCCACCCCGACGCGGGCAGCCTGCGCGTGAAGATCGCCGACGGCCCCGAGCAGACGCTGTCCGGCAGCAAGCCGGCCAGCAGCTACGCCATCGTCAAGGGCGACACGCCCTTTGCCATCCAGCTGGACGGCAAGAGCGCCGGCAGCATGAAGGTGGCGCCGGGCAGCTTCACCACCCTGGTGCCGCAGCGCCAGGGCAAGAACGCGGCCACGCGCTTCACGGCCATCGACGACTCCGGCGGCAGCCAGGACGCGCTCAAGGCCGAGCTGCGTTTCTACAACCTCACCACGGACTGCCCCCAGGGCAGCCTGCAGGTCGCGCCCGCGGGCACGCCTCTGTTCACGGGCGTGGCGCCGGCTGCATCGGCCAGCCGCTCCATCAACCCGGTCAGCGCCCAGCTCAGTGCCAGCTGCGCCAAGGCCGTCAGCGCGCCGCTGGCACTGCCCCAGCTGCAGCCCGGCGACCACTACAGCCTGTTCATGACGGGTACGGCCGCCTCCCCCGTGCTGCGCGGCCAGGCCAGCGCCACCGACACCTATCGCCCCTGACCCAGCCCAAGGAGACCGACACAGACATGCGCACCCGCTCCGTATTGCGTGAAGACCACCTGCTGTTCAAGGAACAGGTGGACAGATTCGTGGCCACCGAGATCCTGCCCCACATCAATGACTGGGAGGCAGAGGGCATCACGCCGCGCGCCCTGTGGCGCAAGGCTGGCGACAGCGGCCTGCTCAATTGCGACCTGCCCCCGCCCTACGGCCAGGGCGGGGACTTCGGCCACGCGGCCGTGGTCATCGAGGCGCTGGCGCGTGCCAACTGCCTGGGCATCGGCTTTTCCATCCACTCCGACATGGTGGCGCCCTATCTCTGGAACTTCGGCACGCAGGTGCAGAAGGACCGCTGGCTGCCGCGCATGGCCACGGGCGAGCTGATCGGCGCCATCGCGCTGACCGAGCCCGGCGCGGGCAGCGACCTCAAGGCCGTGCGCACGCGCGCCCGCCGCAAGAGCGAGAGTGAGGGCGGCGGCTACGTGCTCAACGGCCAGAAAACCTTCATCACCAATGGCGTCAACGCCGGCCTGATGGTGGTTCTGGCCAGCACCGAGCCCGACCTGGGCGCGCGCGGCCTGTCGCTGTTCGTGGTGGAAGAAGGCATGAAGGGCCTGGGCAAGGGCCCGGCGCTGCGCAAGATAGGCCAGCACAGCCAGGACACCTGCGAGCTGTTCTTCGACGAGCTGCACCTGCCGGCCGACCACCTGCTGGGGCGCGAAAACGCCGCCTTCGAGCATGTGACGCAGGAGCTGGCGCAGGAGCGGCTGGCGATCGCGCTGCGTGCGGCGGCCTCCACCGAAGGCATGCTGGACGAGGCTGCCGAGTTCGTGCGCAACCGCAAGGTCTTCGGGCGCCGCGTGCTCGACTACCAGAACACCCGCTTCAAGTTCGCCGACGCGCTGGCCAGGACCACCATGCTGCGCGTCTTCCTGGACGACTGCCTGGCCCAGCACCTGGAAGGCTCGCTGGACTCCGTCACCGCCGCCATGGCCAAGCTCAACGCCACCGAGCTGCAGGGCCAGGTGCTGGACGAGCTGCTGCAGCTGCACGGCGGCTACGGCTACATGGCGGAATACGGCATCGGCCGTGCCTGGGCCGATGCAAGGGCACTGCGCATCTTCGGCGGAAGCAGCGAGATCCTGCGAGAGATCATCGCCAAGCGCTTCTGACCCGGCCGCCTGCCGCTCAGCGCGCGGCGGATTTCCACCCGCGCAGCAGTTGCCGGGCTTCGGGCGTGTCGTTCAGCACCCAGGGATCGATGGCGAAGGCAACGACGCGCTGGGCGCCGTAGTCGCGGGCCACGTCCCATTGGCGACGCACGCGCTCGAAGCTGGCCGTGCGCGCCTGGAAGTCCGAGCCATCGGGCCGCGCGGGCGGCAGTTGCTCGAACAGTTCCACGATGAGATCGAACGGCGCCCTGCGCTCGAGCAGCATCTGCTGCAGCGGCGCCAGCGCCTCGTAGTTGCCCAGGCCCGCCACGCCCACGCCGTCCTGCACCATGGGGCGCAGGGACACGCGGTCCAGCAGGATGCTCCACAGCGTGGGCAGGCTGCCCAGGGTCTGCAGCTGGCTGAAATAGGTGGAGATGCCGGGCACCTGGCCGGATGTGGCCGCTGCCGCCTGGGCCAGCGGTTGCAGCGCGCTCACCAGCAGCTCGATGCGCTCGGGCGCGGCCCAGTGGTACTGCTCCAGCTCGTAGGGGATGTACCAGCCGCGAAAGGCCGCATGGCGCGGCCAGGTGCTGGCGTACATGTGGCTGGTGCCCAGCTCGGCGATATGCGCAAGGTAAGGCGCAGGGCCTGCGGCGTTGTCAAGGCTGATCTGCTTCCACCAGCGCTCGTCATAGGGCAGGCCCAGGTGCACGCCCATGCCCAGTTCGGTGCAGATGTCCAGCAGGTCGGCGATCTGCGCGTCGGCCAGCATCCAGCTGTCCGCCTCGGTATCGCCCAGCAGGCCGCTCCATTGCACGAACAGCTCGCGGCAGCCCAGCGCCTGGGTGGCGGCCAGGCGCTGGCGCCATTGGTCGCGCGGCATCTCCAGATGGCTGCGCCACGGCTGCAGGAAACTGCCCGACACGGGCGCCGAGGCCGCGCAACCGGCCAGCGAGGCACAGGCGGCGGCCACGCCGGCGCCGAGGAATTCGCGTCTGGACAAATGCATGTTGGGGACGGCCGCAAGGCTGCGTGAAGGCAAGCGCCAAGAATACAGCCAAGCGGCACCGCCCCGCCCCAAGGGGGCCGGCCCAGCGGGGGTTGACCCGGCCGGGCTGAGGGTTGATGCGCGGCGAAGGCGGCTTCAGAACGAGTGCACGACGCCCGCGTAAAGCCCCTGCTGGCCGGAGCCGGGCAGCGGCTTGCCGCTGTTGGCCTCCACCGAGAACGAGGCTCCGCCGCCGTTGGAGACGGCGCCCACCGTGCCATACAGCATGGTGCGCCGGGAAAGATGGTAGTTGGCACCCAGGCTCAGCAGGCTGGCGCCGCCGCCACTGCGGTTGGCGCGGTAGGCGCCGCCCACCAGCACCAGCGCCGGCGTGGCCTGGTAGTTGGCGCCCATCCAGTAGGTCTGCTGCCTGCGGGCGCCTGCCGGGTTGTCGGCGTCGGCCACCGTCAGGAGGCCTGACCGGATCTGGCTGTAGCCCGTGAACAGCTTGAGGCCGCCCACGCGGTAGGTTACGCCCACCGTGTAAAGGCGCGATGCCGTGTAGAGCGAACTGAACGCGCCGTTGCCGTCGCGGATTTCCTCGTAGAAGGCCTTGAGCACCAGCGGCCCCTGCTCATAGCCCACGCTGGCGGCGGCCTGGCGCCAGGCCCGGGAACGGCCCGCCTCCCCGTTCAGCCCCAGCTGGGTGCGAAACGAGAGCCCGCCCCAGGCCGGCGACTGGTAGCTGATGGCATTGGGGCGCGACCCCCAGGTCCGGTTGCCCTGCAGCGTGCCCGCGCCCATGGCCTGCAGGCCCATGGGGTCCAGCGCCCAGACCTCGCCGTCCGGAATGCCCATGGCCCGGCCCAGCAGCAGCGTGCCGTATGTCTGGCTTCGCAGGCCGACCACCGCATAGCGGCTGAAGAAGCTGTCGCCCACCGTGCCGTCGTCGGCGGAGAACTGGCTTTCGAGATGGAAGACGGCGCTCAGGCCGCCACCCAGGTCCTCGGCCCCGCGCAGCCCCCACCAGGTCGCGCCCCATTGCCCGGCGTGCCGGAGTTGACCGGAAGACCGGCCCGGCCCCTCGGCAATGCGGTTCATATAGTCGACACCGCTGACGATGCGCCCATACAGCGTGACGCTGCCTTGCGCCGCGGCCAGACTGGCTGCGCCGGCCAGCGCCGCAGCGCACAGGCAAGGTACGGTGGCCCGGGCCGCAGGGCCCCGCAGGGCGTGGTGGATTGCAGATGTCATGACGTTGTCCTCCCTTGGTTTTCATGCCTCGATGCCGGATGGCCTCAGGCGCCCAGCCGCTCCACGAGCGCGCTCAGCGTCTCGTAGCCCTTTTTCGCGTATGCGTAGCCGGGCGCGATGGCGGGGTCCTGCTCGGCCTCGACCACGAGCCAGCCCTGGTAGCCGGCATCCCTGAGCGTGCGCAGCACCGCCTCGAAGTCGAGCGCGCCGTCGCCCGGCACCGTGAAGATGCCGTTGACCACGCCCTGCAGAAAGCTCCAGTCGCCCTGGCGTGCCTGGGCAATCACCTGGGGACGCACATCCTTGCAATGCACATGCGCCACGCGCGCCACATGTTTTTTCAGCAGCGCCGCCGGATCGGCCGCGCCGCCGTAGTAGGCATGGCCGGTATCGAACAGCAGAAAGACCTTGCGCGGATCGGTCAGCGCCATCAGGCGGTCCACATCCTGCGGGGATTCCACCTGGGCGCCCATGTGGTGGTGATAGGCCAGCCGGATGCCGTAACACTCCAGCAGGTGCGCGCCAAAGGCATCCAGCCGCCACGCATAGCGCTGCCAGGCCGCATCGTCGGCAAAGCGCGGGCGCCGGGACACAGGCGTGCCGATCTGCCCCTGGACCGTGCCCGCGCATTCGCCATAGACCACCACGTCGACGCCGTTGTGGCGCAGCCTGTCCATGTGGGGCTTGCAGCGCTCGGCCTCGGCGGCAAGGGCCTGGTCGTCGCTGCCCGCATCGGCCTGCGCCAGAAAGCCCGAGTACCAGCCGGAGACGCAGGCCAGCCCGTACGCGTCGAGCCTGGCCTTGAGCGCGGGGCCGGTTTTCGGAAACTTGTTGCCCAGCTCGAAACCCGCGTAGCCGATCTCGGCGCCCTCCTTCAGTGCCGTGTCCAGCGGCGTATCGCCCCCCAGCGAAGGGAGGTCGTCGTTCATCCAGGACAGGGGATTGATACCGATGCGAACCTTCCAGTTCATGCGAGTCCTCCTTGGGGCAGATAGGCGCCTAGACAGTTAGGCAGATGGGCAGAAGTCGGGCGGGGCGACGGTGGCGCGGCGTCAGCGCCGCTGGCCTGCCTTGTGGTGCAGGTACTCGCGCCGCGCGCCCTGGACCTCGGGGCGGCCCGAGACCTCGGGCACGGCAACCTCCCACCAGGCGCCGCCGTCGGCCGTGGTGCGGTGGTGGGTGGTGTCTATCACCAGCACCTGGCTGCGGCGGGACGCCCGCGCACGCAGCATTTCGCGGCGCAGTTCCTGCACACCGCCCACGTGGACGGCCTCCGCCCCCATCGCAGCGGCATGGCGGGCGAAATCGATGGACGAGCGCTCGCCGCCCTCGGGCACGCAGTCGTCGAGCATGTTGTTGAAGCTGGCGCCGCCGCAGCGGATCTGCAGCCGCTCTATGCAGCCGTAGCCACGGTTGTCCAGCACCACGACGATGATCTTTCGGCCCAGCAGCACCGAGGTGGCCAGCTCGGCGTTGAGCATCATGTAGGAGCCATCGCCCACGACCACGATGACCTCGCGCTCGGGCCTTGCCAGCTTCACGCCCAGGCCGCCCGCGATCTCGTAGCCCATGCAGGAATACGCATAGTCCACGTGGTAGTTGCCCGGCAGGCCGCTGCGCCACAGCTTGTGCAGCTCGGCCGGCAGCGTGCCGGCCGCGCAGACCACGACGTCATTGCGGGCGCTGTCCAGCCCTGCGTCGGCGGCAGACTCGCGCAAGGCCCCGATCACCTCGGCGTCACAGGGCAGCTCGCCCTGGGGCGCGTGCAATGTCAGCTCCGCCACGCGCTGTGCCCAGGCTGAGGCCCGGGCGCGCAGCTCTTCGGTCCACCGTGGATCGGCCCGCCAGCCGGCCAATCCTGCACCCAGCTGGGCCAGGCCAATACGGGCATCGGCCACCAGCTGGCGGCCACGCTTTCTGGCGGCATCGAAGGGCTGCACGTTCAGGCCCAGCACCGTGGCCTGGCTGTACAGCGCCTGCGAGCCGCTGGTGAAATCCTGCTGCCGCGTGCCGATGGCCAGCAGCACATCGCAGTGCCGGGCCGCGTGGTTGGCAGCCGGCGAGCCGGTCACGCCGATGGCGCCCAGGTTGAGGGCATGGTCCCAGGCCAGGCTGCCCTTGCCGGCCTGCGACTCGGCCACCGGCACGCCATGCGTTTCGGCAAACACGCGCAAGGCCTCCCAGGCCTGGCTGTACAGCACGCCGCCGCCCGCCACGATCAGCGGCCTTTTGGCGCAGGCCAGCAAGGCCACGGCCTCGGCCAGCCCGGCAGCGTCGGCCGGCTGGCGGCGCAGGCGGATCAGCGGCGGGTGGAAGAAATCCATGGGCCAGTCGAAGGCCTGGGTCTGCACATCCTGCGGCAGCGCAAGGCAGGCGGGGCCGCACTGCGCCGGGTCGGTCATGACCTGGATGGCGCGCGGCAAGGCCGCCAGCAATTGCCCGGGCTGCATGATGCGGTCGAAGTAGCGCGTGACCGGGCGCAGGCAGTCGTTGGCGCTCAGATCACCCTGCTCGAAGCTCTCCACCTGCTGCAGGACGGGATCGGGCAGGCGCGAGGCAAAGATGTCCCCGGGCAGCAGCAGCAGCGGCAGGCGCGCCACATGCGCCAGCGCGGCGGAGGTCACCAGGTTGGTGGCGCCGGGGCCGATGCTGGAGGTCACGGCCATCATGCGCTGGCGGAAATGGGTCTTGGCAAAGGCCACGGCCGCATGGGCCATGCCCTGTTCGCTGTGGGCGCGAAAGGTGGGCAGCCTGTGCCTGTCGGCATGCAGGGCCTCGCCCAGCCCGGCCACGTTGCCATGCCCAAAGATGGCGAACACGCCGCCGCAATAGGGCTGGATGGAGGTGCTGCCGTCCGGCTGCACGACCTCGGCCCGCAAGGCCGCCAGGTAGCGGACCAGCGCCTGGCTGACGGTCAATCTCACAGTGCTTGTCATGGCTTGCCTTGTCTCCGATGTCCGCCGTTCGGAACATGGCCGAAAGATTAAAACTATTGGAAATTATTTTCCTTAGGTGTAATCACTTAGAAATTAATTTCCAAAATTTCACGGCGCGGAACTACAGTTCCCCTCACGGTCCGGTGCAATCCGGTGTGTGGCGAGTCCATGCGGGGCCTGCATGCGCCCGCTGCCGCTCAGGAACAAGGAGACGAGGGATGAGTAAAAGACACCTGCTGGCTGCCATTGCCGCAGCCCTTCTGGCCGCCCTGCCGTTGCATGGCCAGGCTCAGGCACAGCCACGGGCAGCGCAGGCCCAGGCCCCGGTGCAGCCCCTCAGGATCGGCGTGGCGATGGCGCTGTTTGACGACACGGGCCTGACCATCCTGCGCAACGGCATCGTCGATGCAGCGAAAAAGCACGGAGCCGGCGTGCAGATCGAGGACGCCAGCAACGACGTGGGCAAGCAGCTGAGCCAGATCCAGAACATGATTGCCCAGCGGGCCGACGCCATCATCGTCAACCCGGTCGATACCGACGCCACGCCCAAGATCACCCGCATGGTGAGCGCCGCCCGGATTCCGCTGGTCTACGTGAACCGCCAGCCCGTGGATTTCGACAAGCTGCCCGCAGGCACTGCCGTGGTCGCGTCCGATGAAAAGCTGTCGGGCACGCTGCAGGCCCGCCAGGTCTGCAAGCTGCTGGGCGGCCGGGGCGACCTGCTGGTGCTGATGGGCGAGCTGTCCAACGATTCGGCGCGCGTGCGCACCCGCGACATCGAGGAAGTGCTGGCGACCCGCGAGTGCGCAGGCATGAAGATCCTGGACAAGCGCGAAGGCAAATGGAGCCGCACGCAGGGCCAGGACATCACCATGAACTGGCTGAGTTCGGGCATGAAGTTCGACGCCATCCTCGCCAACAACGACGAGATGGCGATAGGCGCCATCAACGCGCTGAAGTCGGCCAGGAAATGGACGCCCGACATGATCGTGGCCGGCATAGACGCCACGCCGGACGGGCTGGCGTCCATGAAGAACGGCGACCTCAAGGTCTCCGTCTTCCAGAACCTGGCGGGCCAGGGCGCCAATGCCGTCGATGCCGCCCTGCGCCTGGCCGGCAAGCAGGCCGTGGAGCGCTTCGTGAACGTGCCCTTCGAACTGGTCACGCCCGAGAACATGGACCAGTACGCCAGGCCTTGAGCCGGCCTCGCCTGGTCCGCGTCCCCCCCGCCCCCGCCACCTCTTCACAACCTGTCCTCCAAGGAGTGCCCATGCCCACCGTCTCGCCGGGCAGGCCGCAGGCCGCCCCCTGGCCTGCAGCTTCCCCATCCCCTGCTGGCGACTGGCTTCTGGAAGTGCGTGGCGTGGGCAAGTCGTTTCCCGGCGTCGTGGCACTGGCCGATGTGCAGCTGCGCGTGCGCAGCGCCAGCGTGCATGCGCTGATGGGCGAGAACGGCGCCGGCAAATCCACGCTGATGAAGATCATTGCCGGCATGCATGCGCCCGACCAGGGCGAGATCCGCCTCAGGGGCAGGCCCGTCACGCTGCACGGCCCGCTGGATGCGCTGCAGCAGGGCATTGCCATGATCCACCAGGAGCTGAACCTCATGCCCGGCATGAGCGTGGCCGAGAACATCTGGATTGGCCGCGAGCCGCTCAACCGCCTCGGCCTGGTCGACCACCGCCAGCTGCGCCAGCGCACGCAGGCGCTGTTCGACCGGCTGGCCATCGGCATCGATCCCGGGGCCGAGGTGCGCACGCTGACCGTGGCCAGCCGCCAGATGGTGGAGATCGCCAAGGCCGTGTCCTTCGACTCCGAGGTGCTGATCATGGACGAGCCCACGTCCGCGCTCACCGACAGGGAGGTGGAGCACCTGTTTCGCATCATCGGCCACCTGCGCAGCCAGGGCAAAGGCATCGTCTACATCACGCACAAGATGAACGAGCTGTTCGAGATCGCCGACGAGTTCTCGGTGTTCCATGATGGCCGCTACATAGGCACGCATGCGGCCGCCGACGTCACGCGCGACGACATCATCCGCATGATGGTGGGGCGCGAGATCACACAGATGTTCCCCAAGCCGGACGTGGCCCTGGGCGACGTGGTGCTGTCCGTGGACGGGCTGGGCGTGCAGGGCGTGTTCAGCGGCCTGGGCTTCGAGCTGCGCGCCGGGGAAATCCTGGGCGTGGCCGGCCTCGTGGGCTCCGGGCGCTCCAATCTGGCCGAGGCGCTGTTCGGCGTGGTGCCCGCCACCAGCGGCGAGATCCGCATCGACGGCCGGCCGGTGAAGATCGACTCGCCCGCGCAGGCCATGCGGCACGGCATGGCCTTTCTCACCGAGGACCGCAAGGACACCGGCTGCTTCACGGGCCTGGACCTGCAGGCCAACATGGAGATGGGGGTGCTGAGCAGCCGCCATGTGAAGTGCGGCTTCGTCGAGCGGGCTGCGCTGCGCCGCGACTGCGAGCACATGGCGCGCACGCTGCGCATCAAGTCGCCCGGCCTGCATGAACAGATACAGAACCTGTCGGGCGGCAACCAGCAAAAGCTGCTGATCGGCCGCTGGCTGCTGACGCGGCCCCGCATCCTCATCCTCGACGAGCCCACGCGCGGCATCGATGTCGGCGCCAAGGCCGAGATCCACCGCCTTGTCGGCACGCTGGCCGCCGAGGGCGCGGCCGTGCTGATGATTTCCTCGGAGATGCCCGAAGTGCTGGGCATGAGCGACCGCATCCTGGTCATGCATGAGGGACGCATGACGGGCATCGTCGAGCGCAGGGACGCAGACCAGGTACGGATCATGGAACTGGCTTCCCGCTGAGCCGGGGACCCCAAGCGGAGACAGGCAAGATGAGCAATACCCCATCGATTTCGCAGGCCCCCTCCCCGCCCGGCCCGGGCACCGGCCCGCTGCACCGGGCCAGGCGGCCGCCGGAACTGAGCATCTTTCTGGTGCTGCTGGGCATTGCACTGTTCTTCGAGGCGGCCGGCTGGCTCACCGTGGGCCAGAGCTTTTTGCTCAACGCCGAGCGGCTGCAGATCATCGTGCTGCAGATGGCGGTGATCGGCATCATCGCCGTGGGCGTCAACCTCGTCATCATCACCGGCGGCATCGACCTGTCGTCGGGCTCGGTGGTGGCCGCCACCGCCGTGGTGTCCGCCAGCCTGGCACAGGTGTCCGACTTTCCGCGTGCCGTGTTCCCGCAGCTGACCGACCTGCCCGTGGTCTGGCCGGTGGCGGCCGGCATGTGCGTGGGCCTGATGGTCGGCCTGCTCAACGGCTCGCTGATCGCCTTCACGGGCATTCCGCCCTTCATCGCCACGCTGGGCACCATGGTGGCCGCACGCGGCTTTGCCAAGTGGTTCACCAACGGCACGCCCGTCTCCATGCTGACCGACGACTTCGCAGCGATCGGCTCCGGCGCCCATCCGGTGATCATCTTTCTGGTGCTCGCCGCCGTCTTCCACGTGGTGCTGCGCCATACGCGCTTCGGCAAATTCACCTATGCCATCGGCTCCAACCGCCAGGCAGCCGTGGTTTCGGGCATCAACGTGCAGCGGCATCTGGTCTGGGTCTACATGATTGCCGGCCTGCTCGGCGGCATCGCCGGCACGGTGACGGCGGCGCGGGCCATCTCGGGCCAGTCGGGCATGGGTGTCATGTACGAGCTCGATGCGATTGCCGCCGTGGTGATCGGCGGCACCTCGCTGGCCGGCGGCATGGGCCGCATCACCGGCACGGTGATCGGCGTGCTGATCCTGGGCGTCATGACCTCGGGCTTCACCTTCATCCGCATCGACGCCTACTACCAGGAGATGGTCAAGGGCGCCATCATCGTCGCGGCCGTGGTCGCCGACCAGTACCGCAACAAGAAGGCGCGGCGCTGACGGCGCGCCCTGCAGGCAGACACCATGAAAATCGCCCTCGATCCCTACATGATCCGGCACGAGCCGCTGGACCGGCTGCCGCAGGCCGTGGCCGAACTGGGCTATGCGCACATCGAGCTGTCGCCGCGCAGCGATTTCCTGGACTGGTGGGTGATGCCGCGCGCCACCAAGGAGCGCATGGCCGCATTCCGCCAGGCCATGCGCGCCAGCGGCGTGGCACTGGCATCGCTGCAGCCCATGTACCGCTGGGCCAGCCCGTTCGAGGACGAACGGCAATGGGCGATGCGCTGCTGGAAGAAGGCCATCGAGGTGGCCATCGAGATGGAGTGCGCGCTGATGGTCTCGGAGTTCGGCCGTGGAGCCTCGCCCGAGCGCTCGGTGAACGGTCCTGCCGGCGCGAATCCGAAGGAGATGTGCGAGGCCGCCTGGTTCCGCTCCATGGACGAGCTGCTGCCCATCCTGGAGCGCGAAGGCATCACGCTGTCCGTGGAGCCGCATCCGGAGGACTGGATAGAGCAGCTGCAGCCGGCCATGGACATCGTGAGGAACATGGGCTCGAAGGCGCTGCGGCTGTCCTATATCGCCCCGCACACCTTCCACTACGGCGGCGACATGGCCGCCATGCTGCGCGAAGCCGCGCCGCTGCTGGCCCATGTGCGCGTGGCCGACACCTTCGACCACAGGAAGAGCAGCCAGCTGCGCTACATCGTCAACCCGCCGGGCTCGCACCACATCCGCGTGCACCAGCACCTGGACATGGGACAGGGCGAGATCGACTGGGACCTGTTCTTCGGCACGCTGGGCAGCGCCGGCTTCGACGGCGTTCTGTCGTCCTGCGTGTTCGCCTGGGAAGAGCGTGCGGCCGAATCCAGCCGCTTCATGCGCCAACAGATACAGCAACAGCTGGAAAGGCATTTCCCGGACCGCTTTGCGCCCCTGACCACCGCTTCCCACCCGAGTCCCGGCCCATGACGAATCCCATCCATTTCGCCATCAACCGCATCAGCGCCTCTCGCATGCCGTTTGCCGGCTACCTGGCCATGTGCCGGCGCCTGGGCGTGTCGGCCATCGAGATCCGCAACGACCTGTCCCATGCCGAGACCTGCGACGGCACGGCGCCCGCCGCCATCCAGGCCGCGGCGCGGCAGGCCGGCATCACCATCGTGTCCATCAACGCGCTGTATCCCTTCGACGTTTTCGACGCCGGCCTGGAGCGCAAGGCGCGCGCGCTGGCGGCGTATGCGCGTGACTGCGGCGCCCGGGCCCTGGTCATGTGCCCGTTGAACGACAGGGCCGACCCGCGCACGCCCGGCCAGCAGCGGCGCGACCTGGTGCATGCCCTCAGGCAGCTGCGCCCCCTCCTCGATGGCCATGGCGTGCAGGGACTGGTCGAGCCCCTGGGCTTTGCCGAGTGCGCGCTGCGCCGCAAGTCCGATGCCGTCGAGGCGATCTACGGCGCAGCCGGCGAACGCCACTTCAGGCTGGTGCACGACAGCTTCCACCACTACCTGGCCGGCGAAGACATCTTCTTTCCCGACCTGACCGGGCTGGTGCATGTCTCGGGCGTCGAGGACCACCGGCTCCAAGACGGCCAGATGCGCGACGGCCACCGCGTGCTGGTCGGCGAAGGAGACCGCCTGGGCAACATCGCCCAGTTGCGAGAACTGCTCGATCGCGGCTATGGCGGCCCGGTCTCGTTCGAGCCGTTCGCGGCCCGGATCACGGACGCGGACAGCAACGAAGCCCTGCTGCGCCAGAGCATGGACTTCATCCGCCATTCATTGCTTTGAAAGAAGGGAACCATATGACGCTGCAGATCGGAGCCATAGGCTGCGGAGCCATCGGACAAGACCACATCCGCAGGATCTCCCGGGTGCTGTCGGGCGCCCGGGTGGTGGCGGTGACAGACATCGATGCGCAGCAGGCGCGGGACGTGGTGGCCGGACATGATCCGGCCATCGAGATCATGGACAGCGGCCGGGCACTGATCGCTGCGCCACAGGTGCAGGCGGTGCTGGTCACCTCCTGGGGTCCCTCGCACGAGGAACTGGTGCTGGAGGCCATCGCCCACGGCAAGCCCGTGTTCTGTGAAAAGCCGCTGGCGGTGACCGCCGCAGGCTGCATGCGCATCGTGCAAGCGGAGGTGGCGCAGGGCCGGCGCCTGGTGCAGGTCGGCTTCATGCGCCCCTACGACGCGGGCTACCGTGCGCTGCGCCATGTCATCGCCGCCGGCGAGATTGGCGCGCCCCTGATGGTGCACTGCGCGCACCGCAATCCCACGGTGGACGGGGGCTACACCACCAGCATGGCCATCACCGACACGCTGATCCACGAGCTCAATGTCCTGCGCTGGCTGCTGGACGACGACTACGCCAGCGCCCAGGTGGTGTTCCCCAGGAAGACGCGCCACGCATTGCCGCATCTGAACGATCCGCAGATCATCCTGCTGGAGACCGTGGGCGGTGTGCGCATCGACGTGGAGGTATTCGTCAACTGCCGGTACGGCTACGACATCCAGTGCGAAGTGGTGGGCGAGACGGGCATCGCGCGCCTGCCGGAGCCTGCGGCCGTGCCCATGAAGCGCGCGGCCAGCAGCTGCACGCCCCTGCTGACCGACTGGAAGCAGCGCTTCATCGCCGCCTACGACGCGGAGCTGCAGGCCTTCATCGACGGCGTGCGCGACCGGCAACTGACAGGTCCCTCGGCCTGGGACGGCTACGCCGCCGCAGTGGCCGCCGATGCCTGCCTGCTGGCGCAGTCCTCCGGCGCGATAGAGCGCATGGCGAGCGCAGCGCGCCCGGCGTTCTACCAGCCCTGAGCCCCTGACGCCATGACTGCGACCATGACAGCGACCCTGACCATTGGCTGCGCGCCCTGCTGCTGGGGCGTGGACAACGTGGACAACCCGCACCTGCCGCCCTGGCGCCAGGTGCTGGACGAGGCCTGCGAGGCGGGCTTTCGGGGCATGGAACTCGGCCCCTGCGGCTACATCCCGCTCGAGGCGGCCCTGGTACGCACGGAATTCACGCAGCGGCGCCTGTGCATCACCGCCGGTACGATCTTCGACGATCTCGTCTCGCCGGCCCGGCTGCCGCAGCTGCTGCGCCAGACTCGCGAGATCTGCGGACTCATCAGCCAGCTTCCCAGGCCGGCCGCTGCAGCCGGGCAACGCTACCCGGCGCCCTATCTCGTGGTGATGGACTGGGGCCACCCCGAGCGCGACTTCGAGGCCGGGCACCCGGACCGCGCCCCGCGCCTGTCCGATGCACGCTGGGCCGCCATGGTCGATCACATCCGCCAGATAGCGCACCTTGCCTGGAGCGGCTTCGGCGTGCGCGCGGTGATCCATCCGCATGCGGGCGGCTACATCGAATTTGCCGACGAGATCGACCGCATCGCCGCCGACGTGCCGGCGCAGGCCGCCGGACTGTGCCTGGATACCGGCCACCTGCACTACAGCGGCATGGACCCGGCAAGCTGGCTGCGCCGGCATGCGGCACGGCTGGAATACGTGCATTTCAAGGACATAGACGCCCAGGTGTACGGGCAGGTGATGGGCGAGCGCATTGCGTTCTTCGACGCCTGCGCCCGGGGCGTGATGTGCCCCATCGGCCAAGGCGTGCTCGACTATCCGGCCATAGGCGCCACGCTACGGGAGATCGGCTATGCAGGCTGCATCACGGTGGAGCAGGAGCGCGACCCGCGCAATGCGGGTGCCAGCCTGCCCGACGTGGCCGCCAGCCGCGCCTTCCTGGCCCGCACAGGTTTTTGCTGAAGACGCTTTTGCTGAAGACGCAACACAAAGGTGGACACCATGATCGACGGAACCCTTCTGCCCGGCCGCCCGATTGCCTGGGGCATGGTCGGCGGCGGACACAACAGCCAGATCGGCCATGTGCACCGGTCGGCGGCGCTGCGCGACCACAATTTCCGGCTCGTGGCCGGGGCGTTCGACATCGATGCCGCGCGCGGGCGCCGGTTCGGCGAACAACTGGGCGTGGACGTGCAGCGCTGCTACGCCGACTACCGGGCGATGTTCGAGGCCGAGGCCGGCCGCCCGGACGGCATTCGCGCGGTATCCATCGCCACGCCCAACAACACCCATTTCGAGATCTGCAAGGCCGCCCTGCTCTCAGGCCTGCACGTGGTCTGCGAGAAACCGCTGTGCTTCACCACGGCCGAGGCCAAGGAGCTGCTGGAGCTGTCTCTTGCCAGGAACCGCATGGTCGGCGTGGCCTACGGCTATGCCGGCCACCCGCTCATCGCCCAGGCGCGCGAGATGATCGCGCGGGGCGAGCTGGGTGACATCCGCATCGTGCAGATGCAGTTCTCGCACGGCTTTCACAGCGAGGCGGTGGAGCAGTCCAGCCCCGCCGCGCGCTGGCGCATGGACCCGGCCTTTGCCGGCCCCAGCTATGTGCTGGGCGACATTGGCACGCATCCGCTGTACCTTTCCCAGGTGATGCTGCCGGGGCTGAAGATCGAGCGGCTGATGTGCAGCCGGCAGAGCTTCGTCAGCAGCCGCGCCCCGCTGGAGGACAACGCCTTCACCCTCATGCAGTACCAGGGCGGCGCCATGGGCTGCCTGTGGGCCTGCGCGGTCAACAGCGGCTCCATGCATGGGCACAAGCTGCGCGTCATCGGCGCCAGGGCCAGCCTCGAATGGTGGGACGAACACCCCAACCAGCTGCGCCACGAAGTCCAGGGCCAGCCGGCGCAGGTGCTCGATCGCGGCATGGGCTATCTGCACCCCGCCGCGCTGCAGGAAGACCGCATCAGCGCAGGCCATGCGGAAGGCCTGTTCGAGGCATGGTCCAACCTCTACCACCGCTTCGCGCTGGCGATGGAGGCCACGGACAGGCGCGATCGCGAGGCGCTGCAAACCATCCTCCATCCGGACATCCACGCTGGCATCGAGGGCGTGCGCTGGGTGGAGAACTGCGTGCGCTCGGCCGATGCCGGCGGGATCTGGGTGGACTACTGCTAGGGAATGCCATGCCCCGCCTGAGCCGCCAGCGGCCCGGGACCCGGGGATCGCCATGGCATCATGGCCCATCCAGAAATCAGTCGATCCCTTGCCCCGGGATCGCCCACCGGCCCGCCTGCGATGAGCCCTTCCCCGCCGCCCCCCGCATCCGTGGACCGACTCCTGCAGCAGATTGCCCAGGAATACGATGGCCTGAGCCGGCAGCTCAAGGCCATTGCCCGCCACATCGAGGTCCACCGCGACCAGCTCGGCCTGCAAGGCATACAGTCCCTTGCCGCGCAATGTGGTGTGCAGCCCTCGGCCGTCGTACGGTTTGCCAAGCATTTCGGGCTCTCGGGTTTTTCCGAGATGCAGCGCCTGTTCCGCGAAGGCCTTGCCGAGCAGATCGCGCCGGGCCGCGCCTATGAGCTGCGCGTGCGCGACATGGTCGAGGCCGGCCCCGCCGCCCTGGAGCCCGTGCAGATTGCCGACGAATTCCTCAAAGGCGGCATGGCCGGCATGCAGCAGCTGCGCCAGAACCTGGACGGTCAGGCATTCGACCGGGCGGTGGAGCTGCTGGCCGGCACGCAGGCGATCTGGATCGCCGGCTCGCGCCGCTCGTTTCCCGTGGCCGTGTATCTGGAATATGCGCTGCAACACACCGACAAGCGCATAGGCCTGTTCAGCGCGCTGGGCAGCATGCAGCAGGGGCAGATCCGGTCGGTGCGCAGCGGCGACGTGATGATCGCCATTTCCTTCATGCCCTATGCGGACGAAACCGTGCAGGTGGCGCAGTGGGCCAGGCAGCGCAGCGCCCACCTGATCGCCATGACCGACAGCCGCATGAGCCCCATTGCGCGCGAGGCCGAGGCGGCCCTGATCGTGCAGGACAGCGCCACCTTCGGCTTTCGCGCGCTGACGGCGGCCATGGGGCTGGCGCAAAGCCTTTTCGTGGCCCTGGCCTACCGGCTGGAGCTGTCGCTGCGCTCGTCCGCCGCGCCCGGCAGCTTGGCAGGCGAGTAGACAAAGCAAAGCGCCACCCTGGGGTGGCGCAGCGGTGGGGCAGGCAGGGGCCGTTGCCGGCCCTTGCCCTGGCCAGGGCGTTCTCAGGCCTTGGCCACGGCGGCCTTGGAAGGCAGGGCCTGCACAGGCTCTCCGTCCAGGGCGGCGTTGAGCTTGCTGTAGTCCAGCTCGTTTTCCCAGCGCGAGACCACCACGGTGGCCACGGCGTTGCCCATGAAGTTGGTCAGCGAGCGGCACTCGCTCATGAAGCGGTCCACGCCCAGGATCAGGGCCATGCCCGCCACCGGCACCTCGGGCACCACGGCCAGCGTGGCGGCCAGCGTGATGAAGCCCGCGCCGGTCACGCCGGCAGCGCCCTTGGAGCTGAGCATGGCCACCAGCAGCAGCGCGATCTCGTGGCCCAGGGTCAGGTGGGTGTTGGTGGCCTGGGCGATGAACAGCGCGGCCAGCGTCATGTAGATGTTGGTGCCGTCCAGGTTGAAGGAGTAGCCCGTGGGCACGACCAGGCCCACGACGGACTTGCCGCAGCCGGCGCGCTCCATCTTCTGCATCAGCGAAGGCAGGGCCGATTCCGAGGACGAGGTGCCCAGCACCAGCAGCAGCTCGGCCTTCAGGTAGCGTGCCAGCTTGAGCACCGAGAAGCCGCACAGCCGCGCCACGAAGCCCAGCACCACGACCACGAAGAGCAGCGAGGTGATGTAGAACGAGCCCACCAGCCAGGCCAGGTTGACCAGCGAACCCAGGCCGAACTTGCCGATGGTGAAGGCGATGGCGCCGAAGGCGCCCAGCGGCGCAGCCTTCATCAGGATGCCGACCAGCTTGAACACGGGGGCCGTCAGCGCCTCCAGGAAGTTGAGCACGGGCTTGCCGGCGTCGCCGACCATGGCCAGCGAGATGCCGAACAGCACGGCCACGAACAGCACCTGCAGGATGTTGTCGCCCACGAAGGGGCTGACCAGCGTCTTGGGGATGATGTCCATGGCAAAGCCGGTGAGCGTCAGCTCGTGCGACTTGGCCACATAGCCCTTGACGGCGGCCTGGTCCAGGTCGGCCGGGTTGATGTTCATGCCCGCGCCGGGCTGCACCACGTGCGCCACCACCATGCCGACCACCAGGGCCAGCGTGGAGAAGAACAGGAAGTAGGCCATGGCCTTGAGGAACACGCGGCCCACGGTGCGCAGGTGCGTCATGCCCGCAATGCCGGTGACGATGGTCAGGAAGATCACCGGCGCGATGATCATCTTCACCAGCTTGATGAAGGCGTCGCCCAGCGGCTTGAACTGCTCGGCGTACTGGGGCTCGAAGTGGCCGAGCAGCACGCCCGCCACGATGGCGACCACCACCTGGAAATACAGCTGGCGGTAGAAGGGCAGCCGCTCGGGGCTGGCGGCGTGGGTGGGGACGGCATGCATGGTGCGGCTCCGGCAGGATTTCTGTGGGGTTGACGCACCACCGAGGTGCGGCAAGTTGCGGGAAGGTGCAGGTTGTA
Organism: Delftia sp. WSY_7; assembly: GCF_043104845.1. Classification (NCBI taxonomy): domain Bacteria; kingdom Pseudomonadati; phylum Pseudomonadota; class Betaproteobacteria; order Burkholderiales; family Comamonadaceae; genus Delftia; species Delftia sp. WSY_7. Next base: position 40,514 of record NZ_JBICLB010000021.1, on the reverse strand, counting down.
CCGCTGGCATCCTCCGGCGCCGATAACCTATTGGTATTAGGCGCAGGCGCTCTCCCAGGGAGAATGGACGCAGAATCAGGGTAATCCCCAACCCCTTCCCGCCCCTGGAAGGCACCAAGCTGGCGCCCAATCGGGTCCAGACCACCATGCCCCAACCCGTTCGACGCCCTTCACGCCGTTCCTTCTGGACCCTGCTGCTGCTGTTCGGCGGCATGCTCGCCTGCATGCTGCTGGCCGGGGAGCTGGTCTACCACCGTGCCCTGCGCGGCGAGGCCGAAAGCGTGCAGCGCCAGCTCAGCCTCTACGCCCAGGCCCTGGGCCAGCGCATAGACCGCTACCGAACCCTGCCCGAGGTGCTGGCGCTGGATGCGCAGCTGCGCGCCGCCCTCACCCACCCGCTGTCCGCCGCCGAGGTCGATGCCCTCAACCGCAAGCTGGAGCAGGCCAACGGCGCCAGCCAGTCGTCCACGCTGACCCTGATCGACCGCCACGGCACGGCCCTGGCCGCCAGCAACTGGCGCGAGACGCGCAGCAACGTGGGCGTGGACTACAGCTTCAGGCCCTATGTGCAGCAGGCGCTGTCGCGCGGCAGCGGACGCTTCTACGGCATTGGCCTGACCACGGGCGTGCCAGGCTACTTCCTGTCGCAGGCCATCCTGGACGAGCACAACGCCGTCGCGGGCCTGGTGGTGATCAAGATCGCGCTGCTGGAGCTGGAGCGCGAATGGCTGCAGACGCCTGACGTGGTCATGGCCTCGGACGAGCACGGCGTGGTCTTCCTGGCCAGCCAGCCCGACTGGCGCTACCGCCTGCTGTCACCCCTGAGCCCCGCCGACGAGGCGGACCTGGCCGCCACGCGCCAGTACATCGACCAGGAACTGCACCCCATGCGCTACCGGGTGCGCCAGGGCCTGGAGCAAGGCAGCCGCCTGGTGCAGATGCAGGAACCCGCCCTGCCCGGCACCACGCTGTGGCAGACCCTGCCCCTGCCCGGCAGCGACTGGCAGTTGCACCTGCTGCATGACACGCAGGCCAGCACCGTGGCCAGCCGCTGGGCGGCGGCGGCCGCTGCGGGCGGCTGGCTGGCCCTGGGCATGCTGGTGCTGTTCGTGCGCCAGCGCAGGCGGCTGGCCGCGCTGCGCCTGCGCAGCCGCCTGGAGCTGGAGACCGTGCTGCGCCAGCATGCCCAGGAGCTGCGGACGGCCCAGGACGGCATCGTCCAGGCCGCGCGCCAGGCCGACACGGGCCTGAGCCGCAGCCTGGAGCACCTGCCCCAGGGCGTGGTGGTGATCGATGCCGACCTCAACCTGGTGGCCTGGAACTCGCGCTACGTGGAGCTGTTCCGCTTTCCCTCCGAACTGCTGCGCACGGGCCAGCCCATAGAGAACCTGTTTCGGTACAACGCCCGGCGCGGCCTGCTGGGGCCCGGCCCCATCGAAGAGGCCATCCACCGGCGGCTGCAGCATCTGCGCAGCGGCAGCCCGCACCTGCGCGAAAGCACCAAGGACGACGGCACGGTGCTGGAGATCCGCGGCAACCCGCTGCCCGACGGCGGCTTCGTCACCAGCTATGCCGACATCACCAGCTACAAGAACGCCGCGCGCGAGCTGCGCTCGCTGGCCGATGCGCTGGAGCAGCGCATTGCCGAGCGCACGCGCGACCTGGCCGAGGCCAAGCGCGAGGCCGAGCAGGCCAACCGCTACAAGACACGCTTCGTGGCCGCCGCCGTGCACGACCTGCTGCAGCCGCTGAACGCCGCGCGCATGTTCAGCTCCCTGCTGCGCAGCCATCTGCATGACGAGGCGGGCCGCCACGTGGCCGACAGCATCGACGGCGCCCTGGCCGCGCAGGACGCCATCCTGGGCAGCCTGCTGGACATCTCGCGCATGGAATCGGGCCAGCTGGAGGTGCGCGTGCGCGACTTCGCGCTGGGCCCGCTGCTGCAGGTCATGCGCCACAACTTCGGCATCCTGGCCGAAAGCCGGGGCCTGCGCCTGAGCGCGGTGGACACGCGCTGCGTGGTGCGCAGCGACGAGGCCCTGCTGCGCCGCATCCTGCAGAACTTCCTGTCCAACGCCATACGCTACACGCGCCAGGGCCGCATCGTCATCGGCTGCCGGCGCCAGGGCCAGCAGTTGCGCATCGAGGTGCACGACCAGGGACCGGGCATTCCCGAGAGCCTGCAGCACGAGATCTTCGAGGAATTCCGCCGCCTGGACGAGGGCCATGGCGACGACCGTGGCGCCGGGCTGGGCCTGGCCATCGTCGAGCGCCTGGGCCGGCTGCTGGGCCATGAGATCGGCCTGCGCTCGCAACTGGGCCGGGGCAGCGTGTTCTGGGTCTGCGTGCCGCTGGGCGACCCGGGCGCCGTGCCGCAGATCGCCGCAAGCGCGCAGACCGGCGACCCGGACCAGGATGCACCGCTGCAGGGCATGAACGCCTGGTATGTGGAGGACGATCCCCAGTCCTGCACCGCCATGCGCGCCCTGCTGCAGCGCTGGGGCTGCAGCGTGCCGCTGGCCGGCGGCCCGGCCGAGGCGCTGGCGCTGGCCGCGCCCGGCGAAGCGCCGCAACTGGTGCTGCTCGATGTGCGCCTGGGCCAGTTGCACGGCCCCGATGTCTACGCGCAGCTGTGCCAGCGCTGGGGCCAGTCGCCGCCCGTGATCCTGGTCACGGCCGAGCGCGACAGCATGCTGCGCCGCCAGGCGGCCGAGCGCGGCTGGGGCTTTCTGGCCAAGCCCGTGCGCCCGCCCGCACTGCGTGCGCTCATGAGCCAGATGCTGCTGCGCCACCGGTAGGGACACGGCACGCCGCGGCATGGAGTTCAGGCCGTGCCGTCGTTCTCCAGGCTCTTGACCAGCACGGCAGCCTGCGTGCGGCTGTAGCACTCCAGCTTCTTGAGAATGGCCGTCACATGCACCTTGACGGTGTTCTCGGCCAGCCCCAGTTCATGGGCGATCTGTTTGTTGAGCAGGCCGTCGGCCAGGCACAGCAGCACGCGGAACTGCTGGGGCGTGAGCTGGGCCAGCCGCGCGGCCAGCGCGGCGTCGGCCTCGGAGCGCTCGGCGGCCATGGGCGGGAACCAGCTGCCGCCGTCCAGCACTTCCTGCAGGGCCGTGCCTATGGCCTCGGCCGGCGCCGATTTCGGAATGAAGCCCGCGGCACCGAACTGCTGGGCACGGCGGATCACGCGCGGATGGTCGTTGGATGAGATCACCACCACCGGAATGTCGGGGTACTCGCCGCGCACATGCAGCAGCGCGGAGAAGCCGCGCGCGCCCGGCATGGCCAGGTCCAGCAGCACCAGTTCGATCTCGGGGTGCTGCTGCAGCGCCGCCCCCAGGGTCGCAGCGCTTGCGGCCTCCAGCACGGCGAACTGCGGCAGGGCCTCGCGCAGCACATGGATCACCGCAGCGCGGAACAGCGGGTGGTCATCGGCAACGAGCAGGGTGGATTCGGACATGGGCGCGAGTCTGACACGTCTGCAAACACATGCCCGGCTCATGGCCCCCCGTGGAGGCCGGTGGCCGGGTTGCAGGCTGGCACGCCGTTTGCAATCAGTTGCAGCCACAGGCCTGGCAACAGGCGGAAATCTTCCTCCAACCGACGAACAAGGAGCCCTGAATTGACCTTTGAGCCCTCTTGCAAGGACCTGCTGCACAGGCCTGGTGCCCCGGCCCCAACCCAGTGCACGGCAGCGTTCAAGCCGCGAGAGTGCAAAACACAAATTAAGTTTCGTCATAACTGTGTCAAAGACACCACTTTCTGGCCGGTGCAATGGCTGGGATGCGTTGTAATACGCGGCTTAGCCAGTCTGGACTGCCTCGCGCGCGCACCGCAAAGGCACGCCGACACCGGCCGGACCCTGATGCGAAAACGCCACTGTCCCAGGTTTGCCACATAGCCCGCCCAGGGCGTTTGCCTCATCGTCTGCCCCGGTCACAGCACTGGCCAACCGTTTCCACTATCCAACAATGAAAGACTCCTCAACATGAAACGTTCCTTCATCGCACTGGCCGCTGCACTGGCCTGCGCCGGCGCTGCACACGCCCAAAGCTCGGTCCAGCTGACGGGCCTGGTGGACGCCTATGCCGGCTCCATGCGCATGGCTGGCGACGCCAGCGGCAAGGGCGTCGTGGGTTCGGGCGGCATGACCACCTCCTGGTGGGGCATGAAGGGCCAGGAAGACCTGGGCGGCGGCCTGAAGGTCGATTTCCAGCTGACGGCCTTCATGCGCGTGGACACCGGCAGCCCCGGCCGCTTCGACGGCGACCCGTACTTCTCGCGCGATGCCAACGTCGGCCTGTCCGGCGGCTTCGGCACGGTGCGCCTGGGCCGCGGCATGGCGCCCAACTTCCTGCCCACCATCCTGACCAACCCCTTCGGCGACTCCTTCACCATCTCCCCGCTGGTGCTGCACGCCAACGTGGGCACGGCAGCCTGGGGCTCGGCCAACCTGACCACGCCGTCGGACACCGGCTGGAGCAACCAGATCGTCTACAGCACGCCCAAGTTCGGCGGCCTGCAGGCCAACGTCCACTACCAGTTCGGTGAAAAGGGCGGCGACTCCGGCAAGAAGAACATCGGCGTGAACGCCATGTACTTCGGCGGCCCGCTGAGCCTGGTGGCCTTCTACGAGCGCGCCCAGATCAGCAACCCCGTGAGCCTGGCCGTCATGCCCACCAAGACCGACTGGATGCTGGGCGGCACCTACAACTTCGAAGTGGCCAAGCTGTACGCGACCTATGGCCAGGCCAAGGTCAAGGACCTGGACCGCAAGAACAGCACCTACTCGCTGGGCCTGGACGTGCCCGTGAGCAGCGCCGGCACCATCAAGGCCGCCCTGGCCCGCACCAAGGCCGAGATCGGCGCCGTGGACTCCACGCGCACCACGGCCAGCCTGGGCTACGACCACTACCTGTCCAAGCGCACCGATGTGTACACCGTGCTGATGCACGACCGCATCACGGACCTGAAGTCGGGCACCAGCCTGATCGCGGGTATCCGCCACCGTTTCTAAGGCGACGCCTGGCCTGCCAGCACGGGCCGGGGACTTACGTCCCGAACTTTCAGCGAGGCCCTGCCTCGCTTTTTTTTCGGCCTTCTGAAGATCGATAGGGAATTTCTCCCACCGCTTTTTTCACGAACGTCAAGAGAGAAAGCGATTGTCCGACAGCCACGCTGCGCAATCCGGTGTGCAATGGAGTCCAGGCCCAGCCCCATGCTCTGCCTGCGCTGCCAGACAGGAGGTGCACCATGCGCAGACCCAGCCCCTTCGGACGTCATCCCTTCATTGCCTTCACCGCCACGGTATTGCTTGCCGTCGCCGCCAGCGTTGCCACCTTGTGGCTGGACAGCGCCGCCCCGGCCGCAGACACCTTGCTGCAAAAAGACCCGGGCGCCCTGCTGTCGTCGATGTAGGCCCTGCAAGCGCCTGCAAATGCCTGCTCAGCGCCATCCCTTGCGGACTGGCGCTGTTTTCATTTGCCGGCCGATGTGCCGGTTGATGTACCTGCCGATGCGCCCCCACCGCTGGCCGTCTTCTCCAGCAGCGCCAGCCTGCGCCTGACGGCCTGGGCCTTGTCCACCTCGCCCGCCTGATCATGGGCCCTGGCCTGCAGCAGCAGCCAGGCCATCACCGCACGGCGCCAGCCCTGGGCCGAGGCGGTCTCGGCACCCAGCTCCAGCAACTGCGGCTGTGCCGCCCCCGCCCGCAAGGCCGCGCCGGCCGCCACCAGCCGGGGCAGCGGTTCCTTGATGGCGCCCACGGCGGCCAACGCCAACGCAGACCCGCCCAGCAGCGCCTGTGCCACGGGGCGCTGCAATTCTGGCAATAGCGCAATGTCTTCGGGCCGGGACTTGCCTTGCAGATACCGCGCATAGGCGGCCTCGGCCGGCGCGGCATCGGGCGCCAGCGCCTGGTAGCCGGGGCAGTCGTCCCATTCGAGACTGGCCACCTGGGCCGCGCAGCGCATCAGCTCCAGACGCGCGGCCAGGTCGGTGCGGCCCGTGGCGGCCACTTCGGCGCGGGCCTTGTCCCATTCCAGGGCCTGCACGCGCTGGCGGCCTTCCAGGTAGGCGGTGGATGCGCGCTGGGACGCAGATTCGGCATTGAGCGCCCAGTCCGGTGCGGGCGGGCGGCTGCTGCAGCCGGCCAGCACCAGGGTCAGCACGGCGCCGGCGGCGGCATGGCGCGCCAGGAGGGTTGCGGCAGAAAGTTTCTTGGCGGCAGCACTCATGGCAGCTTCAACTCCGGTTGATGGGCAAACGGCCACTTGCGTTGCAGGTCGGCCAGCACGCCTTCCAGGCGGCGCAGGTTGCCCTCCACCTCGGCGCGCAGGGCACCCAGGTCGGCCGTGGCCTCGCGCGCATTGGAGCCCACGGCCTGGGCCTCGGCCAGCACGGCGTCCACCTTGCCCAGCGTGCGGCGCGTGTCGGCCAGCAGGCCGTTGAGCTGCACCACGGTGGAACGCACCTCGGGCATGACGCCGCCGGCGTCGAACACCTGGCTGTCGGCCCGCGCCACCATGCGCTCCATGCGGGCCAGCGTGGCGTTGGCGCGGTCCAGCAGGGCCGTGACCTTGCGCGCCTCCTGCTCGCTGCCCATGACCACGCCCAGCACGCCGCCCGGCCCCTGGGCCCGGCCGGCCAGGCCGCGCAGCTCGGTCAGCGACCCACCCAGGGCCGAGTCCGGCGCGGTGAGCTGGGCGATGTTGCCCAGCACTTCCTTGGCCGTGGACATGATCTGCGGCAGCTCGGCCGTGGCATCGCCGCGCAGCACGGGGCGCACGGCCTCGTCGGGCAGCGGCGGATCGCTGAGGATGCCGCTGTAGGCCTTGATGGTGGTGCCGCCCACCAGCCCCTTGACCAGGGTGAAGACGCTGGACTCGCGCAGCCAGTGCGCGTCCTTGCGCGGCACGTCGATGAGGATGCGCACATTGCCGTCCTCGGCCAGTTCGATGCGGCGCACGCGCCCGATCGGAAAGCCCGAGAAGGTCATGTCCATGCCCACGCTCACACCCTCGGAGTCGTCGGCCGTGAGCACCAGGCGCTGCGTGGCGTCGAACACGCCGCGCGAGTACAGCAGGTACAGGGCCGATCCAAGAATCAGCACCAGCGTGAACAGCAGCAGGCTCGCCGCCTTGGCGCGCAGGTGCGCCACGGGCTTGAGGGCCTCGATTTCCTCGCCGTCCCAGGGGTCTGGCGGCGTGCGCCGCGTATCGGTCATGGCATTCCTTGTTCTGGCACGGGCCTTGCCGTGCATGTGGGGTTCGTGGAGTTCAGCGGGCGTGCTCAGTAGTAGTTGCCCATGAGCGAGATCACCTCGATCACCAGCAGCACGGCAAACATGCGCGCAAAGCCGCCCAGCGCCGCGCCGCCGAGCCGATGGCGCCGCAGCGGCGCATACAGGCCCGAGGCCATGGGCATGATGGCCACGGTGAGGCTGAAGAACCAGGTCTTGAGCACGAAGACCAGGGTCACGGCCGGCGTGAAGATCTGGCCGAAGATGCGCGTGTAGCCGGGCAGGCCCGCCAGCGTGAAGCCATAGACGCTCAGGTAGACGGTGACCAGGGCCACCACGCAGCTGAGCACGGCCAGCGTGACCGAGGCAAACACGCCACCGGCCGCGCGTGGCACCAGGGCCATGCGCAGCGGATCGGAGCCGCGCTCCTGCCAGGCCTGGAGCTGGCCCCGCGCGCGCAGCTGCGCAATCAGCGTGCCGTTGGGAATGGTGCAGCGCATGGCCACGAACAGCGCGGCCGTCAGCGGGATCAGCTCGATCACCAGCACGCGCACCACCATCTCCAGCGCATAGCGCGACAGCCCATAGCTCAGCGCCGTGACGATGACGATGCGCGTGATCACCGCGCACAACAGCGCCGCCAGCGCCGTGAAGCCCAGCAGGATGGGCCCGGTCTGCACATAGATCTGGTGCGCCATGGCACGCCGCGCGCCGCGCCGGTAGCTGGAAGGGGACATGGCCAGCACCAGCAGCACGACGCCCAGGTAGACGCTGCGCCACCAGGCCAGCGCATGGTCGCGCAGCGCCGCCCAGATGCGGTCGGGAAGGGACAGGGCTGCGTGGCTGAGGCTCATCGGGCGATGATAGCGAGCCGTACCGGGACGGTCCGTCGGACGCCGGCGCAAGACAGGCAGCTGCGGACGGCGCTACACATGGCGCTTGGCGCCGGAGCTGCCCAGGGCGGGTGCCAGCGGCTCGTCGGCCTGGGCATGCAGGGCCTCGATCAGATGGCAGTAGCTGGCCGACCCGTCGCACTGGCTGCGCAGCTGCATCAGCTCATGCTCCAGCGCGCGCAGCTCGGCCAGGCGCTCGCGCACATGGCCCAGGTGGGCATCAAGGGTTTCGTTGGCAGCCACGCAGTCGGCCTTGCTGGCGCCGTCCAGCGCCAGCAGGGTGCGCACCTCGTCCAGCGACATGTCCATGGCGCGGCACAGGCGGATGAAGCGCAGCCGGTGCACATCGCTGTCGCTGTACAGCCGGTACTGGTTGTCCTCGCGCGCGCCTGCACTGAGCAGCCTTTCCTTCTCGTAGTAGCGGATGTTGGCGGCGGCCACGCCGGAACGCTTGGCCGCCTCGCCGATGCGCCAGCGCGCAGATTCATGCTGTGACATGCTTGACCTTGAAGTGACTTCACCGTTTCCAATGCTCGCATGAACTCCAATCGCCTGCCAAGCCCTCAGGGCAACGAGGCCCTGAAAGCCTTCCCAGCCCATTCCACGCCCGCCTCGACTTCGCCGTCTTCCGCCTGCGGCACCGATTGCTGCGCGCCCTTCACCATCACCCAGCCCACGCCGGCCCGCAAGAAGGCCCAAGGCCACTCGCATGCGCACGGCGAGGGCCACGATCACGCCCATGACCACGACCACGGTCACGACGAGAGCGATCCCCATGCCGGCCATGACCACAGCGTGCTGCCCGGCTGGCCGCGCATCACGGCCGCGCTGATTGCAGCCGTGCTGGCCGAAGCCGCCCACTGGTTCAGCGGCTCCCAGGGCGGCGTGCCGGCCCTGCAATACGGCGGCATGGCCGTGGCCGTGCTGGCCATTGCCCTGTCGGGCCTGGGCGTCTACAAGGCCGGCATCCGCGACGTGCTGCGCCTGAAGCTGGGCATCCATGCGCTGATGGCCATTGCCGTCACGGGTGCCTTCGCCATCGGCCAGTGGCCCGAGGCCGCCATGGTCATGGCCCTGTACGCCGCGGCCGAGCGCATCGAGGACCAGGCCATGGACCGCGCGCGCAATGCCATCCGCAGCCTGCTGCAGATGGCGCCCGAGACGGCCGACGTGCTCCAGCCCGACGGCAGCGTTCAGCGCGTGGCCGCCGCCGACGTGGCGCTGGACGCCACCGTGCGCGTGGCCCCTGGCGCGCGCGTGCCGCTGGACGGCGTGGTCCTGCGAGGCCAAAGCTCGGTCAACCAGGCGCCCATCACCGGAGAAAGCGCCCTGGCCGACAAGGCCCCGGGCGACGAGCTCTACGCCGGCAGCATCAACCAGGATGGCGAGCTGCAGATGCGCGTCACCTCGGCGGCCAATGACAGCCTGATTGCGCGCATCGTCCATGCCGTGGAGCAGGCTCAGTCCTCCAAGGCCCCCACCCAGCGCTTTGTCGATCGCTTTGCCGCCGTCTACACGCCCATCGTGCTGGTGCTGGCCATTGCGCTGGCGGTGCTGGCGCCGCTGGTCATGGACTGGAGCTGGCATGACGCGGCCTACCAGGCCCTGGCCCTGCTGGTCATCTCCTGCCCCTGCGCCCTGGTGCTGTCCACCCCCGTCACCGTGGTCAGCGCGCTGACGGCGGCTGCACGCCGCGGCCTGCTGATCAAGGGCGGCCAGGCGCTGGAATCGGCGCGCAAGCTGCGCGCCATTGCCCTGGACAAGACCGGCACGCTGACCACGGGCAGCCCGAAGCTGGTCGAATGGAAGTCCTGGAGCGAAGAGGATGCAGCCCGGGACACCGCCCCTGGCCCCGCCCTGCCCGCCGCGCGCGCCCTGGCCCTGGCCGGCCGCTCGGACCACCCGGTCTCGCGCGCCATTGCTTCCGGCCTCCAGGCTGATGCCGCCGTGGCCGCCGATGCCGCGCGGGCCTCGGTCAGCAAGCTGCTGGCCCTGCCCGGCCGTGGCGTGCAGGCCGAGATCGACGGCCAGCTCTGGACCCTGGCCAACCTGCGCTGGGTGCAGGAGCAAGGCTGGGACAGCGCCGCGCTGCGCGCCGGCTTGGCCATGCACGAAGCCCAGGGCCGCACCGTGACCCTGCTGGCCGACAGCAGCGGCGTGCGTGCCCTGTTCGCCGTGGCCGACCCGCTGCGGCCCCAGGCCCGCGAAGCCGTGGCGCGCCTGCAGGCCCTGGGCGTGCAGCCCGTGGTGCTCAGCGGCGACAACACGGCCACCGTGCGCTCCATCGCTGCCGAAGCCGGCATCCAGGATGCGCGCGGCGGCCTGCTGCCCCAGGACAAGCTCGACGCACTGGCCGAGCTGCAACGCACACGCGGCCCCACGGCCATGACGGGCGACGGCATCAACGACGCGCCGGCCCTGGCCCAGGCCGACATCGGCTTTGCCATGGGCGGCATGCACAGCACGGGCATGGCCATGGAAACCGCCGACGTGGTGTTGATGAACGACGACCTGCGCCGCCTGCCCGAGGTGGTGGAGCTGTCACGCAGCGCCCACGCCGTGCTCTGGCAGAACATCGCCCTGTCGTTGGGCGTCAAGCTGGTGTTCTTCGCGCTGGCCCTGGCCGGCAACGCCAGCATGTGGCTGGCTGTGCTCGCCGACATGGGCGTGAGCCTGCTGGTGGTCGGCAACGGCCTGCGGCTGCGCCGCTGGGGCAGCGACAGGGAGGCGGCATGACCGACGCCCAGCGCCGTGCCGCCTTCACCCACCTGCTGCACAGCTTCCGTTCAAGCCAGGACCAGGCGCCCGCACAGCGCTGGCTGCTGCTGGAGGCCAGCCATGTGCTGGGCCAGCAGCTGCTGGGCCTGCACTGGCGATCCCACTGCTGGATGCTGCGCCACGCGCTGCAGCTGCGCGACGGCAGGGAGGTCGCCGGCCAGCTGCTGCGCCTGGCCCTGGTGCCCGCAGGCCATCTGCTGGACCGGCTGCCGCGCGGCAACACCGGCCGCACCACGGTGCCGGCCACCCTGCCCATGGACATGCCACCCGCCATATCGGCGCTGATCGCCGAGGCACTGCGCACCACGCGCCGCCCGCCCGGGCAGAGGGCCCGCACCTGAGGAACTTCGTGGCACCGTCCGGTATCATCCATGCCTATGCGTCGCCCCTTGTCCATTGTCCTGGTCTTGCTGCTGGTCCTGCGTGGCCTGCTGGGCGATGCCATGGCCATGGGGGCGGCTCCGGTGATGGGCGTCCCGGCTCCGGCCGTCGCATTGGCGTCGGACTCCGCACTCCACCACCATGCGCCGGAGATAGCGCAGACGCCGGACAGCCATGAACGGCATCCGGCACACGCCACGGAGCAGCCCTCTCACCCCTCGCATACGTCGCACGCCGAGCACAGTGCAGACTGCTCCCTCCAGGCCGGCAGCCCTGCGGGCGGCGGCTGCGGCGAGCATGAACACGGCCCCAGCTGTACCCTGTGCGGCATCTGCCATTCGGCCCTTTTCACCCCTGGCCAGATCGGTTCGGACGGCGCTGCGCCGTCCGCCGCACTGCGCCCCCAAGGCAGCACGCGCTTTGCCAGCGCGGCCAAGCTGCAGGCCATCAAGCCACCCATTTCCTGAAGCCTGACGCCCGAAGTGCGTCCGCGCCATCCCTGCCGCCCCTCCATGGGCAGCCCGCTTGCGGGCATGGCGGGGCGTCTGGCCGCGGATGCGTTGTCCGTTTCGCATTCAGGAGAACACCATGCGCCGAGCGCATTTTCTCGTCCCCCTTATCCAATTCGGGCTGGCGGCCCTTGCCGTCTCCAGCCCCGCTGCCTGGGCCCAGGTCCATGACGGCAGCCTCCCCCCGGCCTCCTCCTCCGCAGGCCTGACCGGCGCCATCGATCCGGCTGCGGCCAGCCTGCCGCTGCGCCATGCCGCGCTGCCGGCCAGTGGCGCCGTGGAAACCGAGCTGACCGACTGGCGCCAGGCTAATGCGGCCGTGGCCGAGTTTCCCAACGGCCATATGGACATCCTGCGCTGGGAAGCCGCCCAGGGCGGCCGATCCACGCCTGCGCCGTCCCCGCACGGCTCTCACATGCAGCACGGAGGCCGGCCATGAAGCGCACCGTCTTCGCCCCCACCCGGCTGGTCGGCGCCATGGCTGCCGTGCTGGCCCTGGCCGGCTGCGCCAGCATCTCGCCCGACGGCCTGCGCGGCGCGGTCCAGTCCCATACCGCCAGCCGCCTGCCGGACGGCGCCCAGCTGCCGCCAACCGATCTGCAGGCCCGCGACGCGGCGCAGCAGCGCATCGACGAGTGGCTGCGCCAGCCGCTGGACATGGACCAGTCCGTGCGCATCGCACTGCTCAACAACCCCGGCCTGCAGGCGCGCCTGGCGCAACTGGGCGTGCAGGATGCAGACCGCGTGCAGGCCCTGACGCTGCCCAACCCCACGCTGACCCTGGGCCGCATGGTCAACAGCGACGAGCGCGAGATCGAACGCCAGCTGAGCTTCGGCCTGGTCAGCCTGATCACCCTGCCCTGGCGCAGCCGCTGGCAGGGCATGCAGATGGAACAGGCCACGCTGACCGCCGCGCAGGACGTGCTGCGGCTGGCCGCCGACACGCGCCGCGCATGGCTGCGCGCCGTGGCCGCGCGCCAGCAGCTGGCGGCCAGCGAGCGCATGCACGAGGCGGCCGAGGCCGGGGCCGAGCTGGCGCGGCGCATGGCCCGCGTGGGCAACTTCAGCCGGCTGCAGCAGGCGCGCGAGCTCAGCATCCAGCAGGACACCGCAGCCCAGCTGGCGCGTGCGCGCCTGGCCGCCACGGCCGAGCATGAGCAACTGGCCCGCCTGATGGGCCTGTGGGGAGGGCGCATCGATTTCAAGCTGCCCGACCAGTTGCCCGCCATCCCGCAGGCCGCCACGCAGTTGCGCGCCGGGGACGATGCCGAGGCCACCGCGCTGCGCGAGCGCCTGGACCTGCGCGCCCTGCGCCGCGACCTGGACCATCTGGGCGAGCGCCGGGGCTGGGCGCGCGCCGGCGCCATCTTCGGCGACATCGGCCTGGGCTACAGCCGCAACACCGCCACGGACCGGGCCACTGGCCACAGTGATGTAACACGCGGCTGGGAGATCGACCTGCCCCTGCCGCTGTTCGACTGGGGCGGCGCCGCCAGCGGCCGCGCGCGCGCCGAGCTGCAGCGCAGCGCGGCCCAGCTGCAGCAAGGCGCCATCCAGGCTCGCGCCGAGGCGCGCAGCAGCTGGATGCGCTACCGCACGGCCTGGGACCTGGCCCACCAGCAGCAGGCCGAGGTGCTGCCGCTGCGCCGCTTCATCCAGGACGAAACCATGCTTCGCTACAACGGCATGTTCGTCAGCGTCTGGCAATTGCTGGCCGAGGCCCGCAGCAGCGCCCAGGCCGTGGCCACCGCCACCGATGCGCAGCGCGACTTCTGGCTGGCAGAGACCGACCTGCAGCTGGCACTGACCGGCACGTCGCCGGGAGCCATCCAGGCTGCCGCCAGCGCTGCCGCGCCCACCCCCACCAACGAAGCGAGCCACTGACATGAACCGCCGCAATTTCTTCACCGGCGCCGCCGTGGCCGCCGTCTCCAGTGCCGCCGTCAGCCGCGTGGCCCTGGCCGCCCTGCCCGAGGCAGCGACCCAGTCCTCGGCCGAAACCGCCGCCCCGCTGGCCCCGCCCAACGGCCGCCCCTACCGCCCCGTGGTCACGCTCAACGGCTGGACCACCCCCTGGCGCATGAACGCAGGCGTCAAGGAATTCCACCTGGTGGCCGAGCCCGTGGTGCGCGAGGTGGCGCCGGGCTTCTTCGTCAACATGTGGGGCTACAACGGCCAGAGCCCCGGCCCCACCATCGAGGTGGTGGAAGGCGACCAGGTCCGCATCTTCGTGACCAACCGCCTGCCCGAGCACACCACCGTGCACTGGCACGGCCAGCGCCTGCCCAACGGCATGGACGGCGTGGGCGGCCTGACCCAGCCGCACATCCCGCCCGGCAAGACCTTTGTCTACGAGTTCACGGCGCGCCGTCCCGGCACCTTCATGTACCACCCGCATGCCGACGAGATGGTGCAGATGGCCATGGGAATGATGGGCCTGTGGATCACGCACCCGAAGGCGGCGCACCCGCAGATCGCCGAGGTCCAGCGCGACTACGCCTTCCTGCTGTCGGCCTACGACGTGGAGCCCGGCTCCATGACCCCACGCGTGGCCGAGATGACGGACTTCAACATCTGGACCTTCAACAGCCGGGTGTTCCCCGCCATCAGCCCCGTCGTCGCCCGGCGCGGCGACCGCGTGCGCCTGCGCGTGGGCAACCTGACCATGACCAACCACCCCATCCACGTGCATGGCCACGAATTCGAGGTCACGGGCACGGACGGCGGCCCCGTGCCCCGGTCCGCACGCTGGCCCGAGGTGACCACGGACGTGGCCGTGGGCCAGATGCGGCAGGTGGAGTTCATCGCCGACGAGCTGGGCGACTGGGCCCTGCACTGCCACAAGAGCCACCACACCATGGGCGCCATGGGCCACGACACGCCGACCATGATCGGCGTGGACCACCGGGGCCTGGTCGGCAAGATCCAGAAGATCGTGCCCGACTACATGGTCATGGGCGAGCGCGGCATGGGCGACATGGCCGCCATGGAAATGCCGCTGCCCGACAACACCTTCCCGATGATGACGGGCACGGGCCCCTTCGGCCCCCTCGAGATGGGCGGCATGTTCACCACCCTCAAGGTGCGCGAGCAGCTGGGCGCCAACGACTACGGCGACCCGGGCTGGTTCAACCACCCCAAGGGCCGCGTGGCCTATGAATGGAAGGGGCCGGCGGCCGAGGCCTCCGCACCGCGCCAGACCACGCCCGGCCAGTCCCCCGGCGCGCCCAGCGTGCGCAAGCCCGGTGCGGGCCATGAGCACCACTGATGCCATCCAAGGAGTCCCTCATGAACACCTTTGCCCTCCTCCTCGCCACCGCACTGCTTGCCGGCCCCGCTGCCGTCTTCGCCCATGGCAGCGAAACCCACGATGACGCTCCCAAGGCCGCCGCGGTCAAGGAGCAAAAGCCCTGGGGCATCGCCGGCGATGCCTCGGCCGCCCGGCGCACCATCACCCTGGACATGAGCGACAACATGCGCTTCACGCCAGAGCGCATCAGCGTCAAGCGCGGCGAGACGGTGCGCCTGCGCGTGGCCAACAAGGGCCAGGTCATGCACGAGATCGTGCTGGGCACGCCGGCCTCGCTGGACGAGCACGCGCAGATGATGCTCAAGTTCCCCACCATGGAGCACGGCGAGCCCTACATGGCCCATGTCTCGCCCGGCCAATCCGGCGACCTGGTCTGGAATTTCAACCGCGAAGGCAGCTTCGACTTTGCCTGCCTCATCCCCGGCCACTACCAGGCCGGCATGCGCGGAACCATCACCGTGACGCAATGAGCGCGCCACTTCTTCCCCCCTTCAGGAGCACCCCATGAAACATGAACGCATGGCATCCGCCCACCCGCGCCGCAGTGCGCTGCGCCGCATGGCCCTGGCCTGCACGGCATTCGCCGCCCCTTCGCTATGGGCGGCTGCACCCACGGCCCGCATCCCGGTCGAGGTCTGGAAGGACCCCAACTGCGGCTGCTGCCAGGACTGGGTGGTGCACATGGAGCGCAACGGCTTTGCCGTCACCGTGCACGACACCGGCAACAGCGCCGTGCGCGCCAGGCTGGGCATTCCGGCGCGCCTGGGCTCCTGCCACACGGCCCTGGTCGAAGGCTATGCGCTCGAAGGCCATGTGCCTGCGGCCGACGTGCACAAGCTGCTCAAGCAAAAGCCCAAGGCGGTAGGCATTGCCGTGCCCGGCATGCCCGTGGGCAGCCCCGGCATGGACGGCCCCGAGTACGGCGGCCGCAAGGACCCCTACGAGGTGCTGCTCATCACCAAGAACCTCATGAACAGCGACGTTTCCACCCGCACCTTCACCAGCTACCGCTGAACCCCGGAGCACACCATGCACAACACAGTCCTCCTTGTTTCCCGTACGTCCCGTACCGCCCTTGCCGTGCGCCTGGCCCTTGCCGCCGCGCTGATCCCGGCCTGGGCCTGTGCCCAGGCCACGGCCCACGACCATGCGGCGCATGGCGCGCAATCTGCCGAAACCGCACCCGCCGCCGCCAGCCAGGACCTCAGCGAAGGCGAGGTCACGCGCTGGGATGCACGCACCAGCAAGGTCACGCTGCGCCACGGCGAACTCAAGAACCTGGGCATGCCGCCCATGACCATGGTCTTCCAGCTGCGCGTGGCAGCACCCGAGCCCGCCCTCAAGGCGGGCGACAAGGTGCGCTTTCGCGCCGAGCAGGACCAGGGCGCCTTCGTGGTCACGCAGCTGGAAGTGCTGCGCTGAAGACCGGGTGCAGGGCTGCCGTTTCGGCTAAGGTGAAGGCCTGTCCATCACAGAGCAGAGCAGCGCATGCCAAGCACCGACTCAGACCCCGGCTCCATCACCCGCGTACAGGGCATCGAGGTAGGCCACCACACCGATGCCCGCCGGCCCACGGGCTGCACCGTCGTGCTGGCGCGCGGCGGCGCCGTGGGGGGCTGCGATGTGCGTGGCGCCGCCCCCGGCACGCGCGAGACCGACCTGCTGCATCCCTCCAACCTGGTGCAGCAGGTGCATGCCGTCATGCTCTCGGGCGGCAGCGCATGGGGGCTGGACGCGGCCAGCGGCGCCATGCGCTGGCTCGATGAGCAGGGCATAGGGCTGGATGTGGGCGTGGGCCGCGTGCCCATCGTGCCGGCCGCCGTGCTGTTCGACCTGGCGGTGGGCGACAGCCGCATCCGCCCGGGTGCCGATGCCGGCCATGCGGCCTGCCAGGCCGCCAGCGCCGCGCGGCCTGCCGAGGGCAATGTGGGCGCCGGCATGGGCGCCTGCGTGGGCAAGGTCTTCGGCATGGATCGCGCCATGAAGGGCGGCATCGGCACGGCCTCGCTCACCGTGCACGGCGTCACCGTGGGCGCGCTGATCGCCTGCAATGCCGTGGGCGATGTGGTCGATCCCCACAGCGGCGTGCTGCTGGCCGGCGCGCGCAGCCCCGATGGCCGCCAGCTGCACGACACCTGCCGTGCCTTGCTGCGCGGCGAAGAGCCCCGGCCGCTGCTGGCAGGCACCAACACCACCATCGGCGTGGTTGCCACCGATGCACGCATCACCAAGGCCCAGGCCCAGCGCCTGGCCGTGGTGGCCCATGACGGCCTGGCACGCGCCATACGACCCGTGCACACCATGAGCGATGGCGACACCCTGTTCGCCCTGGGCACGGGCCTGGCCGAGCAATCGCTGGGCATGCTGACCCTGTCCGCCATGGCCGCCGAGGCCGTGGCCCTGGCCACGGTGCGCGCCGTGCTGGCCGCGCAGTCGCTGACCACGGCCGAAGGGCTGGAGCTGCCCTGTGCCAGGGAGCTGGCCGCCTGCCGGCCCTGACCGGGTTCAGGCCTGCAGTGCCACCGCCCAGGCGTCGTAGCCGTAGACGCCATCGGCATTGCCACCGGCGCGCAGCCAGTTGTTGCCGCGCGAGCCGATCTGGATCTCGCTGGTGCGCTGCATGCGCATGGCCTGGTAGCGCGCCAGGGCAGCGGGCACCTGCTGCGATCCCTGGGCAGCGTCCAGGTTGCGCGCCAGCACCACGGCATCCTCGATGGCCATGCCCGCACCCTGGGCCATGAAGGGCATCATCGGGTGGCAGGCATCGCCCAGCAGCGTGACGCGGTCCTGCGACCAGGCCGGCAGGGGATCGCGCTCGTACAGCGCGGTCTTGAGCACCGTGTCGCAGGCGTCGAGCAGCGCACGCGCGTCGGGATGGAAATCGGCATAGAAGCCGCGCAACTCCTCGACGCTGCCCGGCGTGGTCCAGGATTCCTCGTGCCACGATTCCTGGGCCGTGGTGGCAAAGATGAAGGTATCGCGCCCCTGGTTCAGCGGAAAGGTCACGATCTGGCTTTGCGGCGTGGCGCCCCACCATTTGGTGAAGGCCTGGATGTCGGGCACATGGCGCACGCGCTCGGTAGGCACCACCGCGCGGAAGGCCACCACGCCCGTGAAGCGCGGGCTTTCGGCGCCGAACAGGGCCGCACGCACCACGGAGTGGATGCCGTCCGCGCCAATGAGTGCGTCCAGCCCGGCCACTTCGCTGCCATCGGTGAAGGCGATGTCCACGCCTTGCCCCGTCTGCGTGATCTGGCTGGCGCGCTTGCCCAACTGCACCTGGTCCAGCGGAAAGGCATCGGCCAGGGCCGCCAGCAGGTCCGCGCGGTGGATGGTGAGCTGGGGCGCGCCGTATTTGCGCTCGGCCTCGTCACCCATGGTCAGGCGTGAGGTTTCCTCGCCCGTGTCCCAGTTGCGGCTGATGCGGTGCGTGGGCCGTGCGGCGCTGGCACGCACGGCGGCGGCGATGTCGGCGCCCAGGCCATCGAGGGCGCGCACGGCATTGGGCGTGAGGTTGATGTCCGCGCCCACGCGCAGGAACTGCCGGCTTTGCTCGAACACCAATACTTCATGCCCTGCCTGGTGCAGCGCATTGGCTGCCGCCAATCCGCCAATGCCTGCTCCGACGATGCCTATCCTCAAACGCGCCATGGTTCCTGTCTCCTGCTGGTGGGGTCTATTCGGTGGTAATGCGCCCCGTGATCCGGGGCGCATCGATGCAGGACATTGTCTTTTTGACGCGCCTCAAGCCTCAACCTCCGCAACGCCCGAATTGGGCACGATTCGTCCCCATCGGCGCCGGCGCATGTCCGGCAGGCGCCTCAGTCCACGCGCCGCAGCTGCCCTTGCGCCAGCAGCTTGTCGCGCATGCGGCGCGTCATGGACTGGGTGCTGCCATCCGTGGCCGTGAACAGGAACAGCGTCTGCTGCGGGCTGACCCAGGTCAGCTGGGTGCGGATGCGCTGCCGGGCATTGGACAGCTCCACCCAGGTGCCCAGCGCCCAGTCCTCGGAGACCACGGGCGCCACAGGTTCAGGTGCAGGTGCAGGTGCCACGGATGTCGCATGCGGCGTCACCTGGGGCCCGGCAGGCTCGCCAGGCATCCTGGTCGGCGACGCCGCAACGGCCGGGGGGGCAGGCAGCTCGTCCTGCAGCGCCTCGGGCAGCTCCAGGTCCTGCTCGGTCAGGGTGGCCATCTCGTGCGCCATATCGCTCGCCATGGGCTGCGGCACATCCAGCGGCACCGGCATGGAGGCCGCCACGCCGAACAACGACTGTGGCAGGCGCGCTGCCGAGGAGCCGGGCCTGGCCTGGCCGGGCCCGGCAGCATCGAACCGGGAAGGCAGGGACGCCAGCACCGAGTCCGACCCATAGACGGTGGGCGGCACGGAGTCCAGATAAATATCCACGCTCTCTATGGGCTGGCGGACCACACCGGCATCCAGCGCATCCTGGTGCAGGCCGGCCAAGCGCGCGGCAAAGGCCTGGATCTCCTCCTCCGTGCGCCCCACGCTGCGCAGGCCGGCGCGCAGCCGGGCCTGCAGGCGCGGCGCCAGCGCCACCAGCCGGTCGGTATCGCGGCCGGCGTGTGCGGACACGCTCCACAGCAGGCTGGGCACCAGGGCGAGGTAGCCGCCGGGGTCGCGGGCCTCGCTGCCGTCCACAGGCTCCTGGACGCTGGCAATCACCTGGGCCCACGGCCCCGTGGCGAATTCCAGGATGTCATCGGGTACGCCCTGGGCACTGGGCAGGCGCCGGATGGCGGCTGCGATCTGCTCGGCCCGGGGCATGGCGGTTTCCGGCCAGCGCGGGTCCGCACGCCGCCCTTCCACGCGCCGGAGCGCGGCCGAGACGGGGCCGGTCACCGTGCCATCTTCAGGCGCTTCGCTCGGGCCCACGGGCTGCATGCCGCTGCCGCCCCAACCGTCACGCAGCTGCTGCAGCACCGTGGCAAAGGCCGATGCATCGGCGCGCTGCAGGGCCGCCAGCCGCATGGCAGCGGAATCGGCCACCTGCAGGAACTGGCCATAGCCCGGTGCGGATTCACTGTCGAACCACAGGCTGCGCGCCGTCAGCTCGTCGAGCAGCTGGCGCGCAGGGTGATTGCGGTCCTCGAAAAAGCGCGTGTCCTGGACCACCAGCTGCTGCAGCAGCGGCTCCAGCCGGCCCACCGTGCGCTGCACGGAAGGCAGCAGGCGCGTGTCGGCGGCCATGAAGCGCATCATGCGCTGCAGCGTATGCAGCGCCGCGCCGTCGTCGGCGCGCGCGCCCGGGGGAGGCTCCTGCGGCTCCTGCGGCTGCAGGGCCTGCATCAGCTGCTCCAGCTGGGCCGAGTGGTGCTGCACGGACTCCAGCGCCATGCAGCTCAGCGAGGTCCAGCCTTCGGGCAGCGCCGCCAGCACGGTGGGTGCCGTCTCGCTGCCCTGCCAGGCGGTGGTCTGCAGCCGGCTTGCGCCGTCCATGGCCGGCGCAAACTGCCCGGGCACGGAATAGGCGGATGGTTGGGCCAGCGCCAGCATGGAAGAAGGCGCCGCAGCGGGCGCCTCGCGGTGTGAATCCATCCAGCGGGGGTCGGACAGCAGGGCGGCCACCAGGCGCCGCGTCAGCTCATCTTCCTGCGCCTGCTGGCCGAAGGCGCCGTAGGCGCGGCTCTGTGCCACGGCATCGCCATAGTGTGAAGGCGCACGCCAGCGGTTCGGCCCCGGCATGTCGGTCTGGCGCCGGCCCGGCTCGGGCGGCGGTGCCACGCCATAGGCGGCAGGCTGCACGCCCTGGTCGCGCAGGGACTGGGCCACATGGCCGTACTCGGATACCAGCAATGCGCCCAGATGCTCGCGCATGAAGCCCAGCCAGCAGGCGGCGCATTCGGGCTCGACCCCGGTGTCGTCGATCACGCGCTGCAGCGCCTGCACATAGTTGTGGGGCCTGAGCGGGTTGCGTTCGGGCTGGACACGGTCCAGGCCCTGGATGGCGCTGACCAGGGCATCGAGCTCGGCCAGTGCAATCTCCACCTGCGGCGCCACATGCTGCAGCAGGCGCTGGTGGGCCAGCTGCGACTGCAGCACGGAGTCATCCAGCAGGGAGAGGGAGGCGAAATCAGTGGTGCCGGGCACACCGGACGCCCCGGAGATGCCCGGCACCGGCGGCCAGGCGGCAGCGCCACCGGATTGGCCAAAGCATTCCAGCAGCGCCAGCCCATAGCCCTTGAGCATGGCGGCCCGGTGGCGCGCCAGCAATTCCAGCGCCTCGGGGATTTCAGCGCGGCGCGGCAGGCCGGAGCCAGGCAGCTCGGCCTGCTCCATGGCATGAGCCGTGCGCTGCAGCAGCCGCAGGATCAGCGCCTCCGAGCCGCGGACAGCCTGCACCAGGCAGGCCTGCAACGCGGCAACAGAAACGGGTGGAGGATTCATGGCCCGAAGAATACAGGCTCCAGCCCGTGCCGGAGGCGCTTTGAGGCTTGCCTTTGATGCTTACTTCAGTGCCTTGTAGCGCATGCGCTTGGGCTTGGCGCCTTCTTCGCCCAGACGCTTTTTCTTATCGGCTTCGTACTCCTGGTAGTTGCCGTCGAAATACACCCACTGCGAATCGCCTTCGGCGGCCAGGATGTGCGTGGCGATGCGGTCGAGGAACCAGCGATCGTGGGAGATCACCAGCACCGTGCCCGCGTACTCCAGCAGCGCATCTTCCAGCGCGCGCAGGGTTTCCACGTCCAGGTCGTTGGAGGGTTCGTCCAGCAGCAGCACGTTGCCGCCCTGGATCAGCGTCTTGGCCAGGTGCAGGCGGCCGCGCTCGCCGCCGGAGAGGTTGCCGACCTTCTTTTGCTGGTCCTGTCCGTTGAAGTTGAAGCGGCCTGCGTAGGCGCGCGAGGCCATCTGGAACTTGCCGACGTTGATGATGTCCAGCCCGCCCGAGATGTCTTCCCACACCGTCTTGTCGTTGGCCAGCGCGTCACGCGTCTGCTCCACATAGGCCATCTTGACCGTCTGGCCCACGATGACTTCGCCGGAATCGGCCTGCTCGCGCCCCGCGATCAGCTTGAACAGCGTGGACTTGCCGGCGCCGTTGGGGCCGATGATGCCGACGATGGCGCCAGCGGGGATGTTCATGGTCAGGTTGTCGATGAGCACGCGGTCGCCAAAGCTCTTGGTGACGTTGTTGAACTCGATGACCTGGGTGCCCAGGCGCTCGGCCACAGGAATGAAGATTTCCTGGGTTTCATTGCGCTTTTGGTATTCGAAATCGCTCAGTTCCTCGAAGCGCGCGATACGGGCCTTGGACTTGGCCTGGCGGCCCTTGGCGTTCTGGCGAACCCACTCCAGTTCCTTCTTCAGGGCCTTGGCACGGGCTTCCTCGCCCTTTTGCTCGGACTCCAGGCGGTTTTGCTTCTGGATCAGCCACTCGGAGTAGTTGCCCTTGTAGGGAATGCCGTGGCCACGGTCCAGTTCCAGGATCCACTCGGCAGCGTTGTCCAGGAAGTAGCGATCGTGGGTGATGGCCACCACGGTGCCGGTGAAGCGGTGCAGGAACTGCTCCAGCCATTCCACGGACTCGGCGTCCAAGTGGTTGGTGGGCTCGTCCAGCAGCAGCATGTCGGGCTTGGACAGCAGCAGCTTGCACAGCGCCACGCGGCGCTTCTCGCCGCCGGACAGCTTGCCGATCACGGCGTCCCAGGCCGGCAGGCGCAGGGCGTCGGCGGCGATCTCCAGCTGGTGCTCGGAGTCGGTGCCGGCAGCGGCGATCTTGGCTTCCAGCTCGCCTTGCTCGGCAGCCAGCGCGTCGAAGTCGGCGTCGGGCTCGGCGTAGGCGGCGTAGATTTCATCGAGGCGCGCGCGGGCCGCGTTGACTTCGGCCATGGCCTCTTCCACGGCCTGGCGCACCGTGTGCTCTGGATTGAGCTGAGGCTCCTGCGGCAGATAGCCGATGGACAGGCCCTGCATGGGCAGCGCCTCGCCTTCGAATTCCTTGTCCACCCCGGCCATGATCTTGAGCAGCGAGGACTTGCCAGAGCCGTTCAGACCCAGCACGCCGATCTTGGCGCCCGGGAAAAAGCTGAGAGAGATATCCTTCAAGATCTGCCGCTTGGGCGGCACGGTCTTGGTGAGGTGGTTCATCGAAAAAACGTATTGAGCCATTCTGGTCCGAGTACTTGAATCGTTGATTTCTGCAAAAACCGGGCAACAAATCGGTTGCACGCCAGCCGTGATTATCGGCGCATGCGACAATACCCTGCGTTGCGGGTTCCAGTTGCCCGTGACATCAGCATTCCAGCTGGGGACGATGGACGCTGTTTTCCAGGCTCCCGACATTGAACCTCATCCGCCTACGACTGGTCCGGCAACCGCCCTGGTTGCCTCGGCAGGCTGATACCCAGCGCCCCGGACGGGCGCATCTTTGATCACATGACATTTGAAGAACTGAATCTGGCTCCCGCCATTCTGAAGGCCGTGCTTGAGGAGGGTTACGAGAACCCGACTCCCATCCAGGCACAGGCCATTCCGGCGGTGCTCGCCGGCCACGACCTGCTGGCAGGCGCCCAGACCGGCACCGGCAAGACCGCGGCCTTCACCCTGCCCATGCTGCACCGCCTCTCGCAAGGCCAGGTGCCGCGCAACAAGTTCGGCGGCAAGGGCATCCGCGCCCTGGTGCTGACGCCCACGCGTGAACTCGCAGCGCAGGTCGAGGAATCGGTGCGCAGCTACGCGAAGTACCTGGACATCAACTCCACCGTCATCTTCGGCGGCGTGGGCATGAAGCCCCAGATCGACCGCATCAAGAAGGGCGTGGACATCCTGGTCGCCACGCCGGGCCGCCTGCTGGATCTGCAGCAGCAAGGCTTCATGGACCTGTCCACCGTCGAAGTCCTGGTGCTCGACGAAGCCGACCGCATGCTGGACATGGGCTTCATCCACGACGTCAAGAAGGTGCTGGCCCTGGTGCCCAAGGAAAAGCAAAGCCTGCTGTTCTCGGCCACCTTCAGCGACGAGATCCGCGACCTGGCCAACGGCCTGCTGCGCAACCCGCAGTCCATCCAGGTCACGCCCAGCAACACCACCGTGCAGCGCATCACCCAGGTGATCCACCCCGTGGGCCGCGGCAAGAAAAAGCAGGTGCTGCTGCACATCATCAACGAGAACAACTGGAGCCAGGTTCTGGTGTTCACGCGCACCAAGTTCGGCGCCAACAACGTTGCCGAATTCCTGACCAAGAACAACATCAGCGCCATGGCGCTGCACGGCAACAAGAGCCAGAGCGCACGCACCCAGGCACTGGCCGGCTTCAAGACCGGCGAGCTGCGCGCACTGGTGGCCACCGACATCGCTGCACGCGGCATCGACATCGATGAGCTGCCGCACGTCGTGAACTACGAAATCCCCAACGTCTCCGAAGACTACGTGCACCGCATCGGCCGCACGGGCCGTGCCGGGCGCGAAGGCCATGCCGTCAGCCTCGTGTGCATGGACGAAGAAGGCTTCATGATGGACATCGAGCGCTTCACCAAGCAGGAAATCCCCGTGCAGGTGCTCGAAGGCTTCGGCCCGGAAGAAGGCGAAGTGGCCGAACCCATCGCCATGGGCCGCCAGACCATCTGGGGCGGCGCGGGCAAGCCGCCCAGCCGTGACGTCATGCAGGCCGCCGCCAAGGCTGCGCGCCAGGAAATGATGGACCGCATCCGCACCAACAAGGCTGCCCAGCCCGACCGCGGCGGTCGTGCAGGCGGCCGTGGCCAGGCAGCACCCAAGGCAGGCTCGGACGAAGGCCGCTCCGAAGGCAGCGCAGGCGGCCAGGGCCGTGGCCGCAACCACGCCGGCGCAGGCGCCAACAACAAGCCGCGCCGCGACCGCTTCGACGGTCCGGGCAACGGCTCCGGCGCTGCTCACCGCCCCAAGGCAGGTCCCCAGAACGCCCCCCGTCGCGGCCCGCGTCCTGACGGCGAAGGCGGCGGTGGCCGTCGCTTCGACGACCAGCCCCCGCGCGCTGACGCCCACCTGGGCACGCAGCTCGGCCATGCACGCAGCAGCGGACCGCGCGGCGGCGCCGGTGGCGGCCAACCCGACCCGATGCGCACCAGCGTGGACACCATGGCCGAACGCGGCCGCCGCGGCGGCGGTGGCTTCAACCGCGGTGGCGGCGGCGGCGGTGGTGGCTTCGGCGGCGGTGGCCGTGGCGGCTCCTCGCGCGGCGGCTACGGTCGCTGACCTGCACTGAATACCCGACGTGCCAGGCGGCATACCGGGCATTGCACCAGCCCAAAGGGCTGCATCTCCCCGGGGCTGCAGCCCTTTTGCATTGCACAGATTGCGCCTTCAGCCGACAGCGCGCCGCAAGCCTGCATGGCTATCATCCCGATAGCATTGCGGCCTGCGGCGACTGAAGGCCGCACCCCTTTTCCCGGATTCCCCAAGATTCCCCACGACTGGTTCCTCAAGGCCACGCCATGACACTGCTGACTCCACCCGCCATACCCTCCAGCCAGCGCCCCGATCCGGAGCTGCCACAGGGCCGGCTGCGGTGGTCGGCCCTGGCATGCACCGCCCTGCTGGCCGCCTGCTCCAGCACGCCGCTGCCGCCCTGGCCCACGTCCTCCAAGCCCCAGGTGGCCACGCCCACCCGCCCGGCCCCGGAAATACCCGTGGTGCCCCAGGCGACCACGCAGCCGATCGCACCGGCCAACAACCTCGTCCCCCTGCCCTACAACGCGGCCGTGGCGGCGCGCTTCCCCGACCCGGCCACGCGCTATGACACGCCCGGCCTGGCGCCGCAGCGCAACCAGTTCACCACGGCCAGCGAACTGTCTTCCTGGCTGAACAGCCAGGCCAGCAAATCCCTGGGCCGCGACACGCGCCTGGGAATCGTGCAGCCCGGCAGCTCGCAGCGCGGCAGCCCCATCCAGGCCCTGGTGGCCACGCGCGCTCCCGGCATCCAGCCGTCGGCGCTGTATGACAGCCGCCGCCCCACGGTCATGCTCGTGGCCGGCCAGCATGGCGACGAGCCTGCAGGGACCGAGGCATTGCTCATCATTGCCCGCGAACTCGCTCCCGGCGGCCTGCTGGAGCCGCTGCTGCAGCAGATCAACGTGATCCTGGTCCCGCGCGCCAACCCCGATGCCGTGGAAGCCGGCACGCGCAATGCAGCCGATGGCACCGACATCGCCCATGACCACCTGCTCCTGAACACGCCGGAGGCCAAGGCCCTGGCCACGCTGGCACGCGACTACCGCCCCGTCGCCGTGGTGGACCTGCAGGAATTCCCGGCCGCCAGCATCTTCCTGCAGAAGTACCAGGCCATACAGCGCTACGACGCCCTGCTGCAGTATTCGGCCACGGCCAACCAGAATGAATTCGTGACCAAGGCTGCGCGCGAGTGGTACACGGCACCGCTGCGCACCGCGCTGTCGCA
The DNA here is from genome assembly GCF_043104845.1 of Delftia sp. WSY_7. Classification (NCBI taxonomy): domain Bacteria; kingdom Pseudomonadati; phylum Pseudomonadota; class Betaproteobacteria; order Burkholderiales; family Comamonadaceae; genus Delftia; species Delftia sp. WSY_7. The sequence continues at coordinate 14,003 of NZ_JBICLB010000021.1, read as the reverse complement.
GGCCGGCCTGAGCAGCGACTGGTACTACACCACCAGCCAGGACCTGCAGGACAAGTCCATCTCCATGGGCAGCCTGGCGCCCGATTCGCTGCGCAACATCAGCGGACTCAAGAACTCGGTGGGCTATCTGGTCAGCAGCCGTGGCTCGGACCTGGGCCGCGCCCACATCCAGCGGCGCGTGCACACCCTGGTCACCGCCGCCACACGCATGCTGCATTCGAGCGCCGAGCGCGCCAAGGACCTCACCCAGGTGCAGGCCTTCGTGGCGCGCGAGACCGCCTCTCTCGCCTGCCACCAGCAACTGGCCGTCCAGGCCGAGCAGACGCCCGAGCAGCGCACGCTCACCATGATCCAGCCCGACACGGGTGCCGACCAGCAGGTGCGCGTGGACTGGAACGCCTCCCTGCAGGCCCGCACCACGCTGTCGCGCCCGCGCTCCTGCGGCTACTGGCTGTCCGCCAGCGCCCAGACCGCCGTGGACAGGCTGCGCCTGCTGGGCCTGCAAGTACTCAAGGTGGCCGAGCCCGGCCAGCTGCTGGCCGACTCGTACAACGAGGCCCGCTCGGCCACGCCCGCCAGCGGCGCCTATGCGCTCACGCGCGGTGCCGTCGAAGCACCCGTGGGCAGCTACTACCTGTCGATGAACCAGCCCATGGCCAATATTGCCGCTGCGGCGCTGGAGCCCGACACGCCCTACAGCTACCTCGCACGCGGCCTGGTGCCCACGCTGAGCGACATGGCGCGCGTGATGGCCCCCCCTTCGGTGGTGTTCGAGGAAGAAGAAGACGCCGAATGACGGCAAGGGCGCCAGGGCACGCCGCCAAGCCCTGAGCGCCCGCCCATTGCGGGTATGATCCGCGCTGGCCCGTCAGCGGCCATACCTGCCCGTAGCTCAACCGGATAGAGCAATTGCCTTCTAAGCAATAGGTCGGGGGTTCGAGTCCCTCCGGGCAGGCCATCCTGGCATCCCAAGAAATCCCAATAGATCCAAAGAAGTCCAAGAGCCCGCGCTGGTCTCGGGCTTCAGGTACATCCAGCTTAGGACGTTGTCCATCGGCCAGCGATGAAGATGGAGTTCCAGGTGGTAGCCAGTCAGGCAGGCAGGATTGCTGCCGCGCATTGCCAAGCTGGAAAGGCTGTGGCTGCGGGAGATGCGTTGATGGTGCTGGAAGCGTTACAACCGGCCGGCTCCTGAAGTCCTGTGCGGCATTCAAGGAGACCGACCTTTTCGCCAGCTATGCCTTCAGAAGCGGTGATGCAACGTGATCTCCGCGCGCCGCCCCTCGCCCACCAGCCACTGCGTCGTGGTGTAGTAGGCCGTGGAGAAATAGCGCTTGTCCAGAACGTTGAACCCGCGCAGCGTCAGCGTGGTATCTGCGGTGGCCTTCCATTGCAGAGCCATATCGAAGGTGGTGTACGCCCCCAGCTTCAAGGTATTGGCGTTGTCGGCGTAGCGTTTGCCGACATGGCGCAGCCCTCCTGACAGTGTCCAGTTCGAAGCGAGGTTCCAGCCCACCCAGACATTGGCGACACGTTCAGGCACATCGGTGGGCACGTTGCCATTGCGGGACACGGTGACACCGCCAACCGACTCGCTGAAGTCGTCGTACCGCGCCTTGAGCAAGGCCACGTTGGCATCCAGCCGGACCGTCTTGGCGACCTGCATCGACAGGGTGCTCTCCATGCCTTTGGATGACCGCTGCCCCACCTGGATGCGCAGCGCGGGGTTGGCAGGGTCACGCGTGAGCAGATTGTTCTTGGTGATGGAGTACATCGCCAGCGTCCAGTCGCCCTTGCCTTCCCAGAACGATTGCTTGAGGCCGATTTCGAACTGCCGCCCTGTGGACACGTCGAAGGCGGCGTTGGCGGCAGACAGCATCAGCAGGCCGCTCACCGGATCCGCCGCCTTGGATGCCTGGGCATACAGTGACAGGCCGGGGTGGAGTTGGTAGACCGATCCCAAGCGCCACCCCGCATTGGAGTAGCTGCGCTTGAAGGCCTGCGTACCAGCCACCAGGTCCTGGCGCGAGAGATTTGCATGGTCAAACCGCGCACCTGCCACCAATGACCAGCGGCCCGTCATCTCCAGGCGGTCCTCGGCGAACAGCGCATATTGCTCGGCCTTGTTGCGATAGCGGGGAATGAAGGGAATGGAGCTGGTGTATTGACCGGGATCGGGGTTGTAGGGGTCCACCGGACCGGAGCTGCCCGCATAGGTGTTGTTGGAATGCCGGAATGCCGCGTGGTTGACATCGAAGCCCAGGGACACCTGGTTCTTGCGGCCGAAGAGACTGCCGCTGAAGGTCGCATCCGTGGTGTTGCCGGTCTGCGTCTGGTCATGGGCGATCTCGGTGTTTCCTGATCGGTCGATCAGGCCGGTGGAGGCGTTGTACAGGTAGGTCTCGGCGTTGCGCCAGTAGCGGTCGCTGGCTATGCGATAGAGCTTGCTGCGCACGATCACGTTGCTGGAGGGCGTCCATTGCGCCGCCAGTTCGGTCCAGCGGTCCTTGTACTGGATGCGGCTGTCGGCCACGTTGTAGTTGCGTTCGCGTACCGCCGGATCCTGAACTCCGTTGATCAACGGCGTGCCGAAGTAGCGCATGGGCTTTTGCCTGCCCAGCGCGTGGGACAGTTGCACGCTGAAGTCCTGCACCGGATCCCATCGCAAGGCTGCGGAGAGGGTGCGGTTGCTGGAATCACCCCGGTCAACCCATCCGTCGGCGCGGTCGCCACTGGCATCCAGGCGGTAGGACCAGTGCTCATTGATTGCGCCGCCGCTGCCAAAGGCCAGGCCGCGTTTTCCGTCGGTGCCTACCGTGGCCTGGACCTCGTTGCGTATCGGACTGCGCGTGGGCTTCTTGGGAATCACATTGATGACCCCGCCAATGGCGCCATCGCCATAGATCACGGAAGCCGGTCCACGCAGTACTTCGATGCGGTCTACGGACCAGGTATCGAAGGGAAAACTTACGCCCACACCGCCATATTGGCGAGTGCCGTCATACAAGCGCATGACCGACGTGGTGTCGGTGAAGCCCCGTGCCGACAGCGAACTGCCGCTGTTGCCCGGATGCCCCAGGCTGGTGATACCCGTGGAGCGGGTGATTGCATCGACCAGCGAAGTGTCTCCCCTGGCCTGCAGTTGCTCGCGCGTGATCACTTCGACACTGGCGGGCGTATCGCGTGCGCTGAGATCCAGTCGGCTGCCGGTGGCCAGCGGGCGCTCCAGGGCGCTGTCGCCGGATGAGCGCACGGTGACGGTGTCCAGGGTTGTGGAGGCCTGCCCCCAGCTTGCCGAGCAAGCGAACGCCATGGGGAGCAACACCACGGCCCGGGTCTGGCGAGAACGTTGCAAAAAGGTGGACGAAGAAGTGTGAACGATGCCTTCGGGCATCGCGGGGCCAACGGAACGGGTCATGAGCGATTTGCGTGCAAGTGAGACCTGCCGTGCCCCGCAAGGCCCGGCGGCGAAGGTGAGGCAGGCATCGGGGCCCGCCGCACAAGGCTTACACGCGCGCCGGCGGACCTCTGGGCGGAAGCGGTGCCCCCACCAGCGCGGCAATGCGCGCAGACTCCACGGGCTGCACCGCCAATCCCAACGGCTGCGGCTGTTCAAACTCCGGCGAAGGGTGAAACAAGGGAGGCGTGACCACCAGGCACAAAGGACAGTCGAGCGAGTGGTGCGTGCCGGCACTCGCCTGTCCTTCGTCATCCAGAACGACCACCTGCATGCTGCCATTGCCCGTGCAAACCACTTCCAGGGAGCGCGGGTGCACGATGGGCGACGCCACGGCCATCGCCAATGCCAGCATGAACCACGCCAAAGCAAGGCGGGGCAGCATCAGGCAATTGCGCAAGGTTTGCATGCGTACGCATTATGGGGGGCCATCGCCTGTTGAGCGAGGCAGCTGCCTGGCAAGCTGTTGTGAGTTCCCTGCAAAACTGCCTTGCCATCCGCCGCCTTCAAGCGGCGGCAGCGCCTTGACCAAGATCAACCGGGCCGGATCTGCATCCGCCATTGCGCAAGAAGGTTGCTGTCGGTCCGATATCGCCGCCATAATCGCGGGCTATGCACACCCTTCGCACATCGTCATTCTGGAAGCGCCTCGCCCTGGCGTGGTTCCTGCTGACGCTGGGTGTTGCGGGCGCTTCGCCCTTCGTGAACCCCAAGACCATGGAGCTCATCTGCTCCAGCGGCGGAGCCATCACCATGGTGGTTCTTGACGACGAGGGCCAGGCCCAGGCGCCAGGTCAGCACACGCTCGATTGCTCGATGTGCCTGGCCCCTGCATTGCCTCTGCCTCCCGTCAGCCTGGCGGTGGCACAACCCCATCCTCTGGCGGCAGCCCTGCATCCGTTTGCAGCGGCCCATATCGCAGCCCTGGTCGGCGCGCCGCTTCCACCCCGCGGGCCTCCCGCACAGGCCTGATTCCCTCGCATCGATAGCGCGGCTGCCTTGGCCGCGACACCATGGCAAGGCATTGCGCCACGCCAGTTGCGAGGTCATTTCCTGGCCTGCCCCAAGCCCCCAATGCGCCCGCCTGTGACCAGGCCGGCGGTGCGGCGCACGGGCAACGGCCTGCCCTGGATCGTCCAACAATGATTTGCGCAGTTCAGACGGACTGCGTGCACACCCATGCTTGCCCAACGCTTCACCTGCATTCCGGCCGTTTTCCACAGGTCCTCCATCGCCTCGGCCCTTCTCACACTGGCTGCCGGCGCGCATGCCCAGGAGCCTCAGATGGCCCCCGTCACCGTCAATGCCCGCCCCGTGGTGGAAGAGATGGAGCTGGATGCGTTTTCCTCCAACTCGGCCGTGATCACCCAGGACCAATTGCGCGACCAGAACGCGGTGGACCTGGCCTCGGCCCTGCGCCGCACGCCCGGTGTCCAGATCTCGCGCTACAACCCCGTGGGTGCCTTTGGCGGCGATCAGGGCGGCGCCGTCTATATCCGCGGCATGGGTGTGAGCCGACCCGGCAGCGAGATCAAGACCTATGTGGACGGCGTGCCGTTCTACATGGGACTGTGGAGCCATCCCCTGCTGGACCTGCTGCCCGTCAACGGCATGCAGTCCATCACGGTCTACAAGAGCCCGCAGCCCCAGGTCAATGGCAACAACTTCGCCTCCATCGACTTGCTCACGCGCCGCGCCACCGAGGACGGCGTGCACGGGGATGCCAGGATCTCGGCGGGCTCCTACGGCACCCTCACCGAACAGGCCAGTCTGCTGGGCAGAAGCGGCAACCTGGATTGGAGCCTGGCCCAGGGCTTTGCACGCTCCGACGGCCACCGCGCCAATGCGGATGGCCGGCTCAGCAACCTCATGGGGCGCATTGGCTACAGGCTGGATGCGAGCTGGTCGGTGGCGGCCAGCTTCCTGCAGGTGGACAACAAGGCCAGGGACCCTGGCGATGCACGGCTTGCCGCTGCGGCGCTGGCCCCCCAGTACAACACCAAGGCCAGCATGTTCAGCAGCTCCGTGTCCCACGTGCATGGTGACTGGCGGGGCGAGCTCAAGCTGTACAGCAACCATGGCCGTGGCGACTGGCTGGACCAGCCCGCGCCGGACGGCGACAGCATCAACAAGTTCCGCATGAGCGGCCTGCGCTGGAAGGAACAGTTCTCGCCCTGGAGGGGGGCCACCGTCACTGCAGGCCTGGACCATGACCGCATTTCGGGCGATGCCTCTTTCAACCGCGTCGCACCAGCGCCGCAGGGATTTTTCCAGGCGCCCACCTTCAGGATCACCACCCCCTATGCGGGACTCAGCCAGGAGATCCCGCTGTCGGCGACATGGAGCCTGGTGCCCTCTGCCGGCCTGCGCATGTACGACCACAGCCAGTTCAGCTCCAAGGCGGCCCCCCATGCGGGCCTGTCGCTGGCCTCGGAGCAGTTCACCGTCTACGCCAACCTGTCGCGCGGCATCAACTACCCCGGGCTGGAGACGCCGCTGCTGGCATCGCTGATTCCGGCCCTGGGCTCCACGTGGCAGCAGCTGTCCGCCGAGGAGATGGACCACGCCGAACTGGGCTTCAAGTGGACGCTGTCGCAGGCCACGCAGCTTGACGCCAGCATCTTCCACGACAAGGTCAAGAACCGCTATGTCTTCGGCTTTCCGCCCAATGTCCCGCCCCCGCCGCAGTTCATCAACCTGGGCGGCTACACCATGCGCGGCATGGAGCTGTCGCTGCGCCAGGCGCTGGGCGGCGGCTGGTCGGGCTTTGCCGGCCTGACGCTGCTGGACCCCAGCATGGACAACCTGCCCTACAGCCCGCGCCGCGCGCTGACGCTGGGCGTCAATGGCAAGGCCGGCCCGGTGCGGGTCGCCTTCGATGCGCAGTACCAGTCGGCAGTCTGGGCGCTGAGCCGCGCGCGGGGCGCCGATGCCGCCAACACCGAGCGCGTGGCCGGCTTTGCCGTGGCCAACCTGCGAGTGGCCTATCCGGTGCCTGCGCTGGGCAGCAAGGGAGAGGTTTTCCTGGCCGTGGAGAACCTGTTCGACCGCAACTACGCCTATCGCCCCGGCTACCCCATGCCCGGCCGCTCGGCACAGATCGGCGTGGCGGCCAGCTTCTGATCCCCCGCCCGCACAGCCCGCACAAGGAGCACGCATGAGACATCTTTCTTTGAGCAGCATCGCCCTGTCGATGGCCCTGGTCCTGGGCCTGCCCGCCATGGCGGCGGCCTCGGGCGCGACGCCCCCCGCCACGGCCGGATCGGCTGATGCGGCGGCCATCCGCAGCGTCATGATGGCCACCTGGGACAAGCCCGAGGCCAGGCTGGAGGTAGCGCCCATTTCCATCGAAGGCGGCCATGCGGTCGCCGGATGGATACAAGGCGATCGCGGTGGCCGGGCCCTGCTGCGGCGCGACGCGCAGGGCCAATGGCTGGTGGCCGCCTGTGGCGGCGATGGACTCAAGGACCCCAAGATGCTGGCAATGGCTGGCCTGTCTGCATCGGCCGCGCGCAGCCTGGCCAGCAAGGTCGTGCAGGCCGAGTCCGCCATGCCCGCCCCGCGCCGCGCCCTGCTGTCCCTGTTCGACGGCATGGTCCATATGGACGCGCAGGGCCAGCATCCCCCATCCGCACATCCGGCCCATTGAGCCGATCGCCTCCTCCACACCATCCACCGTCTGCCTTACCTGATGTCTGTCTCCCTCTCCTTCTCGCGCAGCCCCCTGGTCCTGTCCATCACCCTGGCACTGGCCTCGGCGGCCCATGCCCAGGGCCTGGCCGCCCCCCAACCGTTGAGCCAGGACGACTCCGCCCTGACGCTGGGCACCATCAGCATCACCTCCAAGGCCTCCGGCCCGCTGTCCACACGCAGCGTGTTCAGCTCCGTGGACATCGTGGGCGCGGACATCCTCGAGAACGAGCATGTGGACTACAGCTGGGAGCTGCTGTCCAAGGCGCCCGGCGTGCAGGTCACGCAGTTCAAGCAGGGCACGGATGCCGGGCGCTTCTCCTTCCGGGGCTTCAACGGCGAAGGCCGCATCAATGCGGTCAAGCTGCTGATCGATGGCATCCCCAGCAATGACAACGCCGGGGGCATGCCCTTTCTGGACGCGGTCTTCCCGCTGGACATCGAGGCCATAGAGATCGTGCGCGGCACCAATGACGCGCGCTACGGCCTCAACAACATCGCCGGCAATGCCAACGTGATCACCCGCACGGGCGGCAACGAGGGCCGTGCCAGCGTGACCGTGGGCAGCTTCGGGACCAAGGAGTTTCAGGTGTCCAAGGGCATCGAGAGCGGCAACTGGAGCCAGAACTATTTCCTGGCCTGGCGCGATTCGGACGGCTACCGGGACCATGCCGACGCCCGCAAGCTGTCCCTGTCCGGCAAATGGTTCTACACCTCGGACGATGGCCGCTGGCGCACCGGCGTGATCGCGCGCTACTACCGCAACAAGGCGCTGGAGTCGGGCTACCTCAGCTACGAAGAAGCCCTCAAGGCGCCGCGCAGCTCCCCGGCCTATGCGGCGGCCGACCGTGGCGAGCGGGAAACCGGCCAGCTCAGCGTCCACCTGGATGGCGAACTGACGCCCGAGCTGTCGCTGTCCGCCAAGGTCTACGCCAACCAGTACGAGAACCAGCGCTGGGTGCGCTTCTCGGCAGCGGGCTCGCAGCAGGAGCGCTACAACGACGAGCAGCAACAAGGCGCCATCACCACCCTGACCTGGCGCCCCAAGGTGGCCTGGGCGCATGAATTCACGCTCGAAGGCGGTCTGGACGCCCAGCGGCAAAGCAACCTGGGCCAGCGCTACCGCACCACGGAGCGCGTGCGGACCTCGCCGTTCCGCGACTGGGACTTCGACCTCCATACGCAGGGCGCCTACGTGCAGGCCGTGATCCGCCCCATCGAAGCCCTGCGGATCATCCCGGCGCTGCGCATTGACGACGTGGATGGCCACTTCATCGACCGCCTGGCCGGCACGCGCGCCCCCGTGCATGACTACGGCCTGATCAAGCAGCCCAAGATCAGCATCGCCTACACCCTGAGCCAGCAGGCCAGCGTCTACGCGAACTGGGGCCGGACCTTCCAGATCGGCTCGGGCATCGACGCCTACCGCACGCAGGATCGCAACCTCAGGCCCTCCATCAATGATGGCTGGGAAGCGGGCGTCAAGTTCTCTCCCCTGCCCTGGCTCAACGGCCGCGTGGCCTACTGGGAGCAGCGCGCCTCGGGCGAGGTGGCCCGGGTGCTGGGCGTGGACGGCCTGCCCGACCCGGGCGGCCTGGGCAACGTGGGCAAGACGCTGCGCAAGGGCTACGACATACAGCTCAACATGAAGCCCCATGCCCGCACCACCGCCTGGATCGCCTACTCCCATCAGGTGGCGCGCATCACCGCGCCCGACCCCAGCGCTCCCGCCACCCTGGGCAAGGAAATCGAGAACGTGCCGCACTACCTGGTCTCGGCCGGCGTGGACTGGCAGGCCACGGACCGGCTGAAGCTGTCGGCCTGGGGCAATGCCCAGGGCGACTACTACCTGGAGCGCACCAATACCCAGGGCCGAGCAGGCAAGTTCGCCGTGCTGAACCTGGGTGCCAGCTACCGCCTCTCGGACACCATGGACCTGGGCCTGCAGGTCAAGAACGTCACCAACCGCAAGTACGTCTACGCCTGGTATGACAGCGGCTCCTCGGGCTACTCGCCCGCCGACGGGCGCGGCGTCTATGCCAGCATGAACCTGCGCTTCTGATGGACACCTTCCAGCCGTCCACCGCACCAGTCGCGTACCAGTCACGCACCAGGCACGCACCCGACACACACGACATTTTTGCCAACGAAGGAGAAACCCATGAAACGCCACGTCCGTTTGCTTGCCCTCGCCGCCGCCATGATCAGCGGATTCGCCAATGCCCAGGTCAGCGTCAGTGATGCCTGGGTGCGCGCCACCGTGCCGCAGCAAAAGGCCACCGGCGCCTTCCTGAAACTGCAGGCCGCCCAGGACAGCAAGCTCGTCGCAGCGACTTCGCCCCTGACGCCGGTCGTCGAAGTCCATGAGATGGCCATGCAGGACAACGTGATGAAGATGCGCCAGGTGCCGTCCATCGCCCTGCCAGCAGGCAAGACCGTGGAGCTCAAGCCCGGCGGCTACCACGTGATGCTGCTGGACCTCAAGCAGCAGGTGCAGGAAGGCCAGACCGTGCCCCTGACCCTCATCATCGAAGGCAAGGACGGCAAGCGTGAATCCGTGCAGGTGCAGGCGCCCGTACGCCCGCTGGCCACCAAGGCGGCGCCCTCGGGCCACGATCACAAGCACTGACACAGGGCCCATGCGCTGCAGCAGCCTCCGCATCAAGCGCTGGGTGGCCTTCGGGCCACCCGCCTGGCCGTGGGCGTTGCCGGGCGCACGACAGCGGCGCGACCAGGGACGGCGCTTTGCCGCATGGATGGCTGCGGCGCTGCTGTTCGCCTTTGTGCACCCTGCCCTGGCGATGGTGCTGGCATCGGGCCAGGGCAGTGGCGACCCGCTGGCGCGGCTGGCCATGGAAGTCTGCACGCCCCTGGGACTGCAGCAGGCGCAACCGGTGTCTGCTGCAGGCGAGCCCAAAGCCGATGGTCAAACCACGGCCGCTGGCCAGGCGCATTGCCCGCTGTGCCGGGTCGTGGGCGATGCCCCTCCTGATGTGTCCCGCGCGGACCTGCGCTTTGCCGCGCCGCCGCCTCCCACCCCGCTGCCGCCCCAGGCCCTGCGCCCGCGGGACACCGTGCTGCGCGTGGTGCTGAGCACTCCCCCCAGGGCGCCTCCCCTTTCCTGAAGCCCGAAAGGGCCGCACGGGCGGCATGCCGTCGCCCATTCCCGAACTCCTTTCCCATGCCAAGCCGCGACCCGTGTCGCAGCCTGCAGGGTTACCCACGCCTGCGCGCCGCCATGGCCCCAGCGCAGGCACCAAGAAACCGTTTACCCATGCGTACCACTTACTTTGACAACTCCCGCTTTCCCCTCGCCCTGATCGCCACCGCGCTGCCGCTGCTGCTGGCCGCCTGCGGTGGCGGCGGAGGCGGTGACAACAGCCAGCCCACCACACCCACCACGCCCACGGGCCCCCAGGCCGTGGCCATCGAGTTCGCCGCCAAGGCCGGCAACCTGCCCGCCAAATGCGGCACGCCCATCGCCGGCATGGGAACCAGCCAGGCCACGGTGGACCTGCATGACCTGCGCTTTTACGTCAGCGGCGTCTCGCTGATCAATGACAAGGGCGAGGCCGTGGCCGTCACCCTGGACGTCAACGACTGGCAGACCAAGGAGGTGACGCTGATCGACCTGGAGGACGGCACCGGCGCATGCGCCGACGCAGGCACGCAGGCGCAGAACACGCAGGTCCGGGGCACGGTGCCCGCAGGCACGTACAAGGGCATCAGGATGACCGTGGGCGTGCCCTCCTCGGTCAACCACACCGACTATGCCGTCGCGCCCAAGCCGCTCGATGTGCAGGCCCTGGCCTGGTCGTGGCAGGCCGGCCGCAAGTTCGCCCAGATCGAGGTCAACCCCGTGGGCGGCGTGGCCCGCCCCGCGCCGGCCGCCCCCGGCAAGACGTTCTACGTCCACCTGGGCTCCACCGGCTGCACGGGCAACCCCGTGACCGGCGAGACGGTCAGCTGCGCGCGTCCGGACCGCATGGATTTCGGGTTCGGCGATTTCAATGCCGGCACCCAGAAGGTGGTGCTGGACATTGCGCAGCTGCTGCAGGGCTCGAACGTCAAGGAAGACCTGGGCGGCGCCGCCGGCTGCATGTCCGGGGCCACCGATCCGGAATGCGTGCCCATCTTCAGCGCGCTCAAGATCGATCTGACCACGGGCCGCTCCATCAATGAAGGCAGCGGCCAGACCGTGTTCCGTACCGAGGCCAAGTAATGCACAAGCCCCATTCGCTTCGGCGGGTGGCGGCATGGACCGCCGCCCTGTGCGGCCTTGCCGGGGCCATCGCCCTGGCGGGCTGCGGGGGCGGCGACACCGCCGTCCACGATGACTCCGGCAGCAGCACGGGCTGGTCCTGGGTGCTGCCCTCCTTTTTCCCCACCCCCAAGGTGCCCGACACCAATCCCATGACGGCAGAGAAGGCCGAGCTCGGCCGCTTTCTGTTCTATGACAGGCGCCTTTCGGGCAACGGCACGCAGGCCTGCGCGAGCTGCCACATACAGTCCAAGGCCTTCACCGATGGCCTGACGACATCACTGGGCTCCACGGGGCACGCACATCCGCGCAACGCCCAGAGCCTGGCCAACGTGGTCTACAACGCCACGCTGACCTGGGCCAACCCCTCGCTGGTCACGCTTGAAAAGCAGATGGAGACGCCGCTGTTCGGCACGGACCCGGTGGAGATGGGCGTCAACGACAACAACAAGGAGGAAATCCTCGCGCGGCTGGCTGCCGACACCGGCTACGGCCCGCGCTTCGCCAGGGCCTACCCGGGCCAGGCAGCGCCCATCACCTGGGGCAATGTGATCCACGCCATCTCGGCATTCCAGCGCACCATTCTTTCGGGCAACAGCAAATATGACCAGTACCTCAAGGGCAGCACGGCACTGAACCCGGCCGAGCAGCGCGGCATGAACCTGTTCTTCGGCGAAAAGGCCGAATGCTTCCACTGCCACAGCAGCTTCAACTTCAACGACCAGATCGTGCACGCGGGCAGCCGCATCGTCGAGACCCCGTTCCACAACACGGGCCTCTACAACATCGGCGGCACCGGCGCCTTCCCCGAGCCCAACCGGGGCGTCTACGAACTGACCCAGCTCTTCAAGGACATGGGCAAGTTCCGCGCGCCCAGCCTGCGCAATGTGGAAGTCACCGGCCCCTACATGCATGACGGCAGCATCGCGACGCTGGAGGAAGTGCTGCAGTTCTATGCGGCCGGGGGCCGCAACATCACCTCCGGCCCGCATGCCGGCGACGGGCGCGCCAACCCCAACAAGAACGACTTCATCAACCAGATCGCCCTGACGGCCGACGACCGCGCCGACCTGCTGGCCTTTCTCAAAACCCTCACGGACCATGAGCTGCTCACCAACCCCAGGCTCGCCGATCCCTTTGCACGGCAGGCAGGCCAATAGCATGCAACGCAGCTTCCTCGCGCAACGCACACCGCTGGCAGCGGCCATCGCCGTCGTCATCGCCTTGGCGGCAGGCAGCGCCGCCGCGCACACCCTGGATGACGGCATACCGCAGACCAACGGCCTGCGCATCGACATGGCGGCGGTGGCCGCCTATCTCCATGGCGATTCCACCTTGCCGGCACCCAAGCTGGCCGGCACGCTGGGCCTGGGCGACACGCCTGACGACCAGCGCGGCTGGCGGCTGGAGCATGGCACCCTGGGCGCCGGCCTGCGCGTATCTCCCCAACTGGGGGCCAACATCGCGATGGGCTGGCACGACAGCGACCCAGCCCATGTGGAGGCCGCCTGGATGGAGGCGCGCAGCGGCTCAGACGCCGAGCTGACCCTGGGCGCAGGCCGCAACCGCGTGCCCATGGGACAGGTGCTCACGCGTGCCGGGCACTTCGACCGCTACGGCCAGATGCCGCTGGCCAAGCGGGCGGCCTTCAACGGCGACTGGATCGAGGATGGCGTCAACGCCGCCTGGCGTCCCCACCTGCAAGGCGCCATGTCCTGGCTGCAGGGCATTGACCTGGGGCTTTGGCGCGCCCGGCGCTTTCCCGGCAGCGACAACGCCGCCTGGGCGCCCGTCGTGCATGCCAGCGCCGCCTGGACCTCGGTGCAGGCTGACGCCTTCTACAGCCGGATGCAGCCCAAGGGGCGCGGCGCCTATGTACAGCGCTCCAACAGCGGCCACATCCACACGGCGCCACAGTGCAATGCCAGCCTGCGCGACATCACCTGCTTCGACGGCACCGTGGACCTGGCCGGGGCCAGCGCCACCTGGACCACGCCGCTGCAGGGCGTCCAGCTCACCGCAGCAGGCATCTGGCGGCGCGAAAGCGGAAACCTCTATTCCCAGAACGGCGACACCCGCTACCAGGGCCGCACCCTGGGCGGCTGGCTGGAGGTGCTCTGGCAGCCGCGCGCGCGCTGGGAATTCGGTGCCCGCCAGGAATGGCTCAGAAGCACCAATCGCGTCAGCGGGCCGGGCGCCCTGCTGGTGGCCACGGACGCCAACCTGCTGCCCAACAACCCATCGCGCCGCTTCACGGCCATGGCCGGCTGGCGCCCCGTCAAAAGCGTTCTGATCGCGCTTGAAGCCGGGCGCGAGCACATTGCCGGCAAAGGCCATACGGTGGCAGGCATGCGGCTGATCTGGACCCCCGATGCCCTGTTGGAAAGGAACTGGAAATGACCACGATGCTTCGCCGCCAGGCGCTTGGAATGCTGCTGGGCACGGGCTGTGCCCTGACACTGCCGCTGACGGCACGGGCCCATGACTTCCGGGCGGGAGACCTGGTCATAGACCACCCCTACGCCACGCCCTCCATCGCCGGCTCCAGCAACGGGGCGGCGTATTTGCGGGGGATCAGGAACAAGGGAAAGAACG
>NZ_JBICLB010000020.1:0-1033 GCF_043104845.1 Delftia sp. WSY_7 | reverse complement strand
CCCAGGTCAGGTCCAGTGCATCATACTTGCGAGCGTTCTACTGACTATAGGTACACCAGTCCATTCAGAACGAATAATTTTCTTTCTTGTTCTATAAAAAGATAATAGGCGTTTCGCAAGCCTAGGCATATTGATTAAAAGAAAATTGCAATTATTAAATATAGTGGTTAAAGAACCTTTATATCATATAGTAAAACAACGCATTCATCTTTCTGAGTTTTGGTTTTTATTCTAAAGATGGCAGTTAGATCAGACTGCTGACCATCTACCCAAAGATCAATATCTGAAAGGCTATCGAATTTTCCCCAGCCTTGGCGTAGCTCCATATTCTCTATTTCTGATTCTGGTGGCATTGTGTATTTTTGCCTCGAGTACTTTGTGTTTGAAATATAGTTGGCTAAGACGCGGGAGATTTCAATTGAATTGTCTTCGTCAAGTATATTTCTGTTAGACACAATATTTTGTGTACATATAATTTGCAATATACTAGTTATCTTCTGTTTTGCAGTGGGTATGTTTTTTATCTTCATTATCTATCTCCTGGTATTCTCATGGGGGAGTTTGAAGAAATCCCGAGATTATTGAAATGCGGATCTACATGCATCAGAAATAGACATTTTGACTCCTCTTCGGATATGCCCGCCCTTCTTAGGGCTTTATAGCCTATTCTTCTTTCTGCAGCATATGTTCCTCCACCAGCCTGACGTTGTACTTGAGTTGCAATGTAGTGCTCTGATCCTATAGTGGTTGATTTACCGCCAAGTTGAACTGCTGGCGCCTTGCTTCTACTATACCCTGGTATTTGAATTGCAGACGCATTTTGTATAATATGATGGGAATCTGGTGGTACAGCACTATATTTACCATATTGCCGCCCATTGGACTGCATAGCATCTAGAATTTTCTTACAAGTGCAATGACATGGTTTAAAAGGTGCTAAGCCAAGTGGATCAATCCATGTGTTTGTATTGTCTGAATATCTATATATGTTCTCCCCTCCAAACAATCCAATAGGATCCTGACTAACAAACCG
>NZ_JBICLB010000001.1:0-202742 GCF_043104845.1 Delftia sp. WSY_7 | reverse complement strand
GTGGTGTGGCCGTCGTGCGCACGCTGGTGCCCGCTACAGCGCAGGGCCGAATCACGGGTCTGCGCGGCACAGTGCCCTTCGGCATAGACATCAACGTGGCCCGGCCCACCGTGGGGCAGGTGCCCGGCGCCTGGCAGGAGGCGACAGCGGCGCGGGCTGTCCTGCGCAGTACCTATGAGCATGCCGCACCCGTGCTGGCCGCCGTGCAGGAGCGTGGCGAGGCCGGCGTGCCCATCTCGACCCTGCTGTGGCAGACCTGGCAGCAGGCCCAGCGCGTGGTGCACGCCACGCAGGCGGCCTGGCAGGACGGCCAGCGTGTGGCCCGCACGCTTCGTCAGGCCTACGAAGAGGCCACGCGCACGCGCGCTGCATCCCGCCAGGCCTGGCAGGAGGCCGAGCGCGTCAGCATGGTGTCGCAGCAGCAGTTCGAGGAGGCACTGCGGCGCCGGCATGCAGTCACCCAGGCCTTCAGCACGGGCGTGCTCCTGGGTGCTGCTGTCCGCACGGACATGCAGGACGGCAGGGCGGTGCGTATCGCGGTGCTGGGTCGGTACGAGGAGGCATGGCACCCGCGCCCAGGTGTCACGCCGCCCGGCCCGAAGCCGCCGATAGAGCCGCCGTGCTATGTGCCTGTCGTCGGTGGGTCGGTGGACCTGGTGTTTGTGGAGCCCTGGACCAGCAGCACGCAGCTGGTCTTTGTGTGCTGCAAGGTCGGCCCGCACCCCGAACCGCCGCGCTACGTCATTCCATTGTTGAGGGTTTACATGACAGTCCATACCATCGATGCAGTCCTGCTGCCGAGCCTTGAGCGTGTGCCGCTGCAGAGCCTCAGTATCACGACCAACGACGACGACTACGGCTGGACCATGTCCGCCTCGGGCAAGCTGTCGCTGCTGGATCAGCTCGCGCCTCGGCAGGGTGTGCCCCAGCAGATCCGCGTCACGGTCGACGGCATCCAGTGGGTGTTTGCGGTGGACCCCCCGGCACGCACGCGCAAGTTCCCGGAACATGCGGTGCAGGTCACGGGGCGCAGCGTCACTTCGCTGCTGGCTGCGCCTTACTTCGCGTCTACCGATTGGGCCAACACCATGCCGCGCACCGCGCAACAGCTGGTCCTTGAGGCGCTGGACCTGACTGGCGTAACTCTCGACTGGCAGCTCGACGACTGGCTGGTGCCGGCCAATATCTGGAGCCACGGCGGCACGCCCTTATCAGTCGCGCAGCGCATCGCCGAGGCCGCCGGCGGCGTGGTGCGCAGCCATCGCTTTGAGCCTCAGCTGCAGATCGCGCCCCGCTTCCCGCACATGCCGTGGGCCTGGAGCGATGCCGTGGCGGACGTCCGCATGCCTGCCCAGATCATCACCAGCGACAGCCTGCAGGCAACCCGCGTTGCGCGCTACAACGCCGTGTATGTGGCCGGCACTGGTCAGGGCCTGCCTCTGGGCCACGTCGTGCGTACTGGCACTGCCGGCGACCGCCTGGCGCCCCAGGTCACCGATGCCCTGATCACCGACACCGTCGCGGCTCGGTTGCGCGGTCAGTCGGTGCTGGCCGCATCGGTCATCACGCACCAGCAGCCCATCACCGTGCCGCTGCTGACGGGTGGCACGAACCCCGGCCTCATCCTGCCGGGCTATCTGATCGAAGTTCAGGAGCCTGCCGAGACATGGCGCGGACTGGTGCGCGGCATCACGGTCTCGGTCGACGCGCCCACCGTACGCCAGACCTTGGACGTGGAAAGGTCCATCGCATGACCATCAACCTCTTCCGCCGCCTGCAGAACCTGCAGCCCGAGGCCCCGGTCCTCTATGCCACCGTGGTGGTGCGCCTGGGCGCCACGGCCCGCGTGGAATTCCCGGGTGGTGGCACGTCCATCGTCAACAACCCCCTCGAGATCGAGGCAGGCACGGCGGTGTTCGTGCGCGGCGGCGCCGTGACGGGGCCGGCCCCGGACCTCGTCTACACCCGGATCGACGTCTAGATCCGTATCCGCTTTTCAGCGCCCGCCGCGTGGCAACACCGGCGGGCTTTTTTGTGTCCCGAAGAAATGGAGTCCCCTGTGAATCCCCTCAAGCGTTGGCGGTGGTGGGCCGTGCTGGCCTTGCCCCTGGCTGTGATCGTCATCAACTCCCTCGGTCCCAACGGCTGGCGCGAGCCTGTCGTGCGACTGCTGTGGCTGTCGTGGACCGCTGTGGCCGTGGCCGTGGCGCTGAGTGCGTCCAAGGCCATGGCCGACTATGCCCACGGCCGCGATGCATGGATCAAGGCCCTTGAGCATCCCATCGGTGCCGGGCTGGCCTTTCTTGCGCTGTGCGTGCTGCGTGGCGCCATGGTCGTGGCCATCGTCTGGGCATCGATGACGCAGTTTGCCCAGGCAGGCGAACTGCAGGCGCGCCAGCCCGCCGGCCTGGCCAGGGCCGAGGCCATGGCGCCGATGATCGTCGACGAGATCAACGCCCATTGGCCCAAGATCCCCCGCCGCAGCTACCTGGGCGCACTGTTCGAGCAGGAGTCCTGCCGATCGCTCACGCACTCCATGTGCTGGTCCTCGACCGCGCGCCTCAAGACCTCGCGGGAAGAGGGTGGCGGCCTGGCCCAGCTCACGCGCGCATGGACCAAGAGCGGCGCCCTGCGCTTTGACAGCCTGGATGAAGTGCGGCGCATGGCCCCATCCGCCCTCGAGGATCTGGATTGGCAGTCGGTCTACGAGCGGCCCGAGCTGAGCGTGCGCGCGGCGATCATCAAGCTGCGCGGCTGCGATGCACGCCTGCAGGCGCTGTCGCCAGATCTCGATGCACTGGTGCGCGTGGCCTTCTGCGACGCAGCCTACAACGGCGGCTGGAGCCACCTCCAGCAGGACCGCCAGCTGTGCACGTTGCGGGCAGGCTGCGACGCCGACCAGTGGTTCGGCCACGTCGAGCTGCACAGCGTCAAGAGCCGCGAGAAGTGGCAGGGCTATGGCCAAAGCGCCTATGACATCAACCGGGAGCACGTGCGCAACACCGTGCCGCTGCTGTCTAGGCGACTGAAGTACTTGCCGTGGCTGGGGGTGTAGCCATGCTCGAAGCCATCAAGTCCAAGGCCTGGCAGGCCGGCGCACTGGTGCTGGCCGCACTGCTGGCCCTGCAGACCTGGCGCCTGCACGGCGAGCAGCTCGCCCACCAGCGCCTGATCGCGGCCCAGGCCCAGCAAGTGGCCGGGCAGGCTGTCGCAGGCCTGGCCCTGGAGCGAAAGCTCTCCATGTCCGAATCCACCCACGCAACAAAAACCCAAGAGGCATCCGATGCATTCACCCAGGCTCGCCCTGCGCGCGACGCTGTTGTGCGCGCTGATCTTGACCGTGTTGAGCGGCTGCGCCTCGCCGCCGAACGCAGCGCAGCCACTGCCCGGGCGCAAGCCCAGGCCAACGCCGCTGCCGGCCGCGATCTTGCAGATCGATACGGCGCCCTCGCTCAGCACGTTGCAAGCGGGGCAGCAGTGGTTGCAGGACTCCGAGCGGATCTTGCACGTCGAGACGATGAGGTAGTGCTGTTGCGCACCCAGATCGACGTCGACCGGGGCCTGCTGGCCCCCTGAAAAAAAGAACGAGGCGACCGGGTCGGTGCTGTAACACCGACCAAGCCGCCGAACCCACAGAACGCGCCTGTGAGCCCAGCCGAGGCCCCGTCCACCTGTACAGGCGGGGGCAATATATCAAAACTCTGGAGCCCACCATGGCAAACCCCATCGTTCCCTGGCTTGGCGGCAAGCGCCGTCTGGCCGATTTCATCGTGCCCCGGTTCCCGGCACACAAGTGCTACGTCGAGGTCTTCGCGGGCGGCGCGGCCCTGTACTTCCTGCGCCCGCCGGCCGAGGTCGAGGTCGTTAACGACATCAACGGCGAGCTTGTCAACCTGTACCGGGTCGTGCAGCGGCACCTCGAGGAGTTCGTGCGCCAGTTCAAGTGGGCGCTGTCATCGCGCGAGGTCTTCAAGTGGCTGCAGATCACGCGGCCGGAAACCCTGACCGATATCGAGCGCGCTGCCCGCTTTTACTACCTCCAGCACCAGGCCTTCGGGGGCAAGGTTTCGGGCCAGACCTGGGGCACGGCCACCACCGCTCCGGCGCCCACAGTCAACCTGCTGCGCCTCGAGGAAGACCTGAGCGCTGCCCACATGCGGCTGCATGGCGCCTACATCGAGCGCCTTGATTGGCAAGACTGCATGAAGCGCTACGACCGGCCGCACACGCTGTTTTACTTGGACCCTCCATATTGGGAAACCGAGGGGTACGGCGTGCCTTTCCCCTGGGCGGAATACGAGGCGATGGCCGACCGCATGCGCAACCTGCAGGGCAAGGCAGTGCTGAGCATCAACGATCACCCAGCGATCCGCGAGTGCTTCGCCGGCCTGCACGTCGAGGTCGTGCCGATCACCTACATCGTGGCTGGCGGCGGTAGTGGCGTGCAGCGCACCGAGCTGGTCTACAGCAGCTGGGATCGCTCTGCGGAGCCCGTGGGGCTGTTCTAAATTGGGTGGGAGAGCTGGCGCGCATTGCTGAGGGTGCAAGGGGCAGGGGCGCCTGCGAGCGTGCCTACGTTGTCGGTCGTGCGATGATGGAGGCCGCGCAGTAGGGGAATAGGGTAGAGCGGACAACGCCATGATTGCGAGGGAGACGAATCATTGACACTCAATTCAAAGTTTGGGCCAGTGGAGACGGCCGGACAGTTATGGGAGCGTCAAGAGGCGATGCAGGCGGAAGCTGCGTCGCTGCTCGGGCAGATGCTGTTCGCGTTCTCGTACATTGACGTGTGTTTGGGGCTATGCCTTGCGTGGGTTGATGCTGGGGTGAAACTTGAAGCCTTGTCAAAGTCTGTCGAAGCTCAAAGTGTGCACCTGAAGCTGCAAACACTTTCGAGGCATGTGGTAGAAAAGCTCCCCCCTCATTCAGATGGCCGCATGGCTTATGAGCGCTGGATCAGCCGTGTGGATTTTGCTCGGACGAAGCGAAATCAGATGGTGCATGGGCGATGGGGCATCGAAGCGCGCGATTGCAAGGTTGTCAATGTCGTTGGTCTGCCCTCAGGGACGCAGCAATGTGTTGAATACACTCTTGAGGAACTTGACGCGTTCAATGAAGAGCTGCGCTCATTAGGGCGGGAGCTAGCAAGGCTGAGAAAAAACTGGCCTTTGTAGAGTGCGTGGCTGCAGTCGCGCCTTCAGTCCTCTGGACAGCGCTCCACAGCCCAGTCCAGCGCGGCCTCGGTCGTGTCGTGCGGGCCGTCAAAGGCCATGATGCCGCGCTCATTGTCCCAGAGTGCACCGTCCCAGAGTCGGGCCGCAGGGAAGGGCAGGCGGCCATAGTCCACGACCACGGCATACCAGCCCGGCTCAGTAGGGTGGCCACCCCAGATTAGGCTGTCAGCCATGGCGGGCGGGCAGCACCTGCACCGGGCCGAGTCCGCTGTACACCAGGTCGTCGCCGGGTCCGCGCACCTCGAACCATCCAGGCTGGGCCTCCACGATTTTGTATGCGTCAGGAGGCGCTGGCAGCGGCTCAATCTCAGGCACGCCGAACCATTCGGGCATGCGGAGCAGGGTCATCAACTCAGGCATCGATATCTCCTGTGGGTTGCCCATCGGGCACGATCCACCAGGCTTGGCGGATGTGCTGCCAGCTATGGTTGTAGTCTTGGCCATTGAGTCGTATGCCACCGCCCTTGATGAGCTGCAGATCGCAATGGTCAAGGGGCGGTATCAACTCATTGAGCATGTGGGCATCGGGTGCGGGGAGGAGGTGGGCGCGACAGTGCGGCGTCCCAATCACAGGGATCTTGGAATACATGGTCAGCCATCCGCGCATGCCAGTGGCTCGGGCTTGCTCGGGGGTGAGGCGGGCGCCGTTGAGGTAGAGGCTATATACAGTGCACCACATGACTGTATGAATATACAGTTAAATTAAGGTTGTTGGAAGTTAGCATGTACTCCTGACCATCCCAGATGGTCATCAGGAGGTCATCATCTGCAACCGATACAACACTCCTCGGGAGACCGAGATCGAGCGTGCTTTTCGTGTCGGCCGCCAGGCGCCAAACAGGTGGTGGAAGCCGCACGTTACGCCGCTGGCCCTGGGTCCGTACGTCAAGCCCGGCGGCGAGTTGGAGGTGGGGCAGTGGGGCATGATCCCGCGCAGCTCTCCCACGCGCAGGCCGACTACCCGCGACGGGACGCCCATGAGCACGAACAACGCGCGGCGCGAGACGTTGGCCAAGTCCTGGACGTTTGCGCCGGCATGGCGCGCCGGTCAGCGGTGCCTCATCCCCGTGACGTCGTGGGTGGAGCCGTATTGGGGGCTCGGCTCACGCAATGTCTGGTGGTCGTTCCGGCGCGCCGACGGCCAAATGGCCGCCCTGGCCGGCCTGTACAGCGAGTGGACGGACCCCGAGACAGGCGAGGTCGTGCCGAACTACACGATGATCACGCAGCCGGCTGATGGCCACCCAGTTCTCTCGATGATGCACCGGCCAGGCAAAGAAAAGCGTGGGGTCGTGGTGCTGGAGCCAAGTGACTGGGATGCCTGGTTGCATGGGACACCAGACCAAGCCGACGCGCTAATCCAGTTGCCTCCTCCAGGTGTCTTGTCTTCTGCTGCAGAGAAGCCCGAGGAGGAGGATCTGTTGCCTTCGGACCAGCTGGCTCTGCTGAGGCGATGACTAGACGCGGTTGTTTCCTAATTTTGGGAGGTTGTCTTGTAAGTTGTTGATATAAAATGATGAAAATGGATTGCAAATCCGGTTAGACCAGTTCGACTCTGGTTCGCGCCTCCAAAAATTCATTGCGAAAACAGTTCAAAAGGCCCTTCGGGGCCTTTTTCTTTTTCTGCGTCAGGATCATGGCTTGTCCTTGCTGTCTGGTTCGAGCCGGCCCCGTGCCCGGTCAAGCTCCATCTCTCCCTCTCTCTAAAGTTTCGGCACTCTGCGAGTGGTTCAGGGCTTGTTCTTCTGTGACATGAAGAGAATTCCATTCTGTAATTCATTGCCAGTTCGGTGAATTATTTTGTTTCCAATTGTTCTGCCTGGATCCTCGCCGCGAGCGTGCTTATTGGAAGTTGATTGGAAAATTGCAAAAAAGTGCAAATGGCTTGCCATTGGCGGTGGATTCAATTGGCCGGTCGTGGATATGATGCGCGCTTCATTCATCGGGAGGGATTATGAAGATCAAGCTATTGACGGCGATTGTTGCCAGCGGCGTGGTGCTGGCGGGTTGTAAAACCATGGAGTCCGCTGATGTGGGCGGGCTGCTGGATTCAGGCTCCACGGCCATGAAGGCCATGACGCTCACGGATGACGATGTGGTCACGCTGTCCAACGACTCCTGCGCGGCCATGGATGCGCAGAACAAAGTGGCCGATGCCAAGAGCAAGTACACGGTGCGGCTGAACAAGGTCATTGCCAGCATGCCGCAGGCCGTCAATGGGAAAAAAGCCGTCTACAAGGTCTATATGACGCAGGACGTGAATGCCTGGGCCATGGCCAATGGCTGCATTCGCGTCTACAGCGGCCTGATGGATCTGATGAACGACGATGAATTGCGTGGCGTGATTGGCCATGAGATCGGGCATGTGGCGTTGGGCCATAGCAAGAAGCGCATGCAAACGGCCTATGCGGCATCGGCTGCGCGCTCGATTGCAGCCAATAGCGGCAATTCGGCGCTGGCCTCGCTGTCGCGCTCGCAGGCCGGAGATCTGGGTGAGAAGTTCATCAATGCCCAGTTCTCGCAGTCGCAGGAGTCGGCGGCCGATGACTACTCCTTCGATCTGCTCACGGAAAAGAAGATGAGCCGCCAGGGGCTGGTCACATCGTTCCAGAAGCTGGCCAAGCTCAGCGCTGGCAGCGGCGGCAGCTCCATCCTGAGCTCCCATCCGCCGTCCGAACAGCGGGCCAAGCGCATGCAGGATCGCATCGATGGCAAGTAGGCGTCGACGGTGAAGCAGCCTGCCGCCGCAAGGTGCAAGGCGGGCTGCGATCTGCCTTGGTGCAGATTTTTTCCGGGCTTCTTCCGAAGCACCAAAAATCTGCGCTAGAATTCAAGTCTGCTCTGTGAAGCGCGCAGCTTTATAGATACGCGGGAATAGCTCAGTTGGTAGAGCGCAACCTTGCCAAGGTTGAGGTCGACGGTTCGAACCCGTTTTCCCGCTCCAATTCAGAAAAAAGGGAAGCGGTAACGCTTCCCTTTTTCGTTGGTGCTGCAGTTGCAGGCGTGAGCAGTTCGCGCTGACCTGTGACGCTGCGGTGCAGGGCCCCGATGGTGAAATTGGTAGACACTGCGGACTTAAAATCCGCCGCTTCCGAACAGGGGCGTGCCGGTTCGATCCCGGCTCGGGGCACCACAACCCAATACGTACTAGGCATTGTTGCTATCTATACGGTAGCGGATTGAAGCAGCTAAGGCGCCTGCTGTTCCGCAAATTCAGGCGTCGTGCCGCAACGTGCATCGACGGGCCTGCCCGCTTGCTGCGCTGCACGGTGTCCATGCGTTGCCAAGACCTTGCCCGTTGGCATAACGTGCGAGAATCCATTCATCAGGCCCCGGGCTGCTTGCCTGGATGGCGCGGCTCGGGCAGACAGTGATGGCGATGCCTGCATGCGTTCCGTTGACGTTGATCGTGGCACATGGTGCGGCGTGACAGGTGTGGCCAAACTCATCCCAGACGAGAACATGTCGAATTACAACGCTCCATTTGAAATCCACGTGCACGGCCAAGTGCTGCTGCGCCCCGACACGACCTACGAGCAGTTGCAGGAAGCGCTGGGCCCGCTGTGGAAGTATGCGGGTGCCCGCTCCCTGGCCGATGGCGCTGGCAGCGTCTATGAGGAAGAGCCAGGCATCCAGTTCGATACCAAGGAGCGCCTGCTCCAGGTGTGCTGGACCGTGCGTGGTGACGAGGATTTCCGCCAGTCGCTGGACGACATGTGCATGGGCATCAACGAGCTGGCCGAGCAGGGCGCGGCCATCGAGGTGACCTTCTACGACACCGAGTTCGACGAGGAAGAGGAGTCCGAAGAGGCCGAGTCGCGCGACGACTTCGTCATGCTCTTCGTGGGCCCGACGCCCGCGGCCATCATGCAGGTGCAGCGCGATCTGCTGGTGCAGGACGTGGTCAACCTGATGGAGCGCCATTTCGACGGCTCCGAGCTGGGTGGCGTGGTGCAGGAGATCGACAAGCTGTTCTCCCAGCGCTTCGACGCCCTGGTCAGCTCGCTGGAGATCGGCAAGCCGCCGCGCGGCATGGGTGGATCGGGTTCGGGCCACGGCGGCAACCGCCGCCCCCGCCACCTGCATTGAGCGCAAGGCGCTGCCCCGCGCAGCGTACAGCCATGGCGGCACAGGCCAGCACGCCGAAGTATTCCGGAGCAGTCACCGAGACCGTGCGCCGCCAGCGCGAGCAGCGGCGCGAGGTGGCCGGTGGCGCGCTGCCGCTTCCCTACCTGTCCGCCTACCCGGCCGCGCTGCAGTCACAGGTGCGTGGCTGGCTGGCCGATGACAAGGCCGAGGCCTGGCTGCTGCGCAAGCATCCCGAGGCCCATGCCGTGCGCACGGACAAGAGCCTCTATGACTACGTGGATGCCCTCAAGGGCCGGCACCTGCGCAATGCCGGCACGCTGAACAAAGTGGCCTACGACGGCCGCATCCATGTGGTCCACAACGCCCTGGGCCTGCACACGCGCCGCGCCGTGGTGCAGGGAAGTCGCCTCAATGCACGGCATGAGATCCGCATCGGTGCACTGTTCAAGCAAGCGCCCGAGGCTTTTTTGCGCATGATCGTCGTCCACGAGCTGGCCCACCTGCGCGAGCCCGATCACGACAAGGCCTTCTACCAGCTGTGCACCCACATGGAGCCCGAATACCACCAGTTGGAGTTCGAGTTGCGGCTGTACCTGAGCTGGATGGACCACTCGGGCCGGCGCCTGTGGCAGGCGCAGCCGTGATTCAAGCGGCCGTGGGGATGGCGCTGGATTCGCCGACCTGAACGGACGAGCAGCATTGCGCGGGCAGATCCAGCCAGCGCGATGCCGCAGCCTGCAGGGCCTGCAGCGATCCCGTGGTCATCAACCGGACCTGGCCCTCCGCCGCGGGCAAGGGTCCTGTTTCGCTGGCCAGGGTGCCCAGGCGGTCCAGCACGCGCCGCGTCTGGCGGGCTACCGGGGCACCTGTGTCGATGAACTGGATGTCCGGCCCCAGCAGCGTGCGCAACTGCTCGCGGGCGAATATGTAGTGGGTGCAGCCCAGCACCAGGGAATCCATCTCACCCGTCTTCTGTCCGAAGCTGCCCAGGGCATTCACATACCTGGCGCACAGGCGCGCGACCTCGGTGGCCATGGGGTCGGCGGGAACGGGCTGCTCCGTGCTTTCCTCGATGGCCTTGGCCAGTCCGTCGCAGGGCTGGACATGGAATTGCACGCGCTGGCCATGGTCGGCCACCAACCGGGCAAAGCGCGCACTGCTCACCGTGCCGCGCGTGGCCATCACGCCCACGTGGCCGGTCTGGCTCGATAGCGAAGCGGGCTTGATGGCGGGCTCCACACCGATCAGGGGCAGTTCGGGCATTTCAGCGCGCAGCATGTCCACGGCAGCGGCCGTGGCCGTATTGCAGGCGATCACCAGTACCTTGATCTGGTGCTGCTCGCACAGGTGGCGCGCAATGGTGCGCGTGCGCTGCTGCACGAAGGCGTCGCCGCGTGCATCGCCATACGGAGCATAGCCGCTGTCGGCCAGGTAGATGAAGCGCTCATGCGGCAGCTCATGGCGCAGCGCCTGCAGCACGCTGAGGCCGCCGATGCCGCTGTCGAAGACGCCGATGGGAGAGGCCGGGGAGGTCATGTGGAGATGCGGATAAAGGCTTTTGGAGGCGGCGCCCAGTATGCCCGCTCGGGCGCGTTCATGCTGCGGCCATGGCTTGCCGCTGCAGCCATTGGGCATGTGTCAGGCGATACAGGCAATGCCTGCGCAGCGCATGGCCTGCCGGCACCTCCGGATGGTCGAAGTCATGGGCGTCGCGCTCCATGCCCAGGCGCTGCATCACGGCCTGCGAACGCATGTTGGACAGCGCGGTGAACGAGACGATGGACTCCAGATGCAACGCGCCGAAGCCGTGCTCCAGCGCCGCCCGCGCGCCTTCGCTGGCCAGGCCCTGGCCCCAGAAAGGCCGGGCGAGCCGCCAGCCGATTTCCACGCAGGGCGAGAACGGCAAAGACGCGGCGGGAGTGTGCAGCCCGATGAAGCCCATGAACTCGCCACTGGCAAGGTGCTCTGCCGCCCAGAAGCCCCAGCCGCGTTCCTCGATCAGTGCCTGGATCCTGTCTGCCATGGCATCGCTTTGTTCACTGCTGAGCAGTGCCGGAAAGTGCTCCATGACCTGTGGGTCGGCATTCAGCGCGGCAAAGGGCTGCCGGTCGCCGGCCTGCCACTGGCGCAGTATCAGGCGCGGTGTCCGCAGGGTCGCTACAGGAGAATGTGTGGTGGTCATGGTTGGAGAGGGCGCTGCAGCACCAACAGATAGGCGGCCGCATGGCCGTGGAAGGAGTGGGGGATGAAGCCTGCCTTGCCTGCCAGCTTTTCCACGCTGGTGCGGCGCTGGAAATGCGGGTCGAAGACCAGCTCGGCCACGGCCAGCAGGCCGCCGGGGCGCAGGCTCTGGAACACGTCGGCCAGCGCGGCCTGGCGGTCCGGGATCTCTCCCAGCACGGCGGCCATCACGGCGCGGTCGTGCTGCTCGGCTGCCAGTTGTCCCTGGCCCAGCGCCGCCGCCTGGGTGCGCACATTCTCCAGCCCCTGCGCGCGCGCCTTGGCCGCCACCTGTTCGAGCATGGCCGGCTGCAGGTCCACGGCCAGCACCTGTCCCTGCGCACCGACGGCACGTGCCAACGGCAGGGTGACGCGGCCCGGGCCGCAGCCCGCATCCAGCACCTTCATGCCCGGCTGGATCTGCAGTTGCCCGACGATGAAGGCGGCCTTGTTGCTGGCCGCGAAGGGGTTGTCAAGCTCGACCATCCAGCGCAGCCAGGACGGGCAGGGCAGGACATGGCGGCGGGAGGACAGGCGCCACGCCAGGCTGGTCACGGCCAGCAGGGCGATGAGGACGAGCGCGATGGTCATGTTGAATGGGCAGTGTTGCAGGCAGCGGGCAGTCTGTCACAAATGCCCGCGCCAATGAAAAGACCGCCCGAAGGCGGCCTCTTTGCGCTTGGTGCCGGCGTCAGGCCGATGCAATCTCAATGGTCTTGAACTCGCCGGATGCGATGCGCTTTTGCCATTCGGCAGGGCCGGTGATGTGGGCGCTTGTGCCGCCGGCATCCACGGCCACGGTCACGGGCATGTCCACCACGTCGAATTCGTAGATGGCTTCCATGCCCAGGTCCTCGAAGCCCACGACCTTGGCGTTCTTGATGGCCTTGGACACCAGGTAGGCGGCGCCGCCCACGGCCATCAGGTAGGCCGACTTGTGGTTCTTGATGGACTCGATGGCCACCGGGCCGCGCTCGGCCTTGCCGATCATGGCGATCAGGCCGGTCTGCTCCAGCATCATGTCGGTGAACTTGTCCATGCGGGTGGCCGTGGTCGGGCCTGCGGGGCCCACGGCTTCGTCCTTGACCGGGTCCACCGGGCCGACGTAGTAGATCACGCGGTTGGTGAAGTCCACGGGCAGCTTCTCGCCCTTGGCCAGCATGTCCTGGATGCGCTTGTGGGCGGCATCGCGGCCCGTGAGCATCTTGCCGTTGAGCAGCAGTGTGTCGCCGGGCTTCCAGCTGGCCACTTCTTCCTTGGTCAGGGCGTTGAGGTCCACGCGGCGCGACTTGTTGTAGTCTGGCTCCCAGTCGATCTTGGGCCACAGGTCCAGCGAGGGGGCGTCCATGTAGACCGCGCCGGAGCCGTCCATCACGAAGTGCGCGTGGCGCGTGGCCGCGCAGTTGGGGATCATGGCCACGGGCTTGGAGGC
Source organism: Delftia sp. WSY_7 (assembly GCF_043104845.1). Classification (NCBI taxonomy): domain Bacteria; kingdom Pseudomonadati; phylum Pseudomonadota; class Betaproteobacteria; order Burkholderiales; family Comamonadaceae; genus Delftia; species Delftia sp. WSY_7. Next base: position 189,767 of record NZ_JBICLB010000001.1, on the reverse strand, counting down.
CGCATGCGTGGGGTACATCTTGATCTTGATGTCCAGCACGGTGGCCAGGCCGCCCAGGCCTTGCGCGCCAATGCCCAGGGCGTTGACCTTCTCGTACAGCTCCAGGCGCAGTTCCTCGACCTGGTCGAGCTTCTCGCCGCGCGCGGCCTTGGCCTGCAGCTCGTACATGTCCAGGTCTTCCATCAGGCTTTCCTTGGCCAGCAGCACGGCCTTCTCGGCGGTGCCGCCGATGCCGATGCCCAGCATGCCCGGCGGGCACCAGCCCGCGCCCATGGTCGGAACGGTCTTGAGAACCCAGTCCACCAGGTTGTCGCTGGGGTTCATCATGATCATCTTGGACTTGTTCTCCGAGCCGCCGCCCTTGGCCGCCACGGTCACGTCCAGCTTGTCGCCGGGCACGATCTGCACGTTGATGACGGCAGGCGTGTTGTCCTTGGTGTTCTTGCGCGCGAACAGCGGATCGGCCACGACGGAGGCGCGCAGCGTGTTGTCGGGGTGGTTGTAGCCGCGGCGCACGCCTTCGTTGATGGCGTCTTCCAGGCCGCCCGTGAAGCCTTCCCAGCGCACGTCCATGCCCACCTTCAGGAACACGTTGACGATGCCGGTGTCCTGGCAGATCGGGCGGTGGCCGGTGGCCGACATCTTGGAGTTGGTCAGGATCTGGGCCATCGCGTCCTTGGCCGCCGGGCTCTGCTCGCGCTCGTAGGCGCGGGCCAGGTGGGCGATGTAGTCGGCGGGGTGGTAGTAGCTGATGTACTGCAGGGCGCCTGCGATCGAATCGATCAGGTCCTGCTGGCGGATCGTGGTGGTCATCGGTGGGGTGTCTTTTTGATCGGGGGAACAGGGGAGGGGAATCCCGGGGGCGATTATCGGCGCTGCAGGGGGAAAAGTGCACGCAATGGGCGCAGTCTTGTACAAGAGTCGAGGGGTTTGCCTGGACAAGCCCGCCTCGGCGACACCTCAGTGGGGGACGGATGCGAGAGGTTCCCATTTGCGGAGTTACCATGAGCGGGTTTTTGCCATTGCGGCCCTGCCAGCCAGATATCCCCGAGCCACGTCCTGCGCGGCCCGCCGACCTGCCTCCAGCCAACTGCGCCGCGTTGTTTTCACCAAGGAGTCCACACCAATGACCGCGACCCGCCAGGAAAAAGACACTTTCGGACCCATAGCCGTCCCCGCAGACAAGCTTTGGGGCGCGCAGACGCAGCGTTCGCTGCAGAACTTCGACATCAGCGGCGAGCAGCAGCCGCGCGAGATCATCCACGCGCTGGCCCAGGTCAAGAAGGCCTCGGCCACCGTCAACCACAAGCTGGGCCTGCTGGACGAGAAGAAGACCCGGGCCATCCTGGCCGCCGCCGACGAGGTGATCGCCGGCAAGCACCCGGACGAGTTCCCGCTGGTGGTCTGGCAGACCGGCTCGGGCACGCAGACCAACATGAACGTCAACGAGGTGCTGGCCAACCGCGCCAGCGAAATCCTCGGTGGCGAGCGAGGCGAGTCGCGCCTGGTCCACCCCAATGACGACGTGAACAAGAGCCAGTCGAGCAACGACGTGTTCCCGACCGCCATGCACGTGGCTGCCGTCACGGCCATCGAGCAAAAGCTGCTGCCCGCCATTGCCCTGCTGCGCAATACGCTGCAGGCCAAGAGCGAGGCCTATGCCGACATCGTCAAGATCGGCCGCACCCATCTGCAGGACGCCACGCCGCTGACGCTGGGCCAGGAAATCTCGGGCTGGGTGGCCCAGCTGGCCCATGGCGAAAAGCATGTGCGCGCCGCGCTGCCGCACCTGTACGAGCTGGCGCTGGGCGGCACGGCCGTGGGCACGGGCCTGAATGCGCCCAAGGGCTATGCCGAGGGCGTGGCGGCCGAGCTGTCCCAGCTCACCGGCTACCCGTTCGTGACGGCGCCCAGCAAGTTCGAGGCCCTGGCCTCGTGCGACGGCCTGGTCCACGCCCACGGCGCGCTCAAGACGCTGGCCGCCAGCATGATGAAGATCGCCAACGACGTGCGCTGGCTGGCCTCCGGCCCGCGCAGCGGCCTGGGCGAGATCTCCATCCCCGAGAACGAGCCCGGCTCGTCCATCATGCCCGGCAAGGTCAACCCCACGCAGAGCGAGGCGGTGACCATGCTGGCGGCCCAGGTCTTCGGCAACGACGTGGCCATCAACTTCGGCGGTGCCTCGGGCAACTTCGAGCTGAACGTGTTCCGCCCCATGGTTTCGCACAACTTCCTGCAGAGCGTGCGCCTGCTGGCCGATGGCATGAAGAGCTTCAACGACCACTGCGCCGTGGGCATCGAGCCCAACCGCGAGCGCATCACCGAGCTGGTGCAGCGCTCGCTGATGCTGGTGACGGCGCTGAACCCGCACATCGGCTACGACAAGGCGGCCTACATCGCCAAGAAGGCGCACAAGGAAGGCTCCAGCCTGCGCGAAGCGGCCGTGGCCTCCGGCCACCTGACCGGCGAGCAGTTCGACGCCTGGGTGATCCCTGCCAAGATGGTCGGCAACCTGTAGGACCTGCTGATGCCATCAAAAAGGGGAGCCGGCCGGCTCCCCCTTTTTTTGCTTCATGGCCTGGCTCAGTTGTCCGCCTGCGGGCGGCGCACGGTGCGGAACACGTACTTGAGCGCGTCGCCGATGGTGCTTTCCCAGACCGGCCATTCATGCTTGCCGTTGACGATGCGCAGCTCGGCAGGCTGCTTGTTCCTGCGCAACTGGGCGTAGAGCTGGGCGGCGTCGGACTCGATCATGAATTCATCGTCGTCGCCCGAATTGATGTACATGGGCACGCTGATCTTGCGGGCGAGAAAGCTGTCCCACAGCGCGGGGTAGTTGTAGCTCTTCCAGACCGTGGTGCTGTACTGGCCGCCGGTATTGGGTTCGGCAAAGACCTTGACCGAGCGTGCCGAGGAATCGGCGGGCGGCTCGGGGTTGTAGATGGCGGGGCTCAGCAGGGCGGCGGCCTGGAATTTCTCCGGGTACTTGAGCACGTAGCGCAGCGCGCCGTAGCCGCCCATGGACAGGCCGCCGATGACGCGGCCATCGCGGCTGGTGAGGGTGCGGTACTTCTTCTCGACATGGGGGACGAGGTCCTGGAAGAAGGCCGTCTCCATGGGCTCCTTGAGGTCCACGTACCAGGTCGTTCCCGCGTCGGGCATGACGATGATGGCGGGCGGGATCTCGCCGTTCTGGATCAGCTGGTCCACCGTGCGCAGCAGGTTGCCCTTGACGGGCCAGTCGTTGCGCTGGCCGTCGTTGCCGTGCAGCAGGTACATGACGGGGTAGCGCAGCCTGGACTGGGCGTCGTAGCCCGTGGGCAGGTAGACGTTGTAGGTCCAGCTGCGCTGCAGCGTGGCGCTCTTGAACTCGGCGGCCTCGATGGAGCCGGCCTGGGCGGCTGTGCCGGCCAGCAGCGCGGCGGCTGCCAGCGTGCCGGTGGCGGCCTGGCGCAGAACGATGGAAAAGGAAAGTTGGCGCATGGTTTTTTGTCTCCTGTGGGCCGTGGCGGCTGGCCACGGCTGCGCCAATGTAATCGAGGGCCTGTGCGCCTCGGGCCCGCATGCGGGCGGAGCGTCGCCTGGGGGACTGTGGCCCTCAGCCGGGGCGGCCCTCGCCGGGGCGGCCCTCAGCCGGGGCGGCCCTCAGCCGGGCGCCCGCTGCGCGTGGCGCAGCGCGCTGCGAAAGCCCAGTTGCCCCAGCACGCAGGCCACCACCAGGGCCAGCGCCGCCGACAGCGCCGGGTTGCTGCCCAGGCTGGCGCCCAGCGTGCACAGGCCGCCCACGGCCATCTGGGTGCTGCCGTAGACCCCGGCGGCCGAGCCCGTGAGGCGCGGATGCACGCTCAGCGCGCTGGCCAGCGCCGCAGGGCTGGTCAGGCCCGAACCCAGCGCGAACAGCACCATGAGCCCCACCACGATGGCCGGCGTGAGCTGGTTGAGCAGGGCCAGCAACAGCAGCATGGCCGCGCTGGCCAGGCTCAGCAGATTGCCGTTGAGCATCAGCCGCTCCAGGGGCCAGTGGCGTATCAACTGGCGGGCCAGCGCATTGCCCACGGCCATGCCGCCCATGAGCAGGCCCAGGTAGATGGCCACCTCATGCTTGGTGGAATGCAGCTGCTCGATGAAGACGAAGGGCGCTGCCGCCAGGAATGCATAGATGGACGTGGTGGCGCAGCCGCCGCCCACGGCAAAGCCCACGAAGGCCGGCGAGCGCAGCAGGCTGCGGTAGTCGTCGCGGATGGTGCCCAGGTGCAGGCGGCCCGTGGGCTGGCCGGTTTCGGGCAGCAGCTTCCAGATGGCGAAGGCCGTCACGCCGCCGACCACGGCCAGCGTGCCGAAGATGGCACGCCAGCCCAGGGCGTCGTCGATGGCCGAGCCGATGGCCGGCGCGATGCCGGGGCCGATCATCATCATCAGGTTGAGCAGCGCCAGGCTGCCCACGGCGTTCTCGGGCGTGCTTGAATCGCGCGCAATGGCGCGGCCCAGGGCCAGGCCCGCGCAGCCGCCCAGCGCCTGGAGCAGCCGCGCGCCGATCAGCCAGGGGGCGGACGGGGCAAGAAAGGCCGCCAGGCTGGCCAGCGCGTAGAGGATGAGCCCGGCCAGCAGCATGGGGCGGCGCCCCAGGCTGTCCGACAGCGGGCCATAGATCAGCTGGCCCACGCCCAGGCCCAGGATGTAGACCGTGATGGTCAGCTGCATCTGGCTGGCGCCGGCCTGGAGCTGGCGTGCCGCATCGGGCAGGGCGGGCAGGAACATGTGCATGGCCAGCGTGCCGACGATGGTCACGATCACCAGCAGCCACAGCGGCGCCTTGCGGCTGGCCGCTGCATGGTCCTGGGCGGGTGGCAGCGAAGAGTGCTCTGCCACCATCTCAGGCAGCCTGCTCGTCGGGCAGGTCCGTGTCGCAGGCGGGCTCGGCGGCCATGGCCTCCAGCAGGCGCTGCAGCGTGGCGTAGGCCGCACCCAGTTCCTCGGGCGGCACGGCGCCCAGCACCTGGGCACGCGCCTGCTGCAGCAGGCCCTGCACGGCTTCTACCTGGGCATGGCCGGCTGGCGTGAGCTGGATTTTCCTGACGCGGCGGTCGCTGTCGTCCACGCGCTCTATCCAGCCCTGGGCGGCCAGGCCGTCCACCAGCCGCACGACGGAGGAGCTGTCCAGCGCCAGGGAGTGGGCCAGATCCTTCTGGCGCATGGCCTCGGGCGAGCGCGCCAGGTGCATCAGCGGCATCCACAGTGCCTGGGTCAATCCCATGGGTGCCAGCAGCCGGTCCAGCGTGCGGCGCCACTGCTTGTTCACCTGCCCCAGCGTGAACATGAAATGCCTTTGCACGGCGGCGGGGTCGGCCTGCGTGGGCGGGAAGGGGGCGAAAGGGGACGACATCGGGTGATATTCAAATAGTTGGCATCCCAATTATCTGTATATCAACGATGTCGTTTGCGGGGCTGCCCTGATACATCCGCATGCATCAGGGTCTTGCCCGCGGTGCCGGGGCCGTATGCGGGGCTGTGTGGCGGGGCTGTGTGCCGGAGCCGTGTCCCGGCAGTTACATGCCCAGCGACTTGAGCAGTTCGTCGGTGTCGGTGCTGGCGGCCGGCGCGGGCGCTGCGGCCGGGGCGCTGGCGGCGGTCTGGGCCATGAGCGCATCGGGATCGGGGCGCTCCTGGGGCTCGAAGTCCACGACCTTGATGAACTCGGTGCGGTCCATGGCCAGTTCGAGATAGAAGATGTTGTTGTTGCCCGTGTAGAAGGTCACGCGGCGCGCCTCGGGGGAGTCGAGGTTGGCGTCCACGCTGAGGTTGACCTGCTTGTTCAGGCGGATCATCTTGGGCTGGCTCTGGGTGATGTAGGTCTGAAGCTCGCGCTGGACCTTGCTGGTGAAGTCGCCCACCACCTGGTTCATCAGCTCGCCCATGACGTTGCTGACATCGTCCGAGGTATAGGAGGTGGCCAGGTCGTCCTCGCCCATGCCCATGCTCAGCATGTAGCTGCGGTACAGCTCCATGGCGGCAGCGGCCGAGAAGTTGATGATCACCAGGCCCGAGAAGCCGCCGTCCACCAGGACAAAGCAGCCGATGTCGGGCTTGAGGCTGGTCTTGGTGATGCGTTGCACCATGCCCGAATACTGGATCTGGCACTGCGTGGCCACCTGGAGCACGCGCGAGACGGAGTTGCAGAGGCTGATCAGCACGTCTTCCGTGCCATGGACGATGGGATGTTGGGGCTGGTTCATGAGGTCAACGGGACAAAATTGTGAGCGATTATGGGTGCAAGTCCGTTGTTGCGACCATTTGTAACTCCGAAGGCGTATTCTGGATGTCGGACCGGGCAGCCCGCCGGGTCCGCACCTTTGATGCAACGGAGGTTGGACGATGAGAGCACAGCAGCATCTGACCCGGGTTCCGCTGGACGCACTGCGTCCCACGCAGATGACGATAGGCGCGGCCGAAGTGCAGACCAAGCGCGCCCAGTGGAGCCGCCTCAGGCGCAAGGAGCGCGAAGGCCTTCTGGCCTCACACTGGTTTCCGGCCGTGCTGGGGCCGCGTGGCCTGCACTACATCGTTGACCACCACCACCTGGGGCTGGCGCTGACGCAGGAGTCCGTGGAGCAGGTCTGGGTCATGCAGTTGGCCGATTTCAGCGAGGCCGATCCGCTGATGTTCTGGCGCCTGATGGAGTTCCACCAATGGGCCCATCCATATGACGAGCGCGGCCGCCGATGCGACTGGGCCAAGATGCCCGAGCAGCTGGACCGCCTGCGCGACGACCCCTACCGCAGCCTGGCCGGCGCCGTGCGCAAGGCCGGTGGCTATGCCAAGGACACGGCGCCTTTCGTCGAATTCCTCTGGGCCGATTTTTTCCGCACGCGCTTTGCACCCAAGGATCTGCGCAGTGGCAAGAGCGATGTCGCCTTGCCCGATCAGGCCCTGCATGAGGCCCTGGGCCTGGCGCACGGCGCCGAGGCGCGCTATCTGCCGGGCTGGTCCGGCGTCGTTGCCCCGCAATCCTGATGCGTGCGCCTGGCCTGCCTGCCTTGGCTGATTGGGGCGCCGGCCTGTCCATCGCCGGCCTGCTGCTGCCCGAGGCCGTGGCCTATTCCGGCATCGCCGGCCTGCCGCCGCAGGCCGGGGTGATTGCGCTGTTCGCCGGGCTGCTGGCCTATGGCCTGCTGGGGACCAGCCGCTTCGCCATCGTCTCGGCCACATCCTCCTCTGCCGCCGTGCTGCTGGCGGCCACGGCGTCCATGGCCGGCACCTCGCCGCAGCAGCGCATGCTGCTGGGCGTGGGCATCGTGCTGCTGACGGGCCTGTTCTTCGTGGTGGCGGGGCTGGCGCGGCTGGGCGCGGTCTCCAATTTCATTGCCAAACCCGTGCTGCGCGGTTTTGCACTGGGGCTGGCGCTGACCATCGTGGTCAAGCAGATCCCGCATGCCGTCGCCTTCCAGCCCGTGCATGGCGATCTGCCGCGCTTTGTCTGGGAGCTGCTGGCCGGCTGGCGGCACTGGAATGGAGCGGGCCTGGCCATGGCCGTTGCGGCGTTGCTGCTGATGCGTGCGCTGGCCCGCTGGCGTGCCCTGCCTGCGGCCTTGCTGGTGCTTGCGGCCGGCATTGCGCTGGATGCGGGCGGTTGGTGCGCACGCTGGGGCATTGCTGCCGTGGGGCCGATACGGCTGGATTTCTCCAACCCCGGCATTCCCTCGCTGTCGCGCGCCGAATGGCTGCGCCTGGGCGAGCTGGCCTTTGCGATGGCGCTCATCCTCTATGCCGAGTCCTATGGCTCCATCCGTACTTTTGCGCTGCGCCACGGCGACCGCGTCGATGCCAACCGCGACCTGATGGCGCTGGGCGCGGCCAACCTGCTGTCGGGCGTGTTCCATGGCATGCCCGTGGGCGCGGGCTACTCCGCCACCTCGGCCAACGAGGTGGCGGGCGCGCAAAGCCGCGCTGCAGGCCTGGTGGCCTGCGCCGTGGTGGGCCTGGCCGTCTGGCTGCTGCTGCCCTGGATAGAGCGTACGCCCGAGCCGCTGCTGGCCGCCATCGTCATCCATGCCGTGGGCCATACGCTGAACCCTGCCGCGCTGCGCCCTTACTTCGCCTGGCGGCGGGATCGCTTGATCGTGGTGCTGGCCTTCTTTGCCGTGCTGGCGCTGGGCGTGCTCGACGGGTTGCTGCTGGCCATTGCGGCCAGCCTGCTCATGCTGCTGCAAACGCTGTCGCGCTCGCATGTGAGCTGGCTGGGCAGGCTGGGGGACACGCATGACTTTGTCGATGCCGCACGCCACCCCGACGCGGTGGTGCCGGCCGGCCTGCTGATCGCGCGGCCCGAGGCGCCGCTGTTCTTCGGCAATGCCGACCCGGTGTTTGCGGCCATCCGGGAGCGGCTGCAATCCCTGCCTTCGCCCCGCGGCGTGGTGCTGAGCCTGGAAGATTCGGCCGATCTCGATGCCACCAGTGTCGAGGCGCTGTGCGACTTCGCGGCCCAGTTGCGGCAACTGGGCGTGCCGCTGGCCCTGGCCCGCGTCAAGGACCCCGTGCGCGACCTGCTGGCGCGCGTGGGCAATCCGGCCTTGCCGCGCGCCAGCTATGCGGGCTGGAGCGTGGACGACGCCGTGCGCCAGTTGCAGATCCCTGCGTGATCCCCGCCCCGGCGCAGCGCCTCAGCCCGCCGCCTGGGTGGACTCGCGCACGATGCAGCGCCCCTGCATGATCACCTTGCGCAGCGGCAGGTCGGGCGTGTGCAGCCGCTCCATGAGCAGGCCGAATGCGGCGCGGCCCATGGCCTCCACCGGCTGCTCGATCACGGTGATGGCGGGGGCCACCAGTTCTGTCCAGCGCTCGTTGTCGAAACCGGCAAGCGCCACATCGCCCGGGATGCGCAGGCCTGCGGCGCGTATCGCGCGCAGGCAGCCTTCCAGCAGCAGGCTGTTGCTGGCCACGAAGGCATCGGGCCGCTGCGGCTGGCGCAGCCATTGCGCGACCTCGGCCTCGGCGGCATCGCTGGTCGGGGGCAACTGGCGCAAGTCGGGCGCCAGGCCCGCATCGCGCATGGCGGCCAGATAGCCGTCGCAGCGCTCGCGCGCCGTGCTGCTGGTGCTGCCGAAGACGCCTGCAATGCGGCGGCGGCCCTGGTCCACCAGATGCCTGACCAGGGTGGCGCAGGCCTGGGCGTTGTCCAGCACCACGCTGTCATGGAAGGCCGGGGCGCCCGCCCGGTCCACCAGGACAACGGGAAACTCCAGCTGCATGCGCTCGAGCTTGTGCAGGCTGGCCTGGGTGGGCGCAAAGATCAGTCCCGCGATGCGCTCTTCCTGCATGAGCTGCAGGTACATGGCTTCGCGCTGCGGGTCTTCGTCGGTATTGCACAACAGCACGCGCCGGCCCTGGCGATAGGCCTCGGCCTCGACCGCGCGGATCAGGGCCGTGAAAAACGGGTTGCGTATGTCGGCCACCAGCACGCCCATGGGCCCTGCGTCGCGCGCGCGCAGCCGGCGCGCCATCAGATTGGGCCGGTAGCCCGTGGCCTGCACGGCGGCCGCGACCCGCGCCCGGACTTCTTCGCTGACCGAGCCGCCCGCCAGCGCGCGCGATACCGTTGATTTGGAAACCCCGGCCGCACGGGCCACATCGTTGATGCTGATGCTCAATGCAATCGTTCCCGTTGGTTGTGGTGTGCCGCAGAGGATAACTCCAAAGAAATGCCGGGGTATGGCCGGATTGTGGCCAGGTTATGTTGCAGTGCAGATTGACTGATGGTTGGGAACGTTCCCACAATCCGCGCCATGATCAATGCCCATTCATCCCTCCCGGCGGTTGCACCCACCGCTCCTGCGGGCCTGCAGATCGCCGTGCGGCTGGACGCCCGGGTGCGCGACAAGGCCGACGCCATCGCCCAGGCGGCCCGGCTGCTCCGGGACAGCGGCTGCGTGGCCCCTGGCTATGCCGCCGGCATGCAGGCGCGCGAGGCCCAGGCCGAAACCTTTCTGGGCCACGGCGTGGCCATTCCCCACGGCCGCGCCGAAGACCGGGCCCTGGTGCTGCGCGACGCGGTGGCCGTGCTCCAGGTGCGCGAGGGCCTGGATTGGAATGCCGGCCAGAACGTGCATCTGGTGGTGGCGGTGGCGGCACGCTCCGATGCCCACATCACCTTGCTGCGCCGCCTGGCCGGCCTGCTGCAGACACCCCGGCTGCAGGCGCTGTTCACCACCGGCGATGCGCAGCAGGTCATCGATGCACTCCAGGGGCAGGCGGACCCGGCACCGCCTGCCGCCGGCCCGGCGGCAGTGGACCTGGCCGAGGCGTGCGAATGGACCATTGCCTATCCCAACGGCCTGCATGCGCGGCCTGCCACGCGCTGGGCGGAGGCGGCGCGCGGCTTTGCCTCGCGCATGCAGGTGCGCCATGGCGGCGAGGTGGCCGATGCGCGGCAGATGGCCAGCCTGCTGCAGCTGGGACTGCGCGAAGGCGACAAGGTCACCGTCTCGGCAGAGGGGCCCGACGCCAGTGCTGCGGTCCAGCGCCTGTGCGCCGTGGCCCAGGCCCTGGTGGCCCAGGAACGTGCCGATGCCGACGCCGCTGCGCGCAAGGCGGCCGAATCGCCCGCCACGGGCTGGCTGCCGCCGCTGGCGCGGCCTGCCTTTGTGGGCCTGGGCGCCAGCCCGGGGCTGGCCGTGGCCCGCATCCACCAGTGGCGTGTGGAGGCCGCCGAGATCCCCGACCTGCCCGAGCCGCTCAGCGTGGGCGGTGCGCGGCTGCATGCGGCGCTGGCCGAGACACAGGGCCAGCTGCGCGCCCTGCATGACGACACCCGCCGCCGCCTGGGCGACGGCGATGCGGCCATCTTCAGCGCGCAGGCCGAGTGGCTGGGCGACACCGGACTCCTCACGCGCGCCTGCCAGTTCATGGTCCAGGGCCACGGCGTGGCCTGGGCCTGGGACCAGGCCGTGGAGGAGGGCGCTGCCCGTCTCCAGGCGCTGGACAACCCCGCGCTGGCCGCGCGTGCCGCCGACCTGCGCGACGTGGGCCGGCGCGTGCTCGTGCAACTGCAGCCCTCGCTGGCAGCTGTGGGGCCGGATGGCCTGCCGGAAGGCGGCTGCATCCTGGTCGCGGCCGATCTTTCTCCCTCGGAAACCGCCCAGCTGGACACGGCGCGCGTGGCCGCGCTGGTCACGGCGCAGGGCAGCCCCACCTCGCACACGGCCATACTCGCGCGCACGCTGGGGCTGCCGGCCGCCGTGGCGGCAGGCGGCGGCGTGCTGGGCATGGCCGATGGGGCCCTGGCCATCGTCGATGGCGCCAATGGCCGCATCTACCTTGATCCCTCGGAGCAGGACCTGGCTTCGGCGCGTGCCCACATGGCCGAGCAGCGGGCGTTGCAGGAACGCGTGTCCGCGCAGCGCAGCCTGCCGGCCATCACCACCGATGGCGTGCGCATCGAAGTCTGCGCCAACGTCAACCTGCCCGAGCAGGTGCCGCTGGCCCTGTCCCAGGGCGCCGAGGGCGTGGGCCTGATGCGCACGGAATTCCTGTTCCTGGAGCGCGGCAGCACGCCCGGCGAGGACGAGCAGTACGAAACCTACCGCGCCATGGCGCAGGCGCTGGAGGGGCGGCCGCTGATCGTTCGCGCGCTGGACATCGGCGGCGACAAGCAGGTCGCCCACCTGGAGCTGCCGCGCGAGGACAACCCCTTCCTGGGCGTGCGCGGCGCGCGGCTGCTGCTGCGCCGCCCCGACCTGCTGGAGCCCCAGATGCGCGCCCTGTACCGGGCGGCCCGCGATGGCGCAAGGCTGTCCGTGATGTTTCCCATGGTCACCAGCGTGCAGGAACTGCTGGCGCTGCGCGCGGCCTGCGAGCGGCTGCGCGCCGAACTGGACGCCCCGGTCCTGCCGCTGGGCATCATGATCGAGGTGCCCGCCGCCGCCGTGCAGGCCGACGCACTGGCCCGCCATGCCGATTTCTTCTCCATAGGCACCAACGACCTGACCCAGTACGTGCTGGCCATGGACCGCCAGAACCCGCAACTGGCGGCCGAGGCCGACAGCCTGCATCCGGCCGTGCTGCGGATGGTGCGCGCCACCGTGCAGGGCGCTGCCACCTGCGCGCGCCCCGTGGGCGTCTGTGGCGGACTGGCCGGCGACCCGTTCGGCGCGCTGCTGCTGGCCGGGCTGGGGGTGGGCGAGCTGTCGATGACGCCCAACGACATCGCCGGTGTCAAGGCCGGCCTGCGCGCGGCCAGCCTGCGGCAGCTGCAGGCGCTCGCAGGCAGGGCGCTGGACTGCGAGGATGCCGCGCAGGTGCGGGCACTGGCCAAGGAGGTGACGGCATGAACGCCCCGCAAGCCATCACCGTGACCCTGAACCCGGCCATAGACCAGCTTGTGACCCTGGATGTGCTGCTGCCCGGCCAGGTGCAGCGCGCGCTGGGCAGCGTGCAGGCGCCGGGCGGCAAGGGCATCAATGTTGCCGCCGCCTTGGCGGGCCTGGGCGTTTCCACGGCCGCGCTGGGCGTGCTGGGCAGCGACAACGCCGGCATGTTCGAGGCCTTGTTCGCCCAGCGCGGCATTGCCGACGCCTGCCTGCGCGTGCCGGGCCAGACGCGCACCAACATCAAGCTGGTGGCCGACGGCGGACGCCAGACCACGGACATCAACCTGCCGGGCCTGGTGTTGGCCGAGGTGCATCTGGACGCCGTCATGTCCACGCTGGCCCGGTATCTGCGGCCCGGCCTGGCCGTGGTGCTGTCGGGCAGCCTCCCGACCGGCCTGCCTGCGGACAGCTGGGCCCGGCTCCAGGCCCAGGCCGTGGCCGCCGGTGCCGACGTGCTGCTGGACACCAGCGAGGCCCCCCTGGCCGCCGCCCTGGCGACGGCCCCCCATGCGGCCATGCCCTGGGCCATCAAGCCCAACCGGGAGGAGTTGCAGTCCGCCACAGGCCAGCGCCTGGACGGCCGCGACGCGCTGCTGACCGCCGCGCGCCGCCTGCTGGACAGGGGGCTGGGACTGGCCGTCGTGTCCATGGGCGAGGAGGGCGCGCTGTTCGCCACCACGCAAGGCGCGGTGATCGCGCGGCCGCCGCAGCGGGCACGCGGCAGCTCCGTGGGCGCGGGCGATGCCATGGTCGCGGGCATGGTGGCCGCGCGGCTGCGCGGACTGGATCTGGCGGACACCGCACGCCTGTCCACGGCCAGCGCGCTGGCCTGGCTGCAGGCCGCGCCCGCGCGCGAAGTCGATGCCAACCGCGTCCAGGCCCTGGCTGCCAGCGTGCTGCTGGAGCCATGCCAGTGGCCGTGATCCCCCATTCTTCAGGACTTCAGGAGCTCTCATGAACCGTCTTTTTGTGGTGATCGCAGCCGCCGGGCACGACGCCGAAGCGCTGCTGGCCGCCGAAGCCCTGCGCCATGCGGCCGGACAGCGTCCCTTGGCTGTGGAAGTGCGCGCCAGCGGCGGCGTGATCGGGCCGCATGCGGCCGATGCGGCCGCACAGGCCGGGCAATTGCTGATCGTGGCGGATGCCGGCACCCATGACGATGCAGATACCGCCGCCGATGCCTCCCGCTTCGTGCACGCCGCCGTCGAGCGCTGCAGCCTGCGCGAGGCGCTCGACGATCCGGCCGGCGTGCTTGCACGCTGCGCTGCCGCCAGTCCCGCAGAAGAGCGCATGGGCGAGAACATGGGCAAGCGCACGGGCAAGCGCACGGGCAAGCGGATCGTGGCCGTCACCTCCTGCCCCACGGGCATCGCCCATACCTTCATGGCGGCCGAGGGGCTGCAGCGCGGCGCGGCTGCGCTGGGCCACGCCATCCGCGTGGAGACACAAGGCTCGGTGGGCGCGCTTGATGCGCTGACGCCGCAGGAGATTGCCGAGGCCGACCTGGTCATCATCGCCGCCGACCGGGAGGTGGATCTCTCGCGCTTCGCGGGCAAGCCGCTGCTGCGCAGCGGCACCAAGCCGGCCATACGCGACGGCTCGGGGCTGATCGCCAAGGCGCTGGCCGAAGCCACCGTGCATGGTGCCGCCGTGGGCGCTGCTGCTGCAGGCAGCGCCGCGCCCACGCCGGCCCGGACCCAGGGCGGTGCCTATCGCCACCTGATGACCGGCGTGTCCTTCATGCTGCCCTTCGTCACGGCCGGCGGCATTCTGATCGCCATGGCCTTTGCGCTGGGCGGCATCTATGTCCATGACGATGCCCACCAGGGCACGCTGGGATGGACGCTGTTCCAGATCGGCGCCAAGGGCGGCTTTGCGCTGATGGTGCCGGCGCTGGCCGGCTATATCGCCTATTCCATTGCCGACCGGCCCGGCATTGCGCCGGGCATGATCGGCGGGATGATCGCGTCCAGCATGGGGGCGGGATTCATCGGCGGCATTGCGGCCGGCTTCATTGCAGGCTACGGCGTGGCCTTCATGGCGGCGCACATCCGGCTGCCGCAGGCGCTCAAGGGCCTGCTGCCCATGCTCATCCTGCCCGTGCTGGGCAGCCTGTTCACGGGGCTGCTGATGTTCTATCTGGTCGGTGCGCCCGTGGCCGAGCTGCTGCAGTGGCTGAGCGCCTGGCTGCGCGGCATGCAGGGCGCCAGTGCCTTGCTGCTGGGCCTGTTGCTGGGCGCGATGATGGCCTTTGACATGGGCGGGCCGGTGAACAAGGCCGCCTATGCGTTTTCCACGGGAATGATCGCCAGCCAGGTCTACACGCCCATGGCTGCGGCCATGATTGCCGGCATGACGCCGCCGCTGGGGCTGGCCCTGGCCACGCGCCTGTTTGCCGACCGCTTCACGCGCGAGGAGCGCGGCAGCGCCGCCTCGGCCGGCGTGCTGGGCCTGGCCTTTGTCACCGAGGGGGCCATTCCCTATGCGGCGCGCGATCCGCTGCGTACGATTCCGGCCCTGGTACTGGGCTCGGCCGTGGCCGGTGCCGTGTCCATGCTGGCGGGGGTGGAGCTGAAGGTGCCGCATGGCGGCATCTTCGTCGCGCCCATTCCCAATGCCGTGACCCACGTGGCCATGTATGCGGTGGCGCTGGTGGCGGGCGTGGTGGTCACGGCCATCGCCCTGCGCATGTTCAAAAGGCCCGCCGAAGCGGGCCTTTGAAGCAGGAAGCCGGGGGAACGCCTGTAGCGCCCTCCCGCAGCGTTCAGCGGGCTGCGGCGCGGGCCTGTTCCAGCCAGCCGTCGAAGGTCTTCTGGTGGGCCTTGATCCAGCCGTCCACATGGCGGGTGATGTCCGAAGGCTTGCTCTGGCCCTGGCTCATCATGTGGTTCTGTGCGCTGATGTCACCCACGGGGACCTGCATCAGCTCGAACAACTTGGCGGCATCGGGATGCTTGTCGGTGAAGGCCTTGTTGGCGATGATCTGCTGCTTGTTCACCACGAAGCCGTAGTTCTTGCCGTTGGGCAGCTTGGTGTCCAGCTTGGCCTGCTCGCCGGGCAGCGAGGAGAACGGCACCTCCAGCCACACCACGTCCTTGCCGGGCTTGAGCACGTTGCTCACCCAGTAGGGCGTCCAGGTGTAGTAGAGGATAGGCTTGCCGGCCTTGTAGCGCGAGATGGTGTCGGCGATCAGCGCCGAGTAGGTGCCCTGCTTGTGGGTCACGGTGTCGCGCAGCTTGTAGGCCGTCAGGTGGTGCTCGATCACGGCCTCGCAGCCCCAGCCCGGCGTGCAGCCGGTGAGGTCGGCCTTGCCGTCACCGTCCGAGTCGAACAGCTTGGCGATCTTGGGGTCCTTGAGCTGGCCGAGGTTGGTGATCTTGTATTGGTCGGCCGTCTTCTTGTCCATCAGGTAGCCCTGGGCGGCGTTGTCCGAGTACACGCCCTTGCGGAACAGCTTGGCGTCGCCGCCCGCGTTCTTGTAGTAGTCGGCGTGCAGCGGGTTCCAATGCGTGGCCAGGAAAGTGGCATCGCCATTGGCAATCGCCACGTGGGCCGTGGGGTACTCGACTTCCTGGAAGGGCTGCACGTCGTAGCCCAGCTTCTCCAGGGCCTTCATGACGATGAGGGTCTGGAAGCTCTCTTCGGCGATGGAGCTCTTCAGTGGCAACACCTTCACGCCCTTTCCGGGCTGTTCGTCGGCCGACCATGCGCTGGCGCTGGCCAGCGCAATGCCTGTGGCGATGGCGCCGGCGCGCAGCCAGTGGCGCAGTGCGTTGGCCTGCAGTCGGTTGGGGTTCAGGGCTTGGATCATCCTCGGGTTCCTCCGTTGTGTGATGAAAGGGGAGCGGGCGGCCAGCGGGGCTGGCCGTTTTTCGGGAAGGCGGCGCGGCAGAAGGCCCGTCCGCGCCGCAGGCAAGGCGTTCAGCTGGTGCTGCCGCGATGAACCGGCTTGCTGCCGGCGCCCAGCAGGCGGGCAATGCAGCCGGCGGGGCCGCTGTGCCACCAGCGCGCGCCGCCACGGGTGGTCTGTCCCATGGCCTGGGTGATACGGTCCAGCACGATGGCCAGCAGCACGATGCCCAGGCCGCCCACGGTGGCCAGGCCCATGTCCAGGCGGCCGATGCCGCGCAGCACCATCTGGCCCAGGCCGCCCACGGCGATCATGGAGGCGATCACCACCATCGACAGCGACAGCATCAGCGCCTGGTTCACGCCGGCCATGATGGACGGCATGGCCAGCGGCAGCTGCACCTTCCACAGCAGCTGCCAGGGCGAGGCGCCGTACGCGCGGCTGGCCTCGATCAGGTCGGGGCGCACCTGGCGGATACCCAGGTTGGTCAGGCGGATCAGCGGCGGCAGCGCGAAGATGATGGTCACGATCACGCCGGGCACGTTGCCGATGCCGAACAGCATCACCACGGGCACCAGGTAGACGAAGGCCGGCGTGGTCTGCATGGCGTCGAGCAGCGGCCGCGTCCAGCGCTGGGCACGGTCGCTGGAGGCCAGCAGGATGCCCACGGGCAGCCCGATGACCATGCAGAACACCAGCGAGGTCAGCACCAGCGACAGCGTCACCATGGCCTCGGGCCAGATGCCCAGCATGGCGACCACCACCAGCGAAACGGCGGCGCCAATGGCCATGGCGCGGCCCGCGAACTGCCAGGCCACCAGGGTCAGGACCAGTGTCAGCAGCGGCCAGGGCAGGGCCAGCATGGCGTCGGTGATGCCCGACAGCGTGCCGTCGATGGGCGTGCGCACGGCCTGGAAGAAGGGGCGGAAATGGTGGACCACCCATTCCAGGCCGCTGTTGATCCAGCCCTGCACGGGCAGGCCGTCGGTGGTCAATTGGTGCCAGAGGCTGGCATGGGCGTCGTCGGGAACGCCCGAGCCGGCCGAGGCGCCCAGCCAGTCACCGCCTGCGGCATCACCGCCGCTGGCGGCGCCCCAGGGATCGGCCGAGGCATCGGGCGCCTGCGTGGAGGCGGCTGCCCAGGGATCGGCGCTTGCGGGGGCCGCGGCATCGGCGGCAGCAGGGGCTGCGTTTGCATTGGCGCCTGCTTCGGCCCAGGGATCGGTGGCGGCAGCGGCGGTGTTCGGGTTCAGGTTGTTGTTGGCATCGCTCATGCGGCATCTCCTTGTCGTTGTTCGATCGGCTCCACGGTCGGCGCGACGGTGGGGGCGACGGTTGGGGCGTTGGAGGCCGGGAAATGCGGGTTGAGCGTGACGGGCGGCACGATCTCCTGCGGCGGCGGCACGGGCGGCGTGTCGCGGTCCAGGAAGCGCAGCATGGTGGTGCGGCTGACCACGCCCATGAACTGGCCGTCGTCGCTGGTCACCGGCAGCGCGCAGGGCGCAGCGGCCACGGGGCCGAACAGCTCGGCCACCGGCGTGCCTGCGGACAGCGGCTCCACGTTGGGCAGGAAGGCGTGGCTCAGGCCCAGCATGCCGGGGCGGCCATGCAGTGCGTCGCGCAGCGACTGCGAGGACACCACGCCCAGGAAGCGGCGGCGCGCGTTGACCACATAGGCGTAGTCGCGGTCGGAGTCTTCCAGCAGGCGCTGGGCGGCACGGCAGCCGCGGTCGCTGTGCTCGGACACCACGGTCAGGGCCTGGCGCGCAATGTCCCCAGCCTTGAAGACCGAGGCCGCGTCCACGCCACGCACGAAGCTGCGCACATAGTCGTCGGCGGGGCTGCGCAGGATCTCGTCGGGCGTGCCGACCTGGATCACCTGGCCGTCCTTCATGATGGCGATGCGGTCGCCGATGCGCATGGCCTCGTCCAGGTCATGCGAGATGAAGACGATGGTGCGGCGCTGGATCTGCTGCAGGCGCAGCAGCTCGGACTGCATCTCCGTGCGGATGATGGGGTCCAGGGCCGAGAAGGCCTCGTCCATCAGCAGGATGGACGGATCGGACGCCAGCGCCCGGGCCAGGCCCACGCGCTGCTGCATGCCGCCCGACAGCTCGTCGGGATAGCTGGCGCCCCAGGCGCCCAGGCCCACCTGCTCCAGCGCGGCCTGGGCCTGCTTCTGGCGCTCGGCCTTGTCGGCGCCGGCCAGCTCCAGGCCGAAGGCCGTGTTGTCCAGCACCGTCATGTGCGGCATCAGCGCAAAGGACTGGAACACCATGGAGATGTCCTTGCGGCGCAGCGCGCGCAGATCGCGCTCGCTCAGGGCATTGATGTCCTGGCCATCGACCACGATGCGCCCGGCCGTGGGCTCGATCAGGCGGTTGAGCATGCGCACCAGGGTGGACTTGCCCGAGCCCGACAGGCCCATGACGACGAAGATCTCGCCGGCCTCGATGGTGAAGTCGGCGTCGAACACGCCGATGGACTGGCCCGTGCGCTCCAGGATCTCCTGTTTGCTCAGGCCTTGTTGGACGAGCTCGAGTGCGGTCCTGGGGTCGTCCCCGAAAACCTTGAACACATGATCGATGATGATCTGCTTGGCCACTGTGGCGTTCTCCTTTTGGGTGAGATGGAACACAGTCCAGCGTCCTCGACGGGCGAAGACGCTGGCGCGCAAGCCAAAAATGAAGCCCTGATGCCGTTCGCTGCAGGGGACGGCCGTCCCCCGTTGCTGGAATTCAAACAGGTGCGAAAGCACCCGAGACGGCTCGGATGGCACGCGAAGCGGTGCGCAAGAGCCAGAGGTCGAGAGCAGCCGGCGGCAAGCGCGCGCGGTGTCTCAGGCGGGCATCGTGGCTGAAGATCAGCCAGCGCGATGCCCCACAACATCAGGACCGAGTTTCGGCCCGGTTGACGGGGCTGTGCCGGGAGCACAACGATCCGCCGGAGGGATCGGCAGGCCGTGAAGACGGTGCCGATGACCTGCTTGGCAGGTTGTAAAGAAGCCGAAATTATATAAAACAGGTTTTACTGCGTCAAAACGCATGAGCCGGAAAAGGCCTGTTTCGGGCTGTCTCAAGCCCTTGAGGGCTGCAATCCGGTCAGTATTTGCTCACTTAATGAGAGCATAGAGATCATGATTCACAAGGCATATGCTGTCATCGATGAATAAAATCGGTCAAGCGTCAGCTTGAGGAAAGCTTCAGGCCCGATCTGCGGCAAAAAGCGTGCCTGCGCCCGCCCATGAAAAAAGCCCCGCAGCGGCTGGCGCTGCGGGGCTTCGGTGTGGGATGCCGCCGGCTCAGTGGTTGCCGGCCGTGCTGTTGATCAGCTTGTCGGTGTAGGCGATGGCCAGGGCGCTGGCCAGGAAGGTGACGTGGATGATGGTCTGCCACATCAGCACTTTCACGTCGTAGCTGCCTGCGTTGATGAAGGTCTTGAGCAGGTGGATGGAGCTGATGCCGATGATGGACAGGGCCAGCTTCACCTTGAGGATGGAGGCGTTCACATGGCCCAGCCACTCGGGCTGGTCCGGGTGGCTGTCCAGGCCCAGGCGGCTGACGAAGGTTTCGTAGCCGCCCACGATGACCATGATCAGCAGGTTGGAGATCATCACCACGTCGATCAGCGCCAGCACCACCAGCATGATGATGGTTTCGTTGAGCGCGCCGATGGGCGCATCGTGCTTGTAGCCGATGCTGGTGATCAGCGCCTGCAGCGCTTCCTGGTTGCCGAAGGCGGCCTCGATCAGGTGCCACAGCTCCAGCAGGAAGTGCCAGACATAGACGCCCTGGGCGGCGATCAGGCCCAGGTACAGCGGCAGCTGCAGCCAGCGGCTGGCGAAGATCAGGGAGGGCAGGGGACGCAGGGGGGAGCCGGGGGCTCGGTTGGAGTTTTGCTGGCGGGCCATGGTGGTCGGTCGCGCTTGTCTTGCGTGGGGGCGTGGATGGGAGGGGACAATGGCCGTGGAAAACGGGCGCGCGATTTTAGCGGCGAAACAGGCCATTGCCGGTGACAGCCAGGAACTGCGGGGAATCCCCAGGTAGACGCGCCCAAGGGTGTTTCAGTCAGTGGCATGTAAGACCGGCCCCCGACAGTCACACCACAATTTTTATTTGGCCAGCCCAGGAGACAAGCAAGCATGAGCACCGCAACAGCATCCCCCATTGAATCGGTACTGGTGGAGAACCGGGTCTTCCCGCCGCCGGCAGACTTTGCCGCCAAGGCCCGTATCTCCGGCATGGAGCAGTACAAGGCGCTGTGCGCCGAGGCAGAGAACGACTACCAGGGCTTCTGGGCCCGCCTGGCGCGCGAGAACGTGGTCTGGTCCAAGCCCTTCACCCAGGTGCTGGACGACAGCAATCCCCCCTTCTTCCGCTGGTTCGCCGACGGCGAACTCAACGCCAGCGCTAATTGCCTGGACAAGCACATGGGCACGGACGTCGAGCACAAGACGGCCATCATCTTCGAGGCCGATGGCGGCGAGGTCACCAAGGTCAGCTACCGCGAGCTGCTGGAGCGCGTCTCGCAGTTCGCCAACGCGCTCAAGGCCCAGGGCGTGCAAAAGGGTGACCGTGTCCTGATCTACATGCCCATGACCATCGAGGGCGTGGTGGCCATGCAGGCCTGCGCGCGCATCGGCGCCACGCACAGCGTGGTGTTCGGCGGCTTCTCGGCCAAGGCGGTGCAGGAACGCATCGTCGACGTGGGCGCCGTGGCCGTGATCACCGCCAACTACCAGATGCGCGGCGGCAAGGAACTGCCGCTCAAGGCCATCGTGGACGACGCGCTGGCGCTGGGCGGCTGCGAGGCCGTGCGCCATGTCTTCGTCTACGAGCGCACGGCCACGGCCTGTGCCATGACGGCGGGCCGCGACAAGACCTTCGGCGAGATCCTGGCCGGCCAGAGCACGGAGTGCGCGCCCGTGGCCGTGGATTCCGAGCACCCGCTGTTCATCCTCTACACCAGCGGCTCCACCGGCAAGCCCAAGGGCGTGCAGCACTGCACGGGCGGCTACGTGCTGTGGGCCAAGCAGACCATGGAGTGGACCTTCGACCTCAAGCCCAGCGACGTGTTCTGGTGCACGGCCGACATCGGCTGGATCACGGGCCACACCTACGTGGCCTACGGCCCGCTGGCCGCTGGCGCCACGCAGATCGTGTTCGAGGGCGTGCCCACCTTCCCCAATGCGGGCCGCTTCTGGCAGATGATCGAGCGCCACGGCTGCACCATCTTCTACACGGCTCCCACGGCCATCCGCTCGCTGATCAAGGCCGCCGACAGCGATGCCGCCGTGCATCCGAAGAACTGGAACCTGTCCAGCCTGCGCCTGCTGGGCAGCGTGGGCGAGCCCATCAATCCCGAGGCCTGGATGTGGTACCACAAGCATGTGGGCGGCGAGCGCTGCCCCATCGTGGACACCTTCTGGCAGACCGAAAACGGGGGCCACGTGATCGCCCCCATGCCGGGTGCCACGCCGCTGGTGCCGGGTTCGTGCACGCTGCCGCTGCCGGGCATCATGGCCGCCATCGTCGACGAGACCGGCCACGAACTGCCCAACGGCGCAGGCGGCCTGCTGGTGGTCACCAAGCCCTGGCCCAGCATGATCCGCACCATCTGGGGCGACCCCGAGCGCTTCAAGAAGAGCTATTTCCCGGCCGAACTCGGCGGGCAGACCTATCTGGCAGGCGACGGCGCCGTGCGCAGCGAGGACCGGGGCTACTTCCGCATCACCGGCCGCATCGACGACGTGCTCAATGTCTCGGGCCACCGCATGGGCACGATGGAGATCGAATCGGCCTTGGTCGCCAAGACGGATCTGGTGGCCGAGGCCGCCGTCGTGGGCCGCCCCGACGACCTGACCGGCGAGGCCATCTGCGCCTTCGTGGTACTGAAGCGGGCACGCCCCACGGGCGAGGAAGCCAAGCAGATCGCCAAGGAGCTGCGCGACTGGGTGGCCAAGGAAATCGGCCCCATCGCCAAGCCCAAGGACATCCGCTTTGGCGACAACCTGCCCAAGACGCGCAGCGGCAAGATCATGCGCCGCCTGCTGCGCTCGATTGCCAAGGGCGAGGCCATCACCCAGGACACGAGCACGCTGGAGAACCCGGCCATCCTCGACCAGCTGGCCGAGACGAACTGAGGTCCGACACGACCGCCATGAAGAACCGGAGCCCTGGCTCCGGTTTTTTCTTGGCCGGACTGCGGGCGGCGCCCTGTCTTGCAGTCCTATTTTGTGTGGGCCGACAGCTCAGGCATGATGGTTGCGGTACAACCGAAGCTGTTGCTTTCACCACTGCCGAGGGAGGCCTTTCACCATGAATCTGAGAACCCTGTCGTTGCTGATCACCGTGGCCCTGATTGCGTTGCTGGCGGCATTCAACTGGAACACGCTGGCCGCGCCATCCGTCGTGTCGCTGGGCGTCACCGATGTCCAGGCGCCGCTGGGCGTGCTGATGCTGGCGCTGACCTGCCTGCTGGGCGTGTTCTTCGTCGCCTATGTGCTGTGGCTACAGGGCTCGGTGCTGATGGAGGCGCGCCGACACGCCAAGGAAATGCAGGCCCAGCGCGACCTGGCCGACAAGGCCGAGGCCTCGCGCTTCACCGAGCTGCGCACCGTGCTGGAAGACCTGCATGCGCGTGACAAGGAGGTGCTGATGGCGCGGCTGGATGCGCTGGAGGCCCATCTGGTGCAGCGCGCCCAGGAGTCGGACAACAGCACGGCCGCCTATGTGGGGCAGCTGGAGCAGCAGGTACGCCTGCACCAGCAGCCCGGCACGGGCGCTGCGGACTACAGGTAAGGGGGCCGGGCCCGGATTCACCGGCGGACCATGAAAAAACCGCGCGACTTGCGTTGCGCGGTTTTTTTGCGGGCCCTGAGGCGGGGCCCCGAAGGAAAGGCGGAGCCTACTTCAGCGACATCACCCAGGCGGCCAGCTTCTTGGCATCGGCTTCGTTGACCTGGGGGTTGGCGGGCATGGGAACCGGGCCCCAGACGCCGCTGCCGCCCTTCATGATCTTGCCTGCCAGCTTGTCCACGGCGTCCTTCTGGCCGGCGTACTTGGCGGCCACATCCTTGTAGGAGGGGCCCACCAGCTTCTTGTCCACTGCGTGGCATGCCATGCAGTTCTTGGAGGTGGCAAGTGCCTGATCGGCCATGGCGGGGGCCACGGCGGCGACGGTCAGGGCAAATGCGATCAATGTCTGCTTCATCATGAGTTCCTGGGGTGTTGTCGGGAATAATTATGCGAACCATTGTAGTGGGCGCGCATGCGTGATGCGTTACCTCGTGTGAAGCGCTTTGTGGCGAAGGAGAAGTGATGTATCTGTTGGGAATTGCGGTCCTGCTCACCCTGCTCAAGCTGGCCGATATCGAACCTGTCGCCACCTGGTCGTGGTACGTCATCCTGGGCGCCTATGGCTTGACGGCGGCCTGGTGGGCCTGGGCGGACATGTCGGGCTACACCAAGCGGCGCGCGGCCGACAAGATCGAGCAGCGGCGCCTGAAGCGCATCGAAAAGAACAAGGAAGCCATGGGCACGGGCACGCGTTCGCGCCGCTGATCGGATCTGAATTGCGCAGCAGGCTTCGCCGCAGGCGATGCCTGGGGTCTGCAAAGGGGCGGTCCACGCCGGCCGGGGCATTCCTGCGCCCCAGCGGTGCGGCGGGTGCTGCGCCATAATCTTCGCCCAGACCCTGGCCTTCCCCACAGGACCAGGGACGGACCGAGACGACAGACAACTGGATTGCCCATGCCCGCATACCGTTCCAAGACTTCCACCGGCGGCCGCAACATGGCTGGTGCGCGCGCCCTGTGGCGTGCCACCGGCATGAAGGATGGCGACTTCGACAAGCCCATCATCGCCATCGCCAATTCCTTCACGCAGTTCGTGCCCGGCCACGTCCACCTCAAGGACCTGGGCCAGCTGGTGGCGCGCGAGATCGAGGCCGCAGGCGGCGTGGCCAAGGAATTCAACACCATCGCCGTGGACGACGGCATTGCCATGGGCCACGACGGCATGCTGTATTCGCTGCCCAGCCGCGACATCATCGCGGACTCGGTGGAGTACATGGTCAACGCCCACTGCGCCGACGCGCTGGTGTGCATCTCCAACTGCGACAAGATCACCCCCGGCATGCTGATGGCCGCCATGCGGCTGAACATTCCCGTGATCTTCGTCTCGGGCGGCCCCATGGAAGCGGGCAAGACCAAGCTGGCCAATCCCACCACGCACACGCTGGAGTTCAAGAAGCTGGACCTGGTCGATGCCATGGTGATCGCGGCCGACTCCAACTACACCGACGAGCAGGTCGCCCAGGTCGAGCGCTCGGCCTGCCCCACCTGCGGTTCGTGCTCGGGCATGTTCACCGCCAACTCCATGAACTGCCTGACCGAGGCCCTGGGCCTGTCCCTGCCCGGCAACGGCACGGTGCTGGCCACGCATGCCGACCGCGAGGAACTGTTCAAGCGCGCCGGCCGCCGCATCGTCGAGCTGGCCCGCGAGTACTACGAGCAGGAAGACGCATCCGTGCTGCCGCGCTCGGTGGGCTTCAAGGCCTTCGAGAACGCGATGACGCTGGACATCGCCATGGGCGGCTCCACCAACACCATCCTGCACCTGCTGGCCATTGCCCGTGAAGCCGAGATCGACTTCACCATGGCCGACATCGATCGCCTCTCGCGCCAGGTGCCCCAGCTGTGCAAGGTCGCGCCCAACACGCAGAAGTACCACATCGAGGATGTGCACCGCGCCGGCGGCATCTTCGCCATCCTGGGCGAGCTGGCTCGCGCCGGAAAGCTGCACACCGACGTGCCCACCGTGCACGCCAAGACCCTGGGCGAAGGCCTGGCGCAGTGGGACATCACCACCACCCAGGACGAAGCCGTGCGGCACTTCTACCTGGCAGGACCGGCCGGCATCCCCACCCAGGTGGCCTTCAGCCAGAACACGCGCTGGCCCAGCCTGGACCTGGACCGTGCCGAAGGCTGCATCCGGTCCTACGAGCACGCCTTCTCCAAGGAGGGCGGCCTGGCCGTGCTGACGGGCAACATCGCCCTGGACGGCTGCGTGGTCAAGTCGGCCGGCGTGGACGAAAGCATCCATGTGTTCGAGGGCACGGCCCACGTGACCGAGTCGCAGGACGAGGCCGTGCAGAACATCCTGGACGACAAGGTCAAGGCCGGTGACATCGTCATCGTGCGCTACGAAGGCCCCAAGGGCGGCCCCGGCATGCAGGAAATGCTGTACCCGACCAGCTACATCAAGTCCAAGGGCCTGGGCAAGGCCTGCGCGCTGCTGACGGACGGGCGCTTCTCGGGCGGCACCTCGGGCCTGTCCATCGGCCACTGCTCTCCCGAAGCTGCCGCTGGCGGCGCCATCGGTCTGGTGAAGAACGGCGACCGCATCCGCATCGACATTCCCAACCGCAGCATCAACGTGCTGGTCTCCGACGAGGAACTGGCCCGCCGCCGCGCCGAGCAGGATGCCAAGGGCTGGAAGCCCGCCCAGCCGCGCCCGCGCAAGGTCTCGGCCGCGCTCAAGGCCTATGCCAAGCTGGTGATGTCGGCCGACAAGGGCGCCGTGCGCGACCTGTCGCTGCTGGACGACTGACACCGGGCTGCACCGCCGCCCGGCGGTGCGCACCCGATGGAAATGAAAAGGGATGGAAAGCCTTGCGGCTTTCCATCCCTTTTTCTTTTCTCTTCTCTCAGGCCCTCGAGGGCTCTTGTTTCATCGTGGGGCGACCGGCTTGCCGTTTCATCGTGGCTGCCGGTTCGGGCTTTCATCGTGGAGCAAACAGCCCACTCTCATTTATGGGAAGTGCCTGAAAAACTGGCGCGGCCAAAACAAGGGACAGCGAGCAAGGGCCGCCCCGCCGCGAGGCTGTCGTCCCCCTCCCGCGAAGCGAGAGAGGGGGAAGGCGCGAAGCGCCTCAGGGGGAGCTTCATTCAGGCCGGCTCGCCCATCTTGCTTTGCAGGTAGTTGGGCAGGCCGATCTTCTCGATCAGGCCCAGTTGCTTCTCCAGCCAGTAGGCGTGGTCTTCCTCGGTGTCGCGCAGCTGGGCCAGCAGCAGGTCGCGGCTGTTGTAGTCGCCGTGGCGCTCGCACAGGGCCATGGCCGAGCGCAGGCTGTCACGCACGCGGTATTCGGTGGCCAGGTCCTTGCGCAGCATCTCTTCGACGGTCTCGCCGGGCGTGAACTCGTGCGGGCGCATGTCGGGGCGGCCGCCCAGGAACAGGATGCGGCGCAGGATGGCGTCGGCGTGCTGGGTTTCCTCTTCCATCTCATGGCCGATGCGCTCGAACAGGCGCAGCAGGCCCTGGTCCTCGTACTGGCGCGAGTGGATGAAGTACTGGTCGCGTGCGGAAAGTTCGCCGCGCAGCAGCTCTATGAGGCATTCGATGACTTCTGGCTGGCCTTGCATGTTCTTCTTCTCCTGACTGTGTTGAACACCGCAAGTATCGCGTGAACCCCCGGATCGGCCAAAACGCCTGCCGCAATTCCCCGCAGGCCGCGCATTGCATGCATGCGCGACGCAGAAGCATTCGCATCGCCGCCGGTCTGGGTGGTGACGGGGCCTAGGGTAAACGCTGTATTGCTATGTCGAATAATAGTTATTTATCATAACGATTATGGATCCGAAGCATCGGTGTCCAACCCCCCATTTCCCTTTTGCACAAGGAAGCGCAATGAGCACCGAACGTACCGAAGAACAGACCGTGTCCTGCACCGTCGAAGGCCGCGTGGCCTGGGTGAAATTCAACCGCCCCGAAAAGCGCAACGCCATGAGCCCCCAGCTCAACCGCCAGATGATGCGCGTGCTCGACGACCTGGAGTTCCGTGACGACGTGGGCGTGGTCGTTCTGGCCGGTGAGGGCACGGCCTGGACTGCCGGCATGGACCTGAAGGAATACTTCCGCGAGACCGAGGCCACGGGCCTGGCCGGCACCCGCAAGGCCCAGCGCGAGAGCTATGGCTGGTGGCGCCGCCTGCGCTGGTTCCAGAAGCCGACCATCGCCATGGTCAACGGCTGGTGCTTCGGCGGCGGCTACGGCCCGCTGTTCGCCTGCGACCTGGCCTTTGCCTCGGATGACGCCAAGTTCGGCCTGTCCGAAATCAACTGGGGCATCCTGCCCGGCGGCGGCGCCTCCAAGGTGGCGGTGGAGCTGCTGTCCTTTCGCCGCGCCATGTACCACGCCATGCTCGGCGAGAACATCGACGGCCGCACGGCGGCCGAGTGGGGCCTGGTCAACGAATCCCTGCCGGCCGACCGCCTGCAGGCCCGCGTCACCGAAGTGGCCGAGGCCCTGCTGCAGAAGAACCCCATCGCCCTGAAGGCCACCAAGGACGCCATCCGCCGCGTGCGCGACATGAGCTACGACAACGCCGAGGACTATCTGGTGCGTGCCCAGGAAGCCGCCAACAGCTTCGACAACGAAGGCCGCAAGGAAGGCATGCGCCAGTTCCTGGACGACAAGACCTACAAGCCAGGTCTCGGAACCTACGACTTGAGCAAGCAAGTCACCCCCTGAGGCGCTTCGCGCCTTCCCCCTCTCTAACTCGCTTCGCGAGGGAGGGGGACGACACCCTCAGTGCGGGGCGGCGCGGCCGGCTTAGGCCCTTCCTCGGTGTCCCTCGCTTGGGCAGCGTCCACCACGCGCGGTAGGCCTCCCAGCTTTAATCATTGGAGACAAGAATGACAACGACAGAGATGGCGGCCGCCGTGCGGCCCGACATCGGCAGGCTGCTGAGGCCGCGTTCCATCGCCATCGTCGGCGCCTCGGCCACGCCGGGTGCGCTGGGCGCATCGGTGCTGGGCAATCTGGAGCGCAACGGCTTCGCTGGCGACATCCACCTGATCAATCCCAAGCGCAGCGAGATCGCCGGCCGGGCCTGCCTGGCTTCGGTGGACCAGCTGCCCGAGGGCGTTGACGTGGCCGTGCTGGCCATCCCCCAGCCCTTTGTGCTGGACACGGTGCGCGCGCTGGCGGCGCGGCGCGTGGGCGCGGTGGTGATTTTCTCGGCCGGCTTTGCCGAGGCAGGCGAGCGCGGCATGGCCGAGCAGCGCGAGATCGCACGCATCGCCGCCGAGGCCGGCATGGTGGTGGAGGGCCCCAACTGCCTGGGCTGCATCAACTACCTGCAGCGCGTGCCGCTGACCTTTGTCGAGGTGAATATCGACGCGCAGCAGGTCGATGCCGCGCGGCCCGCCATTGGCGTGGTCTCGCAAAGCGGCGCCATGATGACCGTGCTGTGCACCACGCTGGCCAGCCGCGCGCTGCCGCTGTCGCACGCCATCTCCACGGGCAACGAGGCCGCCAGCCATGCCGAGGACTATGTGGACTTCCTGCTGGAGCAGCCTTCCACGCGCGTGGTCGCCATGATCGTCGAGCAGTTCCGCCAGCCCGGGCGCATTCTGGCCGCCGTGGCCCGTGCGCGCAGCCTGGGCAAGTCGGTGGTGCTGCTGCATCCGGGCAAGAGCAGCGCGGCGCGCGCCTCGGCCGCCACGCACACCGGCGCCATGGCCGGCGACTATGCGCTGATGCGCACCAAGCTGGAACGCGCAGGCGCTGTGTTTGCCGAGACGCTGGAGGAGCTGGGCGACATTGCCGAGATCGCCATCCGCTGCCCGGTGCTGCCATTGGCTGGTGCAGCCGGTGCAGCAGCTGCAGCGGGAGTTGCCGTGCTGGGCGAGTCCGGCGCCTTCAAGGCGCTGACGCTGGACTGGGCCGAGGAGCTGGGCCTGGCACTGCCCGCCATCGGCGACGACGACTCGCCCGCGCTGCGGGCTGCGCTGCCCGAGTTCGTGGGCGTGAGCAACCCGCTGGACCTCACGGCCCAGGGCCTGGTCGAGCCGGACCTGTATTTCCGCACGCTGGATGCGCTGTTTGGCGATGCGCGCTTTTCCACCATCATCGTCGGCCTGATCCAGGGCGACCCGGTGACCTGCGGCATCAAGATGCCGCCCGTGCTGCGCGCCGTGCGCGAGCTGCGGCCGGCCAAGCCCGTCATCGTGGCGGGCCTGGACGAGGGCGCGGCCGTGCCTGCCGAGTTCATCGCCGAGATGCGTGCGCTGGGCGTGCCGTATTTCCCCAGCACCGAGCGTGCCCTGCGCGCCGTGCAGCGCCTGACCGCCTTCAGCCAGCGCAGTTTCGAGCGCACCGATGCCCAGCCCGTCGCGCTGGCCCTGCCCGCAGGCCGCACGGTGGTGCCCGAGTACGAATCCAAGGCCGTGCTGGCCCAGGCCGGCGTGCCGTTTGCGAAGGGCCGCCTGGCCACCTCGGCCGAGCAGGCCGTGGCGATTGCGGCGGAGATCGGCTGGCCCGTGGCGCTCAAGGCGCAGTCGGCCGACCTCAGCCACAAGAGCGATGCAGGCGGCGTGATCCTGAACATTGCCGATGCGCAGGCCATGGGCGAGGCCTGGAGCCGGCTGCATGCGAATGTGGCCGCCTATGACAGCGCCATTGCGCTGGACGGCGTGCTGATCGAGGCCATGGGCCAACGTGGCCTGGAGATGATCATCGGCGCGCGCAACGATCCGCAGTGGGGCCCGGTGATCCTGGCCGGCCTGGGCGGCGTGACGGCCGAGATCATGCGCGATGCGCGCCTGCTGGACGCCGACCTGTCCACCGGCGAGGTGCTGCGCGAGCTGGACCGGCTGCAGGGCGCGCCGCTGCTGCACGGCTACCGTGGCGCCCCGGCGCTGGACCGCCAGGCGCTGGCCGAACTCATCGTGCGCCTGGGCCAGGTGCTGCGCGGCACGCCGGCCATCCGCGAGATCGACCTCAACCCGGTCATCGTGCTGCCCGAAGGGCAGGGCGTGGTCGCGCTCGATGCGCTGATGCTGGTGGAGCACAGCGCGGGCTGATGCCCGCGCAAGGGCTGGCGCGGCGCGCCGGCCCTTTTCATGCGCAGCCCTGTCTCGCTTTCCCGCTTTCTTTTTTCCGCTTTCCCTTCCTCCACAGGAGGTCTCCATGAGCCTGCCTTACCCGCCGGGCCGCGTGTCCACGCCCGCGCCGGCCGAGTCGAACGGACTCGGCTATGCCTACTACGTCACCATCATCCTGCTGCTGGCCTACACCCTGTCCTTCGTGGACCGGCAGATCCTGGGCCTGCTGGTGCAGCCCATCAAGAAGGATCTGCAGCTG
The DNA here is from genome assembly GCF_043104845.1 of Delftia sp. WSY_7. Lineage (NCBI taxonomy): Bacteria > Pseudomonadati > Pseudomonadota > Betaproteobacteria > Burkholderiales > Comamonadaceae > Delftia > Delftia sp. WSY_7. The sequence goes on along the minus strand of NZ_JBICLB010000001.1, from coordinate 159,405 downwards.
TCGGACTGGGTGTTCAGCATCGTCCACGGCTTTGCCTTCGCCATCTTCTACACCTTCGTCGGCATCTTCCTGGGGCGCCTGGCCGACCGCTGGAACCGCCGCAACCTCATCGTCATCGGCATGGCGATCTGGGTGGTGGCCACGGCGGCCGGTGGCTATGTCACGGGCTTTGTCTCGCTGTTCGTGGCGCGCATGTTCGTGGGCGTGGGTGAGGCGGCACTGTCGCCGGCGGCCTATTCCATGCTGGCCGACTACTTCCCGCCCGAGCGCCGCGCACGCGCCATGAGCATCTACACCTCGGGCGTGTACATCGGCTCGGCCACGGCCTTCATCGTGGGCGGCCTGGTCATCCAGGCCACCAGCCAGGCCGGCGAGGTGGTGTTCCCGCTGCTGGGCAGCTTCAAGCCCTGGCAGGCGGCCTTCATCTTCGTGGCCCTGCCCGGCATTCCGCTGGTGGCGCTGATGTACACCGTGCGCGAGCCGGTGCGCCGTGGCCTGCAGGCCCGGGCCGCGTCCGCCAAAGTGGCCGCGCCCGCGGGACCGGCGCCCGACCTGTCCCATGTGTTGCGCAACAAGCGCGCCTTCCTTCCGCTGCTGCTGGCGCCGGGCATCACGGCCATGATCACCTTCGGCGTCACGGCCTGGCTGCCGGCCACCTTCATCCGCCAGTGGGGCTGGACGCCCGGCGAGATCGGCCCGGCCTACGGCGTCATCATCCTGACCTTCGGCATTGGCGGCATGCTGCTCAGCGGCTTCCTGGCCGACTACCTCACGGCGCGCGGCAAGCAGGTGGGGTCGATCGTCATCTCGCTGGTGGCCACCGGCGTGCTCGTCATCACCGGCCTGGTGCTGGCCTTTGCGCCCACGCCCACGGTGGCCCTGGTGGCCGTGGCGGCCACCACCTTCTTCCTGGGCATGCCGGTGGCGCTGGCGCCGCCGATCCTGCAGGCGGTCACGCCCAACCAGCTGCGCGGCCAGGTGACTTCCATCTACCTGCTGCTGATCAACCTGATCGGGCTGGGCCTCGGTCCCTTCCTCGTGGCCTTTTTCACGGACTTCGTCTTCCATGACGAAAAGCTCGTGGGCCTGTCGCTGGGCCTGGTGTCCGCACTGGCCGCGCTGCTGTCCGTGCTGTGCCTGGCCAGCGCCATCGGTCCCTACCGCCGCCTGGTCGCGGCCACGGAGGGCCGGGCATGAGCGCGCAGGCATCACATTGCTCCCACTACCAGCCGCCGCTGCAGGACATCCGCTTCGTCCAGCAGCACTGGCTGGGCGCCGAGGGCGACTGGCGCCGCATGCCGGCCCACGAAGCCCTGGACCAGGAGACGGCCGACATGGTGGTCGAGGCGGCCGGGCGCTTTTGCGCCGACGTGCTGGCCCCGCTCAACGGCCCGGCCGACCTGCAGGGCTGCCGCTTGCAAGAGGGCAGGGTGCGCACGCCCGACGGCTTTCCCGCCGCCTATGCAGCCTTCGTGGAGGCAGGCTGGCCCGCACTGGCCTGCGCCCCCGACGCTGGCGGCCAGGGCCTGCCCCAGCTGCTGGACGCCGCGCTGCACGAAATGCTGGCCTCGGCCAACCATGGCTGGACCATGTATCCGGGCATCCTGCACGGCGCCTATGCCTGCCTGCACGCGCATGGCGACGAGCACCTGCGCGCCACCTACCTGCCCCACATCGTCAGCGGCCGCTGGCTGGCCACCATGTGCCTGACCGAGCCCCAGGCCGGCTCCGACCTGGGCCTGCTGCGCAGCCAGGCCAGGCCCCGGAGCGATGGCAGCTACAGCCTGGACGGCAGCAAGATCTTCATCTCGGGCGGCGACCAGGACATGAGCGAGAACATCGTCCACCTGGTGCTGGCGCGCCTGCCCGATGCGCCTGAGGGAACGCGCGGCCTGTCGCTGTTCCTGGCGCCGCGCGGCATTCCCCGGGACGACGGCAGCTTTCTGCCCAACGCCATCTACTGCGACGGCATCGAAAAGAAGATGGGCATCAAGGGCAGCGCCACCTGCGCCATGCGCTTCGAGGGCGCGCAGGCCTGGCTGGTGGGCCAGCCCCACCAGGGCCTGGCTGCCATGTTCGTGATGATGAACTCGGCCCGCCTGCACGTGGGCCTGCAGGGCCTGGGCCATGCCGAGATGGCCTGGCAGCTGGCGCGCGCCTATGCGGCCGAGCGACGCCAGATGCGCGCCCAGCCCCGGCCTGCCGATGCGCAGGGCCCCGCCGACCCCATCGCCCTGCAGCCGGCCGTGCAGCGCATGCTGGCCGACCTGCGCGTCTGGACCGAAGGCATGCGCGCCATTGCAGGCTGGGTGGCGCACCAGCTGGACCTGGCCGAACAGGCGCCGGATGCCGAGGAGCGCGCCCAGGCCCATGCGCTGGCCTCGCTGCTCACGCCCGTGGTCAAGTCCTTCTTCACCGAGCGGGGCTTTGCGCTGGCCAGCGAGGCGCTGCAGGTCTTCGGCGGCTACGGCTATGTGCACGAGTACCGTATCGAGCAGACGCTGCGCGATGCCCGCATCGCCATGATCTACGAAGGCACGAACCAGATCCAGGCGCTGGACCTGCTGCAGCGCAAGGTGGCCTCCAGCGGCGGTGCCGCGCTGGCGCCGCTGCTGAAGGTGCTGCGTGAAGAGGCCGATGCCTGCGACGCCGCGGGCATGGAGACCGGCTTTGCAGGCGCGCTGCGCAGCTGGGCCGAGCGCATGCAAGCGCTGACGGGCGAGCTGTGTACCGGCGCTGCCGGCGACAGGCAATTGCTGGCGCGTTGTGCCGAGGACTACTTGCGACTGGTCGGCACGCTGTGCATGGCCTTTGCCTGGGCACGCGCGGCGCGCGTCAGCCTGCCGCTGGCCGATCCGGCGCTGCGCCGCTCCAAGGCGGACAGCGCGGCCTGGTTCCTTGCGCATGGCCTGCTGGATGCGGAGCACTGGCTGCGCCGTACCGAGGCCGCTGCCCGTACGCCGCTGCCAGCCGCCGTGGCTTGAGCGGGCTGCCGGGGCTTTTATGATGGAACGCCGCACCGGCCCTGCAGAACCGCGGGCGCCGGTGCGGCCTTGCCTCGTTGCGCCTTCTTCCTCTTCCGGATCCGTGTCCATGGACAGCTCCTTCGAACCCGCCGTCGACCAGTCGCGCCTGCAGCGCTTTCTGGGCTACCGCCTCACGCGCGCGGAAATCCACATCCACAAGCTGTTTGCGCGGCGCGTGGCCGAACTGGACCTCAAGCCCAGCGAGTTCTCCATCCTGGTGCTCATCCACGCCAACCCGGGCATCTACCTGCGCCAGCTGGGCGAGGCGCTGGACATCTCGCCCTCCAACCTGGTGCCCGTGGTCGAGCGCCTGGTGCAGCGCGGCCTCATCGGGCGCCAGCCCGATCCGCGCGACCGCCGGCTGCAGCAGCTGCACCTGACGGACGACGGCAGCGCACTGCAGGCGCGGGCCGAAGGCGTGGTGGTGCAGCTGGAAGACGAACTGGAGCAATTGCTCACCGCCACCGAGCAGCGCCATCTGCTGTCTGCCCTGGACAAGCTCACGGCCATCCAGGAAGGCCCGCAAGGCTGAGCGGGCGGGACGCCATCTTTCCAACCCCTGGCCGGCGCCGGCCATGCGGCGCTGCGGCACAATGCCGACCATGCTGATGTACCCGCAGATCGATCCCGTGGCCCTGCAGATCGGGCCCCTCGCCGTGCACTGGTACGGCCTGACCTATCTGGCCGCCTTCGGCCTCTTCCTCTGGCTGGGAACGCGCAGGCTGCGCCACCCGCCCTTCGTGCGCATGCAGGGCGACCGCGCCTGGACGCGCAAGGACGTGGAAGACATTCTTTTCCTGGGCGTGCTCGGCGTGGTCGTCGGCGGGCGGCTCGGCTATTGCCTGTTCTACAAGCCCGGCTACTACCTCAGCCATCCGCTGGAAATCTTCTACGTCTGGCAGGGCGGCATGAGCTTTCATGGCGGGCTGATCGGCGTCATCGGCTCCATGGTCTGGTTCGCGCGCTCGCGCGCACGCTCGTGGCTGGAGGTGGCCGACTTCGTCGCGCCCTGCGTGCCCACGGGCCTGGCGGCGGGCCGTGTCGGCAACTTCATCAATGGCGAACTGTGGGGCCGCTTTGCCAGTCCCGAGCTGCCCTGGGCCATGGTCTTCCCGCAAAGCGGCTCCATGCTGCCGCGCCATCCTTCGCAGGTCTACCAGTTCCTGCTCGAGGGCCTGCTGCTGTTCGTGCTGCTGTGGCTGTATGCACGCAAGGAGCACAAGCCGGGCCAGGTGGCGGCGGTCTTCCTGACCGGCTATGGTGCCTTCCGCTTCATTGCCGAGTACTTCCGCGAGCCTGACGACTTCCTGGGCCTGCTGTCGCTGGGAATGAGCATGGGCCAGTGGCTGTGCGTGCCCATGGTGATCGGCGGCATTGCCATGTGGCTCTGGGCGGCGGGGCGTCCGGCCTATCCGGCCCATGCGGGCAAGCCGGCCTGAACCTGGCTGGACACAATGCGAAGCGGGCCCTGGGCCCGCTTTCTTTTTGGCGTGGCGCGCGCGTGCTGGGGATTGCCCGAAGACAAGAACGCGACATCGGCGTACACGCGCTGGCGTACAGACTCCCATAATGTGAGCAGCAAGGGATTGTCATTGGCCCGTTGGCGGCATGACAGTCCCGTGACCGCTTGATATGGAGGAGTGTCTGAATGGGTCTGGCTACCGACTGGATTGCCCGCAATGTGTCCCGCTTTCGCAGCACCGAGGCCGCTGCGCCTGCAAAAAAGGCCGAAGGCGATGCAGCCAAGGCTCCCGCGCCGCGCGGCACGGCCCAGCGCCTGCAGGCCACCCTGCGCCGAGGCCAGGAAGTGCTGTCCCCGCGCGAGTTGCGCAAGCTCATGGAAGACCTGCAGGCTGCCGCCGACGCAGCGCTCAGCGATGTCGAGGGCGGCCGCCACGCGCAGCAGCTGATGGACTGGTATGCCCAGGCCGAACTGCCGGCGCGCCAGGATTTCTGGGCGCTGATCGTCGAGCAGTTCGGCCCCGACACCGACGCCTTGATGACCGCACGCAAGCGCTATGACACGGCCACCAGCGACGCCGAGCGCGGCCATGCCGAGATGGATCTGCGCCGCGCGCTGATGTCGCCGCGCACGCGGCTGCTGCAGCGGTTTGCCCAGCCCCAGGGCGGCATGGGCTTTCTGGTGGACCTGCGTGCCGAACTGCTGGCACTGCCCAAGGCGGAGCAGCAGCGCTTTTCCGCGCTGGATGCCGAGCTGGAGCATCTGTTTTCCACCTGGTTCGACGTGGCCCTGCTGGAGCTGCGCCGCCTGAGCTGGGACTCGCCGGCCTCGCTGATCGAAAAGCTCATCCAGTACGAGGCCGTGCACGACATCCGCAGCTGGGCCGATCTCAAGAACCGCCTCGACAGCGACCGCCGCTGCTACGGCTTCTTTCACCCCCGCATGCCCACCGTGCCGCTGATCTTCGTGGAGGTGGCGCTGGTGGACAAGATGTCCGACAGCATTGCCCCACTGCTGGACGAGACCGCCGCAGCCTCCGACCTGGGCCGCGCCACCACGGCCATCTTCTACTCCATCAGCAACACCCAGACCGGCCTGCGTGGCGTGAGCTTCGGCGACTCGCTGATCAAGCATGTGGTGGAGACGCTGACGGGCGAATTCCCCCGGCTGCGCCATTTCGCCACGCTGTCGCCCATTCCGGGCCTGCGCGCCTGGATCGCCAAGCACGGCGACGCCATCCTGGAGAAGATGGACGAGCGCCAGCGCAAGGCCTTCGAGCTCAAGGCCGGCGGCATGGGGGCCGAGCACCTGCTGGCGGCGCTGGATGCGCCGCAGGATCTCAAGCCCGACGCGCCCGTGCGCCGCGCCCTGCTGTTCTGCGCTGCCCACTATCTTGGGCGCGAGACGGCCAAGGGCCGGCCGCTGGACCCGGTGGCGCGCTTTCACCTGGGCAACGGCGCGCGCGTGGAGCGGCTCAACTGGGCGGCCGACCTGTCGGCCAAGGGGCTCAAGCAGTCGCTGGGCCTGATGGTCAACTATCTCTACGACCTCAAGCGCCTGGACAAGCATCGCGGCCTGCTGGCGCAGGGCCGCATACCGGTGTCCTCGGACATCGAAGCCCTGTGCAAATGAAAAGGGGCGCGGCGCAGGCCGTGCCCCTTTTCTTGCACAGGGATTGCTGCGCCTGACAACGAAGACAGCCTCAAAGAGGCGACAAGGAGACAAGTCATGCAAGCTTCCCACCCCACGGGGCGGCGCGCGGTGTTGCGCGCGGCCGGGGCCTCGATGGCCGCGCTGGCCCTGCCCATGGCAGCCCGCGCCGCGACGGACTGGCCGTCCAAACCCGTGAACCTGGTCGTGCCGTTTCCGGCCGGCGGCGGCACCGATGCCTTTGCCCGCCCGTTCTCGGCCCAGTTCGCCAAGAGCGCGGGCAAGACCCTGGTGATCGACAACCGCGGCGGCGCAGGCGGCACCCTGGGCGCCAGCTACGCGGCCAAGCTGGCGCCGGACGGCTACAACTTCTTCATGGGCGGCACCCACCATGTGATTGCGCCGTCCATGTACCCCCGCCTGGACTATGACCTGGAGCGCGACTTCGTCGCGCTGGCCCTGCTGGCCAGCGTGCCCCAGGTGCTGGTGGTCAACCCGCGCAACGTGCCGGGCAAGACCGTGCAGGAGCTGCTGGCCGACCTGCGCAAGCGGCCGGGCAAGCTCAACTACGCCTCGGCGGGCGCGGGCACATCGCACCATCTGGCCGGAGAGCTGTTCAAGCTGCAGACCAATACCTTCATCACCCACATTCCCTATCGGGGCGCAGGCCCGGCGCTGCAGGACCTGATCGCCGGCAATGTGGACATGATGTTCGACGGCCTGGGCTCCTCGGCCCAGCACATCAAGAGCGGACGCATCCGTGCGCTGATGGTCTCGGGCGACAAGCGCAACCCCGCCTTCCCCGACGTGCCCTGCGCGGCCGAGTCCGGCCTGCCCGACTACACGGTCACCACCTGGTACGGCCTGTGGGCGCCCAAGGGCACGCCGCAGGCGGTGCAGGCCCAGGTCATCGACCAGGTGCAGCGCATAGGCTCGGCCGAAGAGATCAAGTCCATCTGGGCGCGCAACGGCGCCGACTACGGCGGCATGAACCAGCAGCAGTTCGCGGCCATGGTGCATGGCGAGATCGCGCGCTGGGCCCAGGTGGTCAAGGCCTCGGGCGCCAAGCTGGAGTAGCGGACGAGGGGCCGGTCAGGGCGGGGGCAGGGCGGCGGCATGCGCGTGCATGTCACCACCCTGTCACGGGCCTTGGCTACGGTCCATCCCTTCTGAGATCCATCCTGGGAGGGAATATGAACAAGGCAGACAAGGTCCGCTCGCCCGCATCCGTGCTGCTCGCGCTGGTCCTGGCTTTCGGCACGGCCACGGGCCTGGCAGGCTGCGGCGGCAGCGACGACGGCCCCGAGACCATCGGCTCGCTGCGGCTGATCGGCGACTACAGCATCAAGACCAAGACACTGTTCGACGGCGTGGAGTTCGGCGGCATCTCCGGCCTGGACCGCGCGCCCGATGGCAGCTACTGGGCCATCTCCGATGAGCGCGGCGGCGAGCGCGGCACGCCGCGCTTCTACAACCTGGGCATTCAGTTCGATGACAAGGCCATCCAGGCCGTGACCATCCGCAAGATGGTCACGCTCAAGGGCCGCGACGGCCAGCCCCTGCCCGGCACGCGCCGCACCGTGGACCCCGAAGGCATCCGCGTGGCGCCCAACGGCAACCTCTACGTGTCCAGCGAGGGCAACTTCAGCACCGACCCCGCCAGCCTGTTCCAGCCCTTCGTGCGCGAGATCAGGGTGGACGGCAGCTTCGTGCGCGACTTCGAGACGCCTGCGGCCTTCAACTACGTGGACAACACCACCAGCGGAGGGCGCAACAACAAGCTGTTCGAGGCCCTGGCCGTCACGCCCGACGGCAGCGTGTTCACGGCCAACGAGGATGCGCTGGTGGAAGACGGCCCCCTCACCACGCTGGCGGCGGGCAGCGTGGTCCGCGTCCTCAAGCTCGATCCGGCCACGGGCAAGTCCGGCGCGCAGTACGTCTACCAGCTGCCGAAGATTCCGCTGGACAAGGCCGCCAGCGGCAGCTTTCCGCCGGACAACGGCCTGCCCGAGCTGCTGGCGGTCTCCAACCACGAGTTCATCGCCATCGAGCGCGCCTTTGCCGACGGCGTAGGCAACACCATCCGCCTGACGCGCGCCACCATCGAGCCGGACACCACCGATGTGCGCAGCTTCAAGAGCCTGGTGGGCGCCAGCTACAAGCCCATGAAGCGCGAGCTGCTGCTGGAGATGCCCGTGACCTACCAGGGCGTCAAGCTGGACAACATCGAAGGCATCTCCTGGGGCCCGCGCCTGGCCAACGGCAACCGCACCCTGGTGCTGGTGGCCGACAACAACTTCGCGGACAACCAGGTCACGCAGTTCCTGGCCTTCGAAGTGCGGCCCTGAGCCCTCTTCGGGCTACCTTGACTTGCGCGGGCGCTCGTACCCCACCTGCGCGGGCGCGCCCAGCACCATGTCGGTGAAGGCGCTGCCGCCTGCGCAGATGTGCTGGCGCATGGCCTCGGCGGCCACCTCCGCCTGGCCCGCGCAGATCGCAGACACCACGGCCACGTGCTCCTGCTGCGAGCGCGCCAGGCGGCCCGGCTTCTCGAACATCCGGCCCCGGTAGGGCGTGATGCGCAGCCGCAGCAGCCGGGTCTGTTCCACGATGAAGTCGTTGCCGCTGGCCTCGTATATCAGTTCGTGCAACTGCATGTTGGCCTGCACATAGCCTTGGGCATCCTGCGCCTGGGCGCAGGCGGCGGTGTGCGCCAGCGCCGCCTGCAGCCGCTCGCGCAGCTGCGCATGGATGCGCGTGGCGGCCAGCCGGGCCAGCACGCCTTCCAGCTCGGCCAGGCCTTCCATCATGGCCACCAGCTCGCGCGCATCCAGGCGCCGCACATAGATGCCCGAGCGCGGAACGATCTCCACCAGCCCCTTGGCCACCAGCAGCAGCAGCGCCTCGCGCACGGGCGTGCGCGAGGCGCCGAAGCGCTCGCACAGGGCCGGCTCGTCGATGGCATCGCCGGGCTGCATGGCGCCTGAGCGCAGCTCGTCTTCCAGCGATTGCCGTATACGCTCCTGCAGGCTGGACGTGGCCGGGGTTTTCTCCAATGGCTGCTTGGCTGGAAGCATTTTCTAATTCAAATATATCTGATTGACTGACTGATACATATGACACCCAGACTCGACATCCAGGATCACCTGGCCACCATCACGCTGCAGCGCCCCGAAGCGGCCAACAAGCTGGCCCCCGAAGACCTGGGCACGCTGGTCGCGCATGTGGAGCTTATCAACCGCCGCGACGATGTGCGCGTGGTGGTGCTGCGCAGCGAGGGCAAGTACTTTTGCAGTGGATATGATATATCAGAGATCCAAGGCAGCCAGACCGAGGGCAGCAGCTTCGGCGAGATGGTGGACGCCATCGAGCAATGCCGCGCCGTGACCGTGGCCGCCATCCACGGCGGCGTCTACGGCGGTGCCACCGACATGGCCCTGGCCTGCGACTTTCGCGTGGGCAGCACGGCGGCCGAAATGTTCATGCCGGCCGCGCGCCTGGGCCTGCATTTCTACGCGGGCGGGCTGGAGCGCTATGTCTCGCGCCTGGGCCTGGACACGGCCAAGCGGCTGTTCCTGACCTGCGAGCGCATCCAGGCCCCGGAGATGAAGGCCTGCGGATTCCTCACCCATCTGGCCGAACCCGCCGCCTTCGACGCGGCCGTGGCCCAGCTCACCGGCACGCTGGCCGCCATGGCGCCCATCCCTTTGTTCGGCATGAAAAAGCACCTGAACCTGATCGCGCGCGGCCGCCATGACGTGGCCGAGATCACGCGCGAGGTGCAGCGCAGCATCGCCTCCGAAGACCTGCAGGAAGGCGGCCGGGCCTGGCGCGAGAAACGCAGCCCGGAGTTCAAGGGGCGCTGAACCGCATCCTCCCGCATACACGCAGATTGCCCGTGGTGCTGCCTACCGCCCACAGCCCACGGAACCGGCGCGGCCCAACTCGGGGACACCGAGGAAGGACCGCTCCCGCACCGAGGGTGTCGTCCCCCTTTGGGGGAAGGCGCGCAGCGACTCAGGGGGTATCAATAAAGAGGAGACAAGCCATGTTCAAGCGTTTTGCACTGTCGTTGCTGCTGGCCGGATTGGCCGGTGGCGCGATGGCCCAGTCCTATCCCGCCCGGCCCGTCACGCTGGTCGTGGGATTTCCTCCCGGCGGCGGCGCCGACGCGGTGGCGCGCATCGTGGCCGACAAGGTCGGCAAGATCCTGGGCCAGCCCCTGCTGGTGGACAACCGCCCGGGCGCCGGCACCACGCTGGCCTCCGAGCATGTGGCGCGTGCAGCGCCCGACGGCTACACGCTGCTGCTGGGCAGCGCCAACATCTATGGCTCAGACCAGCTGCTCTACAAGAGCGCTCGCTATGAGGGCGCGCGCAATTTCACGGGCATCACGCGCTGGAGTTCGGCCCCCATGCTGCTGGCCGTGCGCAAGGATTTTCCGGGCCAGAGCGTGGGCGATCTGGTGGCGCTGGCGCGCAGCCAGCCCGACAAGCTCAGCTATTCCTCCTCGGGCGCAGGCGTGATCACGCACCTGGCCACGCTGTCGTTCGCGGGCGCCAGCGGCGGCCTGCGCATGCTGCATGTGCCGTTCAAGGGCGGGGCGCCATCGATACAGGCCGTGGCCGCTGGCGATGTGGACCTGACCTTCGGCACGCCGCCCTCCGTGCTGCCGCTGGCCCAGGCGGGCAAGCTGCGCATGCTGGCCGTGAGCACGGCCGAACGCTCGCCGCTGTTCCCCGATCTGCCGGGCATGAAGGAGTCCGGCGTGCCGGGCTTTGACTACACGTTCTGGTTCGGCCTGTTCGCCCCGGCGGGTCTGCCCGAGGACGTGGCGAAGAAGCTGTTCGATGCCAGCACCAAGGCGCTGGAAGACCCCGATGTGAAGGCCAGGCTGGCCAAGCAGGGCAATCTGGCCGCGCCCTCGGCATCCCTAGAGGAATTCCGTGCCTGGGCCCTGAAGGAAGGGCAGGAGTCCAAGGCCCTGACCCAGCGTTCCGGCGCCGGGCTGCAGTGAGACCCCCCCTGAGGCGCCACGTGCCTTCCCCCTCTCGCTTCGCGGGGGCGACGACACCCTCGGTGCGGGAGCGGCCCTTCCTCGGTGTCCTGGTCTTGGGCCCCGCCGGTCCCACGGGTTGTGGGTGTCGCATCAAGCAATAGATAACGATATGGAAATCCCTATGAATGAACAAGCCACGGGCCTGCCGCTGCAAGGCCTTACCGTCATCGACCTCACGCGCGTGCTGGCCGGTCCCATGTGCACGCAGATGCTGGCCGACCTGGGCGCGCGCGTGATCAAGGTGGAGCAGCCCGGCACGGGCGACGATGCGCGCGGCATCGGACCGTTCGTGGACGGGGGCTCGGCCTATTTCCTCTCGGTCAATCGCAACAAGGAGTCGATTGCGCTGGACCTCAAGCAGCCTCAGGACCGCGAGGTCTTCGAGCGCCTGCTGCAAGGCGCCGATGTGCTGGTCGAGAACTTTCGCCCCGGCACCATGGACAAGCTCGGCTATGGCTGGGAGACCCTGCATGCACGCCATCCCCGGCTGGTGATGACCTCGGTCTCGGGCTTTGGCCAGACGGGGCCCTACAGCGGCTTTCCCGCCTACGACATGGTGGTGCAGGCCATGAGCGGCATGATGAGCGTGACCGGCCACCCGGACGCCGGGCCCTGCCGCGTGGGCGTGTCCATCGGCGACCTGGGCGCGGGCCTGTACGCGGTCATCGGCACACAGGCGGCCTTGATGCGCCGCTCGCGCACGGGGCAGGGCGAGCGCGTCGATGTCTCCATGCTCGACTGCCAGGTGGCCTTGCTGGAGAACCCCGTGGCCCGCCTGGGCGCGCTGGGCAGCGTGCCGGGGCCTATCGGCACGCGGCATCCCTCCATGGCGCCCTTCGATGTGTTCGCGGCGCAGGACGGCTGGTTCGTCATCGCCGTGGGCAGCGATGCGCTGTTTCGCAAGCTCTGCGGCCTGCTGCAATTGCCCGAACTGGCACAGGACGCGCGCTTTGCCGGCAATGCCCTGCGCTGCGAGCACCAGGCCGAGCTCAAGGCCGCGCTGCAGGCGCGCCTGCGGGACAGTCCCAGGGCGCATTGGCTGGGGTTGCTCACTGATAATGGCATCCCGGCGGGGGAGTACAACAGCGTGGCCGACATCGTCGAGCACCCCCAGGTGCGCGAGCGCGGCATGCTGGCCCAGGTGCAGACCCCCAGCGGCCAGACGCTGCGCGTGGCGGGCAATCCCTTGCAGGCCTCGCTCGGCCAGCCCCTGGTGCGCAGGCAGCCGCCCGCGCTGGACGCGGACCGCGAGCGCATCCTGCGCGAGCTGTCCGTGGCGCCGCCTTCGCCAATCCATGAACGTGCCTGAGATTTCCCGGTCCCCAGCGGATTCTTCCTTCTTCTTCACAGCCATGACCAACCGCAATCTGTTCGCTGCCTTGCGCGCCGCCTTTCCCCAGGATCTGCAAAAGTGGGCCGTAGAGGCCATAGGCGCTGACGGCGCCAGCCTGTTCTACAGCTGGGCCGACCTGGACCGTGGCAGCGCGCGCATGGCCAACCTGCTGCAGTCGCTGCAGCTGCCGCCCGCCAGCCGCATCGCCGTGCAGGTGGACAAATCGGTGGAAGCGCTGATGCTCTACCTGGCCACGCTGCGCAGCGGCCATGTCTTTCTGCCGCTGAACACCGCCTACCAGGCCGCCGAGATCGAGTACTTCGTGGGCAATGCCGAGCCCGCCGTCGTGGTCTGCACTCCGGCCAATTTCGGCTGGGTGTCCAAGATCGCCTTCACCTCGGGCGTGGCCCATGTCTACACCCTGGGCGACGACCGCAGCGGCACGCTGCTGGAGCGCGCCGCCCACCATGGCGACGAGCATGAGGTGGTGGAGCGCGGCGAGGACGACCTGGCCGCCATCCTCTACACCAGCGGCACCACGGGCCGCAGCAAGGGGGCGATGCTCACGCACGGCAACATGCTGTCCAACGCCGAGACGCTCAAGGACTACTGGGGCTGGCAGGACGGCGACGTGCTCATCCACGCGCTGCCCATCTTCCATGTGCATGGCCTGTTCGTGGCCATCCATGGCGCGCTGCTCAACGGCAGTCCCATGATCTGGCTGGCCAGGTTCGAACCCGGCACGGTGATCTCGCGCATGCGTGATGCCACCGTCTTCATGGGCGTGCCCACGCTCTACGTGCGCATGCTGGCCGATGCGCGGCTCACGCGCGAGGCGGCGGCCCACATGCGGCTGTTCATCTCGGGCTCGGCACCCATGCTGGTGGAGACGCACCGCGACTGGCAGGAGCGCACCGGCCACGTCATCCTGGAGCGCTACGGCATGAGCGAGACCATCATGCTGACCTCCAACCCCTACCGTGCCGATGGCCGCAACGGCGGCCAGTCCGAGCGCCGCGCCGGCACCGTGGGCTTTGCGCTGCCCGGTGTGGGCGTGCGCATCGTGGACGACGCAGGCCAGCCCGTGGCCGTGGGCGAGATCGGCAACATCCAGGTGCGCGGCCCCAATGTGTTCAAGGGCTACTGGCGCATGCCCGAGAAGACGGCCGAGGAGTTCACGGCCGATGGCTGGTTCCGCACGGGCGACGTGGGCAAGCTCGACGAGCGGGGCTATGTCAGCATCGTGGGCCGCAGCAAGGACCTGATCATCTCGGGCGGCTACAACGTCTATCCGGCCGAGATCGAAGGCTTCATCAACGAGCTGCCCGGCGTGGCCGAAAGCGCCCTGGTCGGCGTGCCGCACCCCGACTTCGGCGAGGTGGGCGTGGTGGTGGTGGTGCCGCGTCCCGGCGCTTCGCTCGAGCCCCAGGCGGTGGTCGATGCGCTCAAGGGCCAACTGGCCAATTTCAAGATTCCCAAGCGCTGCTTCGTGGTGCAGGAGCTGCCGCGCAACACCATGGGCAAGGTGCAGAAGAATCTCCTGCGCGACCAGCACAAGCAGTTGTTCGCCTGAGTGGTCGCCAAGGCGCGGGTCGCGCCCTGGCCTGATTGAAAAAGCAAAAGGCATCGGCGCCGCCGATGCCTTTTTTTGTGCAGCGAAAGCCGAAGCTGCCGCTACCCTTCAGCGCAGTACCAGCACGGGAATGTGGGTGTGCGTGAGCACGTGCTGCGTCTCGCTGCCCAGCAGCAGGCGCTGCAGGCCCTTGCGGCCGTGCGAGGCCATGACGATGAGGTCGCAGTCGCGGCGCTTGGCCACGTCGATCACGCTTTCGGCCACCAGGTCGGACTTGACGATCTCCGTGGTCACGTGGACCTTGAGCGCCTGGCCCTTGGCGTGGATGGCATCCAGCACGGTCTGCGCGTTGGCCGTCCACTGGCCTTCGATGCGTTCGATCTGCTTGAGATCCACGGTTTCGCCGCCTTCGAAGTAGCTGCGCGGATAGTGCTGGACCACCTTGACGACGATCACGCTGGCGCCGCACAAGGCGGCAAGGCCCAGGCCGCTGTCCACGGCCTTGTCGGAAAGCTCGGAACCGTCGGTGGCGATCAGGATGCGGTTGTACATGCGTGCTCCTTTCGTGTGTGCTGATGGGTGGGACGAAGTCAGCATAGACCCAACCATGAGTTAACGGTTGATTAATGTCAATACGCTTATCATGCCCCCCGATTACGCTAAGAACCATGCCCCACACCATTGCAGCCCCATCCAGCGAGGCGGCGGTGGCGGCGCCTGATTCAGGTCTCTCGCCCTCGCAGCAGGCCACGGCCCGGCTGCTGGATGATCCGCAGGAGTGGAGTTCGTTCGGACGGCCCGCAGGCCCCGCAACTCCCGCCGACCCTTCCAAAGAACCCACCGATTTCCCTGCCTGGGATTCGCACGTCGTTCTGGAGGGCATGCACTGTGCCGCATGCGCGCTGACCATCGAGGATGCGCTGCGGGCCGTGCCCGGGGTGGAGAAGGCCGAAGTCAGCGCAGCCACGCGCCGCGCGCGAGTCACCTGGCGCCACGAGCAGGTGCTTCCATCCCAGTGGATGGAGGCCGTGCGGCGCGCCGGCTACCAGGCGCTTCCTGCGCGCGATGCCTTTGCGCGCGAGCGCCGCCAGGCCGAAAGCCGCCGTGCGCTGTGGCGCTGGCTGGTGGCCGGCTTTTGCATGATGCAGGTGATGATGTATGCGTGGCCCGCCTACGTGGCCCGCCCCGGCGACCTGTCGCAGGAGATGGAGACGTTGCTGCGCTGGGCCTCCTGGGTCATCTCGCTGCCCGTGGTGCTGTTTTGCTGCGGCCCCTTCTTCTCCAGCGCGCTGCGCGACATACGCCAGCGCCGCGTGAGCATGGACCTGCCCGTGGCGCTGGGCATGCTGATCACCTTCGTGATCAGCTCGCTGGGCACCTTCGATCCTTCGGGGCCCTTCGGCGAGGAAGTCTTCTACGACTCGCTGACCATGTTCGTCTTCTTCCTGCTGTCCGGCCGCTGGCTGGAACTGCGGCTGCGCGACCGCACGGCCGGCGCGCTGGAAGCCGTGATGAATCGCCTGCCCGATGCCGTGCTGCGCGAGAACGCGGCCGGCCACTTCGAGCGCGTGGCCACGCGCCGCCTGCGTGCCGGCGACCTGGTGCGCGTGCTCAGCGGCGAGGCCTTCCCGGCCGACGGCACCATCGTGCGCGGCCGCACCCATGCCGACGAGGCCCTGCTCACGGGCGAGTCCACGCCCGTGCTGCGTGCCGAGGGCGACAGCGTCACGGCCGGCAGCTACAACCTGGACGCCGTGGTCGATGTGCGCGTGGACGGCGTGGGGGCCGACACGCGCTTTGCCCAGATCGTGGGTCTCATGGAAAGCGCCTCGCTGCAAAAGCCGCGCCTGGCCCAGCTGGCCGACAAGGTGGCGCGGCCCTTCCTGGTCGTGGTGCTGCTGGCCGCGCTGGGCGCTGCCATCTGGTGGTGGCCCACCGATCCCGGCAAGGCCATGATGGTGGCCGTGGCCGTGCTCATCGTCACCTGCCCCTGCGCGCTGTCGCTGGCCACGCCCGTGGCCATGCTCACGGCCGCCGGCACGCTGGCGCGCAGCGGCGTCCTGGTGCGCAACCTGCAGGGCCTGGAAGCGCTGGCCGCCGTGGACACCCTGGTGTTCGACAAGACCGGCACGCTCACACGCGACGGCCTGGCGCTGTCCTCGTTCGAGCCTGCGCGCGGCGAGGATGCCGACGAGGTGCTGGCGCTGGCGGCGCTGCTGGCGCGCCAGTCCATGCACCCGGCCTCGCGCGCCATCGCGCAGGCCGGCGCCCATGCCGCGACGCACTGGAAGCTGGACACCATGCAGGAAGTGGCAGGCCTGGGCCTGGACGCCTGGGTGCAGGGCCCGGGCGGACGCCGCCATCTGCGCCTGGGATCGGCCCTGCATGCGGGCGTGGCGGGCGAGCAGCCCGTGCAGGGCGTGTTGCTGGCCGAGCAGACCGAACAGGGCTGGCATACGCTGGCGCGCTTTGTACTCAGCGAGGACGTGCGGCCCGAAGCCGCCGCCGTCGTGCAGGCGCTCGGGAAGCAGGGCATCGCCGTGATGCTGCTGTCCGGCGACCGCGAGGACGCCGCACGCGCCATGGCGGCGCGCGTGGGCATCACCCAGGCCCACGGCGGCTGCAGCCCGCAGGACAAGCTGGAGCGGCTGCAGCAGGCGCAGGCAGCCGGCCACCATGTGGCCATGGTGGGCGACGGCCTCAACGACGGCCCAGTTTTAGCTGGAGCGCATGTCTCTTTTGCTTTTGGTAGAGCAGTGCCGCTGGCACAATCGCGCGCAGATTTCGTTGTTCTGGGCGACAGCCTGGAACTGGTGCTCCAGGCATGTCTGTTGTCGCGCCGCACACTGCAGGTGGTGCGCCAGAACATGGCCTGGGCTGCCGCTTACAACGCGGTGTCGATTCCACTGGCCCTGGCGGGCTTCATGCCTGCCTGGGTGGCCGGCCTGGGAATGGCACTGAGTTCGCTGCTGGTGGTGCTCAACGCCGCGCGCCTTGCGCGCAGCCTTCCACTGGCCTTGACGAATCACACGGGCACGCCTGCTGCGCCCGCAGCGTCCGTCACCATGCCGACGGGCTCCACCGCAACGGTGGGGAGGTTCTGACTATGGACATTCTCTATTTACTGATCCCGCTGTCGGTGGTGCTTGTGCTCGCCATCCTCGCGGCCCTGTGGTGGGCCGTCTATCGCGGGCAATTCGAGAGCGTGGAACAAGAGGGCGAACGCATTCTTCGGGACGATTGACGTGGGTCAACACGCCCGACAGCGAAGAAAGTAACACTTTGATAGCAATCTAAGGGGTGCACGATGGATAGTTCAAATAACAACGCTGTCTATTACGACGATACCGTCGTAAGGCAGTTCTCTATCATGGCCGTCGTCTGGGGAGTGGTGGGCATGGCTGTCGGGGTGTTGATCGCCTCGCAGCTGGCCTGGCCGGAACTCAACTTCGGCATTCCATGGCTGAGCTACGGACGCCTGCGTCCGCTGCACACGAACGCCGTGATCTTTGCCTTTGGCGGATCGGCGCTGTTCGCAACCAGCTACTACGTGGTGCAGCGCACCTGCCAGACGCGGCTGTTCATGCCCAAGCTGGCCAGCCTGACCTTCTGGGGCTGGCAGATCGTCATTCTCGCCGCCGCGATCAGCCTGCCGCTGGGCTACACCCAGGGCAAGGAGTACGCCGAGCTGGAGTGGCCGATCGACCTGCTGATCGCCGTGACCTGGGTCTCGTATGCCATCGTGTTCTTCGGAACCATCGGCATCCGCAAGGTCCGTCACATCTATGTGGCCAACTGGTTCTTCGGCGCCTTCATCATTGCCGTGGCGCTGCTGCACATCGTCAACAGCGCGGCCATTCCGGCCGGCTGGATGAAGAGCTACTCGGCCTACGCCGGCGTGCAGGACGCCATGGTGCAGTGGTGGTACGGCCATAACGCCGTGGGTTTCTTCCTGACCGCAGGCTTCCTGGGCATGATGTATTACTTCATTCCCAAGCAGGCTGGCCGTCCGGTCTACAGCTACCGCCTGTCCATCGTCCACTTCTGGGCGCTGATCTTCACCTACATGTGGGCGGGTCCTCACCACCTGCACTACACCGCGCTGCCCGACTGGACGCAGTCCGTGGGCATGGTGTTCTCGCTGATCCTGCTGGCTCCCAGCTGGGGCGGCATGATCAACGGCGTGATGACGCTGTCGGGCGCATGGCACAAGCTGCGCGACGACCCCATCCTGCGCTTCCTGATCGTGTCGCTGTCGTTCTACGGCATGTCCACGTTCGAGGGTCCGATGATGTCCATCAAGACCGTCAACGCGCTGTCGCACTACACGGACTGGACCGTGGGCCACGTTCACTCGGGCGCCCTCGGCTGGGTGGGCCTGATCACCATGGGCTCGCTGTACTACCTGATCCCGCGCCTGTTCGGCAAGACCAAGATGCACTCGGTGGGCGCCATCGAACTGCACTTCTGGATGGCCACCATCGGCATCGTGCTGTACATCGCCGCGATGTGGATCGCCGGTGTGATGCAGGGCCTGATGTGGCGCGCCGTCAATCCCGATGGCACGCTGACCTACACCTTCGTCGAAAGCGTCAAGGCCAGCTATCCGTTCTACGTGATCCGCGTGGCCGGTGGCCTGCTGTACCTGGGCGGCATGCTGGTCATGCTGTGGAACACCTGGAAGACCGCGATCTCCGGCCGTTCCGTGAAGGTGGCCGTGCCTGCCGTCGTGGCCCACGCCTGAGCGTCTAGGAGCATTACTCATGTCCGATCACAACCATAGCGCTCCCAAGAGCTTTTCCCACGAGAAGGTGGAAACCAACAATTTCCTGCTGATCGTGCTGACCCTGCTGGTGGTCGCCGTCGGCGGCCTGGTGGAAATCGTTCCGCTGTTCTTCCAGAAGTCGACCACGGAAGCGGTGGCGGGCCTCAAGCCCTACACGCCGCTGCAGCTGATGGGCCGCGACGTCTATCTGCGCGAGGGCTGCTACAACTGCCACTCGCAGATGATCCGCCCCTTCCGCGCCGAGACCATGCGCTACGGCCACTACTCGGTGGCTGGCGAGTTCGTCTACGACCACCCCTTCCAGTGGGGTTCCAAGCGCACGGGTCCCGACCTGCACCGCGTGGGCGGCAAGTACAGCGACGAATGGCACCGCATCCACCTGAACAACCCGCGCGACGTGGTGCCCGAGTCCAACATGCCTGCCTACTCCTGGCTGGAGAAGAACAAGGTGGATGACACCGTGGTCGCCCAGCACATGAGCGCGCTGCGCAAGGTGGGCGTGCCCTACAGCGACGAGGAAATCAGCGGCGCCGCCGAGCAGGTCAAGGGCAAGACGGAAATGGACGCCGTCATCGCCTACCTGCAGGTGCTGGGCCGTTCGGTCAAGTAAAGGAGAGCGACATGGACATCACCACCATGCGCATCGTGGCCACGCTGGCCTCTCTGGCCTGCTTCATCGGTATCTGGTGGTGGGCGTTCGCCCGCCGCAACCAGGCCCGTTTCGAAGAGGCCGCCCAGCTGCCGTTCGAGCAAGACTGAGTCCCTCCACCAGAACGAGAACTTCCCATGAGCGATTTCGTAAACAACTTCTGGTCGATCTATGTCACGGCGATCACGCTGGGCGGCATCATCGGCTGCCTGCTGCTGCTGTATCTCACCGCACGCAAGAAGGTGGTCCCCTCGGCCGACAACACCACGGGCCACGTCTGGGACGAGGACCTGCGCGAGCTGAACAACCCCATGCCCAAGTGGTGGATGTGGCTGTTCATCATCACCTCGGTGTTCGGCTTCGCCTACCTGGCGGCCTATCCGGGCCTGGGCTCGTTCGCGGGCAAGCTGGGCTGGACGCAGCTGGGTGCCTATGAAAACGAGATGGCCAAGGCCCGCGCGGACCTGGAGCCGCTGTACGCCAAGTTCACGAGCATGAGCACCGAAGACATGGCCAAGGACCCCCAGGCCATGGCCATCGGCGAGCGCCTGTTCATGAACAACTGCGCGCAGTGCCACGGCTCGGATGCACGCGGCGGCAAGAGCTTCCCCAACCTGACCGATGGCGACTGGCTGCATGGCGGCACGCCCGACAAGATCAGGGAAACCATCACGGCGGGCCGCATCGGCATCATGCCGCCTATGGCCGCTGCCGTCGGCACGCCCGATGATGTGCGCAACCTCTCGCACTATGTGCTGAGCCTGTCGGGCAGCCCGCACGACTCGCTCAAGGCTTCGCTGGGCAAGTCCAAGTTCACGGCCTGCGCCGCCTGCCATGGCATGGACGGCAAGGGCAACCAGGCCCTGGGCGCGCCCAACCTGACCGATGACATCTGGCTGCACGGCTGGGGCGAGGCCGCCATCACGGCCATGATCAACAACGGCAAGCACAACGAGATGCCTGCCCAGAAGGACAAGCTGACCGAGGCGCAGATCGCGGTGCTTGCCTCCTATGTCTGGGGCATGTCGCACAAAGACGGCGCAGTCCGTCAATAAGGACAGGGGGCGGCGCTGCGGCGCCGCCTTTTTGCCTTTTGAGTTTTCAGATATTCCAAAAAATCAAGGAACCCACCATGAAGCCCGAGAACGGGGATGATGCCGGGAAGCCTCCCCGCAAAGTCATTCCGATCACGCCTGCCGACCCGGACCCGGGCCAGCTGGTGTCGATGTTCGAGTCCGAGAAGAAGGTCTACCCGCGCTCCATCAGCGGTGTCTTCGCACGCTGGCGATGGGCTCTGGTGTTTCTCACCCAACTGGTTTTCTATGGCCTGCCCTGGCTGGAATGGGGGCAGCGCCAGATGGTGCTGTTCGACCTGGGTGCGCGGCGCTTTTACCTGTTCGGGCTGGTGCTGTACCCGCAGGATTTCATCTACCTGGCGGGCCTGCTGATCATCTCGGCGCTGGCGCTGTTCCTGTTCACGGCCGTGGCCGGTCGCCTGTGGTGCGGCTTTTCCTGCCCGCAGACGGTCTACACCGAAATCTTCATGTGGGTGGAGCGCAAGGTCGAGGGCGACCGCAGCGCGCGCATGCGCCTGGACAAGAACGGCTGGACCTTTGAAAAGCTCTGGAAGAAGTCGCTCAAGCAGTTGCTGTGGATTGCCATTGCCCTGTGGACCGGCTTCACCTTCGTGGGCTACTTCGTGCCCATCCGCGAGCTGGGCGGCGAGCTGCTGGCGCTGCAGGGCAGCTGGCAGGTCTTCTGGGTGCTGTTCTACGGCTTCGCCACCTATGGCAACGCCGGCTACATGCGCGAGCAGGTCTGCAAGTACATGTGCCCCTATGCGCGCTTTCAGAGCGCCATGTTCGACCGCGACACCATGATCGTCAGCTACGACACGGGCCGGGGCGAGCCGCGCGCGCCGCGCACCAAGAAGGTGGACTACAAGGCCCAGGGCCTGGGCGACTGCATCGACTGCAAGATGTGCGTGCAGGTCTGCCCCGTGGGCATCGACATCCGCAACGGCCTGCAGTACGAATGCATAGGCTGCGGTCTGTGCATAGACGCCTGCAATTCCATCATGGACAAGATGGAGTATCCGCGCGGCCTCATCCGGCTGACCACGCAGAACGCCATGGCCGGCATGTGGCGGCGGGCCCAGGTGCTGCGCCGCATCTTCCGTCCGCGCGTACTGGTCTACTCGGCCGTGCTGATCGGCCTGAGCATGGCCATGATCGTGAGCCTGGCGCTGCGCCAGTCGGTCAAGGTCGACGTGATACGCGACCGGGCGTCGCTGTCGCGCATCGTCGCGGGCGGCAAGCTGGAAAATGTCTACCGCCTGCAGATCATGAATGCCACCGAGCAGGCCCAGCGCTACCGCATCAGCGCCCATGGCCTCGACGGGCTGGAGTTGGCGTCCGAGCAGGAGGTCGAGGTCGGCCCTGCCGAGACGCGCGGCATTGCGGCGCGGCTGCAGATTCCCTACGGTTCCGCCGAGCCGGGCTCGCACACCGTATTCTTCGATATCGATGCCGTGCATTCAGGCGCGGGACGCGCGTCCGAAAAGGCCGTCTTCCTGGTGCCCCGGTGATATGTCTGGCCGGCACCGCCCAGGCTGCGCCGGCTGTTTGAAAGAAAGAGGTTATCCATGTCTTCCAGTCCCGCAGTCTCCGCGCCCGCCACGGCCCCTTCGCATCCGGACGCCGGCAAGCCCTGGTGGAAGTTCGCCCATGTCTGGCTCGTGGTGGCCGGCCCGGCCGCCGTCGTGGTGGCCGGCGTGGTCACGGCCGTCATTGCGATCAATGGCGCCGATCCCGTGATCGATCCTGACTATTACCGCAATGGCATCACCATCAACGAGCGTGCCGATGGCGTGCGCGAAGTGCCCAAGAGCCTGGCGCCCGCGGTCACCGGCCGCAACCACGCGGCCACGCCCGCGCAGGACCATCCCACGGACCGCTGAACGCAGGAAAATGCCGTGCACAAGGCCGCAGTCGCGGCCTTTTTTGTATGGTGGATGGCATCTCCAGCATGCGCGAGGGCCAAGGGTTTCCTACAGGCAGTGCAGGGTGCGCAGGGCTTGGCACGGTGCGAGGGCGGCGCGCACAATGAAAGCCACCCCTCGACAGCTCAAGGAGATCGCTGATGTTGGCCCAACGCTGGATGTGGATTGCCTGGCCGGCCTTTCTGGCCGCCGCCGTGATGGAGATGCTGGTATTCGCCTTCGTGGACCCGCTGGAGCTGCACTGGCTCGGCGACCTGGGCTGGTCGCGGCAGGGAATCTACACGCTGGCCTTCTTCGCCTTCTGGGGCGTGACCATGCTGTCCAGCCTCATGACCACCATGCTGGGACGCTCCACGCACGATCTCAACGACGGCGTGGTCTCCGAGCCGGACCCAAATCTGGCCATGCAGGGCCTGGGGCGCGATTGAACCTGCGTGCACTGCAATGGCAATGAACAAGGCCCGCGACAGCGGGCCTTGTTCATTGCCGGGGGGCGGGGCCTTGCGGCCTCACTGGCACTGCTGGCTGTTGACGATGCGCTTGAGCGCGTCCGTGTCCAGGATGCGCAGATGGCGCTGGCGCACCTCGATGATGTTTTCCTCGGCAAACTTCGAGAAGGTGCGGCTCACCGTCTCCAGCTTCAGGCCCAGGTAGCTGCCGATTTCCTCGCGCGTCATGCGCAGCACCAGTTCCGACTTGGAAAAGCCCCGGGCGTGCAGGCGCTGCACCAGGTTGAGCACGAAGGCGGCCAGGCGCTCCTCGGCACGCATGCTGCCCAGCAGCAGCATCACGCCATGCTCGCGCACGATCTCGCGGCTCATGACCTTGTGCACATGGTTTTGCAGGGCCGTGACCTCGCGCGACAGGTCCTCCAGCTTGTCGAAGGGCATGACGCAGACCTCGGCGTCTTCCAGCGCGACCGCATCGCAGGTGTGGTGGTCGTTGACGATGCCATCCAGGCCGATGATCTCGCCGGCCATCTGAAAGCCCGTGACCTGGTCGCGCCCGTCCTCGGTGGCCACGCAGGTCTTGAAGAAGCCCGTGCGGATGGCGTACAGCGAGGTGAAGGACTCACCGTTGCGAAACAGCAGGCCGCCGCGCTTGACCTTGCGGCGCGTGGCCACGATGTCGTCGATGCGCTGCATCTGCTCGGCATCCAGGCCCATGGGCATGCACAGCTCGCGCAGGTTGCAATTGGAACAGGATGCTTTGATGGTCTGAAGGTTCATGGAGTAAACATCAGCGGCGCAGCAGTGCGCCGGCGGTGACCTCGTGGATGGCGATGAGTTGGATCAAATTGTCGCAGCACTGCCGCGAACAACTCTTGATATGAGTCAAGGACGCGGCCAATGGGCTGCGGCACAGTGGACGACATTAGAGGAAAAAACCCATGACCGCTGTCACCCCAGAGCTGCTGCGTCGCTTCGACGTACCGGGGCCCCGATACACCTCGTTCCCCACGGCCGATCGTTTCGTGGAGGCTTTCGGTGCTGAAGACTATATCCTGGCACTTGAGCACCGCAAATCGAGTACCGCAGCGCGAGCCATGCCTTTGTCGCTGTATGTGCATGTGCCGTTCTGCGAGTCGCTGTGCTACTACTGCGCCTGCAACAAGATCGTGACGCGCCACCACGATCGCGCGGCCGTCTACCTGGACTACCTGGCGCGCGAGATGGCCTTGCACACGGCCCATTGCGGCAAGGGCCAGGCCGTCAGCCAGCTGCACCTGGGCGGCGGCACGCCCACCTTCTTCTCGGACGATGAGCTGCGCACGCTGATGGCCCTGCTGCGCGAGCATTTCAAGCTGGAGCCGGGCGGCGAATACTCCATCGAGGTCGATCCGCGCACCGTCAGCGTCGAACGCCTGGCCGTGCTCAAGGAGCTGGGCTTCAACCGCCTGAGCTTCGGCGTGCAGGATTTCGACGAACAGGTGCAGATCGCCGTGCACCGCGTGCAGCCGGCCGAGCAGGTGTTCGCGCTGGTGGCAGCGGCACGGCAGCTGGGCTTTGCCTCCATCAACGTGGACCTGATCTACGGCCTGCCCAAGCAGACGCCCGAGTCCTTCGAGCGCACGCTGGCCCAGGTCAATGCGCTGCGGCCCGACCGCATCGCGCTCTATGCCTATGCCCACCTGCCCGAGCGCTTCAAGCCGCAGCGGCGCATCGCGGCCGAGGACCTGCCCCAGGGCGCCGACAAGCTGGCCATGCTCTCGCGCTCCATCGCGGCCTTCATGGAGGGCGGCTATGTCTACGTGGGCATGGACCACTTCGCCTTGCCCGAGGACGCGCTGGCCGTGGCCAAGCGCCAGGGCCGGCTGCATCGCAACTTCCAGGGCTACAGCACCCAGCCCGACTGCGACCTGATTGCGCTGGGCGTGTCGGCCATCGGCAAGGTGGGGGCCAGCTACAGCCAGAACGCCAAGACGCTGGAGGAGTACTACGACGCCATCGACGCCGGCCACCTGCCCGTGGTGCGCGGCCTGGCACTGTCGCGCGATGATCTGGTGCGGCGCGCCGTCATCATGGCCATCATGTGCCAGGGCGCCGTGCTGTTCGAGCCCATGGAGCAGGCCTGGCTGCTGGGCTTTCGCGAGTACTTCGCCCCCGAGCTGGCGGCGCTTCAGGACCTGCAGGCCAAGGGGCTGGTGCAGATCAGCGACGAGGGATTCCAGGTCACGCCCATGGGCTGGTACTTCGTGCGTGGCGTGGCCATGCTGTTTGACCGATATCTGCAGGCCGACAAGAACCGGGCGCGGTTTTCGAGGATCATCTAGGCCCCATGCTGTTGTCGCTGCTCTGGACCGCTTTGATCATGGGGCTCGTCGGCGGGCCCCATTGCCTTGCCATGTGCGCCGCGCCCTGCGGCGTGGTCACGGGCGGGGCGGGGCAGGGCACGGTACAGGGTGGTGGGCAGGTGGTCGCCGTCCATGGACTGCAAAGCCGGCTGTGGCTGCGCACGGCGCTGTTCCATAGCGGGCGGCTGGCCGGCTATGCCAGCCTGGGCGCTGCCTCGGCGCTGGCCATGGAAAGCCTGTCCTGGCTCACCAGCCAGACCACGGCGCTGCAGCCGTTCTGGACGCTGACCCATGTCGCCGTGATGGCCTGGGGCCTGGCCATGATGGTGCAGGCCCGCCAGCCCGCCTGGCTGGAGTCTGCGGGCCGCGCCGCCTGGCGGCGCGTGCAGCCCTGGGTGTCCGCCCCTGGCGGCACGCTGGCGGCGGGCTATGCCTGGGCGCTCATGCCCTGCGGACTGCTGTATTCGGCCGTGCTGGTCGCCGCGCTCAGCGGTGGCCCCTTGCAGGGCGCATCGGCCATGGTGGCCTTTGGCGTGGGCAGCGGGCTGTGGCTGGTGGCCGGCCCCTGGCTGTGGCGGCTGGGCCGCCAGCGCCTGAACGGTCTGCGTGCCGAATGGGGCACGCGGCTGGCCGGCCTGATGCTGGTGGGCGTGGCCGTGTGGGCGCTGTGGATGGACCTGATCTACAAGCCCAGTCTCTGGTGCCGATGAACAACAGCGGGGGACAGACTTGGTCCTGAGGGTCGCGGATTGCCTGCAAGGCCCTCAGAACTGGAGATAATGCCCGAATCATCGGCTTACATTTGCCGATTCCTTCAGCCTCGGGGCCGTTGCCGCGCGTGAACCATTCCGTCCTCATCGATATCCGAGACCTCCGTCCGGGCATGTTTGTCCAGCTCGATGTTGGATGGCTGAACCATCCTTTTCCGGTCAGCAGCTTCAAGATCACCTCCAGCGCACAGATCCAGACCCTGAAATCCCTGGGCCTGGAGGCGGTGCGCTGCGTTCCGCACAAAAGCGACGCCTGGCCGGCCGAGGTGCGCACTCCGCCGCCGCAGCCGCTGCCCGCTGTGGCGGCCGCCGCAGCCGAGCCCGCCGAGGAACCTGCACCCGCAGCGCCGCTGCTGCTGTCCGTGCCCAACTGGCGCGGCCGGCTGGAGGACTGCAATGCGCGCTTTCAGAAGGTGGAGCGTGGCTATGTGGCCATCGAAACCACCCTTGCCAGCGCGCCCGAGCAGGCGCGCATGCCCACCGAAGCCCTGGTCGACGGCTGCCTGGCCGAACTGGCCGGCCCGCAGGACGTGGCGATTCACCTCCTGTCCGATGGCGTGGGCAGCAACCAGAGCGTGCATGCCGTCAACGTGACCGTGCTCGGCCTGCTGCTGGGCCGGGCCCTGGGCCTGGAGGCTGCGCTGCTGCGCGACCTGGGCCTGGCGGCGCTGCTGCACGATGCCGGCAAGCCGGTGGCCGGCGCCGAGGGCATGCACGGCCTGGCCCTGGAGTCTTCCGTGCCCGACGCGCTGCGCGACCGCTACGAGCGCCATGTGGGTGAATCGGTGGCCATCGCCATGCGCATGGGCCTGTCGGCCCAGGTCACCACCGCCATCGCTCAGCACCATGAATGGGCCGACGGCACGGGATTCCCGCTGAGCCTGGTGGCCGAGGACATGGAGCTCACGGGCCAGATCCTGGCCCTGGTCAACACCTATGACCGCCTGTGCAATCCCGGCGATGCGCAGACGCCGCACACGCCGCACGAGGCGCTGTCCATGCTGTTCAGCCGGCTGCGCGACAAGTTCGCCGCGCCCGTGCTCAATGGCTTCATCCGGATGATGGGCGTGTTCCCGCCGGGCTCGGTGGTGGAGCTGACCGATGGGCGCCATGCCATGGTCATGTCCGTCAATGCATCACGGCCGCTCAAGCCTTCGGTGATGGTCCATGACGCCAGCGTGCCGGCCGCCCAGGCGCCCGTGCTGGCGCTGGAGCTGTTTCCCGCGCTGGGCATACGCCGGGGCGTGGCTCCTGCGCAGTTGCCGCGCGACGCGCTGGACTATCTGTCGCCGCGCCGGCGTGTCTGCTATTACTTTGAACGGGCGGTGGAATTGGATCCGCCGAAGGTGGCGTCTTGAACAAGCAAGCGCTCAACCGCGCCTGGCCCCGCCTGCTCGATGCCCTGCAGGAGGCGCTGTGGCTGATCGATGCCCGCAGCCTGAAGGTGCTGCGCGCCAACGCCGCCAGCGAATCCGTCACCGGCTATGAGACCGATGCCGCCGTGGGATTGCCCGTGCAGGTGCTGGCCGCCACGCCGCAGCAGCAGGCGTTCTGGAGCGACCCTTTCAACTGGCAGGCCGGCGCCCAGTTCATTTCCGAGGTGCGCCGTGCCGACGGCCAGCTGGCGCCCGTGGAGATGCGCGTGCGCGCGCTCGACGGCGAGGTGCTCCTGGTCAGCATGCTGGACCGGCGCGAGCAGGCGCTGCACGAGGCCGAATTCGAAAGCCTGCTGGGCGAGTTGCGCGCCACGCTGGAGTCGGCGGCCGACGCCATCCTGGTGTGCGATCCCGATGGCCGCATCCGCGCCTTCAACCACCGATTCGCCACGCTCTGGGGCATTCCCGAGGCGTTGCTGGTGCGCCGCAACGACGCGGCCATCCTCGATCACCTGGCCGGCCAGGTGCGCGATGCCGAGTCCTACGCGCAGCAGTTGAAGCTGCTGTCGGCCCAGCCCCTGATGGAAGCGTCCGACGTACTGGACCTGCGCGACGGCCGCATCCTGGAGCGCCGCGCCGTGCCCCAACTGCGCCGGGGCCTGCCCATGGGGCGCATTTTCTCCTTCCGCGACATCACGGCCGAGGCCCAGACCCAGGCGGGCCTGGAGCTGGCTGCGCGGGTCTTCGAGTCCAGCCTGGACGGCATCTTCATCGCCGATGGCCACATGGACGTGGCACGTACCAACCCGGCCTGCGAACGCTTGCTGGGCGGCATGCCCGTGCAGGGCCGCACGGTGGAATCGCTGTTCGAAGCCACCGAAGACCCATCCGACACGCTGGGCGACCTGGCCCGCATACAGTGGCATCAAGGCGGCTTCTGGGAGGGCGACCTGTGGCTGCGCCAGGCCGGCGGTGCGCGCTGCGCCGTGCGCCTGTCCTGGGTGCCGCTGCGCAATGCGCAGGGCGACGTGGTGCAGAGCATCGGCTTCATGCGCGACCTCACCCAGCAGCGCGTGGCACAGCAGCGCATCGAACAGCTGGCCTACAGCGACGCGCTCACCGGCCTGCCCAACCGGCTCAATCTCACGGAGCGCGTGGATGCGGCCATCGAGGCCGCACGCGCAGGCGGCACGGTGTTCAGCATCCTGTTCATCGACCTGGACCGCTTCAAGATCATCAACGACTCGCTGGGCCACCAGTTCGGCGACCGAGTGCTCAAGCTGGTCGCACAGCGCCTGAGCGACTGCATGCGGCCGGTAGACATCCTGTGCCGCCTGGGCGGCGACGAGTTCGTGCTCTACCTGCACGGCTGCAACGCCGAGCTGGCTGCAGCGGTGGCCAAGCGCATCCTGCAGGAGATGGAGCGGCCCTTCCTGCTCGACGGCCTGGGTTTTTCCGTGCAGTGCAGCATCGGCGTGGCCCAGTACCCGGCCGACGGCCTCACGCTGGACGAGCTGATCCGCCAGGCCGACACGGCCATGTACCGCGTCAAGGAGCGGGGCCGGGGCCATTTCAGCTTCTACCAGCCGCAAATGAGCGCGGGCCTGCTGTCGCGCATGAAGCTGGAGCATGCCATGCGCCAGGCGCTGGAGCATGGCCGCATGGCCGTGTACTTCCAGCCCCAGGTGCACATCGACAGCGACCGCATCGTCGCGGCCGAGGCGCTGCTGCGCTGGACCGACCCCGAATTCGGCGTGGTCTCGCCCGGTGTCTTCATCCCGCTGGCCGAGGAGTCGGGCTACATCGTCACGCTGGGCGCCTGGGTCATGGAGCAGGCGGTGCAGGAGGCTGCGCGCTGGCAGAAGCAGGGCATGCCGATCAAGGTGTCGGTCAACGTCTCGGCGCTGGAATTTCGCCAGTCGGGCTTTGTCGAGCGCGTGACCGAGCTGCTGCGCCGCTATGGCCTGGAGCCCCATCTGCTGGAGCTGGAGCTGACCGAAAGCATCCTGCTGCAGGATGCACAGGACATGGCGCTGCGCGTATGCCAGATCGCCGATCTGGGTGTGGGCATGGTGATTGACGACTTCGGCACCGGCTACTCCAACCTGGCCTACCTGAAGAAGCTGCCCATCTCCAAGATCAAGATCGACCAGAGCTTTGTGCGCGGCCTGCCCAGCGACGAGGGCGACCAGGCCATCGTCGGTGCCATCATCAGCCTGGGGCTGGCGCTGGGCGTGGAGATCGTGGCCGAGGGCGTGGAAACGCACGAGCAGCTGACGGCCATCCACCGCATGCAGGGCCACTACTTCCAGGGCTTTCTGTGCGCGCCGGGCCTGCCGCGCGAGCAATTCGGCGAATGCCTGCAGGCCCAGCGCGCCGGCATCGGCGCCATCGCCTACCGGCAGAGAATGGCCCAGGTGGCAAGCGCTCAGCTGCCCGCGCTCAAGCCCTTCCAGAGCATGTAGGCCGCCAGGCCGAACAGCAGCGTGGCGAAGATCCGCTTGAGCTGGGCCACGGGCAGCCGGTGCGCGGCCCGCGCGCCCAGCGGTGCGGTCAGCACGCTGCAGCAGGCCAGTGCCAGCAGGGCCGGCAGCCACAGGTAGCCCAGCGAGTATTCGGGGCGTCCCGCATCACCGGCGCCTGTGAAGATCAGGCCTGCCGCATTCACCACGGCAATCGGAAAGCCCAGCGCCGCGCTGGTGCCCACGGCCATGTGCATGGGCACCGAGCAGCGCATCATGAAGGGCACGCTGATGAAGGCCCCGCCCGCACCCACCAGCCCCGAGATGAAGCCCAGGCCCGTACCCGCACCGTACAGCCCCAGCGGCCCCGGCAGGGCGCGCGTGGCCGTGGGCTGGCTGTTGCTGCGCAGCATGCGCAGCGCCATGTAGCCGATGAACACGCCAAAGAACAGCGCCAGGTACTTGCCACGCAGCAGTGCGAAGACTCCCAGGCTGGCCAGCAGCCCGCCCGTGATGATGCCCGGCGCCAGGCTGCGCACGATGTCCCAGCGTACGGCGCCGCGACCGTGGTGGGCGCGCAGGCTGGAGATCGAGGTGAACACGATGGTGGCCATGGCCGTGGCGATCGCCATCTTCACGGACAGGTCCGGGCCGACCCCGCGCTTGTCGAGAAAGTAGGTCAGAAACGGCACAAGCACCATGCCGCCGCCCACTCCCAGCAGGCCGGCCAGGAAACCGGAGCACAGGCCCAGCAGGGCCAGTTCGAGAAACAGCAGATCAGGCATGCGGCGGCAGATCGGTAGTGGAGGGGCGGGCAACAAAAAACCCGGCGCACCGTGGAGGTGCGCCGGGTTGGAATCAGGTGTCTGCAAAGACCACCGGGCCGTCATCCTGAACCGGGGTTCAGGGGGGCAAGGGCAGCCAGACGTTGGGTTCATCTGACGCGAGACGATCACGCTCGAATGGCAATGTACCAAGCCCGGGCTCATAGAGCATTGGTCCAAGGAACTATAAAGCCCGGCGGGTTTGCAGACGCCTCCATTCTAAGGCCGTTGATCAGGCCCGCGATCAAGTTCTTTGAACGGCATGGGCTTTTCATTGACATGGGCGATGCAATGAAAACAGCCTCCGAAGAGGCTGTCGTGCGGGGCAAGGAAAGGCAGCGGCGGCCCAGGCTCAGATCAGCCGCGCATCGCCCTCCAGGGCCTGGTCCAGGCGCAGCACCAGTTGCTCGGCAAGGGCCTGCTGGCGCGCACGCTCGGCCAGCTCCTCGGGGCTGGGCTCGGGCGGCTGGGATGGGGCGTTGTGCTGGGAAGCGGCCTCGTCATGCAGGGACTGCATCTCGGCCTGGGCCGTGGCCATGGCGCTTTCCTGGGCTTCGCGGTCCAGCACGTCGAAGGCCATGTTCAGCGCGGACAGCACGGCCACGCGCTCGCGGGAGCGGACCTTGCCGCTGTCGCGGATGCGGGTCATGGCCGTGTCCACACGGCGCACGGCTTCGAGCAGACGCTCTTCCTGGCCATCGGGGCAGGTCAGCACATAGCTTTGCTGCAGGATTTGCACTTCGATCTGCTTCATGGGCGTTCGGGGCGTCGGCGGTTGCGAAGGGGTCAGGCCCCCTGGTTGGAGGGCAGGCGCTCGATCAGGGCATCGACGCGGGCCCGGGCGGCGTTGAGCCGCGAGCGCAGCGAATCACGCTCCTGGGTCAGGGCCGCCACCTGCTCGGCGAGCAGCGCATTGGTGCGTTGCAGTTCCTCGTGGCGAACCAGCAGGCGCTCCACGCGCTCTGCAATGTGGTCGAGGGAAGTCTGGGAGGTCATAGACGCTGAGATTGTAGGACGTGCGAACGAAGTGAGCACATTCCGTGGAAGTATCCGAGGAAACCTGGTAACAGGCAGGCGTACACGGCTTGACGTCAGCGCCTTGCTCGGGTATTGGAGAGCGAGCGCCAGACTGTCTCACAAAATCGTAGCGCCATCTGTAGGACTCGTCTGCTTCGGCGGGATGTATTGCGTAAGCATTGGTTGCGGCCGCGGTGCGGGCGCGCACTACAATGCGCCGCGCGGAGCGAACACATGAACATTGACCTTGGCCAGGGCGGGGCACGCTGCCCGGCGCTGCTGATCACTTCCACGGCTTCGGGCCAGGGCAAGACCACGCTGACGGCTGCGCTGGCGCGGCTGCATGCGCGCCGGGGCCGGCGCGTGCGCGTGTTCAAGTGCGGCCCCGACTTCCTGGATCCGCACTGGCATGAACTGGCCAGCGGCGCGCCCGTGCACAGCGTAGACCTGTGGATGACGGGCGAGTCCGACATGCGTGCACGCCTGCACGCAGCCGCCTGCGAGGCCGATCTCATCCTGGTGGAAGGCGTCATGGGGCTGTTCGACGGCACGCCCTGCGCGGCCGATGTGGCCGAGCGGCTGGGCCTGCCGGTACTGGCCGTCATCGACGCCTCGGGCATGGCCGGCACCTTTGGCGCGCTGGCCCATGGCCTGCAGCACTATCGGCCGGGCCTGCGCTGGGCCGGCCTGCTGGCCAACCGCGTGGGCAGCGCCCACCATGCCGATCTGCTGCGTGCCGGCCTGCGCGATCCCTCGCTGTGGCTGGGCGCGCTGGCGCGCGTGCAGGGCAAGGGCGCCGCCTCGCTGCTGCCCGAAAGACACCTGGGCCTGGTCGCCGCACATGAACTGGACGATGCGCTGGTGCGCCTGGACGTTGCCGCCGACGCGCTGCAGGCTACGCCGCTGGGCCAGTTGCCCTGGCAGGCCGGGCCGGGGCAGGGCGCCAGCTGGCAGGACTGGTCCGTGGATTTTGAGCTGCCTGCCGAACGCACCGAGCAGGTGCAGCCCTGGCTGGCGGGCCGCACCGTGGCCGTGGCGCGCGATGCGGCCTTCAGCTTCATCTATGCGGCCAACCTCGACTGCCTGCGTGCCATGGGCGCGCGGCTGGCGTTTTTCTCGCCGCTGGCCAGCGAGCGCCTGCCGGATTGCGATGCGCTGTGGCTGCCCGGCGGCTATCCCGAGCTGCACCTGGATGCTCTGGCCGCCAATGCCGCGCTGCGCGGCGACATCGCCGGCCACGTGGCTGCCGGCCGCCCGGTCTGGGCTGAGTGCGGCGGTATGCTGGCGCTGTGCGAGCGACTGACCGACACCGCGGGCCGGACCACGGACCTCTGGGGCCTGTTGCCCGGCCATGCCTGCATGCAGCCGCGCCTGGCCGGACTGGGCATGCTGCAGCTGCCCACGCCCTGGGGCCTGCTGCGCGGGCACACCTTTCACTACAGCCGGCTGGAGACTTCCATGACCGAGGCCGGGCGCAGCAGCCGTCCGGGACAGGACGCCCATCCCGACCGGGGCGAGGCGCTGTACCGCCACGGCAGCGTGCATGCCAGCTATTTCCATGCCTGGTTTGCCTCGCAGCCGCGTGCCGTGGCCGCGCTGCTGGGCGCCGACATTCATCCGGGGACCGCGTGATGACCGAGCCCATCTCCACCGTTTCGCTTCCCCGCAGCCAGCTCATTGTGGGCGGCCAGAAAAGCGGCAAGTCGCGCCGCGCCGAATTGCTGGCGCGCGCCTGGCTCGATGGCGCACCGGACCGCGAGGCTGCGCTGATCGCCACCGGCCAGCCCTGGGACGACGAAATGCGCGAGCGCATCGCCCGCCACCGGCGCGACCGCGCCGAGCGCGTGCCCGGCATGGCCACGCTTGAGGAGCCGCTGGACCTGGCCGCCATGCTTGCGCGGCACAGCACGCCGCAGCGCCTGCTGGTGGTGGACTGCCTGACGCTGTGGCTGACCAACTGGATGATGCCGGCCCAGCCTTCCGAGGAACTGGCGCGTGGATGGTCGGGCCAATGCGCGGCCTTTCTTGACGCCTTGGAGGGCGCGCCCGGCCCGGTGATCCTGGTCGGCAACGAGATCGGCCTGGGCGTGATCCCGCTGGGATCGCAGGTGAGGGCCTTCGTCGATGCGCTGGGCGTGCTCAACCAGCGCGCGGCGCAAAGCTGCGAAACCGTCACGCTGATGTGCGCCGGCCTGCCGCTGGCGCTCAAGGGCCCGCAGCCGTGAGGCCATGGCGTCTTGCCTTCGCGGGGCCGGGCCTGGCCCTGTGCCTGGCGCTGGCCCTGCCTGCGGCGCGGGCGGCCATCCAGGTCACCGACGGGCGGGGTGTCCAGGTGGAGCTGCCCGCGCCGCCGCAGCGCATCGTCAGCCTGCTGCCCTCGCTGACCGAAAGCGTGTGCGCGCTGGGCGGCTGCCAGCGCCTGGTCGGCGTGGACCGCTATTCGAACTGGCCGGCCCATGTGAAGACCCTGCCCGTGATGGGCGGCGGAATCGATCCCAACATCGAGGCCATCGTCGCGCTCAAGCCCGATCTGGTGCTGGTGTCCATGGCCTCGCGCTCGGTGGCGCGGCTGCAGGCATTGGGCCTCAAGGTCGTGGCGCTGGAGCCGCGCACCCATGCCGATGCGCAGGCCGTGCTGCGCACCGTGGGCCAGTTGCTGGACCTGCCGCCCGGGCAGGGGGCCGACCGTGTCTGGTCCGCCATCGAGGCGCGCATGCAGGAGGTGGAGCGCAGCATGGCCCCCGCGCTGCGCGGGCAGACCGTGTACTTCGAGGTCAACCGCGGCCCCTTTGCCGCAGGCGAGTCTTCGTTCATCGGCGAGACCCTGGCGCGCCTGGGCATGCGCAACATCGTGGGTGCGCAGCTGGGGCCGTTCCCGCGCATCAACCCTGAATTCGTGGTGCGCGCCGACCCGGACTTCATCCTGGGCGGCGACCGCAGCCTGGGCACTTCGGGCGAGCCCTATCCGGGCTGGGGCCGCATGCGCGCCATGCAGGCCGGGCGCGTCTGCCGCTTTGAACCGGCCGAGCTGGACGTGCTGGTGCGCGCCGGACCACGCATGGCCGAGGGCGCCGCGCTGATGGCGCGCTGCCTGAACGGGGCCGCACGGTGAGGCAGGCCCGCAGGCACCACAGCGGCTTGGCGGCGCCTTGGATGGCGCTGGCCCTGCTGGCCGTGAGTGCCCTGCTCATGCTGCTGGGTGCGGGCGTGGGCAGCACGGGCTGGGAAAGCGTGTGGGCCGCGCGCAGCGATCCGCTGTCCTGGCAGATCGTCACCGAGATCCGGCTGCCGCGCACGGCGGGCGCCTGGCTGGCCGGCGGCCTGCTGGGGCTGGCCGGGGCCATTGCCCAGGGCGTGTTCCGCAATCCGCTGGCCGATCCCTATCTGCTGGGCAGCGCCTCGGGCGCCTCGCTGGGCGTGGCGCTGAGCATGGCGGCGCTGGGCGCCTCGCCCTTTGCACTCGCGGGCCTGGCGCGCCTGGGTGTCACGGGCGCGGCCTTTGCGGGCGCAGCCCTGGCCGTGCTGCTGACCCTGGTGCTGGCCCAGGGCGTGCACAACACCATGCGCCTGCTGCTGGCCGGTGTGGTGGTGGGGGTGGTGCTGGGAGCGGCCGCATCGCTGGTGCTGCTGATGAACCCGGACATCATGCAGGCCATGCAGGCCTTCATGCTGGGCAGCACCTCCTTCATCGGCTGGGGCGCCTGCGCGCTGATGCTGGCCGTGCTGCTGGCCACCGCCATGGGCGCCTGGTGCCTGGGCCGCGTGCTCGACGGCCTGTCCCTGGGCGAGGCCACGGCCCACAGCCTGGGCCTGCCGCTGGCGCCGCTGCGCATGGTGCTCATCTTGCTGCTGGCGCTGGCCACGGGCACGGCCGTGGCGCAGACCGGGCTCATCGCCTTCGTCGGCCTGGCCGCGCCGCATCTGGTGCGCTCCATGGTGCGGTCCATGCACCGCTGGCTGCTGGTGCTCAGCGCGGGCATGGGCGCCGTGCTGCTGCTGGCCGCCGACCTGCTGGCGCGCTGGCTCATCGCCCCGCAGGAGCTGCCCGTGGGCGCGCTCACGGCCTTGCTGGGCGGCAGCTACCTGCTGTGGCTCATGCACCGCCGCCACGCCCTGCGCGGCGGGGAGGGCGCATGACGGCACTGGCCCCCGCCCTGCAAGCGCGCGCCCTGAAGGTTCGCCTGGGCGATCGACAGGTCCTGGGCGGCCTGAGCCTGGCCCTGCCCGCCGGCCGCTGGACCGCCATCGTCGGCCCCAATGGCGCAGGCAAATCCACGCTGCTGCGCGCCCTGGCAGGCATGGAATCCGGCGCTGGCGTGCAAGGCGAGGTGGAGCTCCTGGGTCGCCCGCTGCGGCAATGGAGTGCGCGCGAACGGGCCTGCTCGCTCGCCTGGCTGGGCCAGAACCAGCCCGTGGCCGGCGACATGCGGGTCCATGACGTGGTCATGCTGGGCCGCCTGCCGCACCAGGGCTGGCTGGCTGCGCCCAGCCAGGCAGACCATGCCGCCGTGGAGCAGGCCCTGCGCCAGACCCAGGGCTGGGACTGGCGCATGCGCAGCGTGGGCAGTCTCTCGGGCGGGGAGCGCCAGCGCGTGCTGCTGGCGCGCGC
Source organism: Delftia sp. WSY_7 (assembly GCF_043104845.1). Classification (NCBI taxonomy): domain Bacteria; kingdom Pseudomonadati; phylum Pseudomonadota; class Betaproteobacteria; order Burkholderiales; family Comamonadaceae; genus Delftia; species Delftia sp. WSY_7. Next base: position 123,014 of record NZ_JBICLB010000001.1, on the reverse strand, counting down.
CCTGGCCGTGCAGGCCCGCGTGCTGCTGATGGACGAACCCCTGGCCAACCTCGACCCGCCGCACCAGGCCGACTGGCTCGAATGCGTGCAGGCCCTGGTCGCCCAGGGCTGCACCGTGGTCAGCGTGCTGCATGAGATATCGATGGCCGTGCAGGCCCAGGACCTGGTCATTCTCGACAAGGGGCAAGTGGTGCACCAGGGGGCCTGCGCCGACCTGGCCACGCATGCGGCGCTGGAGGCCGTGTTCGAGCACCGGCTGCGCATCCGCGCCATCGACGGGCAGTGGCTGGCCCTGCCACGGCTGCGGGGGCAAGCCGCAGCTCCCTGATTGCCTGTTGGAAAAAATGTCTCTCCATGCGCCGTATCTGAGCCGCTGGGCTCTGACCATCGATGGCCAGCCCCTGTCCACGCCGCGCGGTGTGTTGCTGCCCGTGCGGCAGGGCGGCACGCCCGCCATGCTCAAGATTGCGCTGGCGCCCGAAGAGGTGGCCGGCGCCCGCCTGATGGCCTGGTGGAATGGCGACGGCGCCGCGCCTGTGCTGGCCCAGGAAGGGCCGGCCTTGCTGATGCTGCGCGCCACAGGACCCGAATCGCTGGTGGACATGGCCCGTGGCGCGCGCGATGAGCAGGCCACGCGCATCCTGTGCACCGCTGCCAAGCGCCTGCACCTGCCGCGCGCCAAGGCGTTGCCACCCCTGGTGCCGCTGACGCAGTGGTTCCATGCATTGCTTGCACAAGGCCATGGAACCGCCAGCCTGCTCGGCCTGTGCGCCACCACGGCGCGCGAGCTGTTGGCCGCACCGCGCGACGTGACCGTGCTGCATGGCGACCTTCACCACGGCAATGTGCTGGACTTCGGCCCCCTGGGCTGGCTGGCCATCGACCCCAAGGGCCTGCACGGCGAGCGCGGCTTCGACTACGCCAACATCCTGAGCAATCCCGACCCCGCCAGCGCGCTGGCGCCGGGGCGCTTTGCGCACCGCATGGCCACCATTGCCGAAGTCTCGGGCATTGAGCACAGGCGCCTGTTGCAATGGGTGCTGGCCTGGTCGGGGCTGTCTGCCGTCTGGAGCATGGAAGATGGCGACGATCCTGGCGCTGCGATGGCTGTGGCTCAAATGGCGGCTTCGGCCTTGGCATGCTGATTTTCAGACTGCGATACATCTCTTTTTCTGCCCCAACAGGGTGAAATGGCGCTTCACAGAAAAAGAGGGTGGAGGAATTTTTCGATGCTTGCCGATGCACTGGGGATGTTTGAACAGCAGGGATTTGTCATCTGGCCAAGACCCATGGAGAAGGGCCTTCTCGACAGCTTGGTGGCATCTGTTGAAGCCATCCAGCGCCATGCGCAGGCCAGGACACTGGATCCGGCGCTGGACGAGCTGTTGGTGTACGAGAAAGATCTGCCGGCCAGCAAGCGCGCCGGCTTGGATGGTGCCCTTACCGGAAACTCGATCTTCATTGTTGGAGATCCCGCCCGCTTTGATGAAGTCTTCGCAGAGACACTTCACGATGCCGCGCTTGTCTCGGCGGCAACGACGCTTCTTGGCGTGGACGAGGCAGTGGTTCATTTCATGAACGTGACCATCAAGAATCCCGGATTCGGACGGTCGATCTCCTGGCACCGCGATTATCCCAATGGGTATTTCTGCACCAGGGATTCCAGCTTTGTCCGTCTGATGATCTGCCTGGATGGCATGTCGGTGGAGAGCGGTGCCACCTGCTTCGATGCGGGCACTCATCGCATCTCCGACCAGGAGGCGCAGCAGCAGAAGGTGAGTGGCACCTGGCCCACTCCCGATCCGGCCGACACCGTCACCGTGCAGTGTGACCCAGGCCAGATCGTGGCGATCCACCCGAAGGTGCTTCATGGCGGAGGCATGAATACCGGCTCTGGAATGCGGCGCAACGTCATCCTGCAGATTGGCACTCTGGGTGCAGAGCCCATGACACACGCCGAAGAATCTCTGACCGGCATCGTCATCGGCGCGAAAGGCTGCAGGGAACACCTGAATCGCTGAAGGCGTATCGGGGACGAGGCCAAGGCCATCGTGGACCGCGTGGTGAGGGGCATGATGCCTTCGCCCATCCTTCGCTCATCCCTCGTCCAAGGGCATCTGAAGGGCGCAGGCCGGCCTGATTGTCCTGCCAGCGGAATTTTTCTAACATACAGAAATCTGTACGAAAGATCTTTGCAAAGGATCTGTGCGAGAAATCTGTACGAAATTCCTGCTCTGGGGGCCGTCATGAAGACCACGCTTGACCTCAACGATGCATTGCTGACCGAAGCAAAGACCTATGCGGCACAGCAGCACACCAGCCTGACGCGCCTGATCGAGGAGGGCCTGCAATTGCGCTTGCGCAAGGCCCAGGCGCCTGCCCGGCGCGTGCGCCTTCCCGTCTACCACGGCAAGGGCGGACTGGCACCGGGGCTGGACGCACTGAGCAACCGCGCGCTGCTGGATGCCGCCGGTCAGCAGGATCAACCATGACGCCCGATGTCAACCTGCTGATTGCGGCATCGCGCAGCGACCACCCCCATCATTCGGTGGCCCGCGACTGGCTGGAGCAGGCCATGGCCGATGCCAGCCAGGGCGTGCTGCTGAAATTGCAGCCCATGGTGGTGGCGAACTTTCTGCGCCTGGTCACGCATCCGAAGATCTTCGTCAACCCGACTCCTATGGTCGAGGCTTTGCGCTTCGTTGACGCATTGCTGGCATCGCCCGGCGTCGAGCAGGCCGTGCTGGGTGCCGAATGGCCGGCGTTAAGGCAACTGTGCGCCGACAAGGCGCTTTCCGCCAATGACGTACCGGACGCTTGGCTGGCCGCTGCCGCCATCCACCAGGGCGAGCATGTGGTCAGCTTCGATGCCGATTTCAAGCGCCTGCTGCCGCGCTCCCAGTTCACCCGGCTGGCGCCCCAATAATTCCTTTCCTTTTCAGATTCCCCCAATCCATGACCCGCATCGCCCTCATCCACGCCCTCAGCCATTCCGTCGCTCCCATCAACGAAGCCTTTGCGCGCGACTGGCCCGAGGCGGTACGCATGAACCTGCTGGACGACAGCCTCTCGGCCGACCTGGCGCGCAACGGGCGCGGGCTGGACGCCGCCATGCACGAGCGTTTCCAGCGCCTGGCGCAGTACGCCGTGGACACGGGCGCGCAGGGGATCTTGTTCACCTGCTCGGCCTTCGGCCCCTGCATCGAGGCCGTGGCCGCGCGCCATGCGCCGCTGCCTGTGCTCAAGCCCAACGAGGCCATGATCGAAGAGGCCGTGCAGGGCCAGCAGGGGGCCTTGGGTTTGATCTCCAGCTTCGCGCCCACGCTGCAGTCCATGCCGCCGGAGTTTCCGGCCGGCATCGAACTCGTGCCCGCCCTGGCCGATGGCGCCATGGACGCGCTCAACCGGGGCGACACCGCCACGCATGACCGCCTGGTGGTCGAGCAGGCCAGGGCCCTGGCTGCGCGTGGCTGCACGCGCATTGCGCTGGCCCAGTTCAGCATGGCGCGTGCCCGCGCGGCCTGCGAGGCCGCCACGGGCCTGCCCGTGCTCACCACGGTGGACAGCGCCGTGCGTGCCCTGCAGCGCCGGCTGGGCGTGCGCCTCGGTTAAAGTGGCGCTCCGCTGCGGCGCATGCCCGCCGCAGCGTGTGCAACTTTTGAGGACGACAGACCCATGCAGATTGAACAGGCCCCGACGGAAAAGCCCTATGAAAAGCCCGAAGGCGAACGCCGTGGCCTGGTGCTGGTGAACACCGGCGACGGCAAGGGCAAGAGCACGGCGGCCTTCGGCCTGGCCCTGCGCGCGCATGGCCGGGGCAAGTCCGTCAAGATCTTCCAGTTCATGAAGGTGCCCACGGCGCGGTTTGGCGAGCACCGCATGTTCGAGCAGCTGGGCATGCCCATCGAGGGACTGGGCGACGGCTTCAGCTGGAAGAGCCAGGACCATGAGCGGTCGGCCCAGATCGCGCGCGAGGGCTGGGAGCGTGCGCGCACCGCCATCCTCTCGGGTGATCACTTCCTGGTCGTGCTCGACGAAATCACCTATCCGCTGATCTATGGCTGGCTGCCGCTGGAGCCTGTGCTGCAAGCCCTGGCCGACCGCCCGCGCCATGTGCACGTCATGCTCACGGGCCGCCGCTGCCCCGAGGAAATCATTGCCGTGGCCGATACCGTCACGCGCATGGAACTGGTCAAGCACGCCTTCCAGGCCGGCATTCCCGCCCAGCGTGGTATTGAGGACTGATGACGCCCGCAGGCCCGGCCTGCGGCGGACAATGGCGGCATGAGCAGCGAAACGCATTCCCGGGCGCCAGAGACCATTCCCGCCCAACCCTTTGCCGAGGCCGAGCGGACAGCCGTCTACCGAGCCATCCATGAGCGGCGCGACATGCGCCACTTCTGCGGCGGCGAGGTCGCGCCCGAGGTGCTGCTGCGCCTGCTGCGCGCCGCCCACCATGCGCCCAGCGTCGGCTTCATGCAGCCCTGGCGCTTCATCCGCGTGCGCGATGCGCAGTTGCGCCAGGAGATCCATGCCGTGATCGAGCAGGAACGCCTGCAGACCGCGCGTGCGCTGGGCGAGCGCGAGGAAGACTTCATGCAGCTCAAGGTCCAGGGCGTGCTGGATGCGGCCGAGGTGCTGGTCGTGGCCATGCCGCCCGGGCGCGATGCCCATGTCTTCGGTCGCCGCACCTTGCCCGAGATGGATGTGGCCTCGGCCGCCTGCGCCATCCAGAACCTGTGGCTGGCCGCGCGTGCGGAGGGGCTGGGGCTGGGCTGGGTCTCGCTGTTCGATCCCGAGGTGCTGGCCGCGCTGCTGCAAATGCCCGTGGGCAGCCGGCCGCTGGCCGTGCTGTGCCTGGGCCCCGTGTCGGCCTACTATGCCGAGCCCATGCTGCAGCAGCAAAAGTGGGCCAGCCGCGCACCGCTGCAGGACATGCTCTACGACGACTTCTGGGGCCAGCGCGCCGCCGGTCCGCAGCCGCAGGCATGAGCGACAGCCCTTCCTGGCAACTGCTGGGCGCCGCGCTCAGCCCGCTGTGGTGGTGCTGGCAGGCGCTGTCGCAGCCTGTGTCCGAACCCTGGGCGCGCCACGCCCTGGCCGCCGCGCTGGCCGTTCCCGTGGCCCTGCTGATCGACCGGCTCTGGGGTGAGCCGCCCGTGTGGATGCACCCCGTGGTCGCCATGGGCCGGCTGCTGGCTGCGGTTGGGCGAAGAATTGCCCCACGCGAACAACATGTGCGCGACTGGCCACGCTTTGCGCTGGGCGCCGTCGCCTGGTGCCTGCTGGCGCTGCTGTTCTTCGCCATCTACGCGTTCATCCAGTGGCTGCTGCCGCCCATGCCCTGGTGGCTGGGCGCCCTGGTGCTGGGCGTGCTGCTCAAGCCGCTTTTGTCCTGGCGCATGCTGCGCGACGAGGTGCTGGCCGTGGAAGCTGCACTGCAGCAATCCCTGCCCGCAGGCCGCGAGCGCCTGACCTGGCTGGTCAGCCGGGACACGGCGCAGCTCGACGCAGGCCAGGTGCGCGAAAGCGCCATCGAAACCCTGGCCGAGAACCTCAGCGACTCGGTGCTGGCGCCGCTGTTCTGGTTTGCCGTGGCCGGCCTGCCGGGCGCGGCCCTCTACCGCTTTGCCAATACGGCCGATGCCATGTGGGGCTACCCGGGCTGGCGCGGGCAGGGCGATGAGCGGCGCCACTGGCAATGGGCCGGCAAATGGACGGCGCGTGCCGATGACCTGCTCAACTGGATACCGGCGCGCCTGACCGCCTTGCTGCTGGCCTTGTCCGGCCTGGCCGCTGGCCGGCGGCCGGGCTGGGGTGCGCTGCGCCAGGACGCGCGCATCACCCCGTCGCCCAACGGCGGCTGGCCCATGGGCGCCATGGCAAGGCTGCTGGGCGTGCGCCTGGGCAAGCCCGGCGTCTACGTGCTCAACCCCGCAGGCCGCGTGCCGCAGGCGGCCGAGCTGCAGCAGGCCGTGGCGCATGCGGGCCGCGTGGTCGCCATGCTGGTGGCTGCAGGGCTGGCCGCCGCCCTGGTCATTGCATGGGCGATGGCAGGAAAGACACCATGAAACCGATCCCAGTCACCCACGGCGGCACGGATGCGCTGGGCGTGCCCGCGCACGATTTCTCCACCAACCGCAATGCCTGCGGACCTTGCCCGCAGGCGCTGGATGCGCTGTCCCAGGCCCACGCGGCCCAGTACCCCGACCCGCAGTACACGGCGCTGCGTGCGCGCCTGGCGGACTTTCATGGCGTTACGGCCGGGCGCATCGTCATCGCGGCCAGCGCCAGCGACTTCATCCACCGAATCACCATGCATGCGGTGCGCGAGGGCGCGGCCGTCGCCAGCCTGCCGGCACACCATTACGGCGACTACGCCCACGCGGCCCAGGTCTGGCGCCTGCGCCAGGCCGTGCGCGACGGTATCACCGAAGCTGGCCCAGGCCTGCATTGGGCCTGTGCACCATCGAGCCCCCTGGGGCGGCCCGAGGATGTCTGGCCCCTGTGGACCGAGCCCGCACCGCCCGGCACCTGGCGCGTGATCGACTGCGCCTATGCGCCCCTCAGACTGGAGCCGGGCATGGAACCCGCCGTGCCCTCCCTGGTGCGCGATGCCTGGCAGATGTGGACTCCCAACAAGGCCCTTGGCATGACCGGCGTGCGCGCGGCCTACGCCATTGCGCCCGAAGCCGTGCCGCACGACGAGATCGATGCCTTGCGTGCCCTGTCACCCTCCTGGCCCGTGGGCGCCCATGGCGAGGCCATGCTCACGGCCTGGACCGCACCGGCCACCCGGCAATGGCTGGCGCAAAGCCTGCAACGGCTGCGCGATTGGAAGGCGCAACAGATCGATCTGGTGCAGCGCCTGGGCTGGCAGGTGCTGCCCGGCTCGCAGGCCAATTACTTTGTGGCGCGCTGGCCGCAGGCACGGCAGGGCGACGCCATGCAGACGCGTCTGGCCCAACTGCGCGCGCAGGGCATCAAGCTGCGCGACTGCGACAGCTTTGGCCTGCCCGGCTGCGTGCGCATGGGCGTGCTGGCGCCCGCATCCCAGAACGCCTTGCTGGCTGCCTGGCAGCCAATGGAGAAACACCATGCAATCGAGTGAACCCGCCGCCGTGAACCTGCCCTTGCCCGAGCCCGGCCAGCGCCCCGCGCTGTGCGTGATGGTGCTGGGCACCAGCAGCGGTGCCGGCAAGAGCTGGGTGGCCACCGCGCTGTGCGCCTGGTACCGCGCCCAGGGCTACAAGGTGGCGCCCTTCAAGGCGCAGAACATGAGCAACAACGCGCGCGTGGTCTGCGCGCCGGGCGGTGCCTGGGGCGAGATCGGCACGGCACAGTACCTGCAGGCCCTGGCCGCAGGCTGCGCGCCCGATGTGCGCATGAACCCGCTGCTGCTCAAGCCCGAGGCCGACATGCGCAGCCAGGTCGTGCTGCTGGGCCGGGTCAGCGAGGAACTCTCGGCATTGCCCTGGCGCGGCCGCAGCGCCCGCGTGTGGCCGCAGATCGCCGAGGCGCTGGACAGCCTGCGTGCCGACAACGACGTGGTCGTCATCGAGGGCGCAGGCTCGCCGGCCGAGATCAACCTGCATGCCAGCGACGTCGTCAACATGCGCGTGGCGCGCCACTGCGGCGCGCATTGCCTGCTGGTGTCCGACATCGACCGGGGCGGCGCCTTTGCCCACCTCTACGGCACCTGGGCGCTGCTGCCGCCGGAAGAACAGGCGCTGATCCGCGGCTTCGTGCTCAACAAATTCCGGGGCGACGCCAGCCTGCTGGCGCCCGCCCCGCAGATGCTGCAGGAGCGCACCGGCGTGCCCACCGTGGCCACCATCCCCATGCAGTTCCAGCATGGCCTGCCGGAGGAGGATGGCGTCTTTGACGACCGTGGCTCTGGAGGAGGGGCGGGACGCGCCGTGCACACCACCATCGCCATCGTCGCCTACCCGCGCATCAGCAACCTCGACGAATTCCAGCCCCTGCTGCAGGTGTCGGGCCTGCGCGTGGTCTGGGCGCGCACGCCGGCCCAGCTGGCCGGCGCGGACTGGATCATCCTGCCGGGCTCCAAGGCCACGGCTGCCGATCTGGCCTGGATGAGAACCCAGGGCCTGGATGCTGCCGTCGCCGCCCATGCGGCGGCAGGCCGGCAGGTGCTGGGCATCTGCGGCGGCCTGCAAATGCTGGGCGAGGCGCTGATCGACCTGCACGGCGTGGACGGCAACGCAGCCGGCCTGGGCCTGCTGCCGCTGACGACCCTGTTCGCGCCCGACAAGACCGTGCTGCCCGCCAGCGTGCAGCTGCCGCCGCTGCCAGGGGCTTTGGCGGCGCTGTCCGGCGTGCAGGCCCGGGTCTATGAAATCCACCATGGCCAGACCAGCGTGCGCCCCGACATGGTGGCCGCTGGCAGTGCCGTGGCCGAGCCCGTGCCGGGCCTGCTGTGGCACAGCCCTGACGGCCGCATCGCCGGCTGCTATTGGCACGGCCTGTTCGAGAACGCGGACGTGCTGCGCGCCCTGTGGGGTGCCGAGGTTCCCACGCTGGACAGCGTCTTCGCGCGCATGGCCGACGGCGTTCAGCGCTGGTTTGCCACCCAGGCTTGACCCAGGTCGGCCACCGCTTGCGCGTTGCGCGGCAACATGTAGGCCATGGACTGCATGCGCAGCCGTGCTGTACCGATAAATGGGGAGTTGGAAAACACGCATGCTTGGGCCTTGACTTTTTCACGAGGAATGGAGTGAAGCTATGAAGAATCCATGGATCCGTCCCCTGCAGCTGTGTATTGGCGCTGCCGTCCTGGGCATGGCCGGCCTGGCCACCGCCCAGCCCGGCCCCGGGCCTGATGGCACGCCGCCTCCGCCCCCCGCCGCGGAAAAGGCCAAGCCCCATCACCACCACAAGAAGCACGCCGAGCACAAGGGGCCCGCCAAGCGCGGCTATGACCGCCGCGACCCTGCCCAGCACGAGGCCGCCGCCGTCCAGGAGCAATCGCGCCGAGGCGGTGTCCAGTCGGGCGACAACTTCCAGCGCAATGCCGTGGCCCGCTGCGATGTCTTCAAGAACGAAGGCGACCGCCGCTCCTGCGTGGAGCGCGTCAAGGACGGCCAGGTCAGCGGCTCCGTCGAAGGCGGCGGCGTGCTGCGCGAGTACACGGAACAGGTTCCTGTAAGGCAATAACAGCGTCTGCTGTTATTCACCTGAGAAAACCCGCCGGGCCACGAAGCCGGCGGGTTTTTTTGCGGGCGAATGCAGGCTCCCGCGTCAGCAGCCGGTGGTGTGGTCCGTGCTGCAGGCAGCCGGTATCGAACCTCGACCGCAGAGACCTGGCCCGCCACCACGCCTCTGTCCACCGGATTTGACCTGGGTCATACAAACCCATTCCACCCGCCCCGGACCGGCGCGCACCGGCAAGGCATTTCTATGATGGCGCCGTACTTCCCATATGGAAAAAGGATTCATCCCATGCAAGCCTTCCGGATCGTGGTCATTGGTGCGGGGCAGACCGGCACTCCCTTGCTGCAGCAGTTGCTGGACGCGCCCTTCGTGCAGTTGCTCGGGGTGGCCGACCTGGACCTGGACCAGCCCGGCATCGCACTGGCGCGCGCGCGTGGCGTGCCGGTCACCACACGGTTCATGGATCTGGTGGATGCAGCGGTCGACATCATCATCGACGTGACCGGCTCCCCCCAGGTGCGCGAGTCGTTGCGCAGCAAGATGGTGGAGACCGGCAACACGCACACGCTGATCATGCATGAGGCGATTGCGCTGCTGATGATGTCGCTGTCGGCCGGCCGGCTGGTGGTCGGCAAGCACAGCGATCTGGAATATTCCTGAACGCAGGCGGCCGCGCCTCTACAGAAATCCGATCGACAGCCAGGGCACTGCCGCCACCGCCACCGTACCCAGCAACAGCGCCAGCAGGTAGCCCACGATGGGCCGCAAGCCCTTGTCCGGGTGGATCTGGCCTATGGCGCAGGCTGCGTAGTAGCCCACGCCCAGTGGTGGGGCGAACAGGCCCAGGCCCATGGCGAGCACGACGACGATGGCGTAGTGCACTTCATGGATGCCCAGGTCGCGTGCGATGGGAAACAGCAGCGGGCCGAACAGCACGATGGCGGGTATGCCTTCCAACACCGATCCGAGGATGACGAAGATCAGTAGCGAGACCGCGAGAAACGCGGGTGCCCCGCCGGGCAGGGCGGCCATCGCCTCCGCCAGCGAGCGCGAGAAGCCCGATTGGGTCAGGCCCCAGGCCATGGCCGTGGCAGTGCCGATGATGAGCAGGATGGCGCCCGACAGCGATGCCGTGGCCACGAGCATGGGCCCCAGGCGGCGCCAGTCGAACTGGCGGTAGATCAGCAGACCCGCAATGGCCGCGTAGGCAATGCCCAGGGTCGAGACTTCGGTGGCCGTGGCCACGCCCTCGACCACGGCCGCGCGGATCACGAAGGGCAGCGCCAGTGCCGGCAGGGCGATGAAGCCTAGCCGCGCGATCTGCGACCAGGGCTGGCGCTGTGTCTGCGGCGGCTGGTCATGGCGCGAGCGCCACCAGACGACCACACACAGCGAAAGGCCCAGGGCCAGCGCCGGCAGCAGTCCGCCCGTGAACAGCGCTGCAATGGACACGCCCGTGACCGAGCCGATGGTGATCAGCACCAGGCTGGGCGGCACGGTTTCCGTCTGCGCGCCTGTGGCTGACAGCAGGGCCACCAGATCGCCTTCGTCCGCGCCGCGCTTGCGCATTTCGGGGAACAGTGCCGGAGCCACGGCCGCCATGTCGGCCGCCTTGGAGCCCGAGATGCCCGAGACCAGGTACATGGCCCCCACAAGCACATAGGACAGGCCGCCGCGCACATGGCCGAGCAGGCCCGCGAGAAAAGCCACCATGGCGCGCGCCATGCCCGTCATCTCGATCAGCAGCCCCAGGAAGACGAACAGCGGAACGGCCAGCAGGATGAGGTGGGACATGCCTTCGTCCATGCGCCCGACGATCACGGGCAGGGCGGTGTCCGTGGCCAGGGCCAGATAGCCGAGCGTGCCCAGGCCGAAGGCAAAGGCAATGGGCACGCCGCCGAACACGCAGGCAGCGACCACGCCGACGAAGAAGACCAGCAGGTTCAGGCGCCCCAGGTCCTCGAAGAGGCCGAAGATGCCGTTTGCCAGCACGAACGCCGCCATGATGGCGGCCACCACGGCCAGTGCCTTCCAGGCCGCCGCCTTTTCGCCGCTGCGCACCAGGCGCAGCACCGAGAAAACACCCATCAGCACGATGCCGGCGGGCAGTGCCGCAGCGCGCCAGATGTTGGAGATTTCCAGCGCGGGCGTGGTGATGAAGCGCTCGTCCGCTGCCCATTCCCAGGCGGGCCAGGCCACCAGGGCGAGAAAGGCCAGCGTGGCACAGGTGCCGATGGCATCGAACAGGGCCCGGCGCGCAGGCGACAGGCGTGAGAGCAGGGCCGTCATGCGCATGTGCTCGGCGCGCCGCAGTGCGATCACGGCACCCAGCATGGCCAGCCAGATGAAGAGCATGGAGGCCAGTTCATCCGCCCAGACCAGTGGCTGGTGGAAGACAAAGCGTGCCACCACTCCCGCAAACAGCACGCCGATATCGGCCAGCACCAGCAGGCCCGCCGCGCAAGCCACGGCCGCGCCCATCCAGCGGTCGATGCGGTCCCACGCGGTCCAGGCATCGTGCGGGGTATGGGCGGGCTTGTCCTGGGGCGCAGTCATGCCAGCGCCCCGACGCTGCGCTCGAGGATGGCCCAGGCCTGGTCACCGTGCTTGCGCTTCCATTCGGCGTAGAAGCCGACCTTGCGCAACCGCTCACGGAAGGCGGCGGTGTCGGCAGTGTTGAAGGCCAGGCCCTTGGCGGCCAGCTCCTTTTGCAGGCCGGCGTTGAGCTCGGCGACATCGTCGCGTTCGCGCAGGCCTGCGGCATTGATGTGTCGCGCCACGATGTCGCGCAGGTCTGGGGGCAGTCTTTCCCAGGCGCGGCGGTTGGCCAGGAACCAGAAACCGTCCCACATGTGGTTGGTGAGCGAGCAGTACTTCTGCACCTCGTAGAGCTTGGCCGTGGAGATGATGGCCAGCGGGTTCTCCTGCCCGTCCACGATCTTCGTCTGCAGCGAGGAATAGACCTCGGCAAAGTTGATGGACGCGGGCGCGCTGTCCAGCGCCTTGAACATCGAGGTCCACAGCGGAGAGACGGGCACGCGGATCTTGAAGCCCTGCAGGTCGGCGGGATCCGCGATGGGGCGCGTGGAGGAGGTGATCTGCCGGAAACCGTTGTCCCAGATGCGCTCCATGGCCACCAGGTTGGCCTGGGCGATGCGTGCGCGGATATGGGCGCCCAGCTCGCCGTCCATGGCCTTCCAGACACTGTCATAGCCGTCGAATGCAAAGCCCACGCCGCTGATGGAGGCTGCCGGCACCAGGGTGGACAGGATCAGGCCCGACAGCGTGAAGAACTCCACGCCGCCCGAGCGCAACTGGCCCAGCACATCGGTGTCCGAGCCGAGCTGCCCATTGGAGAAGACCTGGATGTCCACCCGTCCACCGGTCTCGGCCAGGATGGCCTGCGACATCTGCAGGGCCCGGATGTTCATGGGGTGCGTGGCGGGCAGGTTGTTGGCGTACTTGTAGCGGAATTCGGCCTTGCTGGCGAAGGCGCTGCGCTGTGAAAGGGCCAGTGGAAGGGCGCAGGCTGCGGCACCGTGCAGCACGTGGCGTCGGGAAAGGGTCATGGCTTGTCTCCTGAGTGTTGTCTTTGTGTCGTTCGGGCGCAAGCTGCGCGCGGGGGGCGCATCACGGGGTCGGGGCGGCCTGCTCCTTTCCCTGCGTCATGTTCTGCAGCAGGCGTTCGCGGATTTCCTTCTTGACCACCTTGCCGTAGCCCGAGCGGGGCAGGGCGTCCCAGAAGTGGAACTGGCGCGGCCAGCGGTAGCGCGCAGCGGCCCTCCAGGTGCGCCAGCAGCGCCTCGGCCGTGAGGTCTCCAGCGGTGGCATCGGCACCCTCCCGCGCGACCACCACGGCCACGCCGATCTCGCCCCAGGTGGCGTCGGGCATGCCGAGCACGGCGACCTCGGCCACGGCGGGATGGGTCAGCAGCGCCTCCTCGACTTCGCGCGGATAGACGTTGGAGCCGCCCGAGATGTACATGTCCGATTCCCGCCCCGTGATGTAGAGCAGGCCCCGCTCGTCCAGCCGCCCGAGATCGCCCGTGTGGAACCAGCCGCCCCGAAAGGCCTGGGCCGTGGCCTCGGGGTTGTCGTGGTAGCCCGCAAAGACGGCGGGGCCGCGGCAGCAGATCTCGCCGATGGCGCCCGTGGGAACGGGCTGCAACCGGTGGTCGAGGATGGCGACCTCCATGCCCGTGCGCGGGCGCCCGCAGGTTCCGATCAATGTGTCGGCGGTGCCGGTGCTGCCGTCGCTGTGCCCGTCGTCCAGTGCGTGCATGGAGGGCGTCAGCACGGTGATGCAGCCCGTCACCTCGCCCAGGCCGAAGTACTGCACCAGCACCGGGCCCAGCTTGTGCAATGCGCGCTGCTGGTCGGCGTGGTACATGGGCGCGCCCGCATAGACCACGTAGCGCAGCGATCCGTGGTCGAAGCGGTCCACCGCGGGGTCTTCCACCAGCAGCTTGACGATGGTGGGCACGGTGAAGAGATTGGTGACCCGGTGCCGCTGCACCAGCTCCCAGACCTCGGCAGGGTCCAGCCGATCGGCGGTGGGCAGCACTGTGGCCGCACCGCGCGCCACGTTGAGCAGGGCATGTATGCCTGCGCCGTGCGACAGCGGTGCCACGGCAATGGAGCAGTCGCGCTCGTCCGTGCCCGGGATAAGGTCGGCAAGGTGGTTGGTCACCACGAAGGCCATCTGTCCATGGGTGAGCATCGCGGCCTTGGGCCGGCCTGTGGTGCCGGAGGTGTAGAAGAACCACAGCGGCGTATCGGCATGCACATGGGCTGTAGATGCGGGAGCGCCTGCGTTGTCATGCAGCAATTGCTCGTAGTCCTGCTCGCCCTGGCTTTCGCGAGGCCGGCCGATGGTGATCACATGCCGCAGCCGTGGCGAGGCGGCGCGCACGGCGTCCACATGGCCGGCGAAGCCCTCTTCGGCCAGCATGGCGGTGGCGCCGCTGGCGTGGCCCAGCCAAGCCACTTCGGATGGTGTAAGCCGGAAGTTGACCGGCACCCAGACGGCGCCGAGCCGGAAGGCGGCCCAGCAGCTTTCAAACAGGGCAATGCCGTTGCGAGACTGCACCAGCAGGCGGTCACCGGCCTGCATGCCCAGCGCGCGCAGGCCTTGGACCAGCGCATTGACGCGCGCATCGATCTGCACCCAGGTCCAGCGGCGGTCGCCCTGGATCAGGCCGGGCCTGTCGGGAAACAGGGCGGCCGTCTGCGACAGCAGCAGCGACAGGTTGGCTGCCTGGGGCGCGGGGGCTGCAGCGATGTCCGCAGGTGCAAGCCTGTTCATGCGGCCTCCAGCACGCTCAGGTAGTTGGCCACGGCCGCACCACCCATGTTGAAGACGGCGCCCAGCCGGGGCGCGGGCAGTTGCATGGCCCCGGCCGAGCCTGACAGCTGCATGGCCGCCATCACATGCTGGGAAACGCCTGTCGCGCCTATGGGATGGCCGCGCGACTTGAGTCCTCCCGACGGGTTGACCGGCAGCCACCCGTCGCGGCATGTGCTGCCGTCGAGGATGGCGCGCGCGCCTTGGCCATGTGGCGCCAGGCCCATGGCCTCGTATTCCAGCAGTTCGGCCATGGTGAAGCAGTCATGTGTTTCCACGAAGCCCAGGTCGGCCAGCGTGGCGCCTGCGTCGGCCAGCCCGCGCTGCCACGCCAGGGCGGCGCCTTCGAAGCGCGTGGGGTCCCGCCGCGACAGGGGCAGGAGGTCGTTGACCTGGGTGCGCGAGCGCCAGCGCACGGGCGCCACGCTGGCATTGCCGCAGGCCTGGCGCGAGATGACCAGGGCGGCCGCGCCGTCGGAGACCAGCGAGCAGTCCGAGCGCTTGAGCGGGCCTGCGACGAAGGGGTTCCTGTCCGAGGCGTGGCGGCAGAAGTCCAGGCCCAGGTCACGCCGCATGTGGGCGAAGGGGTTGTGCACGCCGTTGGCATGGTTCTTGGCCGCGATGGCTGCCAGTGCATCGCTCTGGTCGCCGAAGCGTTCGAAATAGCGGGTGGCGATCTGCCCGAACAAGCCTGCGAAGCCCGCCGGTGTGGCAGCTTCCTCCTTCACGTAGGAGCAGCGCAGCAGGATCTCGGCAATTTTCTGCCCAGGCTGGGCGTTCATGATCTCGAAGCCCACCACCAGCGCGCAACGTATGCGGCCGGACTGCACGGCGTCGAGCGCAGCCCAGATGGCAGCTGAGCCGGTGGCGCAGGCGTTCTCGCTGCGCGTGGCGGGCACATGGCGCAGTTCAGGCACGGCCAGGGCCACCAGGCTGGCGCTGAAATCCTGTGGCAGAAGGCCGCCATTGAAGTGGCCGACGAAGATGCCGTCGATGTCCCGGGGCTCCAGGCCGGCGGTTTGCAGTGCCGGGTCGATGGCGTCACGCAGCAGTTGCTCGGCATCGGCTGCGGCATGCTTTCCGAAGGGCGTGTGGCCCCAGCCGATGATGCGGGGTGGGTTCATGGCGTGGCTCCTGTGGTGCGGGCGGTGTTCAGGACTGCGCGGACTGCACTGTTGCCGGTGCCTCGGCCAGCCGGCGGCGCAGCGTGGGCAGACCCACGCCTGCGGCATCGAAGCCGCCGTCGACGGCCAGCACCTGGCCGTTGATGAAGCTGGCCGTATCGCTGCAAAGAAAGCCCACGGCCTCTGCCATTTCCTGTGGTGTGCCGTAGCGGCCCAGCGGGATGGCGTCGTGGTAGTCGGAGCGTATGGCGACGCTGTGCACGAGCTTGGCCATCTCGGTCTCCACCGGCCCTGGCGCGATCACGTTGACGCGCACGCCCAGATTGCCCAGTTCCACCGCATGCTGGCGCGTCATGTGGATGAGGGCGGCCTTGCTCGTGCCATAGGCCACGCGCAGCGTGCTGGCCCGCAGGCCCGAGATGGAGGCGATGTTGACGATGGCTCCGCCGCTGCCGCCGTGGCCTTCGTTGCGAGCCATCCGGGCACCGAAGGCCTGCGTGCAGAGAAAGGCGCCGTCGAGGTTGGTGGCCATGACCGTGCGCCATTCCTCGAACGATGTCTCCAGCACGGGCTTGAAGACCGCCACGCCGGCGTTGTTGACCAGCGCATCCACGCGGCCCCAGCGCGCCATGACGGCGGTGGCGGCCTCGTCCACCCGCTGCGGGTCCGAGACATCGCAATGCTGGCACAGCAGCCGGGCCGGGCAGTCCATATCCTGCGCCGTGCGCTCCAGCGTTTCACTGTCGATGTCCAGCAGCGCTACGCGCCAGCCCCGCTGTAGAAACCATTCGCCGATGGACCGGCCTATGCCGCGCGCCCCTCCAGTGACCACGGCGACGCGTGCGGGGGATGGATGGGAATCTCGTTGGTTCATGGACAGGCTCCTGGATCCGGGGTCAAGGCAGAAGGGGTTTGGGGAAGCCACTCTTCGAGGGTCAGCTCGAAGGTGATGCAGACGGGGTTGGCTCCGGCCACGAAGGGGCCGCCATGCACCTGGCCGGTGGTGTCGGCGACCACGCCGCTCAGGCAGGCACGCAGCGAGCCGTCGTCCTGGCAGCGCACCTCGCCGGCGAGGCTGACCACCTCGATGGCCGGCCCGCGCAGCAACAGGCAACCGCCGTCGGCGCGCGCCAGGCAGGCATCGACCAGGCTGCCCAGGGCGCCGCGCACGAAGGCGTTGCGAAAGCCCTGCAGCGCGCAGAGCTTTTCCACGCTCAGCACCAGATCTTCGTTGGGGGCAATGCGTGCGTAGGCGACGCGGCCCATGCGGCCTGACTCGACCATGCGGGCCTCAGCCATGGCAGACCTGCGCGGCGGCCGGACGCATCAGGGACATGCGCGTTTCAGGGTCGTAGGCGATGCGCAGTCCGAACCCGTCCAGCGAGGTCGCCAGGGCGCTGACGGGCGCATTGACGATGCGGCAGCGCTGCGTGAGCACATGGCCGCCGAGCAGGTGGCCCTGTGCGCTGGAGAAGACGGCATGGCAGTGCACAGCCGGATGCCCTGTTTCGGCGCAGCCGAGCGTGGCATTGCCGAACAGCAGCCTGGCGGACTGCAGTGTCGCGGGCGGGCCGTAGGTGGCCACGACATGGCCGCTGCGATCGGGTGGCGCCACGCAGAAATCCAGGTCTTCGAGATCGCCTTCCAGCAAGGTCAGCGAGGCACTCTCGACGCTGGCCGATGACAGTGCGCTGACGATGGCGTCGAACAGCGTCAGCCCGGGCGCCAGGGCCAGCCGCATGTGGCGCGCAGCGGGCGCTTGCCGGTGATCCAGTCGCACGGCGCTGCAGGGGCCGGGATGTATGAGGGTGCGTGGCCTGGGCAGGCCCGCGAGGCGCTCTGGCATGTTTGTCTCCTGCTGCTGCTTTGTATTCAGCTTGTGTTGTCCTGGGCGCGGGATGGTGCGTACAGGCCTGCAGCGCAGTCTAGGGATCTGGTTCAATGCAAGGAAATTTGCAATTCATATGGATCGATTTGCGGAGGCTATGAATGGACATGCGACATCTGCGGTGCTTCGTGGCCGTGGTCGAGGAGATGCACTTCGGTCGTGCGGCCGAGCGCCTGCACCTGACCCAGCCCCCCGTGAGCCTGGCCATCAAGGAGCTGGAGGAGGAGCTGGGCGTGACGCTGCTGGAGCGCACGTCGCGGCGCATCGTGCTTACGAAAGCCGGGGAGGATGCGTTGCGCGACGCCCGTGCCGTGCTGGCCGCTGCCGACACCATGCGGCGCCGCGCACGCGAGACCTCGCAGGGGCTCATGGGCTCCATGTCCATCGGGTTCATCAGCCTGCCGGCCTACTCCTTCCTGCCGGAAACGCTGAGGCGCTTTGGCGAGGACTATCCGCAGGTCCGGCTATCGCTGCAGGAGGGCACGACCGACCAGATTGCACATGACATCGAGAGCGGGCGGCTGGATATCGGCCTGGTATTTCGCACGCCGGACCTGCCCGCGTCACTGGACTCTGTGCTGGTGCGCAGCGAGCCGCTGGTGGTGGCCTTGCCCGAGTCCCACCCGCTGGCCCGCAACCGGCGCATCGCGCTGGAGAAACTGGCCCAGGAGCGTTTCCTGGGCTTCGAGCGCCACCAGGGGCCGTTGATGTTCGATGCCATCGTCTCCACCTGCATGCGCCACGGCTTCAGCCCCCGGCTGTTCGCGGCGCGGCAGATGCACACCATCGTCAGCCTGGTCTCTGGCGGTTTGGGCGTGGCGCTGGTGCCCGCCTGTGTGCAGGCCCTGCACCGTGAAGGCGTGGTCTACCGGCCCTTGCTGGGGGAAAGGACGGCCGTGGAGACGGTCGCCGTCTGGCGGCGTGCCGATGATTCGCCGCTGGTGCGTGCGCTGCGGGGGTATCTGCCTGGATCTACAGCCACTCCTTCATCCACCCCAGCCCCTCGCTGGTAGCGTGCGCGGCCGCGCCGCGCGCGGGGCGATATTCGCAGCCTATCCAGCCGTCGTAGCCCAGCTGGTCCAGCAGGCGGAACAGGTAGGGGTAGTTGACCTCTCCCACATCGGGTTCGTGGCGTTCGGGCACGCCTGCGATCTGCAGGTGGCCCACGCGGCCCGTGGGCAGGTACTGGCGGATCTTCATGGCGAGGTCTCCCTCGACGATCTGGCAGTGGTAGAGGTCCATCTGGACCTGGACATTGGGCTCGGCAATGTCGGCCAGCAGCGCATGGGCCTGGTCCTGGCGGCTCAGGAAGAAGCCGGGCATGTCCCGGCCATTGATGGGCTCCAGCAGGATGGCGATGCCGTGGGGCGCGGCCAGCCGTGCGGCGTGGCGCACGTTGGCGATGTAGGTGGCGCGCAGGGCATCGTCGCTGGCGCCTTCCGGCTTGAGGCCGGCCATGACGTGGATGCGCGGGCAGCCCAGCGCGCGGGCATAGGCAATGGCGCGTTCCATGCCCTGGGCGAATTCCGCCTCGCGCCCGGGGATGCAGGCCAGGCCGCGCTCGCCCGCGTTCCAGTCGCCGGGCGGGGCGTTGAACAGTACCTGCCGCAGGCCGTGGTCCTGCAGGCGGCGGGCCAGTTGCTCGGGCGCGAAGTCGTACGGGAACAGGTATTCGACGGCCTGGAAGCCGTCGCGCGCGGCGGCCTCGAAGCGGTCAAGAAAATCCAGGTCGTTGTAGAGCATGGACAGGTTGGCGGCGAAACGGGGCATGAAGGCTTTCCTGAAAACGGAGGCTGAGTGTGGCATCAGGCGCGCTGCAACGCGGCGAAGGCCTTGGTGAAGAAGTCCGTGGTGCCGAAGTTGCCGGACTTGAGCGTGAGGTGCAACCCCTGCGGCGCCAGGGGCGAGGCGGCATGGCACCAGGGCACGCCAGGGTCGATCTGCGGCCCTATGCGCATTTGCTCGATGCCCAGCGCTTGCACGCAGGCGCCCGAGGTTTCTCCGCCGGCCACGACGAGCTGGCGCACGCCCATCTCGACCAGTCCCCGGGCGATGGCGGCGATGGTCTGTTCGACCAGTGCGCCGGCCTGCTCCACGCCCAGGCGGCCCTGCACGGCCTTGACGGCCGCGGATTCGGCGGTGGAGTAGATCAGCACCGGGCCGCTGGCGATGTGCTGGCGGGCCCAGGCCAGGGCCTTGCCGGCTTCGTCCTCGCCGGCGGCGATGCGCAGCGGCTCCAGCGCCAGGGCAGGGCGCCCCGAGGCGATGAAGTGCGCCACCTGTGCATTGGTGGCCACCGAGCAACTGCCCGAGACGACCGCCTGCAGGCCGGTGGCGGTTGGCAGGGCAGCGGCCTGGGCCGT
Organism: Delftia sp. WSY_7; assembly: GCF_043104845.1. Lineage (NCBI taxonomy): Bacteria > Pseudomonadati > Pseudomonadota > Betaproteobacteria > Burkholderiales > Comamonadaceae > Delftia > Delftia sp. WSY_7. The sequence continues at coordinate 103,121 of NZ_JBICLB010000001.1, read as the reverse complement.
GGGCTGTATGCCGAAGTTCGCGGGCAGGCCGATGGCCACGCCCGAGCCGGCCGTGACCAGGGGCATGCCGGCCAGCGCCGGGCCCAGGCGCAGCAGGTCGTCGTTGGAGACGGCATCGACCACGGCCATGCCCACGCCCTCGGCCTGGAGTGCGGCGATGCGCGCGCGGATGGCGGCTTCGCCCTGCGCGACGGCCACATGGTCGATCAGCCCCACCTTGCGCCGTGTCTGCGCCTGCAGCACGCGCACCAGGTTGGCATCGGTCATGGGCGTGAGAGGGTGGTTGCGCATGCCGCTTTCGCTGAGCAGCACATCGCCCACGAACAGGTGGCCCTTGAAGACGGTGCGCTGGTTGTCGGGGAAGGCCGGCGTGGCGATGGTGAAGCCACAGCCCAGCGCGTCCATCAGCGCATCGGTCACGGGGCCGATGTTGCCCTGCGGCGTGCTGTCGAAGGTGGAGCAGTACTTGAAGTAGATCTGCGGCGCGCGGCCATTGGCGCCCTGGGCCTGCAGCCATTGGAGGGCCTGCAGCGATTGCGCAATGGCGTCGGCCGGCGCGATGGTGCGCGATTTGAGCGCGACTACGACGGCGTCCACGCCCTCGTCCACCGGGCCGGCGGGCACGCCAATGCTTTGCACCACGCGCATGCCTGCGCGCACCAGGTTGTTCGCCAGATCGGTGGCGCCCGTGAAGTCGTCGGCTATGCAGCCCAGAAGAAGGGTCATGGGGATTCCGATGGAGCCTGGGGCAGGGTGATGCCCGGGAAGATCTTGATGACGGCGCTGTCGTCCTCGCGGCCATGGCCGGCGGTGGATGCCTGCATGAACATCTGGTGGGCTGTGGAGGCCAGGGGCAGCGGGAATTTGCTGTGGCGCGCGGTGTCCAGCACCAGGCCCAGGTCCTTGACGAAGATGTCCACGGCCGACAGCGGGGTGTAGTCGCCGGCCAGCACGTGGGCCATGCGGTTCTCGAACATCCAGCTGTTGCCGGCGCTGTGGGTGATGACCTCATAGAGCGCGGCGGCATCGACGCCTTCGCGCAGGCCCAGGGCCATGGCCTCGGCCGCTGCGGCAATGTGCACGCCGGCCAGCAGCTGGTTGATGATCTTGACCTTGCTGCCCGCGCCCGCGCTGTCGCCCAGGCGGTAGACCTTGGCGGCCATGGCGTCGAGCACGCCTTCGCAGGCGGCATAGGCCTCGGGGCGGCCTGCCGTCATCATGGTCATCTGCCCGGACGCTGCCTTGGCCGCGCCGCCCGAGATGGGCGCGTCGATGTAGTGCACGCCCTGCGCCTGCAGCCTGGCCTCCAGCGCCATGGACCAGTTGGGGTCCACGGTGGAGCACATGACGAAGACGGAGCCGGGCTGCAGCGCGGGGGCGATGCCGCCTTCGCCGAACAGCACGGCCTCGGTCTGCTGGGCATTGACGACCACGCTGACGATGATGCGGCAAGCGGCGGCCATGTCGGCCAGCGTGGCGCAGGCCGTGCCACCTTCGGCAGCGAAGGCGGCTGCGGCCTCGGGGCGGATGTCGTGGACATGCACGTGGTGGCCGGCGCGGCGCAGGCTTTGCGCCATGCCGGCGCCCATGGCGCCCAGGCCGATCACGCCGACGGCGCGGGGTATGGCGGTGTTGTGGTTCATGGTTGGCGTGGGGGTGTCAGGTCATCGGCGATGTAGGCGCGCACGATGGCCGCAAAGTTCTCGTCGCCGCGCAGGCCCAACCGGTCGGCGCGCGTGGTATCCCAGCGGCCGGGCCAGCTGCCGACGATGCGCTCGACCTTGTCGTCGGGCTGCCAGCTCACGCGGTTGGCTACTTCGTCGCCAGCCACTTCACGCAGCGCGCGCACCATGTCGCCCGCGCTGACGGACACGCCGGGCAGGTTGATGGGCCGGCGGTCGGCGACGGCACTGGCATCGAGTTCGCAGCCTGCGACCAGGGCCTCGACGGCGCGGCGCGGGGACAGCAGCCACAGGCGCGTGGTGGCACCCACGGGGCAGTTGGCCGCCTCGCCGTTGAGGGGCTCGCGGATGATGCCGCTGGCAAACGACGAGGCGGCCGCATTGGGCCGGCCCGGGCGCACGCTGATCGTGGGCAGGCGCAGCACGCGGCCGTCGACAAAGCCGCGCCGCGTGTAGTCGGCCAGCAGCAGCTCGGCAATGGCTTTTTGCGTGCCGTAGGAGGACTGCGGGTTCAGGGCCGTGCCGTCCAGCACGATGTCGGGCAGGTCGCCCCCGTAGACGGCCACCGAGCTGGTGAAGACCACGCGCGGCATGTGGCCCACGGCGCGGCAGGCCTCCAGCAGGGCGCGCGAGGCATCGAGGTTGATGCGCATGCCCAGGTCGAAGTCGGCCTCGGCCTGGCCGCTGACCACGGCGGCCAGATGGAAGATCACGGCCGTGTCCTGGCCTATGGCGCCGCGCAGCACCTGCGGGTCGGCAATGTCGCCCACCAGGGAGCGCACGCGCGTGTCGTCAATGGCCTGGGTGGCCACCACGTCGAGCAGGTCGATCTGGTGGATGGGCCAGCGGGTGCCGGCCAGCGTCAGCGCACCCTGTTCGAGCAGCTTGCGGGCCAGGCGCTGGCCCAGGAATCCGGCGCCGCCGGTGATCAGTACTTTCATGTGTCTTGGGGCTTGGAGCTTGAAGGATGGGAAGAAGGGCCGGTCAGCGGTTGACCATCTTTGCGGGGGTGAGCCAGACCGCGATGGCGCCCACCACGAGCACCCCCGCCAGCACGAACATGCCGGCCTGCGTGGACTGGGTCAGGTCCTTGAGGTAGCCGATCATGTAAGGGCTGGCGAAGCCCGCGAGGTTGCCGACCGAGTTGACGATGGCAATGCCCGCCGCCGCTGCCGTGCCCGACAGAAAGGCCGTGGGCAGCGACCAGAACAGCGGCGCGCAGGTCAGCACGCCGGCTGCGGCCAGCGACAGGAAGATCAGGGAAAGAACGGTGTTGTCGGCGAAGAAGGCCGTCATCGCAAAGCCCACGGCGCCCATCAGCGCGGGAACGATCAGGTGCCAGCGGCGCTCGCGGCGCCTGTCGGCGCTGTGGCCCATGAGGTTCATCACCACGATGGCGCACAGGAAGGGGATGGCACTGAGCAGGCCGATGTTCAGCGCGCCCGTGACGCCCGTGGACTTGATCAGCGTGGGCATCCAGAAGGTCAGCCCGTACTGGCCGGCGACGAAGGCGAAGTAGATCAGGCACATCCACCAGACGCGGCGGTCGGCGAAAACGGCCTTGAGCGAATGCTTCTGGGCACCTGAGTGCTGCTGGTCCAGCTCGATCTCGCGCGCCAGCAGCTGCTTTTCGGAGGCCGTCAGCCACTTGGCGCTGGAGATGCCGTTGTCCAGATAGAAGATGGTCACCACGCCGATCACCAGGGCGGGAATCGCCTCGATCAGGAACATCCACTGCCAGCCGTGCAGGCCATGGTCGCCGTGGAAGGCCTGCATGATCCAGCCCGACAACGGGTTGCCGAAGATGCCTGCCACGGGGATGGCCGACATGAACAGCGCCACGATCTTGGCGCGCCGGTGGGCCGGGTACCAGTAGGTCAGGTACAGGATCACGCCGGGGTAGAAGCCCGCCTCGGCCAGGCCCAGCAGAAAGCGCAGGATGTAGAAGCCCGTGGGCGTTTCCACATACATGAACATGGCCGACAGAATGCCCCAGGTGATCATGATGCGTGCGATCCAGACGCGCGCGCCCAGGCGATGCATGAGCAGGTTGCTGGGCACCTCGAAGAGGAAGTAGCCGATGAAGAACACGCCTGCGCCCAGGCCGAACACGGTCTCGCTGAAGCCCAGGTCCTGGGACATCTGCAGCTTGGCAAAGCCCACGTTCACGCGGTCCAGGTAGGCGATCACATAGCACAGCATCAGGAACGGCACGAGGCGCCAGAACACCTTGGCGTAGGCGCGTGCCGTCTCCGGAGAGTCGGCCTGGGCAGGGTGGGCCCCGGCCTGGCCGGATGCGATATCCGTTGTCGTCATTTCAAGTCTCCCTTGGGTTCGCCGCTTGATTCGCCGCTTGGTGCGCCGCCTGGCGGCTGCGCGGCTGTGGATGGGCTGGGTGGTGGAATGCGGCCGTGGGCGCCGCTGTGCAAATCAGTAGCGCGCCCCGAAGGTGGTGCGCAGCTCGTCGATGGCGGCCGCGTCCAGGGGCTGCGGCCGGGGATGGGTCATGAGCCAGAGCCTTGCGGTCTCCTCCAGCTCTTCCAGCACATGGCTGGCCTGCTCCACCGAGCGCTCCCAGACCACGGGGCCCAGGCGCTCGAACAGGGCGCCGCGCACCTGGCCGGCCAGCGCGGCCACCTCGGCGGCGGCCTGCGGGTCGCCGGGCCGGCGGTAGCGGATCAGCGGGATGCGGCCCACCTTCATGACCTGGTAGGGGGTGATGGGCGGCAGCACCTCGTCCTCGCGCCAGACGCCGGACAGCGTCAGCGCCACGAGATGGGTGGAATGCGTGTGGATGACGGCACACGCCTCGCCGTCATTGCCGTAGATGCCCCGATGCAGGACCAGGGTCTTGGAAGGCTTGGCGCCGCTGACCCAATGCCCGCCGGCATCGACCTTGGACAGCTCTGCCGGGTCGAGCCGGCCCAGGCAGGCGTCGGTGGGGGTGATCAGCCAGCCGTCATGCAGGCGCGCGCTGATGTTGCCGGCAGCGCCGACGGTGTAGCCCCGCTGGTAGAGGCTGGCGCCGGTGGCGCAGATCTGCTCGCGGATGCGGGATTCGTCGCTCATGGGTGAACGCCCAGGCAAAGGCCGGGTGTGCGGGGTGCAAAAAGAGATGTGACTGATATTGTCATCAGGTCATCATACAAATTTTGCGCAAAAACCCAAACAAGGTGAAAACCCTTGGCCATGCGCCAAGGGGTGGTTTCGGAGGTTCAGGGCTTGGCGGCCAGGATGTCGCGGGCCAGGCGTTCGCCGTCCTGCTCCCAGAAGCTGGCGTCGGCGCGGTGGATGCGGTCTATGGCGTTGCCCATGTGCGTGGCGGCGGCCTTGCGCGCGGCCTTGGGGTCGCCGGCCTCGATGGCCAGCACGATGCTGTGGTGCTCGCGTTCCACGGCCTTGCCGAAGTCCTCGCGCCGCGCCTCGTTGGCGCGCGTGATGCGCATGGCGCCGCGCAGGAACTGCGACAGGTAGTCCAGCGTGCTGATCAGGAACGGGTTGCCCGAGGCCTGGGCAATGGCGCGGTGAAACGCCATGTCTTCCTCCACGCCGTCACGGCCCAGCCGCACGGCCTCGGCCAGGGCGCTCTCCGCATCGTGGATGCGCTGCATATCCTCTTCGCTGCGCCGCCGCGCCGCGAGTTCGGCCACCTCGGTCTCCAGTGCGCGGCGCACCTCGGTGATCTGGATCAGCGCATTCCTGCCAGCCGCCGGCAGGCCTTCGAAGTCCAGTGGCTCTATGCCTGCCGCCTTCACGAACACGCCGCTGCCCTGGCGCGATTCCACCAAGTTGCGCGACTTGAGCTGGGACACCGCCTCGCGCACCACGGTGCGGCTGACCTCGAGCTGCTGCACGAGCTCGGCCTCGGTCGGCAGCTTCTGCCCCGGCTGCAGATTGCCGGCGCGGATGCGCGCCTCCAACTGCCGGGCAACCTGGTCCGCAAGCTTGAGACCGGGCTGAATGGCCGAGAAGGAAACCGTCATGGAGGGGGTGGGGGGCTGGGGAGACACGTGTGGCAGCGATTGTCTCAGAACGGTGCGGCCTGTACGGCCTGCTGCGGCAATCGACGCCCCGACCATCCATGGCGGCAGGAAAGAGACCGATGGTTCTGCCGGAGTTGCGCGGCGCGCCATACTTGCGCCTTTGCAATCCGCCTGCCACGCCCGCCCCGGGCCAAGGCCGCTTCGCCATGTCAACGCCCACCCCGCATTCCGCTGCACCCACAGAACACTCGCACGATGGCGCCATTGCCGCTATGGCCGTTATTCCCGCCATCGCCTCGCTGGCCGATGCCGCCTTCACCCAGAGCGTGCAGCACGCCATAGACCACAAGACCAAGCCGCTGGGCGCGCTGGGGCGGCTGGAGCAGCTGGCGCTGCGCATTGCCTGCATCCTGGGTCAGGACAGGCCGGTGCTGCAGCAGCCGCAGATGCTGGTGTTTGCGGCCGACCATGGGCTGGCTGCGCGCGGCGTGTCGGCCTATCCGGTGGATGTGACCTGGCAGATGGTCGAGAACTTCATGGCCGGCGGCGCCGCCGTCAGCGTGCTGGCACGCCAGCATGGGCTGGCGCTGAACGTGGTGGACTGCGGCGTGGCACGCGACTTTCCCGCGAGCGAGCAGGACCCCGACGACAAGCTTCCCCAGCCCGGCCAGCCGCGCCTGTGGCGCCGCAAGCTGGGCTACGGCACGCGCGACTGCAGCCAGGGCCCGGCCATGACGGCCACCGAATGCGCCATGGCCCTGCGCAACGGCGCGGCCCTGGTGCGCCAGTTGCCGGGCAATGCGCTGCTGCTGGGCGAGATGGGCATTGGCAATACCTCCAGCGCATCCTTGCTGCTGGCGCGGCTGTGCGGCGAACCGCTGGCCGAGGTCACGGGTGCGGGCACGGGCCTGGATGCGGCCGGGCTGGCGCGCAAGATCGGTGTGCTGCAGGAGGTGCTACAGCTGCACGCCCAGGCCACGGAACCGCTGGACGCGCTGGCGGCCATGGGCGGCTTCGAGGTTGCCACCATGGTGGGCGCCGTGCTGCAGGCCGCTGCCGAGCGGCGCGTCATCGTGGTCGATGGCTTCATCACCACGGCCGCCGTGCTGGTGGCCAGCCGCCTGCAGCCGGCCGTGCTGGAGCGCTGCGTTTTCTCGCACCGCTCGGGCGAGCCCGGCCATGTGCGCATGCTGGCCCACCTGGGTGCCGAGCCGCTTCTGGACTGGCAACTGCGCCTGGGCGAAGGCTCGGGCGCGGCCCTGGCCTGGCCGCTGCTGGTGTCGGCCTGCGCCATGCTGGGCGAGATGGCCAGCTTTGCGCAGGCCGGGGTGAGCACGCGCTCGGAGGAGGCATAGCCGCTGGAGCCGCGCCGCGGCTAGCGCGGTAACGCAGCTGCCGCCAGCTTGCCCAGCCGCCTGACCAGCGCGCCGAAGCGCGCGGCATCGGTGTTGCCATAGCCGATCACCAGGCCGTTGTCCTGGGGCAGCGGTGCCAGGGCGAAGGACGAGAGGGCGCCCGGGTTCATGCCGGCGCGCCGCGCCTGCTCCACGATGGCACTGTCGGACAGGTCCGGCGGCAGCCGCACGGTCAGATGCAGGCCGCCGTGGCCGCCCAGCACCTCATGCTCCACGCCCAGTTGCGTGGCCAGCGCCTCGCGCAGGGCCGCCTGGCGCTCGCGGTACAGGCGCCGCATGCGGCCCAGGTGGCGCGAGAACTGGCCGCTTTCCATGAAGTCCGCCATGGCCAGCTGCTCCAGGCGGTGGCCGCCGCGCAGCATCTCCTGCACGGCGGATGCCGCGCTGGTGGCCAGGGCCTGCGGCAGCACCACAAAGCCCAGGCGCAGTGCCGGGAACATGGTCTTGCTGAAGGTGCCCACGTAGAGCACGGGCGCATCCGGCACCTGGCCCTGCATGGCGGCGATGGGCGTGCCCTGGTGGCGGAATTCGCTGTCGTAGTCGTCCTCGATGATCCAGGCCCCCGCGCGGCGCGCGCGCTCCAGCAGGTCCAGCCGGCGCGCCACCGACAGCACGGCGCCCGTGGGATATTGGTGCGACGGCGTGATCTGGATCAGCCGTAGAGGATGGCTGTCCCACAGGCCGGGGGCAATGGCTGCGCCATCCGCATCCACGCGCAGTGTGCTGACGCACAGGTCTCCCCCCGCAAAGGCCGACTTGGCGCCCCGGTAGCCGGGCTCCTCCAGCCAGGCATGGTCGCCCGGGTTGGTGAGCAGTTGCACGCACAGGTCCAGCGCGCCCTGGGCGCCTTCGGTGACGATGATGCGCGAGGCATCGCAGCGCACGCCGCGCGAGATGCGCAGGTGCTGCGCAATGGCCTGGCGCAGTGCGGGCTCGCCCGCAGGATCGCCATAGTCCAGCGTGGCGCTGGCGGGAAGGCGCAATGCGCGGTCCTGCGAACGGCGCCAGGCGGGCAGGGGGAACCTGTCCAGCGCGGGCGTGCCCGGCGTCAGGGGCAGGCTGCGGTCAATGGCATGACGCGTGGGCACGATGCGGTCCAGGCGCCGTGCCGTGCGGGGTACGCAGGGGGGCGCGGCGGCGGCCTCGGCGGCTGCCGCGGAATGGGTGGACACAGCCGCCACGCGCGTGCCCTGCCGGTCGGCGACCACATAGCCTTCGGCCGCCAGTTGCTCGTAGGCGATGAGCACGGTGTTGCGCGAGACTCCCAGATCCTCCGCCAGCGAGCGCGAGGCCGGCAGGCGGTCACCGGCCGGCAGCCGGCCAGCCAGGATGGCCTGCTTCAGGCGCTGGATCAGCTGGCGCTGGCGGGGAGCCGCTCCAGGGCCGGATTGCAAGGGACTGGTCAGCAGGTCGGGGGCGTGCATGCGATGGACAGCGTGGCACCATGAAATAAGGAAGATATGGCGCTTTCAATGATGCCACGCGGGCGCTATCGTGGCCCTGCCAAATGACCTGACCAGGAATCTCCGATGCCCCCCGCACTCAACGCCCACTCCCAACCCGTAGGCCACGACCTTCCCAACTGGACCCCGCGCCAGCGCCCGCCGCGCACGCCCATGCAAGGCCGCTACTGCCGGCTGGAGCCGCTGTCCGCCGCGCGCCATGCAGCCGATCTGTTCGATGCCTTCAGCCAGGCGCCGGACGCCAGCGACTGGACATACATGTCGGTAGGCCCCTTCGCGGATGCCCAGGCCTATCTGCGCTTTGCCGAGGCCGCCCAGGCCAGCGATGACCCGCTGCACCACGCCGTCATCGACCTGGCCACGGGCCGTGCCATCGGCTCGCTGGCGCTGATGCGCGTGGACACGGCCAGCGGCGTGATGGAAGTGGGCTTTGTCTGCTACTCGCGCCAGCTCAAGCGCACGCGTGCGGCCACCGAGGCGCAGTTCCTGCTGATGCAGCGCGCCTTCGACGAGCTGGGCTACCGCCGCTACGAGTGGAAGTGCGACAGCCTAAATGCGCCGTCGCGTGCCGCAGCGGCGCGCCTGGGCTTCCGGTTCGAGGGGGTGTTCCGCCAGGCCGTGGTCTACAAGGGCCGCAGCCGCGACACGGCCTGGTTCTCCATCATCGACAGCGAATGGCCGGCGCTGCGCGCGGCCTACCAGCGCTGGCTGGAGCCGGGCAACTTCGATGCGGGCGGCGGGCAGGTCCTTTCGCTGTCCAGCCTGATGGAGCCGGGAGCGCAGCCGGCTCAGGAGCCTGCCGGCGTGGCGTAGTAGGCCTGCAGCACCTCGATCAGGGCCTGCGCATGGCGCGGCAGCCGGCCCTGATCGCGCACGAGGATGCGGCGCTCGCGCACGCTCCAGGCGTCGGTCAGATCGATCAGCGCCAGCCCCATGCTTTCGCGGTTGCGCCGCGCGGCGCTCTCGGGAACGATGCCTATGCCCACGCCGGCGCCGATCATGCGGCACATGGCGTCGAAGCTGGACAGCTGTATGCGCAGCTTCATGGGCTTGCCCAGGCGCTCGGTCACACCCGCCAGAAAGGTCTGCAGCGTGCTGCCCTGCTGCATGCCGATGGCGTCCTCGTCCAGCGTCTCGGCAAACGCAATGCGCTTGCGCCGCGCAAAGCGGTGGCCGCGCGGCGTGGCCAGCACCAGCCGGTCGGTGCTGAAGTGGATGGTCTGCAGGCCCAGCGTGTCCACCTGGCCGGCCACGATGCCCAGGTCGGCCCGGCCGTCGAGCACGCCGCGCGCGATCTCGGCGTTGGGCCGCTCCTGCAGGTCCACGTTCACGCGCGGGTGGTCGGCAAGAAAGGCCGGCAGTATCTCGGGCAGGAAATCGGTCACGGCCGTGGTGTTGGCAAACACCCGCACATGGCCGCGCAGGCCGGCGCCGTACTCCTGCAGGTCGTGGCGCAACTGCTCGGACTGCAGCAGCATGCCGCGCGCATGGTGCAGGAAGGCTTCGCCGGCCGGCGTGGGCCGCACGCCGCGCGCCTCGCGGTACAGCAGGGGCATGCCCGCCTGCTCCTCCAGCGCCTTGATACGCAGGCTGGCTGCGGCCAGGGACAGGTGCTGCCTTTGCGAGGCGCGCGTGAGGCTGCCCAGTTCGGCGGCATGCACGAACAGGCGCAGGTCCGTCAGGTCGAAGTGCATGAGGGGCATGAAGGGCGAAGAGGGCATGGGCGGGGTCAAGGCTTTGTCAATTCCGAAGGCCGGGTCAGGAAATGCGCGATTGTGCGCTGGCCCGGCACGGGCAACCATGCGGGCTTGCGACAAGAACAAATGGAGACATGACCATGCCGGATTCTTCCTTTCCCCTGCCGTCGAGCCTTTTGCGCCGCCGAAGCCTGCTGGCCGCTGCACTCGCCTTGCCCCTGCTGGGCCGTGCCCAGGCCTGGCCCGCGCGGCCCATCGTGATGATCGTCCCGCAGGCGCCGGGCGGCACCAATGACATCGTGGGCCGGCTGGTCAGCCAGAAGCTGGCCGAGGTGCTGGGCGCCAGCGTGGTGGTCGAGAACCGGCCCGGTGCGGGCGGCAACATCGGCACACAGGCCGTGGCCAAGGCGCCGCGCGACGGGCATACCCTGCTGATGACCATCAGCAGCAGCCAGGCCATCAACCCCGCGCTGTACCGCAAACCGGGCTTCGATCCGGTGAAGGACTTCCGGCCCATCGGCCTGATCGGCTCCGTGCCCAATGTGCTGCTGGCCCATCCCGGCTTTGCGGCCAAATCCGTGCCCGAGCTGATCTCCATGGCCCGGGGCCGGCCCGACGAGTTCCGCTATGCCTCGGCCGGCAACGGCACGCTCAACCATCTGCTGGGCGAGATGCTCAACAGCATGGCGGGCATCCAGCTGCAGCATGTGCCCTACAAGGGCGTGGCGCCCGCGCTCAACGATGTGCTGGGCGGGCAGGTACCGCTGCTGTTCGGCAGCCTGCCGTCAACGCTGCCCCATATCCAGGCCGGCCGGCTGCGCGCGCTGGCCGTGAGCGGCGCGGCGCGATCGCCGCTGCTGCCTGATGTACCCACCATTGGCGAAACGGTGCCCGGCTACAACGGCACGCTGTGGGTAGGGCTGTTTGCTCCTGAAGGCGTGCCCGCGCCGGTGCTGGCGCAGTTGCAGGACGGCATGGCCCGCGCGCTGGCGGCCGGCGATCTGCGCGGCAAGCTCGAAGCCTCGGGCGTGGAGCTGGCCGGCCCGGCCGACAAGCCCGTGTCACCGGACCGGATGGCGGCCCTGCTGCGCGAGGACATCGCCAAGTGGGCGCGCATTGTGAAGGACTCCGGCGCCTCGCTGGACTGAGCCCCGGCCCCTTCAGCCCTGCGGCTCCATGGCCAGCGCGAACAGCTCGCTGCGAAAGTGGATGCCCAGCCGTGCAAAGGCGCGGTTACGGTAGGTCTTGACGGTGGGCAGGCTCAGGCACAGGTCGCAGGCAATGCCCTCATGCGTCATGCCCTGCAGCAGCCGGGCGCAGACATCGAGTTCGCGCGGCGTCAGGCCGGGCTGTGCCTGCAGCAGGCGCATGCGCAGGGCGGGCAATGTCTGGCGCTGTCTGGGCTGGGGGGCTGGGGACGCCGATGCCGCAGCCACGGCGGGCTGCGCCTGCGTCAGCGCGATGTGCTTGTGCGCCAGGGCCAGCAGCACGGGGGCCATGCTCCCGAAGCGGTCGATCTGCGCATCGCCCAGTGCCCTCTGGTGCTGGTGGCGATAGAAATTGACGGCAAACACACCGCCGTCGTCCTGGTGCTCGACGATGGATACGCGCTCGGCCATGCCGTGCGCGTCGTAGACCAGGGCGCGGTGCTCGCCTTCCACCTCCTGGGCCGTGATGTGGCACAGCGCCGTGCTGCGTGCCGGCGCTGTGCCGCCGTGCTTCCACGTGCTGTCGCGCAGATGGGGGCCTGAGAGATAGGCGCGCCAGCACTCGCGCGTGGTGTCGCGCGCCTCGCTGCTGGCCGACAGGAACAGCTGCGGCCGGCTGCGCTGCCCCGTGCGGTAGACCGACCAGGAGGCGACAGGCAGCAGCGCGTTCATGGCCTGCAGCACCTGCAGGGCGAAGCCCGGCCCACCCAGGCTGGACACCATCTGGCCCAGCGCATGGCTGGACGCCTGGCCGGGCAAGGCGCTGGCGTCAAGGGCGGGGGAGGGGCAGGTCCAGTGTCTCAAGGGGGAAGGCAGGGGCGGGCAGGGCGCTGTCATCTTCCGGGATGACGGCCTGCACGGGCAATGGTGCTTATGCTAGGTCCCGATCCCATTCACCGGAGCCCCAGAACCATGCCAGATGACGTGCCGCAGCTTGCGGCCTTGCCCGATCCGCGCTTTCGCTTCTTCGCCGACCTGAGCGTGCAGGTGGGCCCGCCGCAGGAGGTCGGTGCCACGGCGCACGGCGGGCGCCGGCTGATCCCCATCCTGGGCGGCACGGCCCGGGGCGACGGCTGGAGCGCGCGCGTGCTGCCCGGAGGCGCGGACTTCCAGCGCATCGTGCACGGCGGGCTGGCCGAACTCGACGCGCGCTATGTGCTGGAGACCGATGCCGGCGACCTGATCTATGTCTGCAACCAAGCACTGCGCAGCGGCGACCCGGCGCTCATGGCAAAGCTGGCGCGCGGCGAGCCCGTGGACCCCGCGCACATCTATTTCCGCTGCGCGCCCCGCATGGAGACGGCCAGCCGGGCGCTGGCCTGGATCAACGAGCGCCTGTTCTTCGGCACCGGCGCGCGCCATCCCGACCGCGTGCAGATGCGCTTTCACGAGCTGCTCTGAGGGGGCCTTCCCCGCTTCGATACCTACAACACAGGAGACACAACACATGAACAACCCTGCATCCAAGGCGCGCCGCGCCGCCGTGGCCTGCACTCTTGCCGCCGTGCTGGCCACCGGCCTGGCTCCCTGGGCCGCGGCCAGCGCCCAGCCTGCTTTTCCGAGCAAGCCCGTGCGCCTGCTCGTCGGCTTTCCTGCGGGAACGGGGCCGGACATCGTGGCGCGCCTGCTCGCGCAGAAACTCTCCGAGCAATGGGGCAACCTGGGCGTGGTCGTGGACAACAAGCCGGGCGCTGGCGGCCTCATCGCCGCCAGCGAGGCGGCACGCGCCGTGCCTGACGGCTACACGCTGATGCTGGGCGAGACCGGCCAGCTCAGCATTGCGCCCAACACCTACCAGCGCCTGCCCTACGACCCGCAAAAGGACTTTGTGCCCGTCAGCCAGGTCGTCACCTCCGACTTCGTGCTGCTGGTCAATCCGCAGAAAGTGCCGGCCCGCAACGTGCCCGATTTCGTGGCCTGGGCGCGCCAGCGCAAGGAGCTGTTCATCGCCACCTTCGGTGCCGGCACGCCAGGCCACTTCGGCGCCTTCATGTTCGGCAATGCCGTGCAGCTCAGGCCCGAGCCCGTGCACTACAAGAACACCAACGATGCCCTGGGCGGCCTGTTCAGCGGCGACGTGCAGGCCGTCTTCGCCACGGCGGCCCTGGCCGCGCCCCAGGTCAAGGCCGGCAAGCTCACGGCCCTGGGCAGCACGGGCGCCACGCGCACCCCGTCCATGCCCGAGCTGCCCACCATCGGTGAGCAGGGCTATCCGTCGCTGGAGTTCAATTCCTGGTTCGGCGTGGTCGCGCCCGCCAAGACACCGCCCGAGATCGTGGCCAGGCTGCAGGCCGACATCGTGCGCGCCCTGCAGCAGCCCGACAGCCGCAGCCGGCTGGAAGAGGCCGGTTTCCGCGTGACGGGCACCACGGGCGACGAACTCGCCCGCATCATGCGCGCCGACACGGTCACCTGGGGCAAGGCCGTGGCGGCCACGGGCTTCAAGGCCGATTGAAGCTCAGCGCTTGCCCGCAGCCGGCGCAGGCGTCTTGGGCGAGTAGTCGCAGTACGGCGCCACCACGCACTCCCAGCAGCGTGGCTTGCGGGCCTGGCAGACGTAGCGGCCCAGCAGGATGAGCCAGTGGTGCGAGTCCACGGCATAGGCCGGCGGCACGCGCTTCATGAGCTGCATTTCCACCGCCAGCGGCGTCTTGCCCGGCGCCAGGCCCGTGCGGTTGCCCACGCGGAAGATGTGCGTGTCCACGGCCATGGTGGGCTGGCCAAAGGCCACGTTGAGCACCACGTTGGCGGTCTTGCGGCCCACGCCGGGCAGGGCTTCCAGTTCCTCGCGCGTGCGCGGCACCTGGCCGCCGTGGCGCTCGACCAGGATCTGGCAGGTCTGCATCAGGTGTTTGGCCTTGCTGCGGTACAGGCCGATGGTCTTGATGTAGCCCTCCAGCCCTTCAAGTCCCAGGTCCAGGATGGCCTGGGGCGTATTGGCCACGGGAAACAGCTTGCGCGTGGCCTTGTTGACGCCCACGTCCGTGGCCTGGGCCGAGAGCAGCACGGCAGACAGCAGCTCGAAGACGTTGGTGTATTCCAGCTCGGTCTGGGGCGAGGGGTTGGCGGCCTTGAGTGTGGCGAAGAAGGGTTCGATGCTGGTGGTTTTCATTGTGGGAAGCGCGTGTCCATCGATGTGGCGAGCATTGTCGTGCAAGTGTGATTTCTAGGACTGTTCTGGTTTTTGATGTCTGCGAGGGCCAGATCGTCTGGTTATGCCGTTGCGGCGTTGACGTGCTGGGGCCGCATGGCAATAGTGGGCCGGATCGATTCCGCCGACACCACACATACAGACAACACGCCACCAGGAGGGGGCGACCGCATGGCCACTCGCAAGATATCCGTTTCTCCCGCGATCGCGGCGGCGCAGACCCTGCTGGGTGATGTCCGCGACCTGATCGAGGCCGCGCGGCTTCGGGTGGCTTCCACCATCAACAGCGAAATGACCCTGCTGTACTGGCATATCGGCCAGCACATCCATGACTGCGAATCCGAGGTGCGGCAGGCCGGCTGCAGCGACAAGGTCCTGCCCTCCCTGGCCGGGCATCTGGTCCAGGGCTATGGCGGCAGTTTCTCGGAAAAGAACCTGTGGCGCATGGTGCAGTTCTCCACCACCTTTCCTGATGAGCCCCTGGTCATCTCGCCCACGCGGCAGTTGAGCTGGGCGCATTTCATCGCGCTGATTCCGCTCAAGGACGCCCTGCAGCGCGAGTACTACGCCAGCATGGCGAGCATTGAGCGCTGGAGCGCCCGCACGCTGCGCAGCCGCATCGATTCCCGGCTGTACGAGCGCACCGTGCTGTCCTTCGATACGGACACGCTGGTCGCGCAGGAGCCCACGCAGCGAGCCACCGAGCGCATGTCGCCAGCGCTGTTCATGCGAGACCCCTACATCCTCGACTTCCTGGGGCTGCACGATGCCTGGCAGGAGGGCGACCTGCAGGCGGCCGTCATCCGCGAGATGGAAGCCTTTTTCCTGAAGTCGGGCATGGGCTTCAGCCTGGTGGCGCGGCAAAGGCACATGCAGATGGATGACCAGGATTTCCAGCTTGACCTGCTGTTCTACCACCGCAGGCTGCGGCGGCTGGTGGCGGTGGAGCTGAAGGTGGGCGAATTCGCGGCCGAGGACAAGGATCGGATGGAGCACTACCTGCGCTGGCTGGATCGGCATGAGCATGAGCCGGGCGAGGATGCGCCGCTGGGCATCATGCTGTGCTCGGGCAACAGCTCGGAGCAGATCGAACTGCTGGAGCTGGGCCGCGGCGGCGTCCAGATGGCCGAGTATCTGCCCGGCCTGCCTGCTCGCCATGTGCTGGCCCAGCGGCTGCGGGAGGCCACGCGCCGGGCGCAGTGGCACTGGGCACAGTGCCACCTGGAAGTCGGGCAGGGCTGAGCACGGGCGCCGGCCTGCAGTCCATCCCTTCCGTCTTTCTCTGCTTCTTCTACTTCGTCTTCTTACCCGGGAGGCAGCAGCTCCCGCAGATGCTCCACGAAGGCCCGCACTCCCTTGGACAGCGTGCGGCCTGCCAGCGTCTGCAGCTCGATGGCGCGTGCATTCATGCCGCGTTCGCGTATGGGCACCGCATGCAGTTCGCCACGGCGCACACGCTCGCGCATGGTGACCTCACCACCCAATGACAGGCCGCCGCCATGCAGCACGAAGTGCACCAGGGTCTCGAACTGGCCGCTGACCAGGGCAGGCTCGAACACCAGGCGCCGGTGGCTGCAGGCAATGTCGAACAGCTGGCGCGCGGTGTTGGCGTCCTCGGGCAGGGCAATGGCATGGGGATGCATCTGGGCCAGGGTGATGCTGGCATGCCGGGCCAGTGCGTGGTCGGGCCGCATGATGGCGACCACGGGCGAGACCTGGCGGTGCCAGACCTCGATATCGCGTGCCGCCGCACGGCTGTAGGTCAGGCCGACATCGGCCTCGCCGCCCAGCACGGCCTGGGTCACGGCGGCAGGCGCTTCCACGCGCAGGTGGAACTGCATGCCCGGGTACTGTTCACGAAACAGCGCCATGGCGCGCGGCAGGAATTCGATGGCAAAGCCGCCCGAGCTGCACACGCGCACCACGCCCCGGCGCAGGCCCTGCAGGGCCTCGATGTCCGAGACCACGCGGTCGGCCTCCAGCGCACCGCGGCGCGCGTGGGCGGCCAGCAGCTCGCCTGCCGGGCTGGGCGCCATGCCGCGCGGGCGGCGCTCGAACAGCGGCACGCCCAGCATCTCTTCCAGACCGGCGACCTGGCGGCTCACGGCCGAGGGCGAGACGTTGAGCCGCGCGGCGGCATCGCTGACCGAGCCGCTGCGCACCACTTCGAGAAAGTAGCGCAGGGCCGTGTCCTGAAGGCGGTTGGAAAGCATGTGGCTCCCATTTATGGTTTGCGGAAAACGCAACGATAAGCCGAGAAAATGGCGATTGTCGAAATATTTGCGCCTGCTTATGCTGACTTCGTTCTGTCACAAAAACGAGGAAATCCATGGAGTCAAGCACAAGCGCCGCTGCGCTGCAGCCGGGTCTGGCCACCGGGGGCGGTGCCGTGGTGGAGATGTCGGCCGTCGCGCTGTCCAAGGCCATCCACGGCCGCGAGCTGTCCTGCGTGGAGGTGCTGGATGCCTATTGCGCGCAGATCGACCGCCTCAACCCCGTGGTCAACGCGCTGGTATCTCCGCTGGACCGGGACTGGCTGCGCGGCCGCTCCCGCGAGCTGGATACGCTGCTGGCGCGCGGCCAGAGCCTGGGGCCGCTGCACGGCTTTCCCCAGGCACCCAAGGACATCATGCCGGCGGCCGGCATGGTGACGACCAAGGGATCGCCGATCTTCGCGAACCAGCTGTCGCAGGCCGATTGCGTGGTGTTCGAGCGCATGCGCGCAGGCGGTGCGCTCTTCGTGGCACGCAGCAATTCGCCCGAGTTCGGCCTGGGCGGGCATACCTACAACCCGGTCTACGGGACCACGCGCAATGCCTTCGATCCTTCGCGATCGGCAGGCGGCAGCAGCGGCGGGGCGGGCGTGGCCGTGGCGCTGCGCATGCTGCCCGTGGCCGATGGCTCGGACATGATGGGCTCGCTGCGCACGCCGGCCGCCTTCAACCATGTCTACGGACTGCGCACCTCGGTGGGCTGCGTGCCGCATGGCCCTTCGGAGGAGGTGTTCTTCCAGCAGTTCAGCGTGGCCGGCCCCATGGCGCGGGACATTCCCGACCTGGCCCTGCTGCTGTCCGTGCAGGCAGGCTTTGATGCACGCCTGCCGCTGACCCGCCGCAGCGAGCCGCCCAAAGACTGGACCGCGCAGCTGCAGCGCGACTGCAAGGGCCTGCGCATCGGCTGGCTGGGGGACCTGGGCGGGCACCTGCCCACCGAGCCCGGCCTGCTGGAGACCTGCCGCGCGGCGCTGCAGCATTTCAATACCATCGGCTGCACGGTGGAAGAGGCCGTGCCGGCCTTCGACTTCGAGCGCCTGTGGCGCGCCTGGATCGACCTGCGCAGCTTCAGCGTGGCCGGGGTCAACGCCGCCTTGTACCGCGACCCGGTCACGCATGCCTTGCTCAAGCCCGAGGCCCTCTGGGAAATCGAGCGCGGCCTGGCGCTGCCGGCCATGGCCGTCTATGACGCGGCGCGCGTGCGCTCGGCCTGGTATGAAACATTGCGCCGCCTGTTCGACAGCTACGACTTTCTGGTGCTGCCCTCCGCCCAGGTCTTTCCCTTCGACGCAGCGCTGGACTGGCCTCACGCCGTGGACGGCCGCGAGATGGACACCTACCACCGCTGGATGCAGACCGTGGTGCCTGCCACCATGGCCGGCCTTCCGGCCCTGGCCGCGCCTGCGGGCTTCGGGCCGCAGGGCTTGCCTGCCGGGCTGCAGATCATCGGCCCGGCGCAGGCCGACCTGGCCGTGCTGCAGATCGGCCATGCCTATGACCAGGCCGGCGGCTTCTCGCGCGTGCGCAGCCCGCTGCTCGACTGAAGACTGACGACTGAATTGCCGCATTGAGCTGTTCCCAGGTTCCCGTTCCCTCGTTCCCCAGGAGATCCGTGCCATGGCCTTGTCCCGTTCCCGTTTTCTGTCGTGCCTGATGGCCGGCGCCGCTGCGCTTGCCTTGCCCTTGGCGCATGCCCAGGCCCAGTCCTACCCGGATCGCCCGATCAAGCTGGTCGTGCCCTTTGCGCCCGGCGGCGCCACCGACATCCTGGGCCGCCTGCTGGCCACATCGCTGGGAGAGCGCCTGGGCCAGCCCGTGGTGGTGGAAAACCGTCCCGGCGCGGGCACCGTGGTGGCGGGCGCGCTGGTGGCCAAGGCGCCGCCCGATGGCTACACGCTGCTGCTGGGCGCCAGCACCACGCTGACGCTGAACCCCGTGATCCGCAACCCGCTGCCCTACGATCCGCTGCGCAGCTTCACGCCGCTGGGCCTGGTAGCCGACATGGGGCTGGTGCTGGTGGCGCACAACGAAACGCCTGCACGCACCCTGCCTGAACTCGTGGCCCTGGCCAAGGCCGATCCGGACAAGCTGTCCTACGGCTCCTTCGGCACGGGGTCGTCGGTGCACTTCGGTGGCGAAATGCTCAAGACCGCCACGGGCATGCGCATGGTGCACGTGCCCTTCAACGGCAGCTCGCCCAGCCTCACCGCGCTGATGGGCGGCCAGGTGCAGGTGGCCGTGGACACGGTGGTGGCTACCACCCCGCTGATCAAGGCCGGCAAGATCCGCCCCATCGCGGCCCTGGGCCCGCAGCGCCTGCCCCTGCTGCCCCAGGTGCCCACCGTGGCCGAAAGCGGCTACCCCGGCTTTGCCATGGACACCTGGTTTGCCTTCCTCGCACCGGCCGGCCTGCCCGCTCCCATCCAGAGGAGGCTGGAAAAGGCGCTGGCTGACACCATGGCCGAGCCGGCCATGAAGAAGAAGCTGGTGGACATCGGCCTGTCGCCCGCATGGGGTCCGGGCAGCGCGCTGCAGGAGCGCATAGAGCGCGAACTGCCGCAGATGCGCGCCGTGGCCGCCAGGGCCGACATCAAGGTGGATTGAACGCAGCTGCCTTCCGGGAGAGAGGGGGCAGAGATGGCGTCGTCCCCCTTGGGGGGCGCCGTGCAACGGGAAGGCGCGAAGCGACTCAGGGGACTTCTAATCGTGCAGGAAAGCTGCGGCAGGATTGGCGACAATGCAGGCTTCGCCTTTTCATCGCATCGACAACGAGAATCCTGCCCATGCAATTCGCCGACCGTCTGAACAACGTAGAAACCTCCGCCATCCGCGAGCTGTTCAAGCTGCTGGGCAAGCCCGGCATCATCAGCTTCGCGGGTGGTTTCCCGGACAGCGCCATGTTCGACGTGGCCGGCATCAGCGCCGCCTCCCAGGCAGCGCTGCAGCAGGAGCCGGGCGCCGCGCTGCAGTACGGCGCCACCGAGGGCTACCAGCCGCTGCGCGAGCAGATCGCCGCCTTCATGGCGGGCAAGGGCGTGCGTGAGCTGGCCCCCGAGCAACTGGTGGTCACCACGGGCAGCCAGCAGGCGCTGGACCTGCTGGGCAAGACCATGATCAACCCCGGCGACAAGGTCATCGTGGAAGGCCCGACCTTCCTGGCCACCATCCAGTGCTTTCGCCTGTACGGCGCGCAAGTCATCAGCGCGCCCATCGATGCCGAAGGCGCCCAGGTCGATGCGCTGGAAAAGCTCATTGCCGAGCACCGCCCCAAGCTGGTCTACCTGATTCCCACCTTCGGCAATCCCAGCGGCGCCATGCTGAGCCTGGAGCGTCGCAAGAAGGTGCTGGAGCTGGCCGTCAAGTACCAGACCCTGGTGGTGGAAGACGATCCCTACGGCGACCTGTATTTTGGCGAGGCGCCACCTCCCAGCCTGCTGGCCCTGTCCAGCCAGGTGCCCGGCAGCCGCGATTGGCTGGCGCACTGCGGCTCGCTGAGCAAGGTGCTCAGCCCCGGCCTGCGCATCGGCTGGCTGGTGGCCCCGCCCGAGCTGCTGGCCCGCGCCGTGATGTGCAAGCAGTTCAGCGACGCCCACACCAGCACCTTTGCCCAGGCCACGGCCGCGCAGTACCTGAAGTCCGGCGCCATGCCCGCCACGCTGGCCCATGTGCGCGAGGTCTATGCGCGCCGCGCCAAGGCCATGGGCGATGCGCTGCGCGAGCACCTCGGCGATGCCGTGGAATTCCTGCAGCCCCAGGGCGGCCTGTTCCTGTGGGTGCGCCTGACCGGCAAGGGCGGCGCGCTGGCCGATGCCGGCGAGCTGGCCAAGCGGGCCATCGCCCAGGGCGTGGCCTTTGTGCCGGGCGCGCCGTTCTTCGCGCAAAACCCCGATGCCACCAGCTTCCGCCTTTCGTTCGCCACGGCCGACGAGGACAAGATCCGCGAAGGCATCGCCCGCCTGGCCCAGGCGCTCAAGGCGTGAGCGTGGCAGGGGACAACGAGCGCAGGGGCGAACGCGACGAGGCCCAGGCCCTGCAGGCGCGCGTGATGGAGCTGGAGATCAAGGCCAGCTACACCGACGACCTGCTGGAGCAACTGAACCTGACCATCTACCGCCAGCAGCAGCAGATCGACCGGCTCCTGGACGAACTGCGCGACCTGCGCCGACGGGTGCCGGAGGGCGGGCCCGCCGGCGGTGCGACCCATCTGCGCGACGAGCTGCCCCCGCACTATTGAGTGCGCAGGGCTGCATGCTAATGCCCAGGCCAGGCCCTGCCTGGGCATCTTTTCATTCAAGCGGCTTGTTGGCCACGTGCTTCATCTTGCCCAGGAACAGGCGCAGGAAAAAGCCCGCCATGATCAGGATGAAGACGATGACGCCCAGGCTCATCAGCCCGTAGTCGGTGGAAAAGAGATCGATCATCAGCTTCACAAGTCCTCCTGTGGTTTGTAGGTATCGGTGGGGTCCCGATCCGACTATCGCCGTGGCATGGCGTGGAAGGCTTGTGATGGGTCAACGCGGCGGCGGGGCGGGTTTGCGGCAGCGCAAAGGGGCAAGCCCCTGCAAGCCCGGGCAAGCCCGGGAACTGGGCATGGGGTAGGAGTCGATCATCCAGGGCGAGCCAAGCCCATCACCCCCGCATGAACGGCAGGGGCACCTCCGCAGGAATCGGGCACGCATAGGGCCGGCCGCCGCGGCGCTCGAGCAGCTCCGCCTTGGCCTCGGCCATGCGCTCGGGCCGCTGCAGCAGGGCGATGGCGGTGGCGGCCATCACCTGGGCGGCGCGCACCATGCCGGCGTGGGCCAGGCCGGACTGGCCCTGCGAGACCATCTGCCAGGAGTGCAGCGGCGTGCCGAAGGCGTAGCAGGCCACCCAGGCCTGGACGGTGGGCGTGATCCAGCTCACATCGGCCACGTCGGTGGAGCCGAACAGGGTGCCCTCCACAGCGGGATCGTAGGGCGCCAGGCCCTCGAACACGGCCGGCACCTTGCCGCGCAGCACGCTGGCCAGCGGGCGGCTGACCTGGTCTACGTCATTGCTGTCCAGCGTGGCCTGGAAGTCGCCGGCCAGGCTGTGCAGGCCGGGGTCCACGCGCAGCGGGCCCAGGGCCTGCATCTGTTCGTACATGACCTGGTTCAGCGTGCGGTTCTGCAGCAGGTTGGAGCAGGCCTTGTCGAAGACGATCTCCAGCCGGCAATCCGTCATCAGCGCGGCGCCGCGCGCCACGTTCTGCACGCGCTCGTACAGTGCGGCCGCCTCATGGTTGCGCGCGGCCCGCACCAGGTACAGCACCTCGGCGCGCGCCTGCACCACGTTGGGCGACAGGCCGCCCGAGTCGGTGATGGCGTAGTGCACGCGCGCATCGGTGGGCATGTGCTCGCGCAGGTAGTTCACGCCCACGTTCATCAGCTCCACGGCGTCGAGCGCGCTGCGGCCCAGGTGGGGGGAGTGCGCGGCATGCGAGGCCTTGCCGTGGAAGACGAACTTCGCCTGGATATTGGCCAGCGTGCTCTGGCTGAACACGCCGGAGAAGCTGGCCGGGTGCCAGGTCAGCGCCGTGTCCACATCGTCGAAGACCCCGGCGCGCGCCATGAAGGTCTTGCCCGATCCGCCTTCTTCTGCCGGGCAGCCGTAGTAGCGCACGCGCGCCTTGGCGCCGCTGCGGCGCAGGTGCTCCTGCAGCGCGATGGCCGCGAAATGCGCCGAGGTGCCCAGCAGGTGGTGGCCGCAGCCGTGGCCGGCCAGGCCCGGGCTGTCGGTGGACGGCGTGCAGACCAGGGCGCCGCTTTGCTGGTTCAGGCCCGACAGTGCGTCGTACTCGCCCAGGAACGCCAGCACCGGGCCCTCGTCGCCCCATTCGGCCAGAAAGGCGGTGGGAATGCCGGCCAGGGCGCGTGTGATGCGAAACCCGGCCTGCTCCAGCGCATCGATGTGCAGCTGGGCCGAAGCCGTCTCGGCATAGCGCAGCTCGGCCAGCGACCAGATGCTGTCGGCCAGGGCCGCCATGCGCGCGGACTGCTGCTGGAAAAAATCCTGGAGATGATCGACCGCGCTCATTCCGGCTTCACTCCTGCCTTGTCCAGCAGCGCCTTGTTGCGCTGCAGTTCGCTGGCGATCTGGGCAGGGAAGCGGCCCTGGTCCATCTCGGTGACCGATGCTCCCAGCAGCTTCAGGTGCTTTTGCACCTCGGGCAGGCGCACGGCCTTCGTGGACGCTTCCTGCAACTGCCGGACGATGGCGGGCGGCGTGCCGGCCGGCACGACCAGGCCGAACCAGCTGATGCCCAGCTCGTTGAGCTGCGCATAGCCCAGCTCCTTGAAGGTGGGTACATCGGGCAGATCGGGCGAGCGGCTGTCGCCCGACAGTGCCACGGGGATGAGCTTGCCACCCTTGATCTGGGGCATGGCCGAAGGCAACTGATCGGTCATCACCTGCACCATGCCCGCCAGGGCGTCGTTGAGGGCCGGGCCGTTGCCGCGATAGGGCACGATCTGGATCTGGGTCTTCATGGTCTCGTTGAAGGATGCCACCATCAGATGGCCCAGCGTGCCCAGGCCCGGCACGCCCGCACTGTAGGCGCCGGGCTGGGCGCGCAGCCTGGCCAGGAACCCCGCGAAATCCTTGACGCCCATCTTGGGATGGACCATGTAGACCGATGGCATGGTCACCAGGTTGGCCACGGGCAGGAGCCTGCCTTCCAGCCTGGCGGCGCGCGTATACAGCGAGGGGTTGATGGTGGCCGTGCTCACCGTGGCCATGCCTATGGTGTATCCGTCTGGCGCCGCCTGGGCAATGCTTTCGGTACCGATCAGGCCACCCGCGCCGGCCTTGTTGTCCACCACCACGGGCTGGCCCAGCGTGCTGCGCAGGCCTTCGGCGATCACGCGCGCGACGATGTCGGTGGAGCCGCCGGCCGCAAAGGGCACGATGAGCTTGACGGGCTTGCTCGGATAGGCGTCGGCCGCATGGGCCGTGCGGGCCAGGGTGAGGCCGCACAGCGCGGCGCAAAGGCCCGCGCCCAGGGAAAGCAGGGTGCGGCGCGGCAGGTGAGAGAGAGGCTGTAAGAGGGGCTTGGCTTGCATGGCATGGACTCCATCGACGGGGAGGGAGCCGCAGCCTGGGCCGTGCCGGCTCCCGATGCAGGCGACTATAGAAATCCTGCCGCCCGCGTGGGCCACGGTATTTGTGCCAAGCTATAAGCCGTTCCGATAGCTTGCCCTTCGCCGCCTGTGGCGCGCCAGGGCCTGCCTGGGGAAAACACCGAGATTCCCATGAGCCACGATTTTGACGACCGCGAAGGCCTGGACGATGCGGCCACGCCCCAGGGCCGGCTGCTGTTCTCGCGCCTGACCAAGCATGTGCGCCTGCGCCAGCTGCAGCTGCTGGTGGCGCTGCAGCAATGCGGCTCGGTGGTGCAGGCCGCCGCCACGCTGCACATGAGCCAGTCGGCAGCCACCCAGGCGCTGGCCGAGATGGAGCGCGTGCTGGACATCCGCCTGTTCGAGCGCCATGCGCGCGGCATACGCCCCACGCTGGCCGGCCAGACCCTGGTGGACACGGTGCGCGGCGTGCTGGCCGCGCTGGAGGAGGTGGCGGAATCGCTGGCCGCCATTCGCCGGGGCGCCGCGGCCGCGCTGCGCCTGGGCGCCATTCCGGCGGCAGCCCTGGCCATTCTTTCGCCCCTGCTGGCGCGGTTCTATGCCGAGCACCCCGAGGTGCATGTCGATGTGCACGAAGACGCCAGCACCCGGCTGCTGTCCCAGCTGCTGGGCGGCGGGCTGGACGCGGTGTTCTGCCGCGAGCCGGCGCTGCTGCCCGGCCCCTTCGTCTTCGAACCGCTGCTGGCCGACACGGCCGTGGTGGTGGCCGCACGCTCGCATGCACTGGCCGGGCGCCGTGGCGTGCCGCTGCAGGCCTTGACCGGCGCGCGCTGGGTGCTGCCCACGGCCAACATCGCCGTGCGCGGGATTTTCGAGGCCGAGGTGCTCCAGGCACTGCCCGATGCGCCCTGGTTTCCCGTCTCCACCGTTTCCCTGCCGATACTGGAAGGCCTGTTGAGCCAGCCCGGCGCCGTGGCCCTGGTGCCGTTGAGCATCGCGCCGGGCCTGCAGACCCATGCGCGCGTGTGCCGGCTCGACGTGCAGCTGACGGGCCGGCTGGCGCCGCTGGGCGTGGTCCGCCGCCGCGACCGGGCGCCCGCCCTGCTGGACCAGATGCTTTCGCTGTGCGCGCAGGTTCTGCCGTCACCCCCGGCGCGCTGAAAGCGGGCGGCATGGCTTCTTGCGGCCCCCGGTTGCGGCCACAATACTGTCCGCGCGAAAACACGGCAGCACGGCCGGACCAGACAACAGAAAGCACGCAGAGGACCGCATGATCAATTGGTCGCTAGACGCCGATACCGTCACCCACAGCATCCAGCTGGCGCTGGCGCCGGTGTTCTTCCTGACGGCCGTGGCCGGCATGATAGGCGCCGTGGCCGGGCGGCTGGCCCGCATCATCGACCGCGCGCGCAAGCTGGAGGAACTGCTGCGCACGCCGCAGGAGGAGGAATTCATCGCGCGCAGCCTGACCGAGCTGCACTTTCTGCGCAAGCGCGGCCGGCTGGCCAATGTCTGCATAGGGCTGCTGACCGTCTGCGGCTTTTGCATCGGCCTGACCATTGCCCTGCTGTTCCTGGGCGAGGCCTACGGCATCAACGGCCATGGCTATGCGGTGCTGGGCTTTCTGTTCGGCGTGCTGATGTTTCTCTCGGCCCTGGCCTGCTTTCTCTGGGAAACCATCATGGCCACCAGCCTGCTGGACTTCCACACCCTGACCCGCGTGCGCGCGGCCGTGCGCACCATACAGCGGCCGGAACCTGCCGGACCCGGGGCGCCGGCCCCCAGCCCTGGGCCGGGCAGCGAGCCCTGAGCGCGGCTGCCGGGCCACGCTGCGCAGCTGCTACCAGCAATCGCGTGCAGGCAGGGTGCCATTGCGGACCCCACCCACGCCCAGGTGGTCGTAGGTGAAGGTATGGCATTTGTCGCTGAGCTGGCTTCGCAGCGGTGAGGCAATGAGGGTGTAGCTCGATGCGGCGGGGTCAGGACTCAGCGACAGTTCGTAGAAACCGTCGGGAGATCGGCTGGCATAGACGCCGGTGCCCCCCAGCGTCGCACCCTCGTAGGTCAGGTTGGCGGAAAAGTACTTCTCCATGGCGCCTGCGGCCTCCAGCAAGGCGCGCCTGCCATCGGTGCGGCGGGACTTGCGCAGGTATTCGGCATAGCTGGGATAGGCGATGGCCGACAGGATGCCGATCACGGCCACCACCACCATCAGCTCGATCAGGGTGAAGCCGCGTGCCACCCGGCGGCGGCGACCAGGCGTCGGCAAGGGGTTGTTCTGCATGCCCATGGTCAGTCCAGGCCCAGCGGATGGATGTCGGCCGGGGTGTCCTCGCGCCAGGAAATGCGCCTGTTGCTCAGCGGCCCCTTGCTTTCTGCCAGCGACTGCAGGCCTGCGGTGCTGTTCATGACCTTGGTTTCCTGCTTGCCGTTGTTCAGGATGGCGGGCTGCGAGCTGATGCCCTCCAGCCGCGCGCCCCCGGTGGCGCGGTCGTTGTCGCCGTAGCGGTCGCTGCCGTCCACCGTACCGTCGCCGTTGATGTCGAACAGGCCGTCGGCATACTTCTCCGCGCCCTGGCCGTCCAGCGAGAGTTCCATCAGCCAGCTATGGCCGCCTGCCGTACACATCTGCGTGCTGGGCACGGCCGTGGTGAAGATGACGCGGTCGCGGCGCAGCATGGGATGGGTGATCAAGCGCTCGCCCGCGTCGGCCAGCAGCATGAGCCAGTTCCTGTTGCCGGGGCGGCCGTCGGAGATCAGCCGCAGGGACATCTGCGTGGTGCGGCCATCGCCGTTGGCGGCGCCGGCGTCGACACTGGTGACCTTCAGCACGCTGTGGCTTGCGGAGGAGCCCCCGGTGCCTTCGTCCAGCAGGCTGAAGAAGTACTGGGATGCGGAGGCCGGGGCCGCAGCGTCATGGTCGCCGACCTCGAAGCTCTTGCCCGTGCCGTACAGCAGCTGCACGTGGGATTGCAGCGTGCCGTGGCTGATCTTGGCCTCAGGCCGCGTGGTGATGGGCTGCCCGTGGAAGCTGCCGCCCCAGGGGGTGGTCATCGGTGCAGGAGTGCCGTTGACCGACGGCACGATCCCGCCCCCGTCCCCGCTCGCGGCCATGAGGTCGAAGCGCCACATGTTGCCCTGCAGGTCTCCCGCATAGACGCGGTCCACCAGCCCGTCGTCGTCCAGGTCCACGGCGGCCGGCGTGCTCAGGCCATTGGGCCACCTGCGCTGGCTGTCTTGCACGCCTCGGCGAGTGTCCCATTTACTGTGCAGCGCGCCGGTCTCCAGGTTGACGGCGTACAGCACGGCATTGCCGCTGGTGCTGGCCGCGCCGTCCGCCTCCACATTGTTGTAGCCGTTGCCGAACAGGGCCATCCAGCCTGCCCGGGTCCTGGCGATGGAAGGCTGCGCGAAGCTGAAGCCCATGTCCATATCGAAACCGGCGGGTCGGTTGCTGCCCGGTGCGCGCCGGTCGCGGTCGCCGAACTCCCACAGCACGACGTTCTTGGCGGCGGCTTCGGTGATCGCATCGGGATCGGTGATGTCCAGCGCGTACACGCCCTGGCCCCCTGCGCCCAGACCCCCCACGAGGATGGTCCGCCATCGGCCGCCAATGAAGGCATCGGACACCATGGGCGAGCCGTCCACGTAGAAGCGGTGGCGGTAGTTCGGATCGGACAGCTGGCGCAGGTGGGGGATCACGGTCGAGGGGACATAGGCAAAGAGCTCCTGCCCCGTGTCCGCGTCGAAAGCATGCAGCATGCCGTCGTTGGCTCCCACGTAGACCATCTTGCGGCGATCGGCCCGTGCCTTGCGGAATTCGCGGTAGGAGGCCTCGGTGTAGGGCATCTCGGGCGCGCCCACATACACCGGGGCCGAGTTCACGATGTCGCCCAGCAGGCTGGTGCGCCTGCGCAGGGGTCCACGGGGCGCTTCCCCTGCCTGGCTGCCCCGCAGGTAGGCCAGCACGTCGGGCGATCCGATCTGCCTTTGCTGCTCGGGGTTCAGTGCTTCCCAGGCAAAGGCCACGCCCTGGCGCGTGTCGGGCCGGTAGCTGAGGATGCGGCGTGTCGCAGGAATGCGCGCCTCCCACTGCGCCTGTTCGGCCACCGCAGTGCCTGTGATGCTGTGCGCTGACAGCGTGCCGCTCCAGTCGCGGGGATCGAAGCGGGCCTGGTAGATCCTGGTGCTGCTGGACACGTTGGTGGAGTTGGCCGCCACGGCGGCCACGCTGGAGGAGCGGGCGGCGATGTCGGCGAAGATCGCCTGCAGGGCGGTATCGAGGGTCGCGGGGTCGTTGGCCGCGAAGGCGCGCTCCGTGCCCCCGGCGGCGGCCACCTCGTTCAATTGCTCGGGATTGGTGCCGAAGGGCAGGGCGAATCCGATGACGAAGGTCTCCACGTTGGCCTCTTGCCTGAGGCGCCGCGCGGCCTCTGCCGTCTGGCGCAGGCCGGCCGCCATGTCCTGGATGATTTTGCCGTTGGGCCGGGTCGAGGGCAGGCCATCGGTGAGCAGCACCACAAAGTTGCGGCCGCAGGACTGGGGCAGCGGATAGCAGGCGGGCACATAGCCTTCTGCGGCATTGCGCCAAAGCTCTTCGCCCTGGAAGTAGTCCAGCGCCGTCAGCAGCGTCCCCTCAAGCGGTGTGTTGCCCGCGTTCTGCAGGGGCCAGGCGGGATCACGGGGCGCGTTAAGCAGAAACTGCGAGGTGGCGAGCTTGCGTTCCAGAGCGGCCCTGTGGGCGACGTCCAGCGGCCGGATGGGCTGGTGCAGGAAGCCGCGGCCCGGAAAGCTTTCGCTGAACCAGGCCTGTCCTATGGGAGTGTCGAACATCTGCCTGCCGAAGTCGTAGATGCCCTGGGCATAGTCGGAGTCGGTGGGGTTGAACATTGCCCGGCCCCGGAAGTTGTTGTATCCCGCATTGCCGGTGGTGTTGGTGGCGTTGGTAGTGCCTGTCTTGCCGCTGAAGCATGAATAGACGTCCCAGGGGCCATCGACGGTCTCGTTGGTGCGGAAGCCGTCGGGATTGGCGGGCGTGGGCCCGGCGTTGGCCGTGGCGGAAAAGCAGTGGCTGGAGGTGTTGCCGCCACCATAGAACGGCAAGGCCACGTTGTAGTAGATGAAACGCCCTTTGTCGCTGGGGTTGGGAAACCTGAAGCGCTTGCGGGTGGGGCTGGCGCGCGTGCCCCTCCATTGCGGGTCGAAGTGGTTGGGGTCGTAGCTGACGTCGTATAGCGAGTTGCTCAGGCTGCGCGGGACGACGTCTTCCTGCTGGTAGGCCATCAGGCCCAAGTTCATGCGCCCCTGGTAGCGTTCGATGATGGTGCGGGCAGCGGCGCGGGCGATCTCGGACTTGCTGTCAGTGCTGTCGCTGCCGACAGCGGAGCCGTTCGGGGCCTCGTCCATGCTGTTGGAGTTGTCCATGATGAGCAGCACGTTGGGCGTGGCGTTCTGCGTGGCCATCAGGGGCGCCTGTGAGATGTTCAGGGGCACGGGGCGCACCGGTGCCGTAGGCTGCTGCGCGCGGGGGGCGGCCATGCAGGCAAGCAGCAGCATCGCCACTGCCGC
This sequence comes from Delftia sp. WSY_7, assembly GCF_043104845.1. Taxonomy (NCBI): domain Bacteria; kingdom Pseudomonadati; phylum Pseudomonadota; class Betaproteobacteria; order Burkholderiales; family Comamonadaceae; genus Delftia; species Delftia sp. WSY_7. The sequence continues at coordinate 73,581 of NZ_JBICLB010000001.1, read as the reverse complement.
CGGAAAGAGGGGAGGGCAGGGCTTTTGCAGAGGGAGTTTGCGCATGGTCTTTCCTTCAATTGATGTACATGCTTTGCAGCACCACCCGCGAGGCCGGACTGCCATCGGCGCGCCGGGCCGCTCCCATGCCGATGGCCGTCACGCGAAAGACGGGAGGGCGGCCCTGGTCGGCGCCATAGCCCTGCACCACCACGCTTTGCGCAGGGGTCTCCAGCCGCTCGATGAGGTAGCGCGGTGTCGGTGCTCCCTGGGGGCCGGGGGAGGTCTGCCCGGTGCGCGTGCCCAGCGCCACGCCCAGCGTGTCCTGGGCAATGAGCGCCTCGGACCACGAGCTGCCGTCTTCCCTGGGCAGGCACAGGCCCGCTGTGCAGGCATCGTCAAAGGCCTCCAGGGCCGGGTTGCGGGTGGTGATGTCCTGCTCCCCGTCGCGCAGCGCGGCCTCGGCGGCCTGGAAGGCGATGTGCCAGTCGTTGCGGTTGCCCGTGGACCGGCCCTGCAGCAGGCCCATGTTCATGGCGGCCAGCGACAGCATCACCAGGGCCATCATGATGATCATGGTGGTGATGAGCGCCAGGCCGCCCTGTGTCCGTATTTGTTTCCGTGTCCTTGCCATGCTCATTCCACCCGGTTTCGCAGCGTGAAGACCGCGCTGAATTCACGGTACAGCCGCCGGTCGGCGGCGGTGGCGCGCCGGGGGGCGCCGTTGCTGTCGCGATAGAAGGTGTAGCTCTGGGGTGCGTGCAGCAGCGCACCCATGCCAGGCGCGGAGGCCATGAGAAGGCGCACTTCCACGGCGCGCACGGCAGGAGGCGGTGGTGGCGGAGTCGGACCCGGCGTCGTCGCTCTGCCGGCCAGGCCGGAGCCGGTGTTGTTCCATACGCTGTTGCCCGGCGCCTCTTGCTGCACGGCGGCCGAGGGCTGGCCGTGTATGGACTCGATCTTGAGATCCATGGCCCCTTCGGCCAGCATGCGGCAGCTCAGGTCGTTGGCTTTGCCTTGCCCGGGCATGGGATCGATCTGGCTGCTGGAGCAGTGGATGAGGCCGGTGGCGCTGCCGTTCTTGAGCCGCCCGATGAAGAACAGGTCATTGACTGCGGGCAGCACGCGTGCGTCGCGCTTGAGGAGCGTCAGGCCGCAGGCGCCCCGGTCCGGGGAGAAACCGGAAATTCCCGATCCGGGCTGGATGCAGGTATCCAGGAGCGCCCGGCGGGAAATGTAGGTCTGCGAGCAATCGGTCGCGACGACCACATCGTTGTCGCTCAGTTGCTGGCTGCTCTTGTGCGTGCCCGTGCCCGCTGTCCTGAGCACGTCCGACCGGGCGCTGGCCTGGGCGGGGACATCTTCCGCGAAACTGGTCCAGGCATCCTGTGCCTGTCCGCGCCGGATGCCTATGGGGTCCAGCAGGTTCCAGTGGGGCCCGAGCCTTTCGGGCTCGGCGATGAAGGGGGGAACCTTGGTCAGGGCCGTGCTGCAGCCCGTGAAGCCCGCATTGCGCACCGCCTGGCCCATCACGCCAAAGCTCAGGCGTGCATCGCTTTGCATGCGCGCCAGTGCATTTTCATGGCGCAGCAGGCCTCTTGCGTTCACATACAGTCCCGCCAAGGCGGCCAGGAGAAACAGGGCGATGACCACCGCCACCATGAGTTCCACCAGGGTCAGGCCCTGTTGCGGGCCTTGCTGCGGGCCACGGGATGCCAGCCGATCTCTCATGGGATGACCTCGATGCTGTGTTCTTCGGGGTTTCCATCCCCGCTGCGGGGATGGCTCCAGGTCACGGTGATGAGGGTCTTGCCTTCGGCAGTCTTGACGCTGCCCTGGCCCTGGGCCAGGGCGTTGCCCAGGTCCCTTTGCCACAGGCACAGCCGGTACTGGGCATGGGCCTTGTCGTCTCCGCCTTCGCCAGGGTCGCTGCAGGATCTGGGCGCGGTGCCGCCACCGCCGTCGAAGTCGCCTGCCAGTGCGCCCCGGCGGTTGGCGCGCAGGCGTTCCACCATCTCGGCGGCCTTTTGCACGGCCGCCGTGCGCTGGTAGGAGGCATTGAGGTCGCCCAGGTTCTGATAGAGCCCCTTGAGGGTGCCCAGCAGGCCGGCGGAAATGACCACCAGGGTGACCATGACCTCCACCAGCGTGAAGCCTGCCTGCGATGCCGCAGCTGCGGCGGGGGTGGGAGCGGGGTGTGGATCCTTCCTGTCCATGCGAAGTCCTCGCTTGTGTTCAGAGGCCGGAAGCGGCGCCGGCGCAGTCCACGGCTTGCGGCTTGCTGCTGCCAGAGGCGCGGGGCAGCGGGTCGCGCGGTGCCAGGTCCTGCAGGCCACCGGCATACATGGCGATATGGCGGGCGGGCAGGTGCCGGGCGCGACTCGGGCAGGCCGTGAAGGTCACGTCGGGGTTGCAGGGGTAGGCCACGCGGTGGACCTGCTCGGCGCCCGGTGCGCCCCGGCGGGCCGTGGGCCAGCAGATCTGCCCGTCCGGAAGCGCGTGTACGGCGTGGCCCGCCGATTTCATGCCCTGGCCGCCCGTCGGATACCAGGCGAAGAGATCCACGCTGCGCACGCTGGGAAACACCCTGAGGACCTGGTCGTCCTCGTCGATCACGCGGGGGGTGCTGCCGTCGCTGAAGGCGATCAGCTCGCCGGACCAATCCTGGAGCCCCTGATAGGGACCACTGCCGATGGCGGTGTCGCTGCAGGCCTTGCGGTCCGCGCTGGCAGGGCAGATGGTGATGCGCTGGTTGCGTCGTCCCGCCTCGTGCTGGGCCATGCGCAGGGCCGCGGACAGGCGCATCAGTGCGGACTCCTGCTGGCTGGTCTGCACCATGTCGTTCATGTTGGGGGCGGCAATGGCCAGCAGGATGACCACCACAGCCAGGGTCACCATGATCTCCACCAGGGTGAAGCCCTGGTGGCGCCCTGCGGGCGGCGCAGGCATGCCGCCGGCTTCGCGGCGCCGCTGGCATGCCGCATGCGCAATGGATGGAATGCGCAAATGAAAAGCGAAGGAGTACTCCTGCATTGCCTGTCCCGTGTATTCGTTCCTGTGTATTCCTGTGGTGGTCATAGGCGAATCCTGAATATCCGGCAATGGAGGCATTGCCGGAGATGCCGATTTCCTGGATATGGCGAGTATTTCGAGGCGCGTCTATTGCCTGCGTGATTTTCAAAAAGAGTGGCAGCTTTATGAAGTTGCCTTGAGGCCCGCGAATTCTCTAGGCTCACTGCAAATGATGTCAAGGCTTTTCAGAAAATCTGAGTCCTTCTTTTTGCCCCCCGGGACGCTTGTATCTGCCTTATGGGAATGCTCCTATTTGATTTCTAGGATTGTTCCTGTTTGCATTTTCCTGGCGTGCGCGGGATTATCTTCTGACGCCTGTATTTCAGCGGATTCAATGAATGGAAGACCTGTTTGTTTCCGGTATTGCGATGATCCCGGGCCGGCAAAAACGCATTGGCCGGGGATGTGGATTCGACGGAGTGGGCGAGGCGGGGAAAGAGGGGCCGTCAATGGCCCCCTCACTCCATCGGGTCAAGACAGGCGGCTGCCGCCTGGATCACGCAGTCCGTCAGCCGCTGCAGGCTGGCCTGCGCATTGCGCGCATGGGCCCAGTACATGGGAATGTCCAGATCGTTGCCGGGCAGCAGCTCCACCAAGCTGCCTTCGGCCAGTTGCGCGCCGATCATCAGCGGCGGGTGCATGCCCCAGCCCATGCCCAGCTCGCAGGCCCGCGTATAGCCCTGGTTGGACGGCAGAAAGTGGCGCGGCGTGCTGCGCCGGCCTTCCGCGCCCAGGCGCTGCAGCCACTGGTCCTGCAGGCTGTCCTTGCGGCCGTAGCTCATCATGGGCGTGCGTGCCATGGCCTCGGGCGTGATGCCGTCCTTGAGGTAGCGGCGGATGAAATCGGGACTGGCGGCCGCCACGTAGCGCATGCGTCCCAGCGGCCAGGTGTTGCAGCCCGGAATGGCCGAGGACGTGGCCGTGACGGCGGCCAGCACCTCGCCCTCGCGGATGCGCTTGGCCGTGTGGTCCTGGTCGTCGATGCTGATGTCCAGCAGCTCGTTGCCGTCGCGCGTGAAGGCGGACATGGCGTCCATGAACCAGGTGGACAGCGAGTCGGCATTGACGGCCAGCTTGAGCGTGGGCAGGGCCGTCTGGCCCTCGGGCACCAGTTCGGGGTTCTTGCGGCGCAGGTCGTTTTCCAGCAGGGCGACCTGCTCCACATGCAGGCACAGGCGGCGGCCTGCCTCCGTGCCTGAACAGGGCTGGCCGCGCAGCACCAGCACCTGGCCCACGCGCTCTTCCAGCAGCTTGATGCGCTGGGAGACGGCCGAGGGCGTGACGTGCAGCTTGCGCGCCGCGCGTTCGAAGCTGCCTTCGCGCACCACGGCTGCCAGGGCTTCGAGTCCGGCGTAGTCGAGCATTTAGATATTCTTCATTTGATTGAGTAAATGTAATTTTACTTAACCATTTGCGAGCCAGACAATCCCTGCCCATGTGGACTGCAAATGTTTCTTCTTCCTGGCTGGCGGGCTTCACGGTCTGCCTGTCGCTCATCGTCTCCATCGGAGCCCAGAACCTGTATGTGCTGCGCCAGGCCGTGCACGGCCAGCATGTACGCGCCTGCGTGGCATGGTGCGTGGTCAGCGACGTGGTGCTCATCGGCCTGGGCGTGGCGGGCATGGCCCGGCTGCTGGGCGACAACCCCGATCTGGCCCGCTACCTGACCCTGGGCGGCGCCCTGTTCCTGCTGGCCTACGGCCTGATGGCGCTGTGGCGCATGGCCATGGCGCCCGATGCGCAGCTGGCCGCCTCGGGCGGGCAGCTGGCGCCGCGCGGCCTGCTGGGCGTGGTCTCCACGCTGGCCGTTATCACCTTGTTCAACCCCCATGTCTATCTGGACACGGTGCTGCTGATGGGCTCCATCGGCGCGCGCCAGGAAGGCGCGCTCAAATGGGTGTATGTGATTGGCGCCGCTTCGGCCAGCCTGTCATGGTTCGTGCTGCTGGCCTTTGCAGGCCGCCGCCTCAGGCGCCTGTTCGAGAAGCCGCGTGCCTGGCGGATTCTCGATGGCCTGACGGGCGTGATGATGCTGGCGTTGGCCTGGTGGGTGGCCGGCAGCGTCTGGGCGCCGGCCGGGGCCTGAGCCGGCCTGGGCCGGCCTGGGCCGGCCAGAAGCGGCAGGCTCAGCCCGCCGCCTGCTCCGGCTCCGGCTCCGGTGCCCAGGTGCCCACGGCCTCGATGAGGTTCCAGCTGTTGCACTCGATGCAGTAGTGGCCGGTGGTGCCGGTCTTCTGGCTCTCGGCCTCGATCACCACGCGGTGACCATGGCGCTGGGCCGGCGACAGCGGACGGATCTTGTCGTACTTGAACTGCTCTGCCAGATCGCCGCGAAAGGCGATGGTGATGCGGTCGCGCTTGGGGAAATAGTCGTTCTCGTACTTGTCGAGGGTGCGGATGGCCACCAGATTGGCCATGCTGTCCGGATGCGGTGCGCTCATTGAAGTCTCCCTGCCTGTGATGGCGTTCTATGTTCAAAACGATCTGATGACGGTGGTCAGGCATCCGTGGCTTGCGGCTGCAGCGGTAGCTGCAGCCCGGTCTTGACGCGTTCCAGCGCTATCGAGGTGGTGTAGCGCCGGATGTTGTCGTCCCCCGCAAACAGCCGAGCCGCCAGCGCCTGGTACTCCTCCATATCGGCAGCCGTGACGATCAATGAATAGTCGGCTTCACCGGTCACGTAATAACACTGCTGTACCGCGTCCTCCCGGTCCACGCGTGCGCGAAAGGCCTGCGACAGATCGGGGCGCTCGTTGACCAGCTGCACGTTGATGAGCACGGTCAGCGGCCGGCCTATGCGCGCCGGATCGACCACGGCCACGTTGGCCGCGATCACGCCCAGCTCCTGCAGCCGCTTGATGCGCCGCTGCACGGCCGGCGCGGAAAGGTGCACACGCTCGGCGATGAGGCGCTGTGGCGTGAGGTTGTCGCGCTGCATCACGTCGAGAATGGCGCGGTCGAAGGAGTCCAGGGCGATGGCGGGCATGGGCGGCTGGCGGCGAGAAGAGGAAAAGAGCGAATATTGCGTGAAGCGGCTCAAAAACGAGCTGTTTGCGCGGTGCGCTTGCAATATCGTACGCGCCATGACAACAAACATCACATGGAACCGCGCCTGGCCGCTGCTGGCCGTGCTGGGCTCGGTGACGGCGCTGGGCGTGGGAACGTCACTGGCCAAGCAGCTTTTTCCGGTGCTGGGTGCCCAAGGCACCTCGGCATTGCGCGTGGGCTTTGCCGCGCTGATCCTGGTGGCCATCTGGCGGCCCTGGCGCTGGACGCTGGCGCGGCCTCAGGCCTGGGCGCTGCTGCGTTTCGGCGTGGCGCTGGGCGCCATGAACCTGCTGTTCTACATGGCGCTGCGCACCATTCCCTTCGGCCTGGCCGTGGCCATCGAGTTCTCGGGGCCGCTGGCCGTGGCCATCTACCACTCGCGCCGGCCCGTGGATTTTGTCTGGCTGGCGCTGGCGGTGGCGGGGCTGGCCCTGATCCTGCCCATAGGCGGTGCCAGCGCCGGCGCCCTGGTGCTGGAGCCCGTGGGCATTGCCTGCGCCGTGGGCGCGGCCATCTGCTGGGCGCTGTACATCCTGCTGGGCCAGCGGCTGGGCAGCATTCCCAGCGGCCAGGCCGTGTCGCTGGGCCTGGTGTTCGCCGCCATGGTGGTGGTGCCCTTCGGCGTGGCCGAGGCGGGGGCCAAGCTGCTGCAGCCATCCATACTTCTTTTCGGGTTGATGGTTGCGGCCATCTCCAGCGCCTTGCCCTACACGCTGGAGATGATGGCGCTGCGCCGCCTGCCGCCCGCCACCTTCGGCATCGCGCTGGCAACGGAGCCCGCGATAGCCGCCCTCATGGGCATGCTGCTGCTGCATGAGCAACTGGTGGGAACGCAGTGGCTGGCCATTGCCTGCATCATGGGCGCGGCCATGGGCAGCGCCATCACGCGGCCGGCTGCTGCGGCCAAGGCGCCGGCGGAGGTGGCCTCCGCAGGCTGAGGCAAGGAATGCCATCCACAAAAAAAGCGCTGCCGGGGCAGCGCTTTTTTTTCGCAGCGGTCGCAGCCGGCAAGGCTGCGGCCACCTCGCATTCAGAACGCGGGAACGACGGCGCCCTTGTACTTCTCGACGATGAACTTCTTCACATCAGGCGTGTGCAGTGCGTTCATCAGCTTGGCGATGTTGGGATCGTTGGCGCGGTCCTGGCGCGACACCACGATATTGGTGTAGGGCGAGTCGGCACCTTCGATGAACAGCGCATCCTTGGTAGGATTGAGCTTGGCCTCGATGGCGTAGTTGGTGTTGATCAGCGCCAGGTCCACATCGCCCAGTGCGCGCGGCAGCAGCGGGGCTTCGAGTTCCTTGAACTTGAGCTTCTTGGGGTTCTTGGCCACATCCAGCGGCGTGGGCGTCAGGCTCTTGGGGTCCTTGAGCTCGATCAGGCCCTGCTTGGCCAGCAGGATCAGGGCGCGGCCGCCGTTGGAGGGGTCGTTGGGGATGGCAATGGTGGCGCCGTCCTTCAGGTCCTTGACGTTCTTGATCTTCTGCGAGTAGCCGCCGAAGGGCTCCACATGGACCTTGCCATTGGGCACGGCCACCAGAGAGGTCTTGCGGTCCTTGTTGTAGCTGTCCAGATAGGGCTGGTGCTGGAAGAAGTTCACGTCCAGCTGCTTGTCCTCGACGGCCGCATTGGGCTGCACGTAGTCGCTGAATTCCTTGATCTGCAGATCGATGCCCTGGGCCTTCAGCGCGGGCTTGATGTGATTGAGGATTTCTGCATGCGGCACGGCCGTGGCACCGACCTTGAGCACGTCGGCGGCCTGGGCTGTCAGTGCCAGCGTGGCAATCGCGATTGCGGAGAGGGCTTTCTTCAACATGACCGGAGGACTTTCTTCAACGGGTTGCGATAAAACGCCGCCGGCCCGGGAGAACGGCTCCGCGTCGGGCTTGGCGGCAGGCAGGCGCATAGTCTAGTGCTGCGCCAGGGGCCGCGTTGAACATTTTTGATATTTGGTTATAAGGCTGTGGTTTTTTATGCGGATTCTTGCGATGGCGCAGCGCGTACCATCGCCGCCATGGACTCCGAAATGCTGCAAAAGCTGGTGCAGGTGCAAATGCCCTATGGCAAGTACAAGGGCCGGCTGATCGCCGATCTTCCCGGCAACTATCTGAACTGGTTCGCACGCGAGGGCTTTCCCAAGGGAGAGCTGGGCCAACTGCTGGCGCTGATGCAGGAGCTGGACCACAACGGCCTGTCGCACCTGCTGCAGCCGCTGCGCGACGGGCGGCGCTGAAGCGCAAGGCCCCTGAACCGGGCCCTGGCCCGGCACAGGCTCAGGGCGGAAAGCCTTCCACGGTATCCCGCAACTGAACGAGTACGGCCTCCAGTTGCGGCAGAGGCACTGAACCCAGTCCCAGGCGCAGCGCATGCGGGGCATGGGGAGTCGTTGCGTAGGCGTGGGCCTGCGATACGGCGATGCCGCACTGGGCCAGCGCCGTGGCCACCCGGTCCATCCGCAGCTCCCCGGGCAGGCGCAGCCAGAGGAAGAGCGAGCAGGGGTGGGCCAGCATCTGCATTCCTGCCAGCGCCTTGCGCGCAATCGCCTGCCGGCGCCGTGCCTCCTGCCGCATGCGTTGTTCCTGCTGCCGCACGGAGCCGCTGGCCATCCAGCGCGTGGCCATGGCCGTGACCAGGCCCGGCATGCTCCAGTGGCTGGCGCGCACCACGGCCTTGACGCGGCCTGCCCATGCCTGGGGCACCACCATGAAGCCGAAGCGCAACCCGCTGGCCACGCTTTTCGAGAGGCTGGAGACGTGAATGCAGCGCTCTGGCGCCAGCGTTGCGAGGGCTGCGGGCGCCTTGCCTGCCAGAAAGGCATAGGCAGCATCCTCGATCAGCAGGCAATCGTGGCGCCTTGCGATCTCCACCAGGCGCTGGCGCTGCGCCAGCGGCATCACCCATCCCAGGGGGTTGTGCAGCGTGGGCATGGCATGGATGGCGCGTATGCGCCGGCGTGCGCACAGCCGCTCCAATGCATCGAGGTCGGGACCCTCGTCAAGGGCAGGGACCGGCTGTAGGTCCAGGTCCTGGAGCTCGGCCAGCATCCTGAAGCCCGGGTAGGTCAGCGCGTCCACGGCCACCGCATCGCCGGGCCGCAGCAGCGCACGCACGGCAATGTCCAGTCCTTGCTGCGCGCCGTTGACCAGGAAGATGCGTTCCGGCTCGGCAGCCAGGCCGCGTTCGCGGGCAAGGAAGTCGGCCACGATGCGCCGCTCGTGCAGCCGGCCGCCGGGCGGCTGCTGGTGCATGAGCGCAGCCAGGTCGCCCGAAGCAGCCAGCTCGCGCAGCATGGAGCGCAACAGCCCGGCCTGCCCCGGCCAGGTGGGATGGTTGAAGGACAGGTCGGCCGTGTCCGAACTCAGGCGGGATTCGTCGCTGCCATCCCATTCGCGCTGCTGCGGCCGATCCCGCACAAAGGTGCCGCGCCCGGTTTCGCCGATGACCAGGCCGAGGGAGGCCAGCCGCGCATACACCTTGCTGGCGGATGCCACGGCCATGCCATGGCGGGCCGCGAGGTCGCGGTGCGTGGGCATCAGCGTGCCGGGGGCGAGCCGGCCGGCGCGGATGTCTTCGGCCAGCCGTTCAGTCAGCAGAGCAACGCGAGAGGCAGCCATGGAGTGTAGTTAGGACAATTTTTTGATTGTTCCAGTCTAGGTCATCACACTGGCGAGACGGGCATTCCCGGGCCTTGCCCTCCCGCTCCAGACAGGAAATCCATGCATCTTCCCCGCACTTATCTCCCCGTGCTCGACTATCTGCAGCGGCAGATCGAAGGGCGGCTTGCCGCAGACGAGGCCACGCACATGCGCTATCCGACCGCGATCTCGCAGATGCTGGGGTTTCGCATAGTGGCCGTCGGCGAAGCCATGGCCGTCGTGGAGTTCGACGCCGATGCGCAGCGCCATGGCAACCAGCAGGGCACGGTCCATGGCGGGATGCTGTGCGAACTGGCCGATGCTGCCATAGGCACGGCGCATTCCACTTTGATGGAGCCAGGCCAGAGTTTCACCAGCATCGACCTGAAGGCGGCCTTCCTGCGCCCGGTCTGGCGCTCCAGGCTGTGCGCGCGGGCGTGGGCCGAGCACCGTGGGCGCACGATCAGCCACTACCGCTGTGAAATCGAGCGTGATGATGGCAAGGCCGTTGCGAGCATCGCCAGCGCCGTGATGACGCTGCGTGGAGAGCATGCGCAAGGCCGTTGAAGCAGGCCGCTGGACAAAACAGAAAGGCCGCGACAGGCGCGGCCTTTTGCAAGAAGCAGGCGGTTTACTTGGCGGCGGCGCGGGCGGCTTCTGCCTTGGCCTTGGCTTCATCGGCCTTGCGCTGCAGCTCGGCTGCCTCGGTTTCGGCGGCCTTGGCCTTGGCTTCGGCCTCCTTGGCGGCAGCGTCCTTTTCAGGGGTCATGGCGCCGGCCAGCGCATTGCCGGCCATGGAGCCGGCAACGGCGCCCACGGCGGCGGCGCCCAGCGTGCCCATCATGCCCGGGCCTGCAGCACCTGCAGTGGCAGGTGCCGCTGCCGGAGCGGCGGCTGCGGCGGGCGCGGCCGGCGTTGCTGGCGTGGCAGGAGCTGCCGGGCTGGCAGGCGTTGCCGCCTTGCTGGCGGTGGGCGCCGCAGGCGCTGCGGGCTGGGCAGGGGCCTTGCCGATCGACGCCGGGCGCACGGACTTGCCGCCGCTGCCCATGCGCTTGGCCTGGGCCAGCGTGGGCACGGTCAGCGATGCAATGGCCAGGGCGATCACGGAGGCAGTGGTGCGGAACGAAGTCTTCACGAAGGTTTTTCCAATCATGGTGGTCATGTGCACGGTCGGCGCAGGCGGGCCTGCGCCGGTCGGAGCGCCACAGGCCGCCCGTCTGCGGGCAGGCCTGCGGCCTTGGGTGTCACATGGGGATGGGGCGGGAGATTCCAAGCACCGGCATGCGGATACGCCGGTGTGCAGCCTGCTGTTGTAGGAGAGCCACCGGCGCTGAGGCGGTGGCCTATGGGGCTGCATCAAGCATTGTAGAAAAGACCGGGGCCTGCCGGAAAAGCAAGCCCACAAAACATTCTCAGCTATTGATTGCGGAGCAGCAACCGCTCCCGCAGTCGGTCCCGGAGCGGGCTTTCTCGTTCTGCTTCAAGGGCCGCGACCGCCATCCATTTGCTGGCGTCTTCTCCTAAATCCATAGCAATGTTTCCAGCAAGCACGGGGCTCAGACGGCCGCGCATTTTTGCTTGAGCAAAAGCTGCGGAACTGATGTTCAGGTCTTTGCACCAGGTGGCAGCTCGCTTGGATTTCAGCGCTTTTTCTAGCAGCTCAATCGTAGAGGTCATGTTTGCTCCAGGTCGTCAAGTGCTTTTGATGATATGACGACTCGTTAGTCGATTGGGTAACGACTCGTTAGTATCTGCGTGCTAACGAGTCGTTAGTTTTGGAGCCGGCCCCGAGTCTGAACAAGGCGCTTTTAGGGGGACACGTTGCTCGGTCGCAGGCAGTGAACAACAGCCGGACCTACCGCCAGAAGCAGAGCAGGCGGCTCCTCATCACAACCCAGGAGCCGCCAGCATGCCTACACCTCGAACCCCGTTACGTCCTCCACCTGGTCAAACAAGTCCGGCCGCGCGCCTGGCGGCTCCCGACCAGGCCGACCATGTGGAGGGCACCTCCTACCGTCGTCGCTTGTTTTCGGTGTCAAGGCGTTTGAAGAGCTTGCGCAAATCGACCATGTACAGGACGGCAATGATCGCTACGACGATAGCGATAACGAGCAGCCAAATGAGTCCGGCGTTCGCGGCATCCAGCATCTGTTCCATTGAAGACTTCTCCTCCTTTAAAGCCAAGTTGTGGCTGACTTTGGGTCTTATCGCGGCGGTACATGTTGCCCTGTCGGTGTTGGCTCTTCAGATTGATCGGATTATTTGGGCCTGGTTGGAGCGTCGCTCATGAGCCGCCGCCTCCACCCACTCCGTTCTGAGCAGGCGCGCTACCTGCTCAAGTGCATTGACATGTACCGCGTCGTACTGCGCGCCTACGGCCACGACTCGGTAGCCGCGCGCAACTGGCGCAACCAATGCGCGAAGGAAGCGGGCTACATCATCTCCGGTGTGTACTGCACCGATGGCCGTTGGGATGTGCCGCGATGACTGGCCGTCCGTACACCCACGCGGAGCATGCCGCGCGCTGCCGTGCTGCAGCCCAGGTCGGTCACACCCTCCAGTCACAGCATGTCCAGATCATGCGGCGCGGCGTTCTGTACTGCGCGCAGATCTGCAACGCATGGACCACCCCTGACGGTCAGGATCTCTGGACCGTCGAAACCTCGTTCCCGGAAGCTGCGCGCTTCACGGTGCCTTGCCGTCAGGTGCGCCTGTGCGAGCCCTGCTCGTGCGCTGCGGAGGGCACCGGAGCGGAGGGGGCCCCGCTTGCGGGGGAGGGTCCGCGCCGGGGCCCGGAGGGCGTGACGTGCTTGTAACACGTCACTTTAGTCTCACCGATGAGACTTTTCCTGTTCTGGACGCTGCCGTACCGGGCAACGTTGTCGACCTGGCAGAGCGCCGGGCCGGACGCGCGGAGTGGTACCCCGCGCCCATTACAAAAGCCCAGCTCGTCGGCTTCTGCGACTGGCTTTCGATCTACCAGCGGCACGCATGCGGTGGCCTGCCGCAGATATCGGACGGTGCGTTCATGCGCATCGACAGCGACGGCCAGGTCGAATCGATCACGCTCAAGAAATCGCGTATCGAAGGCTCATTCGAAACTGCGGTGTTCGTGCGCTGCGACGGCGAAACCGTCTGGTTTGAGGGCAACGTTTCGAAGTGGGGCAGGACCGACAACGTGTTCGGTTACTCGTTCATGCAGTGCCTGCAGATCATCAACCGCTTGTTGCTCTCGCTGGGCCTGCCGCCGTTCACCGAAGGTGAAAAATTCATCACGAACTTCAAGGGCGAGCCTCGTACCTGCTGGACCGGCGCTGTGGTTACGCGCGTCGATGTGACCCAGAACTGGAGCGTGGGCGGCAAGGAAAACGCCTACCACTTCATGCGCTACCTGCAGAGCCAGCAGGCGAGCCGTCTGAAGACAGGGACCTACGGCGATGGCGAGACCGTGGACTTCGGTCGGGGCTCACGTCGCGTCTATTTCAAGGCCTATCTCAAGGGGCCGGAACTGCGCCGCCATGCGGGCCGCGTCGCTGATTCCTCCACGTTCGAAAAGGCCCCCGTCGATCCATATGTCCTGCAGCTTGCCGACTGGTGCGATGCCGTTGGCCTGGTGCGTGTGGAGATGACTTTCAAGGCAACCAAGCTGCACGACATGGGCTGCCACTTCCTCGGGGGATTCGACATGAAGCAAATCGAGATGGAGTTCGAGCAGCGCTGCGAAGTGCTCACGCGCGCCTGCGCTGACGTGGACGAGTTGTCCGAACTTCCCAAGGCTCTGTTGTCCACCTATCGCATGTGGCAGGCCGGCGACGACCTGACCACCAAGCTGAGCCGCGCCACCTTCTACAGGCATCGGCGCGAGCTCCTTCCGTACGGGGTCGATATCGCCATCAAAAGCAACGTCGTCCCTTTGAAAACGAGGACCCGGGTAATCAAGCTCGGCCCGGTGTCCATGCCTGACTGGTACGAGCTACCGCCACCCGAAAGGAATCGAAATGGCACTCATGGTTGAAGTTGTGGGAATGAAAGCCTTCAAGGGCTTTGTGAACGGAGAGGGCATCAACAGCGGCACCGTGTACGCACGCGTGAAGCTGGACGACCGCTACAACAAGCCGGGCGAGAACTTCAAGGGCGGCTATGCCGTCGAGGACTGGAAGATGCCCGACGCGGATGCTGTGTTTCGCATGCAGCACATCCCACTGCCCTTCGTTGCCGAGCTCGAAGTCGAGCGCGTCAGCAACGGCAAAGAGTCCCGTGAAGTCGTCATCGGTGTGCGGCCCGTGGAGACCCTCGCGCAGGCCCCTGCACGGCCTGCTGCAGCGGATGCAGTGGTACCGGCTGCCGCTCGCCCTGACGCCTCCGCACAGGCCCGCCAGCAGGCCCCAGCAATGAAGGCTGCAGCATAGCCATGGCCCTCTCTTACGACCAGTTTCAACAGCTCATTGCGAGTCTGTTTTTTATCGCGGTCGCGGGGGGCATCTGCGGTGCCGTGGTGCTCAGCGCCTTCGTCCATGTCGCTGCGCGCTGCGTCCTCTTGATTGGTCGCTATTTCGACCGCCGTGACCGCATCGCGTCCGCTCGCCAGCGTGCCGATTTTTCTTCAGGAGTAGAGCCATGAGTACCTATGTCTGCTATGGCTGCGGATCGTTTTTCGACACCGAGCAGGAGGAGGGCTCCGACGAAGTTGCTTGTACAGAGTGCGGCTCCATCGATACGGACTCCCAGGATGACTACGAAGACTTCGTGGGTAGCTGATGTCTGGCTACTTCGTCTGTCTCCAGCCTGAAATCCCCTGCCAGGCCGTGCACCAGGTCGCGGTAACCGAGGTCACTTTGCAGGACCTCGCCGCGCTTGGCATCACGCCCGGCAGTGTGTCTGCAGCCGTGGGTCTCGGCTTCGGTCTTGTCTTTGCGCTCGCAATGCTCGGCTTCGGCCTCGGCGTCGCCTTGCGCATGGTTCGCAGGTTCTGAGATTGCAGCCCAGAGCCCTGCGGCTCTGCGGTGCAAGTTCGCACCTTTTCAACCAACCTTTCAAGGAAAAATCATGTTCCAACAAACACGAGCAATTACTCGCAAATTCGGCGCCAAGGCTGTTGCTGCGACTGGCATGGCCATGGTCGTCACTGCCTCGCATGCCGCTGGTATGGATGACCTGTTCGATGCTGTGGACGTCTCCAGCGTTGCGACGAAGGTCACTGCTCTGGCTGTCGTCATCGTCGGCATCGCCCTTGTCATGAAGGGCCCATCGGTGGTCAAGCGCATCATCGCCAAAATCTAACAGGCGTTAGCCATGTTGGTCGTCGCCCTGGTCGTCGCTGTTCATGCCGCTTTTGCGCTGATCGGCGCGATCGGGGCGATTTGTTTTTTCATGCTTGCGAGGATTTAATGTGATTAATTTTCTTCGCATATCAATATTGATAATTGCTACTTTCTTTGCATCGATATCTTATGCAGCGCTCGCTTGCAATGCAAAGAATTTTCCATATACGAATGATGTAAATGACCCAAAAGTTATAAAAACTTGGTCATGCTATGGTTCCACTTGTGGCTGGCAGTACTCTGGCGGTTATTTGGGGGAACCAGGATATTTTCAAGGAATGTGTAGTTCCGAATGTCCTCCAAATGCATCTAGAAATGAAAAAGGTGAATGCACCTGCAATCATGGCTATTCAGACAAGGATGGACAATGCGTGCCAGATAATGGCGGCGGCGGTAATGGCGGAGATGGCAGTACTGATAAATGTAAGGGTCTTGAAGAGTTTTGCTCTGACCGAAAAAAACAGGGCTGGAATGCAATTTTTCGTGCCCCAGGTATGGGCGCTGAATTCGTTTGCCACGCAGCAGAGAATGCTAATTCTGGCGGCTGGAGTGAGCCTGCGTTCCCTGGCTGTACAAGGGGCTGCATGGTCAGCACTGGCACGACTGTTTCTGTGCAAGACGAT
The DNA here is from genome assembly GCF_043104845.1 of Delftia sp. WSY_7. Classification (NCBI taxonomy): domain Bacteria; kingdom Pseudomonadati; phylum Pseudomonadota; class Betaproteobacteria; order Burkholderiales; family Comamonadaceae; genus Delftia; species Delftia sp. WSY_7. The sequence goes on along the minus strand of NZ_JBICLB010000001.1, from coordinate 57,903 downwards.
GCCGGAAAATGGTACACGACGGGCACGGGTAGTTATGTTGGCTCATCATGCGATCCGAATGTTATTAATAAGCTCAATGAGGGCAAGCCCGATGAAAAGGAAGTAACCCCTCCCGACAGCAAAGACCCGGGCAAATGCAATGGGCAGGCTGGGACTGTCAATGGCAAGGATGTTTGCTTGCCTTGGTCCGGCGCGGAGGGTGATAACAAGAGTGAGACCAAGAAAAACGCGGACGGCTCCACCACGAAGACCGACACGAAAACCACCTGCACAGGCAATAGCTGCACCACGACCACGACCACCACGGGCAAGGACAGCAGCGGCAACACGACTGGGACAACCACGACCAGCACTACGACAACCAAAGAAGACTACTGCGCCAAAAATTCCGGTAGCTCTGTGTGCGGCGCATTGGACCCAACAAAGAAACCGGGTACCGGCACTGGCGGAGGTTCGGGCAGCGGCTCGGGTAGTGGCTCCTGTGAAGGCACCGACTGTGAAGACAACGATGGTCCAACGCTGCCCGGCAAGCCTGCCTTTGGCAAGTTCGGCGCCCCTGAACAGCCAAAGCTCTACACGACCAAATACCCCGACGGCATAGCAGGCGTCTGGAGCGCTAAGACCGCAGAAATCAAGAGCGCGCCGATCGCGAATCTTGTTGGAGACCTGATGCCCAAAGTAGCGGATGGCGGCACCCCTCCGACATGGATCATTGACCTTGACATGGGCGGCATCGGCAACTTCGGCCAGCGCGACATATCGCCGCCCAGCTGGCTATGGGGAGTACTCAAAGCCATCACGATTTTGTCCGCGCTGCTGCTCGCGCGTCGGCTCGTTTTTGGGGGCTGACATGCTCAACTGGCTCAAGAAAACCATTAGCGATTTTGTGGACTGGCTCAAGTCCACGTGGACCGATTTCGTTGACTGGATCAGGGACACGATCACCACGCTCGTCAAGTTCGTGTCTGACTTGGTCGTCAACATCTTCAAGGCCATTTGGGACATGGCGACGGACCTTGTGTGCTGGGTCCTGGACAAGCTGCTCGACCTGGTTGTGTCCGCCGTCAAGGCTCTCGACCTCAGTGGCCTGCAGGGCTTCGCGCCAGCTGGCGGCCTGCCCGCAGAAATCCTCAACGTCATGGCCTTATGCGGCGTCGGCTCTGCTGTTGCCATCATCACCACGGCCATCGGCATCCGCATCGCACTGCAACTTATCCCTTTCACGCGACTTGGATCATGATCAACGGACTCGAAGGCATCCCCGGCTCGGGTAAGAGCTATGAGGCTGTGGCCTATCACGTCCTGCCCGCTTTGCGGTCTGGGCGCAAGGTCATCACGAACCTGCCGCTCAACATCGACGCCTTTGCGGCCATCGACCCTGCCTGGCGCGATCTGATCGAGATTCGCACCAAGCCGGCGCCGCGGATCGGCGACTGGAACGCCGCCAACATTGCCGAGCATGAGGCATTCCGGCTGTGGACTGATCGCGAGCCCGAGCCACAGCCCGAAAACATCTTCACGTTTGGGAGCGTCTGGGACTACTACAGCACATGGCGCGGCGACAAGGATCAAGGCCCGCTGTACGTTATTGACGAATGCCACGTCGCGCTCCCCAAACTCGGCACGCCTGATGCTGTTGTCCAGTGGTTCAAGCTGCACCGGCACTACAACGCCGAAGTGCTGCTGATGACGCAATCATTCCGCGACATCAACCAGCCGATTGCCCAGCTCGTCGCGACCATGATCAAGTGCCGCAAGGCCGACATCCTGGGCAACGCAGATGAGTACATCCGCAAGGTCCACGCGGGCTATCGTGGCGCAGTGATTCAGACCGATCGACGCAAGTACGAATCCAAGTACTTCGGCCTCTACAAGAGCAACACGCAGTCCAGTGGCAGCGCGGAGTCCAAGGCTCAGGACGTGTCGCCTTTCATCGTCAAATTCCGCCGCTTCACCTGGTGTTTTTGGGTCCTGGCCATCGCGTACATGGCCTATGCTTTCTGGCCCCAGGATGACACCAGCGTATGGGGCCACAAGACCGCGCCTGCAGCCAAAAAATCCACTGCGGCCCAGCCTGTGCATGTCCAGCATGCCGCTGCCGCGCCACAGGCCCAGCAAGGCCCCGCCCAGGCCCCACAGCAGCCTGCAGGCACGTCGGCCACCCCAACTGCACCCGAGGTCAAAGACCCGCTGTTTGGCAAGCTGCTGCACATGACTGGCAACCTCAGTAAGCAGGGCAGGGACCAGATCACATTTGTTGTCAGTAGCGAGGGTCGCCGCGTGTTTGATCTGACGAGCGACGACCTGGTGCAAGCGGGCTACAAGGTCCACCGCCTGGCGCATTGCATGGCGACGGTCACCTATCAAAGCGTTGTGCGTCCAGTCACCTGCGATGCGCCGTACACAGCCAGCGGCCGCGGGGATAAGCCGGTGGTCATTGACACTGCTACCGGCGCCCGTAGTGATCGGCCGATACAAATTCCGGCGGCGCCGCTCCAGCAGGCCTCCCAGCTCGTCGCGCAGCAAGAGCCGCAGCATGAGGGCTACAGCGCAGCTCTGGCGCGTCGCAATGCTCAGGTGAGATCTGTGTTGACAGATTGATTCTGTTACAACCTTGTCTATGCAACTCAAAGCAGCGACAGTATTTCTATTTGTCCTTCTGATTAGCTCGGCAAATGCTCAGGTGTATCGATGTGGCAATACATATAGCAACCAACCGTGTATAGGCGCGAAGGAGGTCGATACATCGCCCGCCTTGGCAGATCCCAGAGGCGCGCAAACCAAAGAGATATTTTTGTGTCGGGCTGCACCGGGACGGCTGTATTGGAATCATGAACATTGCTCTGCACGAGGGTGGACTGTCGAACGGATCGCAAGGGTGCCTCTGGCTGCTTCGTGGGATGACCAGGTCGAGATGGCACGTAGCCAAAAACGCAATGCGGAATCGCTGGCCAGTGCGCCCTATTCATCCGGTTCTTCGAGTTCAGAAGCACCGTCGAATAGATCAGCCTGCCAGCAGCTCGATGAGCGCATCAAGTGGCTGGATGGCTTGGCGCGAGTTGACAGCAGACCCTGGATTACCGAAGAGCGTCGTCTTTCGAGAGACAAGCAATTCAGGCTACGCTGCTGAGGGGTATGGGGCATCGCCCCATGTCAACACTTGCCGCGCAACATGCCCGGCGCCATCGTCCATCAGGTCGAAACCGCGCCTGGCCCGCGCTTCCAGATTTCGACCAGGTCGAACACATCGTCCAGCCGCAGCCCTCGTAAGCCGAGGCGTTTCGCGCGTTGGCAAAACCCTCGCAAATTGACCAAGCCTGCTGCGTGCCCTGAGAAACGGTATTGCTGCAGGCATTTTCATTTCCACAAAATACGCTAGGAGAACGTATGCGTTATGGGTATGCGCGAGTCAGCACCCTGGATCAAGACACATCAATGCAGGCGAGTGCACTTGTCGCGGCACGGTGTCATGAGGTTATTCAGGAAAAACGATCAGCGGTGAAGCACAGGCCCGAGCTCGAAGCTCTATTGCTGCGTCTTCGTCGTGGTGATGAGCTCGTCGTTTACAAGCTGGATCGGCTCGCTCGTAGTCTGCGCGATTTGATCCGCATCATTGAGCATGTTCAGGGAGTAGGAGCCAGGCTTCGCAGTCTCACAGAGCCTGTCGACGTGGAGACTTCAATGGGGCGGATGATGCTGCAGGTCCTTGGCGCTGTTGCAGAGTTTGAGCGGAGCTTGATTAGAGAGCGGTGCATGGCCGGGCAGCTTGAGGCAATCAAGAAGGGCAAGACCCTTGGCCGGCCGCCGAGCATTCCTTTGCAGGATGCAAACGAGATCATCCAGCTTGCTGATTCCGGTATTCCGCAGCGTGCCATTGCGGAGGCATATGGTGTCAGCCCGTCCAGTGTCTTCCGCTTGCACGCAGAGGCTACCGGCCGTAGACCTCGCAGATATGGTCAGCTCAGGCAGTTGGTCTATAACAACGTAAAACCCACTCTTTGAGTGGGTTTTTGAGTGCTTTTAATGGCTTTTGCTATCAATTTTGATTGCTTCAAAAGCCATTGATTGCGGAGCAGTGCAGCGGCCTGCGCCAGCCCCCGCCGCCGGTTTTCAGCGCAGCACTTCCAGCAGGCGGTCCAGGCCGCCTTCGGTGATGGAGACCTTGGCCTCGTTGCGCACGCGCGGCTTGGCGTGGTAGGCCACGGACAGGCCTGCGACCTGCATCATGGGAATGTCGTTGCTGCCGTCGCCCACGGCGATGCACTGGTCGGGGCGAATGCCCAGCAGCGAGGCGACTTCCAGCAGCGTGCGGCGCTTTTCGGCGCCGTCGCAGATGTCGCCCCAGGGCTGCTCGATCAGGCCGCCGGTCAGCGCGCCATCGCGCATCTCCAGCACGTTGGCACGCACGAAGTCGATGCCCAGCATGCCGCGCACGTGCTCGGCAAAGTAGGTGAAGCCGCCCGAGACCAGCAGCACCTTCAGGCCCGCAGCCTGGGCTGCGCGCACCAGGGTTTCGGCGCCCGGGGAGAGCTTCAGGCGCTCGGCCAGCACGCGGGCCATGTCGGCCTCGGTCACGCCGACGAGCTTGCCCACGCGCTGGCGCAGGCTGTCCTTGAAGTCGGTGATCTCGCCGCGCATGGTGGCTTCGGTGATGGCCGCGACCTCGGCCTTCTTGCCGGTGGCGTCGGCGATCTCGTCGATGCATTCGATGGTGATCAGCGTCGAGTCCATGTCGAACGCGATGAGCTTGTAGTCGGCCAGCTTCAGTGGCGGCTGGATGCCGCGGATCAGCAGTCCGGGCGCGAATTCGGTGACATCGGTCATGGGTGGGGCAGCAAAAAGGGACGGGCCGCCGGGCTGGCGGGTATCAGGCGCGAATCATATCCAGAGCCAGGGCCGCGCGGCGCAGTCACTGGCCTTGGCACTGCGGCGCGCCACGGCTTGTGCCTGGATGCGCCCTCAGGGCGCGGGCGGGCGGCGCAGGTAGATGGCGTCCGACCAGGTGGCCAGCCATTGGGGACGGAACACCACGAAGATGGCCGTCACCATGCCGGTGACCACGGCATCGCCCCAGGCCATGAGCCAGCGCGCAATGCGCGACAGGTCCTCGTTGACACCGGGAAGCGAGTGGCCTGCGGCCTGGGCCAGCAGGGCCGAGATGAAGACGCACAGCACCGTGCCCGCAAAGCCGCGCGCGAGAATGAAGACAAAGATCTGGTGCGGCAGCCAGCGCCGCAGCGCCGCGCCCCAGAGCATGGCCAGCGTGGCGGGCACGATGCCCTGCCAGACCGAGATGCCCAGCGCATCTCCCCAGCCCAGGGCCGGCGACAGCAGGGCCGCCAGCCCGCCCACGACGAGCAGCAGCGGCACGGCCAGAGGCCAGCCCAGCATGAGCACCACCAGCGGCGCCGAGGACCACTGCAGTTGCAGCGGCATGCGGTGCAGCGCGGGCAGGGCCCAGATCCAGGGCAGCAGCACGAGCACGCCCAGCAGCGGCGTGACCAGGGGCGAGGCCATGCGGTCCAGCGGCCCGCCCGGGCCCGGGCGGCCGGCCAGCATGCGCCAGGGGCGCAGCCACAGCGCGGCGGCCAGGGCCAGCAGGGCGATGCTCGCTTCGAGGAACATGGCTAGGACAACCCTTCTATGCGGGCTGGGCCGCCTTCGCCTCCACCAGCGGCTGGCCCAGGCTGCGCAGCACGTCGCGCACCATCTGGGCGCGGTCCTTGGGGTTGTCCAGGGCGCGCTCTATGCGCAGCTTCTCGTTGCCGGCCAGCTTGATGTGCTTGTTCTTCTGGATGAGGTGGATGATGGCCATCGGGTCCACCGGCGGCTGGGGCTTGAAGGTGATGTTGATCACGCCGGGCGCCGCATCGACCTTGACCACGCCGTAGGGCTGGGACAGCACGCGCAGGCGGTGCACGTCGATCAGCGTCTGCGCCTGGGGCGGCAGCTTGCCGAAGCGGTCCACGATTTCTTCGAGCAGGGTGTCGATCTGGTCGCTGGTGCGGGCCGTGGCCAGTTTCTTGTAGAAGGACAGGCGCAGGTGCACATCTCCGCAGTAGTCGCCCGGCAGCAGGGCCGGCGCGTGCAGGTTGATGTCGGTGGAGGCCGACAGCGGGCTGAGCAGATCGGGCTCCTTGCCGGCCTTGAGGCTGCGCACGGCCTCGGACAGCATCTCGTTGTAGAGCTGGAAGCCCACCTCCATCATGTTGCCGCTCTGGTTCTCGCCCAGCACCTCGCCGGCGCCGCGGATCTCCAGGTCGTGCATGGCCAGGTAGAAGCCCGAGCCCAGTTCCTCCATCTGCTGGATGGCCTCCAGCCGCTGCTGGGCCTGCTTGGTCAGGCTGTCCAGGTCGGGCACCATCAGGTAGGCATAGGCTTGGTGGTGGCTGCGGCCCACGCGGCCGCGCAGCTGGTGCAGCTGGGCCAGGCCGAACTTGTCGGCGCGGCTGATGAGGATGGTGTTGGCGCTGGGCACGTCGATGCCGGTCTCGATGATGGTCGAGCACAGCAATATGTTGTAGCGCTGGGCCACGAAGTCGCGCATGACGCGCTCGAGCTCGCGCTCGGGCATCTGGCCGTGGGCCACGGCGATGCGGGCCTCGGGCAGGATTTCCTCGAGCTTTTGCTTGCGGTTCTCGATGGTCTCGACCTCGTTGTGCAGGAAGTAGCACTGGCCGCCGCGCTTGAGCTCGCGCAGCACGGCCTCGCGGATCACGCCCGTGCCCTCGTTGCGCACAAAGGTCTTGATGGCCAGGCGCCGCTGGGGCGCGGTGGCGATGACGGACAGGTCGCGCAGGCCTTCCAGCGCCATGCCCATGGTGCGCGGGATGGGCGTGGCCGTCAGCGTGAGCACGTCCACCTCGGCGCGCATGGCCTTCATGGCTTCCTTGTGGCGCACGCCGAAGCGGTGCTCCTCGTCGATGATCAGCAGGCCCAGGTTCTTGAACTGCGTGGACTCGGACAGCAGCTTGTGCGTGCCCACGACGATGTCCACCGAGCCGTCGGCAATGCCCTTGACGGCCGCCGTGATCTCCTTGCCCGAGCGAAAGCGCGAGACTTCGGCCACCTTGATCGGCCACTTGGAGAAGCGGTCCACCAGGGTCTGGTAATGCTGCTCGGCCAGCAGCGTGGTGGGCGCGAGAAAGGCCACCTGCTTGCCGCCCGTGATGGCCACGAAGGCCGCGCGAAGCGCCACCTCGGTCTTGCCGAAGCCCACGTCGCCGCAGACCAGGCGGTCCATGGGCTGGGGGCTGATCATGTCCTGGATCACGGCGTGGATGGCGGCGCGCTGGTCCGCCGTTTCCTCGAAGCCGAAGTCGTTGGCGAATTGCTCGTAGTCCTGGGGCGAGTAGCGGAAGGCATGGCCCTGGCGTGCGGCGCGGCGTGCGTAGATGTTCAGCAGCTCGGCCGCGGAGTCGCGCACCTGCTCGGCCGCCTTGCGCTTGGCCTTTTCCCACTGCGTGCCGCCGAGCTTGTGCAGCGGCGCGTCCTCGGGTGAGACGCCCGTGTAGCGGCTGATCAGCTGCAACTGGCTGACGGGCACGTAGAGCACGGCGTTGCCAGCGTACTCCAGGTGCAGGAATTCCTGCACGGCCGGCGTGCCGTCGGGGTTCTTCTGGCCCATGTCCATGTGGACCAGGCCCTGGTAGCGGCCGATGCCGTGGTCCGAGTGCACCACGGGGTCGCCCACCTTGAGTTCGGACAGGTCCTTGATCAGTGCCTCGACATCGCTGACCTGCTCCTGACGGCGGCGCCTGCGGCCCGTGGGGCTGGTGGCGAACAGCTCGGTCTCGGTGACGAAGTCCAGGCCTTCCTCCACCCAGGCGAAGCCGTTCATCAGCCCGGCCGTGGCAATGCCCACCTTCTCGCCCGCATCGCCCTGGAACTCGGCCAGCGAGTCGAAGACCGGCGGGTTCACGCCCGAGGCGCGGAAGAAGTCCAGCAGGCTTTCGCGCCGGCCATCGGACTCGGCCAGCAGCAGGACGCGGTGGGCGCTGGCGGCAATGTGCCTTTGCAGGCGCGCCAGAGGGTCTTCCGCGCCGCGCACCACGGACAGGTCCTCCAGCTTCTGGAAGATGGCGCTGTTGGCCACGTCCTCGGTGCCTGGGCGCAGCGCGAGCTGGGCGTGCTCCTTGGCGCGCGTGTAGAACTGGTCGGCGGACAGGAACAGCACCTCGGGCGGCAGGGCCGGGCGCTCGGGGTCGCCCTGCACCAGGCGGAAGCGCTCCTTGGTGTCCTGCCAAAAGCGCTGGAAGGCCGGCTCCAGGTCTCCATGCATGACCACGGTGGCATCGGCACCCAGGTAGTCGAACACGGTGGCCGTTTCGTCGAAGAACAGCGGCAGGTAGTACTCGATGCCGGCCGTGGCAATGCCCTGACCCATGTCCTTGTAGATGCGGCTGCGCGTGGGATCGCCCTCCAGCAGCTCGCGCCAGCGCTGGCGGAACTTGGCGCGCGCGTCCTCGTCCATGGGGAACTCGCGGCCGGGCAGCAGGCGCACCTCGGGCACGGGGTAGAGGCTGCGCTGGGTGTCGGGATCGAAGGTGCGGATGGAGTCGATCTCGTCGTCGAACAGGTCCACGCGGTAGGGCTGCAGCGAGCCCATCGGGAACAGGTCGATCAGGCCGCCGCGCACCGCGTACTCTCCATGGCTGACCACCTGGGAGACATGCTGGTAGCCGGCCAGGGTCAGCTGGGCCTTGAGTTTGGCCTCGTCCAGCTTCTGGCCGCTCTTGAACTCGAAGGTGTAGCCGGCCAGAAAGGAGGGTGGCGCCAGCCGGTACAGCGCCGTGGTGGCGGGCACCAGCACCACGTCGGCGCCATGCTCCTTGTCGCGCTGGTTGATGCGCCACAGCGTGGCCAGGCGCTCGCTGATCAGGTCCTGGTGGGGAGAGAAGCTGTCGTAGGGCAGGGTCTCCCAGTCTGGGAACAGCGCGCAGCGCAGGCCCGGGGCGAAGAAGGCCATCTCGTCGATCAGCCGCTGGGCATCCGAGGCGTCGGCCGTGACGATGGCTATCACCCGGCCTGCCGCCTTCTCGCGCTCGCCCAGGCGGGCCAGCAGCAGGGCGTCGGCGCTGCCCACGGGGCGGGGCAGGGTGAAGCGTTTTCCGGGAGTGAGCTTGGGCAGTTCCATGGTGCTTGGACGTGGGCGCCGCAGCGCCTGGGCGAAGTAACGACAAAACCCCTCGGCACGCGCAGAGGGGTATCGAAGCATTTTAGCCAGCACGCATGGCGGCCATGCAGGCATGCCCGCATGGCCATGGCGGCACATGGCCGTCACTACAATGCGCCACCATGACAGATCTGCTTGCGGCGGCTGCGCCCGCGTCCCTGGAGCCGGCCCGCCTGTGGGCCTTGATCCCCTGCGCGGGCACGGGCTCGCGCGCCATCGCACCCGATGCGCCTGCGCCTGAACTGCCCAAGCAATACCACCTGGTGGCCGGTGCGCCCATGGTGGCGCACACGCTGGCCGCCTTTGCGGGTGCAACGCGCGTACACCACACGCTGGTGGTGATCGCGCCCGGCGATGATTTCTGGCGCCAGGGCCTGCCGGGCCCGTCGCCCACGCGCTACTCCACGGCGGCATGCGGAGGCGCCACGCGGGCCGAATCCGTGACCAACGGCCTGAAGGAGCTGCTGGCGCGCGGTGCGGGCGCGCATGACTGGGTGCTGGTGCACGACGCCGCGCGCTGCCTGGTGACGCCCGCGCTCATCGATGCCCTGATCGACGCCTGCGAGCACGATGCCGTGGGCGGCCTGCTGGCGCACAAGCTGCCCGACACACTCAAGACGGCCGTGGCCGGGCCCAGCGGGGTGCGCGTGGCGGGCACGGTGGACCGCAGCGACAAATGGCTGGCGCAGACGCCGCAGATGTTCCGCATCGCGCCGCTGCTCGATGCGCTGCAGCACGCCGGCTCGGCCGTGACCGACGAGGCCAGTGCCATGGAGGCCGTGGGCCAGCGCCCGCGCCTGGTGCCCGGCGGCGCGCAGAACTTCAAGGTCACCTATCCGGACGATTTCGCGCTGGCCGCCGCCGTGCTGTCGCAGCGCGAGCGCAGCACCACGCTGGAGCGATACCGGGGCCAGCGCGACCATCCGCAGGCGTCGGGCAATCCATTTTTCTGAACCTGGAATGTTTCACATGAATTTTCGTATTGGCGAGGGCTGGGACGTGCATGCCCTGGTGCCCGGGCGCAAGCTGATCCTGGGCGGCATCGAGGTGCCGCACGAACTGGGGCTGCTGGGCCATTCCGATGCCGACGTGCTGCTGCACGCCATCACCGACGCGCTGCTGGGCGGCGCGGCGCTGGGCGACATCGGCCGGCATTTCCCCGACACCGACCCCGAATTCCGTGGCGCCGATTCGCTGGTGCTGCTGGTGGAAGCGGCGCGCCGCGTGCGCGCCACGGGGCTGGAGATCGGCAACATCGACAGCACCATCATTGCCCAGGCCCCCAAGCTGGCGCCGCACATTCCTGCCATGCGCGAGCGCATCGCCACGGCGCTGGGGCTGGCGCTGGACCAGGTCAACGTCAAGGCCAAGACGGCCGAAAAGCTCGGCCCCGTGGGCCAGCAGCAGGCCATGGAGGCGCGCGCCGCCGCCTTGCTGTTCCGCGCCTGACCGGAGGGGGCCATCCCCATGCAAAAGGCCCCGGCGATCGGTCAACGATCGCCGGGGCCTTTGTATCTGCCGAACGTATCTGCCGAACGCGCGCTGCGGGCTCAGTCCTCTCCGTCCAGGGCGCCGTCCTGCGCACGCGGGGGCAGCTGGCGCTTGATCTGCGGGCGCTGCAGACGCTGCTCGGGCTCGGCACCCTTGGCCACGCCCGAGGCACGCTGCAACTGAACATGGGCAACCAGTCCGCCCGTGGAGGAGTTGGACAGCGCAAACACGCCGCCCATGCGCTGCACCGTCTTGTCCACGATGGACAGGCCCAGGCCCGCCCCCGCTGCGGCCGTGCGCGCGGAGTCGCCACGGAAGAAGGGCTGGGTCAGGCTGGCCAGCTGCTCGGGCGGCACGCCACGGCCATGGTCGCGGATGCGGATCACCACCCAGCTTTCGCGTTCCGATGCCGTCACATCCACGTGGGTGGTTTCGGTCTCTGGCGTCTTGCCGTAGCGGCGTGCGTTCTCGAACAGGTTGGAGATCACGCGCGCCAGTTCCACCTCGTCGGCCAGCACATAGACGCCTTCGGGCACGGCCATGCTGATCTGCAGCTCGCGGTGGTCCTGCACCGCATAGACGCAGGAGGACACCACGGCATGCAGGTTCACCGGGTTGAGGGTCACATGGTCGGGGCGGGCGTAGTCCAGGAATTTGTCGATGGTGGCGTCCAGCTGCACGATGTCGGCCACCATGTGCTCGCGCGCCACGTCGTCCACCACGCTCATCTCGGTCTCCAGCCGCAGGCGGGCCAGCGGCGTGCGCAGGTCGTGGGAGATGCCGGCCAGCATCACCGCACGGTCCTGCTCCAGCTGGGCCAGTTTCTGCGCCATGCGGTTGAAGCCGATGTTGACCTCGCGGATCTCGCTGGTGACGGCTTCCTCGTCCAGCTGGCTGGCGTCGAAGTCGCCATCTCGCACGCGGTTGGCCGCATAGCTCAACTGCTTGAGTGGCCGGTTGATCAGGCGCGCGATGGCTGCCGCCCCCGCCAGGGACAGCAGGCCGGCCGTGATCAGCCAGATCAGCCAGGTGCGCCCGCTGGCCGGCGTGAAGCGCGAGCGGTCCATCAGCAGCCAGGTGCGGTCGCCATTGATGGTGAAGCCCACCCACAGCCCCGGCTCGCCATTGACGCTGCGCGCCACGATGGTGCCGTAGCCCAGGCGGCGCGTGAGCTCCTCGGTCAGGCGCTTGCCCAGCGTGCTCTGGTCCAGCAGCTCGAAGCTGTCGCCAGGCTCGCGCGGCAGAATGCGCACGCCTTCCTGGTCGGCCATGGTCTTGATCAGCGAGACGCGGTTGATGGCATCCGAATGCACCAGGGCCGCGCGGCTGAGGTTGACCAGCGAGGCGATCTGCTGGGCGGTGTGCAGCGTGCGCGGCTCGAACTCGAAGGCGCGCAGCGTCTGCAGCCACGCCAGGATGCTGCCCACCAACAGCAGGGCCAGCAGGCAGAAGGTACGCCAAAAAAGGTTGAGTCCCAGCGGAGAGCGCGCAGTCATGCGCCGCTCGTAGTCGAGCGGCGCAGGGCTGGTGGCGTCATGGGGCGGGACGGTGAAGGAACTCATGGAAGCGGTTCGTCATTCTAGGGGCCGGCTGCGAGATTACGCCTGTGCCGGCCAGCCTGCGTTACCGGTTGTCTCGGTCGACAGGGTGAGGTTTTGGCGCTGCGCATTGTCAACGGCACATAAAACGTTACGGCCCCAACCCAGGGACGCCGAGCAAGAGCCGCCTCGCGGCGAGGGCGTCGTCCCCCTCCCGCGGAGCGAGAGAGGGGGAAGGCGCGCAGCGCCTCAGGGGGTGATGCATTTCAGTTCGCGCCGTCCGGTACGAACACATAGCCGACGCCCCAGACCGTCTGGATATAGCGCGGTGCGGCGGCATCTTCCTCGATCAGCTTGCGCAGGCGCGAGACCTGCACGTCCAGGCTGCGGTCGAAGGGCTCGAACTCGCGGCCGCGCGCCAGCAGGGCCAGCTTCTCGCGCGACAGCGGCTGGCGCGGGTGGCGCACCAGGGCCTTGAGCATGGCGAATTCGCCCGTGGTCAGCGGCAGTTCCTCGCCGTTCTTTTGCAGCACGCGCGTGCCCAGGTCGAAGGTGAAGGGGCCGAAGCTCACCACCTCGTTGTCGCCGGAAGGCGCGCCCGGCGCTTCCTGCGGCGGGCGGCGGCGCAGCACGGCATGGATGCGGGCCAGCAGTTCGCGCGGGTTGAAGGGCTTGCCCAGGTAGTCGTCGGCGCCCACTTCCAGGCCCACGATGCGGTCCACATCCTCGCCCTTGGCGGTCAGCATGATGATGGGCGTGCGGTCGTTGGCCGAGCGCAGGCGGCGGCAGATGGACAGGCCATCTTCGCCGGGCATCATCAGGTCAAGCACGATCAGGTCCACCGTTTCGCGCAGCAGGATGCGGTTCAGCGCCTTGCCATCTTCGGCAATCATGATCTCGAAGCCTTCCTGCGTCAGGTAGCGGCGCAGCAGGTCGCGGATGCGCGCATCGTCATCCACCACCAGGATCTTGTCGGTGCGGTTGGTCGTAGTGGCCATGTTCATCCTCGGTCGGTCATTTGTAACAGCCGCCATTGTTACCAGCTTGCGCCGAAAAGTCTGGACAAACCCCCGAAATATTGCCGTGTGTTACAGATGTTGCGTTTAAATTTAGAACGGAAAATGTGTCTTTAGAATATTTAACTATGGGTTTTCCATGCTGATGCATTTATCGTTGCAATAATGTTGTCAATGGAGGAGCCGGCAGGCCTGCTTGGCTCCACACCTGTCACCATCTGGCGGCATGCCGTAGCGAAAGGGCGGCATGCAGTTGTATCCCTGAACTACCTTTCATTTCAAAGGGTGAACGCATGAGCAAGCTTTCCAAACAGCTGTCCCGCCCCTGGGTCAAGTCCGTGGTCGCGGCCACTGCGCTGGCCTGTGCCAGCGGTGCCTGGGCGCAGAACGCCGCCACGGCGCCGGCACAGCCTGCCAACGTGGTGCAGTTGTCTGCAGAAGGCTCGGTGGACGTGGTGCAGGACCTGCTGACCGCCACCTTGTCGGCCACGCGCGAAGGGCGCGATGCCGCCACGGTCCAGTCCCAGCTGCAGAAGGTGGTCGAGGCCGCCATGGCCGTGACCAAGCGCAGCGCCCAGCCGGGCCAGATGGATGTGAGCACCGGCAGCTTCGGCATCTATCCGCGCTATGGCAAGGACAACAAGGTGGAAGGCTGGCAGGGCCGCGCCGAGATTCTTCTGCAGGGCCGCGACTTCGCGCGCATCACGCAGACGGCGGCCCAGGTGCAGGACATGACGCTGTCGCAAGTGGGCTTCGGCCTGTCGCGCGAGGCCCGTGAAAAGGTCGAAGGCGAGGCCCAGGCCAAGGCCATCGAGCAGTTCAAACAGCGTGCCACCACGCTGTCCAAGAGCTTCGGCTTTGCCAACTACAGCCTGCGCGAGGTCAATGTCAGCAGCAGCGACACCTCCGTGCCCATGCCGCGTCCGCGCATGATGGCCATGTCCGCCAAGGCCGCCGGCGCGGAAATGGATGCCGTGTCCGTGGAAGCGGGCAAGGCGCAGGTGATGGTCCACGTGTCGGGCTCTGTGCAGATGTACTGAGCAGGCGTGGGCCGCCCATGAAAAAGGAGCGCCGTGGCGCTCCTTTTTTGACGTGAACCGGTGCTGGCGCGCTTACTGCGCCGCCCAGCCGCCATCCATGTTCCAGGCCACGCCGCGCACATTGGCTGCGGCGGGCGAGCAGAAGAACACCGCCAGTTCGCCCAGTTCCTCGGGCGTGGTGAACTGCATGGAGGGCTCTTTCTCGCCCAGCAGCAGCTTCTTGGCTTCTTCGTTGCTGATGCCGTGCTGCTCGGCCTTGGCGTCCACCTGCTTTTGCACCAGTGGCGTCAGCACCCAGCCGGGGCAGATGGCGTTGCAGGTGATGCCGGAGGTGGCGTTCTCCAGCGCCGTGACCTTGGTCAGCCCGACAATGCCGTGCTTGGCCGCCACGTAGGCAGACTTCTGCGCCGAACCCACCAGGCCGTGCACCGAGGCCACGTTGATGATGCGGCCCCAGCCCTTGCCGCCATCGGCCGCCTGCATCATGGGCAGGACCAGGCGCGAGGTGTGGAAGGCGCTGGACAGGTTGATGGCGATGATGGCGTCCCAGCGCTCGGGAGGGAAGTCTTCCACGCGCGCCACGTGCTGGATGCCGGCATTGTTCACGAGGATGTCGATCTGGCCGAAATTGCGCACGCTGTACTGGACCATGTCCTCGATGTCCGCCACGCGGCTCATGTCGGCGCCGTGATAGGCGACCTGGGCGCCAGCGGCCTGGCCTGCGGCCAGTACTTCGGCACGCGGGCCATCCACATCGCCGAAACCATTGAGCACGATATTGGCGCCCTGGCGGGCCAGCGCCTTCGCGATCCCGAGGCCGATGCCGCTGGTCGAGCCGGTCACGAGGGCGGTCTTGCCTTTCAACATAGAGAGTCTCCGAATGAATGTACGATGCAACACAGCCATTATCGGCGCCGGCTCCGCGAATGCGTTTCCATGAATCATCCTACGCTGAACTACGTATCCTGCCCGGGGGTTGCCGGGCGTGCCTCACCCTGGAGCCGTACTGCCAGCCCGGCTGCTCAAGAGAATGCTTCGCACCGCATGGCTTATTGGGAATGGAATCGCACCGGCGATCCGCACCATCCCCATGTCGTGGTCTGCGTGCACGGCCTTTCGCGCCAGGGGCGTGACTTCGACGCGTTGGCCGAGCGGCTCAGCGAACGTGCCCGCGTGATCTGCCCCGACGTGGTCGGGCGTGGCGAAAGCGACTGGCTGCAGGATCCGGCCGCCTACCAGGTGCCTCTTTACGCAGCCGACATGCTGGCCTTGCTGGCCCAGGTGCATGCGCAGGCGCCTGTCGTGCAACTGGACTGGGTGGGCACCAGCATGGGCGGGCTGATCGGCATGGCGCTTGCGGGCCAGCCGGGGCTGCCGCTGCCGGCGCCCATTCGCAGGCTGGTGCTCAACGATGTGGGGCCTGTCATCGAGTGGTCTGCCCTGGAGCGCATAGGGCAGTACCTGGGCAAGGGCGCGCATTTTGAAAATCTTGAGCAGGCAGCCCATGCGCTGCTCTTGATTTCCGAAGGCTTCGGCCCACATAGCGAAGGGCAATGGTTGCGATTGACGCGACCTATGATGCGGCCGGCCGCCGATGGCGGCCTTGTCCTGCACTATGACCCTCAGATTGCGGTGCCCCTGCAGCACATGACGCGCGAGATGGCCCAAGCCGGCGAAGCGCTGCTGTGGCAGCTGTATGACCAGATCAAGGCACGCGTCTTGCTAGTTCGTGGTGCGCAGTCCGATCTGCTGACGGCGGCCACGGCACAGGCCATGGCGCAGCGCGGCCCGAAGGCGCATTGCGTGGAATTTGAAGGGGTGGGGCATGCGCCCACCTTCGTCGCGGCAGGGCAGGTGGCCTTGCTGTGCCGGTTCTTATGGGGAGAAGAGCGCTTGCCAAGCACCATGAATCTTGCCGAGCAGGCCAGGGAGAGTGACGAATGAAGACTGCCAGCAGCGAGGCCGCCGTGCAGGCGCCTTCGCCCGGCGCAGCCGCGCCGGGCCAGGTGCCGTCGGTGCTGCCGCACCTGATCACGGCCACGTCGCAGACCCTGCCCGAACAGGTCAACGCGCTGGCGCGCGCGCGCAGCTTTGCCGAGCCGCTGATCGCCACCGAGACCATGGAGTCCGGTGAGAACACCATGGCCCATGCCGATGCGGTGGCTGCCATCCTCAAGACCATCGGCGGCTCCGAAACCATGCAGGCGGCGATCTATCTGGTGCATGCCAGCGTGCACCTCAATCGCCCGCAGGAAGTGATCGCCAAGGCCTTTGGCGAGAATTTCGCCACCCTGGCCGTGGAAACCAACAAGCTCATGCGCGTGCAGGAGCAGGCGCGCGGTGCAGAGCTGGGCGGCCAGTACCTGGACGATGAGGCCACGCAGACCGAGAACGTGCGCAAGATGCTGCTGGGTTTCTCGCGCGACCTGCGCGTGGTGCTGCTGCGGCTGGCGTCGCGCCTGCAGACGCTGCGCTACTACGCGGCCAGCAAGCGCCCGGTCTCGCCCGGCATTGCGCGCGAGGCGCTGACGGTGTTTGCGCCGCTGGCCAACCGGCTGGGCATCTGGCAGATCAAGTGGGAGCTGGAGGATCTGTCCCTGCGCTTCCTGGAGCCCGAGACCTACCGCGAAGTGGCCCGCCTGCTCGATGAAAAGCGCGTGGAGCGTGAAGCCTATATGGAGCAGATGCGCGCACGGCTGGAGGCCGACCTGCGCGCGCACAGCATCAGCGCCACCGTGCAAGGCAGGCCCAAGCACATCTACAGCATCGTCAAGAAGATGCGAGGCAAGTCGCTGAACTTCGACCAGGTCTTCGACATCCGCGCCATGCGTGTCGTCGTGCCCACGATCAAGGACTGCTACGCCACCCTGTCCTGGGTGCACGAGCAGTTCACGCCCATCGAGGCGGAATTCGACGACTACATCGCCAAGCCCAAGCCCAACGGCTACCAGTCGCTGCACACCGTGGTGCGCGACGAGACGGGCCGCGCCATCGAGATCCAGATCCGCACCCAGGCCATGCACGACCATGCCGAGCACGGCGTGGCCGCCCACTGGGCCTACAAGGAGGCGGGCACCAAGGGATACGCGGGCGTCACCGCCAGCAGCGAGTACGACGCCAAGATCGCCGTGCTGCGCCAGTTGCTGGCCTGGGGCAGCGACCTGGCGGGCGCCCACCATCGGGGCCTGTTCGAGGACCGCATCTACGTGCTCACCCCTGACGCGGCCGTCATCGAGCTGCCGCAGGGCGCAACGCCCGTGGACTTTGCCTACTCGGTGCACACCAGCCTGGGCCACCGCTGCCGCGGCGCGCGCGTGGACGGCGCCATGGTGCCGCTGAACACGCCGCTGCAAAACGGCCAGACCGTGGAGATCACCACGGTCAAGGAGGGGCGCCCCTCGCGCGACTGGCTCAACGCTGACCTCGGCTACCTGACCAGCAACCGGGCCAAGGCCAAGGTGCGTGCCTGGTTCAATGCCCAGGCCACGCACGAGACCGTGGCGCGCGGCCGCGAGGCGGTCGAGAAACTGCTGCAGCGCGAGGGCAAGACGGCCGTCAAGCTGGAGGAGCTGGCCGTTCAGCTCGGCTTCAAATCGGCCGATGCCTTGTTCGAAGTCGTCGGCAAGGATGAATACTCGCTGCGCAACATCGAGACCGTGCTGCGACCGGCCGAGGCGGAGGAGGAAGTCGAGGAATTCTCCCCGGTGCGCAAGGCACGCGGCACAGACTCGCCCAAGGGCGGCGTGCTGGTCGTGGGCGTGGATTCGCTGATGACGCAGCTGGCCAAGTGCTGCAAGCCTGCGCCGCCGGACGACATCCGGGGCTTTGTCACGCGCGGCAAGGGCGTGAGCGTGCACCGCTGCGACTGCTCCAACTTCCGTGAAATGGCAGCGCGCAATTCCGAGCGCGTGATCGACGTGGCCTGGGGCCAGCCCAAGGCGGCGGCCGTGGCCTCGGCCGTCTACCCGGTCGATGTGTCCGTGGAAGCGGCCGACCGGCAGGGCCTGCTGCGCGATATCTCCGAAGTCTTTGCGCGGGAGAAGACGAATGTCATCGGCGTGCAGACCCAATCCGTCAAGGGAACGGCCTGGATGACCTTCACCGTGGAAGTGGCCGATTCCGGTCGCCTCAACAAGGTGCTGGGCATTGTGGCAGCCGTGGCGGGCGTGCGTTCGGCACGGCGGCGCTGAGCCTGTTCGGGTATTTTTGCTGGAGCCCTGGAAAACCCGTGCTAGAATCGCTTTCTCGAACAAACACAGGCGCGTAGCTCAGCTGGTTAGAGCACCACCTTGACATGGTGGGGGTCGTTGGTTCGAGTCCAATCGCGCCTACCAATTTTCCATTGCCAGATGGAATGCAAGAAGCCTTCTGATCACTCAGAAGGCTTTTTTGTTTGGTTTTTTTGTTTGTGCGCCCGCCAACGATGGGGCGACTTGCCGGTCAAGGAGGCGGGCAGGGCCCGCGCTCCTCTGTCAGGAGGTCAGGTGCCGACTCCGGCCTGTGCCTGCAGGTAGTCGTTTTGCAGCAGGTACATGCGGATGGCGTTGCGGTACTGGCCGTTGGCGAAGAACTCGTCGATCAGCACGCCTTCCTGCACGAAGCCTATGCGCGCGTAGATGTGGATGGCCTTCTCGTTCTCCTGGTCCACATGGAGAAAGATCTTGTGCAGGTTGAGCGTCTTGAAGCCATAGTCCAGCGCCAGCCGCGTTGCCTGGGCTGCGATGCCCTGGCCCTGCTGCTCGGGGGCGATGATGATCTGGAACTCGGCGCGCCGGTGGATCAGGTCGATCTCCACCAGCTCGACGAGACCGGCGCGATCGCCCTGGTGCTCGACGATGAAGCGGCGCTCGGTCTGGTCGTGCACGTGCGCGTCGTAGAGCGCGGAAAGCTCGTCGAAGGTCTCGTAAGGCTCCTCGAACCAGTAGCGCATGATGGCGGCATTGTTGTTGAGCAGATGCACGGAGCGCAGATCTTCGCGCTCCAGGGGTCTCAGGCGGATGCTGTGATTCATGCGCTCATTGTGCGAGAGCCGCGGTATCCGGCTGCAGGCCACGGATTACCAGCCGGTAGATCAGATCGGCCGCCGTGTCGTAGTCGTCGGCGGTCAGTTCCGGCCGGCCCAGCAGCAGCGCGAACTGGGCCTGCTGGTCGGCGTAGGCCTGGGTCACGGACCAGAGGATGAACATCAGGTGGGTGAAATCCACGCGGGCAATCTTGCCCTGCGCCACCCAGCGCTCGAAGGCCTGCACGTCGGCTGCCAGCGCCGGGCCTACCTGGCTCGATATGGCCTGTCCGAAGCGGGGCGCGCCGGCCATCACCTCGCGCGTGAAGACACGGGAGCCATGGGGCCGCTCGCGCGAGGACTGCAGCTTGGCCCGGATGTAGATGCGCAAGGCCTCCGCCGGGTCGTCGCCGCGCAGCAGGTCGGACATGCCGGCCAGCCACTGCGTCAGCACATCGCCCAGCACGCGCAGGTACAGCTCCTCCTTGCTGGCGAAGTAGTACAGCAGGTTGTGGCGGCTGAGGCCGGCGTCGTGCGCGATCAGTTCCAGCGATGCGCCTTCGAAGCCGTATTGCGCAAAGTGCAGTTCGGCCGTCTGCAGGATGTTCAGCTCCTTGCGCAGCCGTGCAGCGGTGGGCTTGCGCGTGGCCGATCGGGCCTGGGGGGAGGGCGCATTGTCAGAAAGGGTTGCCATTGCGCAGATGGTAAGTGGAGATAAGTGGCGCCATTTTGGTGCGATTGTCTGGCATCTTTCTTGCTGACGACTTTCTGGGTGATTTTACTGATTGGTAAATTTTTTCACCCGCGTAAATTCCGTTCCACCCCCAGTGCGCCCGACAAGAGGCGTCACTTGCACATGCGAGGACCACGATGAAACCTCCGAAGACTGTGTTGCTGGATCCGGGGCCTTGCAGGAGTTCCTCCTGCGGGCCGCCTTGCGTTGTCCGAGATGGCCCGGCATGGCCCTGCATGCCGTATCCCCCTTCACGCCCTCAATCCTGACTCTGGAGGATGCACCATGGATAGCCCCGCGCAACGCGCCTGCGGCATTGCCGCCGGCCGCCTGAACCTGGCCGACTACGCGGCCAATTTCTCCGACGCCCACCCTCCGCTGAACCGCGCCCAGGCCCTGATCGAGGCCGAGCGCTGCTACTACTGCTATGACGCGCCGTGCACTACGGCCTGCCCCACCAGCATCGATGTGCCGGCCTTCATCGCCCGCATCGCCCAGGACAACGTCCGTGGCGCGGCGCGCGAGATCCTCACTGCCAACCCGCTGGGCGGCATGTGCTCCCGTGTCTGCCCCACGGAGCAACTGTGCGAGCAGGCCTGCGTGCGCAACACCCAGGAAGACAAGCCGGTCGAAATTGGTGCACTGCAACGCTATGCGACCGATGCCTTCATGGCCTCCGGTGGTGCACCGCTGTTCCAGCGTGCCGCCGCCACGGGCCGCAAGGTGGCCGTGGTCGGCGCTGGCCCTGCCGGCCTGACCTGCGCGCACCAACTGGCGCTGCAGGGCCACGACGTGGTGCTGTTCGATGCCCGGCCCAAGCTGGGCGGGCTCAATGAATACGGCCTGGCCAGCTACAAGACCCCCGGTGATTTTGCGCAAAAGGAAATCGACTGGCTGCTGTCCGTGGGCGGGATCACGCCGCGCAACAACCAGCGGCTGGGGCGAGATTTCACGCTGGATTCGCTGCTGGCAGAGCATGACGCCGTATTCCTCGGCCTGGGCCTGGCGGGCGTCAATGCGTTGGGCGCGGCCGAGCCGCAGGCCGAAGGCTTGCGCAATGCGGTGGACTTCATTGCCGACATCCGCCAGGCGGCCGACAAATCCACGGTGCCGGTGGGCCGGCGCGTGGTGGTGATCGGCGGCGGCATGACGGCGGTGGATGCGTCCGTGCAGGCCCGGCTGCTGGGGGCCGACGAGGTCACCATGTTCTACCGCCGGGGCAAGGATGCGCTGTCCGCCTCCTGGGTGGAGCAGGAATGGGCGCAGACCCATGGCGTCAACCTGCGGCTGTGGGCCGCGCCCCAGGAGATCCTGGTGCAGGACGGCAAGGTCTGCGGCGTGCGCATGGCTTGCACCCGCATGGAGGGCGACAGGCTGCAGGTGACGCAGGAGGTGTTCGACGTGCCGGCCGACATGGTGCTCAAGGCCATTGGCCAGACCTATGTCGCCACGCCGGCGGGCGCGGCCATTGCCTTGCGTGACGGCCGCATCGACACCGACGACGAAGGCCGCACCAGCGTGCCGCGCGTGTGGGCCGGCGGCGACTGCCGCGCCGGTGGCCAGGACCTGACCGTGCAGGCGGTGGAGCACGGCAAGGTCGCCGCGCGAGCCATGCACCAGGCGCTGACCAGCGCCGTGGCGGCCGGGGTTTGAGCGGCTGTGCCCGCGCTTTTCAAGGAGCATCGACATGGCAGACATCAGCAGCCGCTTTCTGGGCATTTCCAGCCCCAATCCGTTCTGGCTGGCCTCGGCACCGCCCACGGACAAGGAGATCAACGTCACCCGCGCCTTCGAGGCCGGCTGGGGCGGCGTGGTGTGGAAGACGCTGGGCGAGGACCCGCATGTGGTCAACGTGAACGGGCCGCGCTACTCCACCCTCATGGCGCAGGACCGGCGCGTGATGGGCCTGAACAACATCGAGCTGATCACCGACCGGCCGCTGCGCACCAACCTGGAGGAGATGACCCGCGTGAAGAAGGCCTGGCCTGACCGCGCGCTGATCGCCTCGCTGATGGTGCCCTGCGTGGAGGAAAGCTGGAAGCGCATCCTGCCCATGGTGGAGGACACCGGCGCCGACGGGCTGGAGCTGAACTTCGGCTGCCCGCACGGCATGAGCGAGCGCGGCATGGGCGCGGCCGTGGGCCAGGTGCCCGAGTACATCCAGATGGTCACGCAGTGGTGCAAGCAGTACAGCCGGCTGCCGGTGATCGTGAAGCTCACGCCCAACATCACCGACGTGCGCTTTCCCGCGCGGGCAGCCAAGGCCGGCGGGGCGGATGCGGTGTCCCTGATCAACACCATCAACTCGCTGATGGGCGTGAACCTGGACACCCTGGTCATGCACCCCAGCACCGACGGCCAGGGCTCGCACGGCGGCTACTGCGGCCCGGCCGTGAAGCCCATCGCCCAGAACATGGTGGCCGAGATCGCGCGCGATCCGCAGACGGCGGGCCTGCCCATCTCGGGGATCGGCGGCATCACCACCTGGAAGGACGCGGCCGAATACATCGCGCTGGGATGCGGCAATGTCCAGGTGTGCACGGCGGCCATGGTCTACGGCTTTCGCATCGTGCAGGACATGTGCGACGGGCTGTCCAACTACATGGACGCGCACGGCTTTGCGCGCATCGAGGACTTCCAGGGCCGGGCCGTGCCCACGGTCAGGGACTGGAAGGACCTCAACCTCAACCACATCGACAAGGCCGTCATCAACCAGGACAGCTGCATCCAGTGCGGGCGCTGCCACGTGGCCTGCGAGGACACCTCCCACCAGGCCATCACTTTCAGCAAGGAGGGCGGTGTGCGCCGCTTCGAGGTGGATGACACCGAATGCGTGGGCTGCAACCTGTGCGTGTCCATCTGCCCCGTGCCCGAGTGCATCACCATGCGCAGCCTGCAGCCGGGCGAGGTGGACCCCCGCACCGGCCAGACGGTCACCGGGGAGTATGCGAACTGGACCACGCACCCGAACAACCCCATGCGCCAGGCCGTGACGGCGCAGGGCTAGAGGTGGCATTGCGGCAGGTCGGCGCACGGCCCGCATCCGGGCCGACCTGGCACGAAATGCGCTTGATGGAAACGGTCAGACCCTGGATCAGCAATGGATTGGTGATTTCTCTCTTCGAGAAGGAGCTTCGCAATGTCGCATGCCCCGCATTCCGGTGAGTCCGCAGGCAGCCTGTGGAACCACGACCTCGCACCCACGCTGCCTAGCCAGCGCACCTGGACCTGGTACCACTTCGCCGCCCTGTGGATAGGCATGGTGATGTGCATCCCGGCATACACGCTGGCCGCCAGCATGATCACGAACGGCATGTCGTGGTCGCAGGCGGTGATGACGGTGTTCCTGGGCAATCTCATCGTGCTGATTCCCATGCTGCTCATCGGCCATGCCGGGGCCAGGTACGGCATTCCTTTCGCTGTGCTGGCCCGTGCCTCGTTCGGCACCCACGGCGCCAAGCTGCCGGCCATGCTGCGGGCCCTGGTGGCCTGTGGCTGGTACGGCATCCAGACCTGGTTCGGCGGCATGATGATCTACACCCTGCTGGGCGTGCTGCTGGGCCATCCGCTGGAAGGCGAGAAGATCGCTGGCCTGGGCATCAATGTGGGGCAGCTGGTGTGCTTTCTGGTGTTCTGGGCGATCCAGTTCTACTTCGTGGTGCATGGCATCGAGTCCATCCGCAAGCTCGAGACCTGGACAGCGCCGCTCAAGATCCTGATCTGCTTCGTGCTGCTGGGATGGGTCTACCAGAAGGCCGGCGGCTTCGGCCCCATCATGGAGCAGCCTTCGCAGTACGCGCCGGGCGGCCCCAAGGCGGGCCAGTTCATGTCGGTGTTCTGGCCGTCGCTGACGGCCATGGTGGGCTTCTGGGCCACGCTGGCCTTGAACATTCCGGACTTCACGCGCTTTGCCAAGTCGCAGAAGGACCAGGTGGTGGGCCAGGCCATCGGCCTGCCCGTGCCCATGGGGCTGCTGGCCATGCTGGCGGTGGTGGTGACATCGGGCACCGTGGTGATCTACGGCAAGGCCCTGTGGGATCCCGTGGATGTCGCCAGCCGCATGACGGGCGCGGCCGTTCTGATCGCGCTGATCGTGCTGCTGATCGACACCGTGAGCGTGAACCTGGCGGCCAACCTGGTCGGGCCGGCCTATGACTTCTCCGCCCTGGCGCCCAGGAAGATCAGCTACCGCGTGGGCGGCTACATGACGGTGGCCATTGCCATCGTGATGATGCCCTGGAAGATCCTGGAATCGACCGAGGGCTACATCTTCACCTGGCTGATCGGCTACTCGGCACTGCTGGGGCCGATCGCGGGCATTCTGATGGTGGACTACTTCCTGGTGCGCAAAAAGCAGCTGGTGGTGGAAGACCTGTACAGGGAAGAGGGCGTCTACAGCTACTCCAACGGCTGGAACTGGGTCGCCGTGGCCGCCTTCGCCCTGGGCGTGGCGCCCAACCTGCCCGGCTTCCTGCACGCAGCGTTCCCCGCTGCATTCCCGAACGTGGGTGATTTCTTCAAGCATGCCTATGACTACGCATGGTTCATCGGCCTGTTCATTGCCGGCGTGGTGTACCGCATCGGCATGGCAGGCCAGGTGACCAAGGGCGCTCCCGCGCTGAGCAAGGCATAGGCCGGACCAACCAACAGGAGGCATGACGCTATGGGTCAATCACAGGGTTCGGTATGGGTGCGTGGCGGCACGGTGGTGAATGCAGACCGGCAAGAGAAGGCCGACGTGCTGTGTGTGGATGGGGCGATCGCGGCCGTGGGGCCGGATGTGGCGGCCCTGGTGCCGGCCGGGGCACAGGTGATCGATGCCTCGGGGCAGTTCGTCATGCCCGGCGGCATCGATCCGCACACCCACATGCAACTGCCCTTCATGGGCACGGTCACGGCCGATGACTTCTACACCGGCACGGCGGCGGCGCTGGCCGGCGGCACGACCAGCATCATCGACTTCGTCATTCCCGATCCGCAGGAGCCGCTGCTGGACGCCTACCGCAAATGGCGCGGCTGGGCCGAGAAGGCTGCGGCGGACTACTCCTTCCACGTGGCCGTCACCTGGTGGAGCGACAGCGTCCATGCCGACATGGGCACGCTGGTGCGCGAGGAGGGCATCAACAGCTTCAAGCACTTCATGGCCTACAAGAACGCCATCATGTGCGACGACGAAACCCTGGTGAACAGCTTCAAGCGCGCGCTGGAGCTGGGCGCCATGCCCACGGTGCATGCCGAAAACGGCGAGCTGGTCTACCTGCTGCAGCAGGAAGTGGCCAAGATGGGCATCACCGGGCCCGAAGGCCACCCGCTGGCCCGCCCGCCCATGGTGGAGGCCGAGGCGGCCAACCGCGCCATCGCCATCGCCGGCGTGCTGGGCGTGCCCATCTACGTGGTGCATGTCAGCTGCACCGAGGCGGCGCAGGCCATTGCCGCGGCCCGTGCACGCGGCCAGCGCGTGTATGGCGAAGTGCTGGCCGGCCATCTGGTGATCGACGAAAGCGTGTACCGCGACCCCGACTTCGCCAAGGCGGCCGCCCACGTGATGAGCCCGCCCTTCCGGGCCAAGGGCCACCAGGAGGCCTTGTGGCAGGGCCTGCAGTCGGGCCAGCTGCACACCACGGCCACCGACCATTGCACCTTCTGCGCCGCGCAGAAAGCCATGGGCCGGGACAACTTCGCCAAGATCCCCAACGGCACCGGCGGCGTGGAGGAGCGCCTGGCCGTGATCTGGGATGCGGGCGTGAACACCGGCCGGCTGACGCCCAGCGAATTCGTGGCCATCACCTCGGCCAACACGGCCAAGCTTTTCAACATCTATCCGCGCAAGGGCCTGGTCGGCGTGGGCGCCGATGCCGATCTGGTCGTATGGGACCCTGCCGCCACGCACACCCTGTCGGTCAAGACCCAGCATTCCAAGGGCGACTACAACATCTTCGAGGGACGCACCGTGCAAGGCATGCCCAGCCACACCATCAGCCAGGGCGTGGTGGCCTATGCGCAGGGCGATCTGCGTGCCGAGAAAGGCAAGGGGCGCTATATCAAGCGCCCTGCCTTCGGCCCCAACTTCGACGCGGTGCAGCGCCGCGCCGCCACGCTGCAGCCCACGGCCGTGGCGCGCTGAAGCCCGCATGACAAGGAGACCGCAATGGATACAGATACCCAAGTGAAGCAGGGCATCGCGCAGCTGCGCGTCAACGGAAGCCGGCTGTGGGATTCACTCATGGAGCTGGCCCGGATCGGCGCCACGCCCAAGGGCGGCGTCTGCCGCCTGACGCTGACCGACCTGGACCGCCAGGGCCGTGATCTGGTGACCCGCTGGGCGCGCGAGGCGGGCATGACGGTGACCATCGACAAGATCGGCAACGGCTTCATGCGCCGGCCCGGGCGCGACAACAGCCTGCCGCCCATCATGACGGGCAGCCACATCGACACCCAGCCCACGGGCGGCAAGTTCGACGGCAACTACGGCGTGCTGGCGGGGCTGGAGGTGGTGCGCACGCTCAACGACCACGGCATCGAGACCGAAGCGCCCATCGAGGTGGCCTTCTGGACGAACGAGGAAGGCTCGCGCTTCGTGCCGGTAATGATGGGCTCGGGCGTGTTCGCCAAGGCCTTCACGCTGGAGCATGCCTATGCGGCCACCGACTCCGAAGGCAAGACCGTCAAGGGCGAGCTCGAGCGCATCGGCTATGTGGGCAGCCAGGAACCGGGAGACCACCCGATCGGCGCCTACTTCGAATCCCATATCGAGCAGGGCCCGGTGCTGGAGGACAACGCCAGGACCATTGGCGTGGTCACCGGCGTGCTGGGCATCCGCTGGTATGACTGCGTGGTCACGGGCATGGAGGCCCATGCCGGCCCCACGCCCATGGCCCTGCGCAAGGACGCGCTGCAGGTGGCCGCGCAGCTGATGCAGGAAGTGGTGGCCTGCGCCCACCGCCATCCGCCCCACGGGCGCGGCACGGTGGGCATGGTGCAGGTCCATCCCAACAGCCGCAACGTGATCCCGGGGCAGGTCAAATTCAGCATCGACCTGCGCAACGCCACCGATGCCGACTGCGAAGCCATGGACGCCGACATCCGCGCCGTGGCCGACCGCATCAGCCGGGAGACGGGCCTGCCCATAGCGATCAACCTGGTGTCCAGCTACCCCGCCCAACCCTTCCATGCCGACTGCGTGGATGCGGTGGCGCGCGCCGCCAAGGCCCTGGGCTACTCGCACATGCCCGTCGTCTCGGGCGCCGGGCATGACGCGGTCTACATGGCGCGGCTGGCGCCGGCCGGCATGGTCTTCATCCCCTGCAAGGACGGCATCAGCCACAACGAGATCGAGGACGCCACGCCCGCGGACATCACCGCAGGCTGCAATGTGCTGATGCACGCCATGCTGGAACGCGCCAGGGTGGCGGGTTGATCCAAAAATCTGCGCAACTTGCCCGGAAGCCCTGTTTTGCACTGCTATACTTGCGGCTTCAACAAACGACAGGCGCGTAGCTCAGCTGGTTAGAGCACCACCTTGACATGGTGGGGGTCGTTGGTTCGAGTCCAATCGCGCCTACCAAACAAAGCAGTCTCACCAGGGGCTGCAAAAAAGAAATCCCGCTTCAAGCGGGATTTTTTTTGCCCCAACGGTTGCATGGCGGCCATTTGCCGTGTCGCATGCGTTGATCCCCATCAGGGTTACTGCTGCGCCGGGTGCTGCAGGTGCTGCCTAGAATCTGTTGCAGTGCAATAGCCGATTGCCCGCACGAGCCGGTGCAAGCAGGCGCAAACAGGTACAGCAGGTACAAGAGGAGAAGCATTGCAATGCAAGAGACGACAACAGCCGCCGCCCCCAGCGCACAGCGCGTGATCAAGAAATACCCCAACCGCCGTCTCTACGACACCAACACGTCCTCCTACATCACGCTGACGGAAGTCAAGCAGCTCGTGATGGGCAACGAGCCCGTGGTGGTCAAGGACGCCAAGACGGGCGAAGACCTCACGCGCAGCATCCTGCTGCAGATCATTCTGGAAGAAGAGGCGGGCGGCGCCCCCATGTTCTCCGAGACCGTGCTGGCCAACATCATCCGTTTCTACGGCCACGCCATGCAGGGCTACATGGGCTCCTACCTGGAAAAGAACGTGCAGATGTTCACCGACTTCCAGAACAAGCTGGCCGAGCAGGCCCAGGGCACCTCGCCCGAGGCCTGGAGCCAGTTCATGCGCATGCAGCCGCCCGCCATGCAGAACATGATGAGCAGCTACATGGAGCAGTCGCAGAACATGTTCGCCCAGATGCAGGAGCAGATGCAAAAGCAGACCGAGCAGATGCTGGGCGCGCTCGGGATCAAGCGCAATAGCTGAGCTTGCAGGGATAAGTTCGGGGGCGGTTTACCAAGTTCGCGCAGAACTGGGACAATATCGCCCCTATGACCCCCACGAGCGACGCAACAACCATGACAACCCCTGCCGGCGCGGCCGCTCCGCGCGTGGGATTCGTCTCCCTCGGGTGCCCCAAGGCACTCACGGACTCCGAACTCATCCTTACCCAGCTCAGCGCCGAGGGCTACCAGACCTCCAAGACCTTCGAGGGCGCTGACCTGGTGATCGTCAACACCTGCGGCTTCATCGATGACGCCGTGCGCGAGAGCCTGGACACCATTGGCGAGGCGCTGGCCGAGAACGGCAAGGTCATCGTCACCGGCTGCCTGGGCGCCAAGGCGGGCAAGGATGGCGGCAACCTGATCCAGGAAGTGCACCCCAGCGTGCTGGCCGTGACCGGTCCGCACGCCACGCAGGAGGTGATGAATGCCGTCCACACCCATCTGCCCAAGCCGCACGATCCCTTCATCGACCTGGTGCCGGGCGCCTTTGGCGAGGCGGGCATCAAGCTCACGCCCAGGCACTACGCCTACCTGAAGATTTCCGAGGGCTGCAATCACCGCTGCACCTTCTGCATCATTCCCTCCATGCGCGGCGACCTGGTCTCGCGTCCGGTGGGCGACGTGCTCAAGGAGGCGCGTGCGCTGTTCGAGGGCGGCGTCAAGGAGCTGCTGGTGATCAGCCAGGACACCTCGGCCTATGGCGTGGACGTGAAGTACCGCACAGGCTTCTGGGACGGCAAGCCGGTGAAGACACGCATGCTCGAACTGGTGCAGACGCTGGCCGAGATCGCCGAGCCCTATGGCGCCTGGGTGCGCCTGCACTATGTCTACCCGTACCCCAGCGTGGACGAGATCATTCCGTTCATGGCCACGGGCCGCGTGCTGCCCTATCTGGACGTGCCCTTCCAGCACAGCCATCCCGATGTCTTGAAGCGCATGAAGCGCCCCGCCAACGGTGAAAAGAACCTGGAGCGCCTGCAGCGCTGGCGCGAGATCTGTCCCGACCTGGTGATCCGCTCCACCTTCATCGCCGGCTTCCCCGGCGAGACGGAGCAGGAGTTCGAGCACCTGCTGCAGTTCCTGCGCGAGGCGCAGATCGACCGTGCGGGCTGCTTTGCCTACAGCCCGGTCGAAGGCGCTGCCGCCAACGAGATTCCCGGCATGCTGCCCCTGGAAGTGCGTGAGGAGCGCCGCGCGCGCTTCATGGCCGTGGCCGAGGAGGTTTCCACTGCGCGCCTGCAAAAGCGCGTCGGCCAGACCATGCAGGTGCTGGTGGACAAGTCCGTGGGCCTGGGCAAGAAGGGTGGCGTGGGCCGCAGCTATGCCGATGCCCCCGAGATCGACGGCCTGGTGCACCTGCTGCCGCCCGAGAAGGCCAGCAAGACCTACAAGGTGGGCGACTTCGTCAAGGCGCGCATCGTGGGCACGCAAGGCCATGACCTGGTGGGCCAGCCCGTGTAAGCCTGCCGCTCTGCCATCTCCCGAAAACGGGCAAGGTTCTCCTTGCCCGTTTTTTTGTCTTTTCCGGACCAGTGCCTGATATCGATCAAGGCGGCCGGACCTCTTCGCTGAAATGCTGTACCTACTTTGACGCAAAGAAAGGATGGCGCGAATGAACAGGACCATGAAGGCCGCCGTGGTGCGGGAGTTTGGCAAGCCGCTCACCATCGAGGAAGTCCAGGTGCCCAGGCCCGATCCCGGCCATGTGCTGGTGAAGATCGAGGCCTGCGGCGTCTGCCATACCGACCTGCACGCGGCGAAGGGCGACTGGCCCGTCAAGCCCAATCCGCCTTTCATTCCCGGCCACGAAGGCGTGGGCTACGTGGCCGCCGTGGGCGCGGGCGTCACCCATGTGAAGGAGGGCGACCGCGTGGGCATTCCGTGGCTGTACACGGCCTGCGGCCATTGCGAGCATTGCCTGGGCGGCTGGGAGACGCTGTGCGAGCAGCAAAAGAACACCGGCTACTCCGTCAACGGCGGCTTTGCGCAGTACGCGCTGGCCGATGCCAATTTCGTGGGCCTGCTGCCCGGCAGCGTGGACCTGATCGAGATCGCGCCCGTGCTGTGCGCGGGCGTCACGGTCTACAAGGGCCTGAAGGTCACCGACACCAGGCCCGGCAACTGGGTGGTGATCTCGGGCATCGGCGGCCTGGGCCACATGGCCGTGCAATATGCCAAGGCCATGGGCCTGAACGTGGCGGCGGTGGACGTGGATGACGACAAGCTGGCGCTGGCCCGGCGCCTGGGCGCACAGGTCACGGTCAATGCCATGACCACGGACCCGGCGGCCTATCTGAAAAAAGAGATCGGCGGCGCGCACGGCGCCCTGGTCACGGCGGTCTCGCCCAAGGCCTTCGAGCAGGCGCTGGGCATGGTGCGGCGCGGCGGCACGGTATCGCTCAACGGCCTGCCGCCCGGCAGCTTCCCGCTGCCCATCTTCAACATGGTGCTCAGCGGCGTGACGGTGCGCGGCTCGATCGTGGGCACGCGGCTGGACCTGCAGGAGTCGCTGGATTTCGCGGCCATGGGCAAGGTCAAGGCTACCGTGTCCACCGACCGGCTGGAGAACATCAACGACATCTTCGCGCGCATGCATGAAGGCAAGATCGAAGGGCGCGTGGTGCTGGACCTGAACGCCTGACGCTTTGCCCACCCCCAAAAAAACAGGCTTCCCTCGGGAAGCCTGTTTTGCATGGCGCACGCCTTACACCATGCGGCGGATCGGGCGCTTCTTCCAGACCAGCTTGTAGTAGGCGGTCTGCAGGCACAGCGTCAGGGTGTAGGACAGCGGAAAGGCCATCCAGATTCCCATCAGCCCGAAGCTGCGGCTCAGCCACCATGCCATGGGCAGCTCCAGCACGGCGAGCACCGTGATGGTGATGGCCGTGGGAATGACCACATCGCCGCTGGCACGCATGATGGACGACAGGGCAATGAAGCAGCCCAGCAGCAGGCCGCTCCACAGCACGATGTACAGCAGCTCGATGGCCAGCACCAGCACCTGCTCGTCGGTGATGAACATGCCCAGCAGCGGCCGCGCGAACAGGCTGCCGATCAGGGCCAGGGCGGCGCCCAATGCCAGGTTCATGCGGATGGCCGTGGCCGTGATGGCGCCCAGGCGCTCGCTGCGTCCCGCGCCAATGGCCTGGGCTCCGAGGATGGAGGCCGTGATGGCCACCGAAATGACCGGGAACTGCGCAAACGAGTTGATCTGGTTGACCGCACCGTAGGCTGCCGTGGCGCTGGAGCCGAAGCCGTTGACCAGCGACACGACGACCAGCCCGGCCATGGACGAGGCGATCATCTGCACGCCCGTGGGAATGCCCACGCGCAGGATGCTCTTGAGCAGGGTCCGGTCAATGCGCATGGCCTTCCACAGCGCGGCATTGGGTGCCAGCGGGCTGGCTATGCGGCGCAGCCGCCAGCCCAGCCAGGCCAGGGCCAGGGTGAAGCCCAGGATCATGGACACGCCCGCGCTGGCCACGCCCAGGCGCGGCAGGCCGGCCCAGCCCGCGATCAGCGCCGGCGTGCAGGCCAGGCCCGTGCCGGTGGAGATCAGCAGGGCCAGCATGGGCGAGACCGTGTCGCCCACGCCGCGCAGCAGCGAGGTGGCCAGCAGGAACACGAACAGCCCCGGCATGCCCAGCAGCACGATGCGCGAATACAGCGTGGCCTGTTCCATGATGTCGGGCGGCGTGCCCAGCAGACGCATCAGCGGCTCGGTGAACAGTCCGCCGAACAGGGCCACGACGGCGCCGAACAGCAGCCCTATGCACATGGCCGTGCCTGCGATGGCGCGCAGCTTGTCATGCATGCGCGCACCGTAGGCCTGGCCTATCAGCACCGAGGAGCCTGCGCCCAGGCCGATCACGAAGGCGATGAAGAGAAACATCACCGGAAAAAAGGCCGCGACGGCCGCCAGGGCCTGCACGCCCAGCATCTGGCCGATGAAGACGCTGTTGATGGTGCCCGACAGCGACTGCAGGATATTGGCCAGGACCATGGGGCCCAGGAACACCAGGAAGGTGCGCCACAGCGGCTGGGTGCCGTGGGCGATGGGCGGCCCGGCGGGGCTGGATGCGGCAGGCGCAGCAGCCTGGGGCAGAGGTTCGTTAGGTTTCGTCATGTTGTGTCTGTTAATGCGACGAGAAAATGCAATGGAAGGCGGGGGCTTCAGTCCTGCGCTGGCGATGGCGGCGAGGACCAGGCAGCGCTGCTCAGTTGCTGCAGATAGCTTCGCACATCCTCGGGCCAGGTGGCGGTGTGCCTTGCAAAGGCGTCGGCCTGGTGTGCAAAGAGGGCGCGGCTGGCGTCCTCGAAATGGGGCAGGTCGCCCGCCATCTCGCTCATGAATCGGTAGGCGGCCTCGGTGGCGGCGCGCACGGCATCCTGTGCGGCATGCTTGCCACGCGCCTCGTCCACCAGTCTGCGCAGTGCGCCGGAGGCGCCGCCGGGCTGGCGGTTCAGCCATTCCCAGTGCCGTGGCAGCAAGGTGACTTCGCGTGCCACCACGCCCAGCTTGGGGCGGCCCACGCTGCGCGGTGCGGCGGCTTGTCCGGGTGCGGGCGATGCGGCCAGTTCGCTGCGCCAGTCCAGGTCCAGCCGCATGCCGCTGTGGTCGTCGAAAACCCACAGCGGCGGCGCCGATCCGCTGCCTTGCGGCTGCTGTTCATGGCTTTGCAGGAACTGCAGGACGGCAGGCCTGTCCCCCTGCAGCACGCGGCCATGGCCCTGGAATATGGTGTAGCTGGGTGCGGGCTCGGCGCCCGCCATGCAAGAGTCGGTAGTCATGAGCCGGATATTAGCCGGGTAAAATATGCAAGTCAATTAAACCCGGGTAAATATCTGCATGGATGCCGCGCGCCCAAAGAAAAAGCCCCTGGCAGAGACTGCCAGGGGCTTCGCAGAGGGAACTGCAAGCGTTGTTTAGACGCGCTTGCGGTACTCGCCCGTGCGGGTATCGATTTCGATCTTGTCGCCCTGGCTCACGAACAGGGGCACGGGCACTTCAAAGCCGGTGGCGATCTTGGCGGGCTTGAGCACCTTGCCCGATGTATCGCCCTTGACGGCGGGTTCGGTCCAGGTGATTTCGCGTTCCACGGACGTGGGCAGTTCGCAGGAGATGGCCTTGCCGTCGTAGAACACGACTTCGGCCTGCATGCCGTCTTCCAGGTAGTTGATGGCGTCGCCCATGTTGGCGGCTTCCACTTCGTACTGGTTGTATTCGGCATCCATCCAGACGTACATCGGATCGGCGAAGTAGGAGTAGGTGCACTCCTTCTTGTCCAGGATCACGTTGTCGATCTTGTCGTCGGCCTTGAACACGACTTCGGTGCCCATGTTCGACAGCAGGGCCTTGAGCTTCATGCGCACGGTGGCGGCGCCGCGGCCACCGCGAGCGTATTCGGTCTTCAGGACGATCATCGGGTCCTTGCCGTGCATGATCACGTTGCCGGCGCGGATTTCTTGAGCGATTTTCATAGCTTGCTTGGCTGAGGTTGAAGCCGCTCAACAGGGCAGGCAAGCGAAGTCGCTGGGACGGTGCGCCTGCCGCAGTTCCGCGGCGGGTGCAACCCTGGTTGGTCGATGGCGGCCGGCTGGCGGTCGCCCGCAACGGCGCCTCCAGGGAGGCAAAACGTGCATTCTAGCTTTTTTCGGTCACGAAAGCTTGCAGCTGCTCAATCAATGGGGTCTGTTGCAGCAGCCGCAGGCGCGCCGCCTGCACGCATTCCTGCCATTGCTGCAGCAGCGCAGGCGTGATTGCGGGCAGGGTGCTTGCCGGTGCCATGCCGTTCCAGGCATGGTGGAAGGCGCGCAGGCTGGCCGGCGCCTGCAGCCAGTCCAGGAAGGCGTCTAGCTTGTCGTGGTGGGCGTCGTCGTGCTGGGGATAGATGTGCCAGACCAGGGGCTGGCCGGCCCACAGCGCGCGTACCAGCGAATCCTCGCCGCGCACCAGGTTCAGGTCGCAGGCCCAGAGCATCTCGTCGAACTGCGGCTGGGGGCAGGGCTGCAGCGCATGCCGGGTCACCGCACCTTGGTCTACGGCGGTCACGCCGGCCATGGCCTGCTGCACCGCGGCTGCCGCGCGCCCGGGCGTCACCAGCAGATGCGTGGCCTGTGGTGCGGGCGGCGCAGCATGCAGCTGGCACAGCCAGTGCGGCAGGGCAGGGGGCTCGTAGCAGAACAGCGAGATGGCGCAATCACCGGTGCCTATGCCGTGGCGTGTGCGCCAGGCCTGCCGGCCCTCGGAAGCAAAAGCCGCCTGGCGCGCGGCCAGGTCCGGCTCGCGCAGCAGGCCGCCCGTGGCGGCCGTGAAGCCCGGGTAGAAGAACCAGCGCGTCAACCCCGCAGCCGGCCCCGACATCACCGGCGAGGGCAGGCGGTGGCAGCGCTCCACATAGTCCTCTGCCGACAGGTACTCCAGGTTGATCCACAGCGGCGCGCGGCGCGCGATGGCCGCCAGAAAGGGCGGCGGAATCTCGCAGCCGAAGGCCTCGATGACCACATCACCCACGGCCTGCGGAATGTCCTGCGCCTGCGTGGGCCAGCCGTGCACGCTGAGTCCGGCCGGGTGCGGCCGGGGCGCCATCCAGGCCAGGGCGCTGGCGTCGTCCATCCACAGCCGCACGCGCTGGCCGCGTGAGGCCAGGTCGGCCGCCGCGCGCCAGCACACGCCGATGTCGCCGAAGTTGTCTATGACCTGGCAGAAGATGTCCCAGGTCCGTGCGGCGGCCTGTTCTGGCAGAGGGGCCGGGGGGATGGGGTTGAAGGCAAGCATCGGAATCAGGGTTCGCACAGGTGTTCGACCAGCAACTGCGCCACGGGCGGCAGGGCCTCCTGCGAGCGCACGCACAGCATCAGCTGGCGCTCGGCCCAGGGCTCGTCCAGCGCAATGCAGCGCAGCGGCAGGGCGCCCAGGTACAGGCGTGCGCTGCCTTCGGGCAGGATGCCGACGCCCAGGCCCGAGGCCACCATCAGGCACAGCGCGTCATAGCCCGTGACCTTCATGCGCAGCCGGGGCTGCAGGCCCAGGTCGGCCGCGGCGCGCGTGATCTGGTGGTTGAGCGCGCTGCCGGCGTGCATGCCCACCAGGTCATGGTCCAGCACCTGGGCCAGCCGCAGCGAGCGCCGGCGCGCCAGCGCATGGCCCTGGGGGACGATGACGATGAGGCGGTCGCGCCGGTACGGGCGCAGGCGGATCTTCTCGCCGTAGCTGCCCTGGTTGAGGATGCCGATGTCGGCCTCGTTGTCGGCCACGGCGCGCGCGATGTCGCTGCTCACCCGCTCCTGCAGGCGCACGTCCACATGCGGGTGCTGGTCCAGGAAACGCTGCAGCTGGGAGGGCAGGAACTGCGTGATGGCCGAGATGTTGGCCATCACGCGCACATGGCCGCGCAGGCCGCTGCCGTACTCGCGCATCTGCTCGCCGATGCCGTCCAGGTCATTGAGCACGCCGCGCGCCATGTTCAGCAGTGCATAGGCGGCGGCCGTGGGTACGCTGCCGCGGTTGCTGCGGGTGAACAGCTCCACCTGCAGCTGGCTCTCCAGCTCGGCCAGCCGCCGGCTGGCGGCCGAGGGGGCGATGTGTTCACGTGCGGCGGCGCGGGCGATGGCGCTTTCCTCCATCACGGCCACGAACAGGCGCAGCGAAATCGGGTCGAGTTTCATGGGGTGGCGATTATCTCCCGGCCCCGCCCGGCTGGGTTCTGCCATGCCGGTTTGCGATGGCAGCGTCGCACTTGAGCGTTTTGCGGCCGGCGCGGACGGCGGCAAGATCGGCGCCGCGGCAATGCCACCGGAGGCTGGCCGCAGGAGACAAAGAGGAAGCGCTAACCCATGACACAACAGACAAGGCTGGTTCCCACCCCCGGCGCACTCAACGGCGTGCGCGTGGTCGAGATGGGGCAATTGATCGCAGGGCCGTTCTGCGGCAAGACGCTGGGCGAGTTCGGCGCCGACGTGGTCAAGATCGAGGCGCCGGGCGCGGGCGATCCGCTGCGCAACTGGCGCCTGATCAAGAACGGCACCTCGGTCTGGTGGCAGGTGCAGTCGCGCAACAAGCGCTCGGTGGCGCTGGACCTGCGCCAGCAGGAGGGCCAGGACATCGCGCGGCGCCTGATCGCCGAGGCCGATGTGCTGGTCGAGAACTTCCGCCCCGGCACGCTGGAAGGCTGGGGCATGTCGCCCGAAGAGCTGCATGCGCTCAACCACGGGCTGGTCATCCTGCGCATCTCGGGCTACGGCCAGACCGGCCCCTACCGCGACCTGCCGGGCTTTGGCGTGATCGGCGAGGCCATGGGCGGCCTGCGCCACCTGACGGCCGAGCCAGGCCGCGTGCCGGTGCGCGTGGGCGTCTCGATTGGCGACACGCTGGCCGCGCTGCATGGCGTGATCGGCGTGATGATGGCCCTGTACCACCGCAAGGTGAACGGCGGTGCCGGCCAGGTCATCGACGTGGCGCTGCATGAGGCCGTGTTCAACGTCATGGAAAGCCTGCTGCCCGAATACAGCGCCTTCGGCGCCGTGCGCGAGGCGGCGGGCAGTGCGCTGCCGGGCATTGCGCCGTCCAACGCCTATCCCTGCCAGGACGGCTGGGTGCTGGTGGCCGGCAATGGCGACTCCATCTTCAAGCGCCTGATGGCCACCATCGGCCGCCAGGACCTGGCCGACGATCCGCAACTGGCCGACAACGCGGGCCGCGTGGCGCGCATTGCCGAGATCGATGCCGTCATCGGCGGCTGGACGCGCACGCAGAGCGTGCAGGCCGTGATGGACCAGCTGGCCGCCGCACGCGTGCCGGCCGGCAAGGTCTACACCGCCAAGGACATTGCCGAGGACCCGCACTACCGCGCCCGCGACATGATCCTCAGCCAGCACACGCGCGACGGCGACGACATCGAGGTGCCGGGCATCGTGCCCAAGCTCTCGCTCACGCCGGGCACGGTGCGCACCAGCGCCCCCCATGTGGGCGACGACACCGACGCGGTGCTGGCCGAGGCCGGCCTCACGGCCGAACAGATTGCGCTGCTGCGCAGCAAGGGAGTGATCCAATGAACGCCGTCCTCCACACCACGGATGTCTGGCAGGGCGCGGGCCGCCGCGTTTTCTTCAACGAGGTCGGCACGCGCGACGGGCTGCAGATGGAGCAGGCCTTCGTCCCCACCGAGGACAAGATCGCCCTGGTCAATGCACTGTCGCAGGCCGGCCTGTCCAAGATCGAGGTCACGGCCTTTGTCTCGCCCACCGCCATTCCCGCGCTGCGCGACGGCGAAATCGTCATGCGTGAGATAGAGCGCCGCCCCGGCACCGTCTACACCGCCCTGGTGCCCAATGCGCGGGGCGCCGAGCGCGCCATCGAGGCGCGCACGGACGAACTCAACCTCGTCATGTCGGTCAGCGAGACCCACAACCTGTGCAACCTGCGCATGCAGCGCAGCCAGTCGTTCGCGGCGCTGGCCCAGGTCGTGGCCACGGCGCAGCAGGCGGGCGTGCCCGTCAATGTCTCGCTGTCGTGCTGCTTTGGCTGCCCCATGGAGGGCGATGTGCCGCAGCAGGAAGTCTTCGGCTGGGTGCAGCGCTTTGCCGATCTGGGCGTGCAGGGCATCACGCTGTGCGACACCACGGGCATGGCCTTCCCGACCCAGGTGCGCGCCATGGTGGCCGCCTTCCGGCAGCGCTGGCCGCAGCTGGGCATGACCCTGCATTTCCACAACACGCGCGGCATGGCGCTGGCCAATGTGCTGGCCTCCATCGAGGCGGGCGGCGACCGCTTCGATGCCTCCATCGGCGGCCTGGGCGGCTGCCCCTATGCGCCGGGCGCCTCGGGCAATGCCTGCACGGAGGACATCGTCCACGCGCTGCAGCTCATGGGCTACGACACCGGCGTGGACCTGGCGCAGATCGTTGCGGCCGCGCGCAGCCTGCCCGCGCTGATCGGTCATGACACGGCCAGCCAGATCGCCAAGGCCGGCGCGCGGCTGGACCTGCACCAGCCACCGGCCGACTTTGCAGCCATCCGCGAACGGGCTTTGGCCAAGGGCTGAGGCCGGCGCGCATTCTCATTCACAAGAACCGAGCAAACCAAGGAGACAAAGATGAAGAAGATTCAACGCAGACAGATCGCAGCCGTGGCCATGGCCATCGCAGGACTGGGCCTGGGCGGCACGGCCGCGCTGGCCCAGGGCGGCTACCCCGCCAAGACCATCACCATGATCGTGCCGGCCGCAGCCGGCGGCACCACCGACCTGGCCGCGCGCATGGCGGCCCAGGCGCTGGCGCCGGTGATCGGCCAGTCGGTGGTGGTGGACAACAAGGGCGGTGGCAACGGCTCCATCGCGGCCAGCCTGGTCAAGCGTGCCGAGGCCGATGGCTACACCCTGCTCATGCAGTACTCGGGCTACCACGTGATCTCGCCCCACCTGACCAAGGCCCGCACCTGGGAGCAGGGCGACTTCCAGCCCGTGGCCAATGTGCTGTCGGCGCCGCAGATCATCGTGGTGCGGTCCGAGCTGCCCGTGAAGACGCTGGCCGAACTCGTGGCCTATGCCAAGGCCAACCCGGGCAAGCTGAACTACGCCTCTTCCGGCAACGGATCGCTGCAGCACGTGACCGGCGCCATGCTGGAGCAGCAGGCCGGCATCAAGATGGTCCACGTCCCCTACAAGGGCACGGGCCCCGCGCTGCAGGACCTGCTGGGTGGCCAGGTGGACCTGACCTTCGGCACGGCGCCGCCCTTCATGCCCCATGTGCAAAGCGGCAAGCTGCGCGTGCTGGCCGTCACCGGCACGCAGCGCCTGCCCAGCCTGCCTGATGCGCCCACCACGGCCGAGGCCGGCTACGCAGGCGTCAACGCCACCTCCTGGTTTGCCGTGTTCGCGCCCGCCGCCACGCCCAGGCCCGTGATCGACAAGCTCACGGCAGACCTCAAGAAGGTCGTGGAGAACCCGGCCTTCAAGCAAAAGGCGCAGGAGCAGGGCGCCACGGCCGACTACATGAACCCGCAGCAGCTCGGCGCCATGGTCAAGACCGACTGGGCCAACTGGGCCCAGGTGGTCAAGTCCTCGAAGATCGAGGCCGAGTAAGAGCCCGAGGGCCCGCAGGCCCGCTGCGGCGGGCCCGGGCAGCGGCCACAATAGGCGCATGTCCGAACCCCATTCCGATGAACTGCTGGCCCAGGTGGCAGCGCTGCCGGGCCTGCCCGGCGTCTACCGCTATTTCGACGCGGCAGGCACGCTGCTGTACGTGGGCAAGGCCATCAACCTCAAGCGCCGCGTCTCCAGCTACTTCACCAAGAACCATGGCGGCACGCGCATAGGCCACATGGTGGGCAAGATCGCCCGCATGGAGACCACGGTGGTGCGCTCCGAGGCCGAGGCCCTGCTGCTCGAAAACAATCTGATCAAGACGCAGCAACCCAAGTACAACATCCTGTTCAGGGACGACAAGAGCTATCCCTATCTGAAGATCACCGGCGTGGCCGCGCGCGACGGCCGGGATGGCGAGCCGGCCCACCAGCTCTTCGCCCGCATGGCCTACTACCGCGGCGCCGTGGACAAGCGCCACCGCTACTTCGGCCCCTATCCCAATGCCTGGGCCGTCAAGGAAAGCATCCAGCTGCTGCAAAAGGTCTTCAGGCTGCGCACCTGCGAGGACACGGTCTTCGCCAACCGCTCGCGGCCCTGCCTGCTCTACCAGATCAAGCGCTGCTCCGGCCCCTGCGTGGACCTGATCTCGCCCGAAGCCTATGCGCTGGATGTGCGCAATGCCGAGGCCATGCTGCGCGGCGAGACCCAGGAACTGCTGCGCCAGCTGGAGGCCCGCATGATGGAGCACGCCGGGCGCATGGAATACGAGCAGGCCGCCGAGGTGCGCAACCAAATGACGGCACTGTCGCGCGTGCTGCACCAGCAGGTCATAGAAACCGCCGACGACCGCGACGTGGACATCCTCGCCGTGAAGGTGCAGGGCGGCCGCGCCTGCGTGAACCTGGCCATGGTGCGCGGCGGCCGCCACCTGGGCGACCGGCCGTACTTTCCCGCCAACCTGGGCGATGCCGCCTCGGTCTACGCCGGCGAGGAAGAGGCCCGTCTTGCCGAGTCCGCGCGGCCGGTCGAGGAGATCGTGCTGGAGGCCTTCATCGCCCAGCACTACACCGGCGTGGCCGTGCCGCCCGTGCTCATCGTCAGCCACCCGGTGGACAAGAAACTGCTGGCGCTGCTGAGCGAGCAAGGCGGCGTGCGCATCACCGCCGTGCAGCAGCCGCGCGAGCAGCGGCGCATCTGGCTGGAGATGGCGCAAAAAAACGCCGACATCCAGATGGCCCGCCTGCTGGCCGAAGAAGGCTCGCAGCAGGCGCGCACGCGCGCGCTGGTCGAGGCGCTGGACCTGGCCTGCGAGAACCTGGACGAGCTCACCATCGAATGCTTCGACATCTCGCACACGGCAGGCGAGGCCACGCAGGCCTCCTGCGTGGTCTTCCATCACCACAAGATGCAAAGCAGCGAATACCGGCGCTTCAACATCGAAGGCATCACGGGCGGCGACGACTATGCCGCCATGCGCCAGGTGCTGACGCGCCGCTACAGCCGCGTGGCCGAGGCGCAAAGAGAGGCGGACGGTGCCGAGCTCACCGGCAAGCAGCCGCAACTGCCGGACCTGGTGCTGGTCGACGGTGGCAAGGGCCAGGTCAGCATGGCGCGCGAAGTCTTCGAGCAGCTGGGGCTCGATGTCTCGCGCATCGTGGGCGTGGAAAAGGGCGAGGGGCGCAAGGTCGGCCTGGAGGAGCTGGTCTTTGCCGACGGGCGCGAGAAGATCTACCTGGGCTACGACTCGGCCGCGCTGATGCTGGTGGCCCAGATCCGCGACGAGGCCCACCGCTTCGCCATCACCGGCATGCGCGCGGCGCGCGCCAAGGTGCGCGTAGGCGGCGGCAAGCTCGAGGAGATTCCGGGCGTGGGCCCCAAGAAGCGCGCGCGCCTGCTGCAGCGCTTCGGCGGCGTGCGCGGCGTATCGGAAGCCACGGTGGAAGACCTGTGCAGCGTGGACGGCATCTCGGCCGCGCTGGCTGAAGATATCTACCGTGCATTGCATTGAAACGACTGTCCCGCGGGCTGCACCGCAGGCCCGCAAACAGAACCTCAAACACCAAGGTACGTGACACAATGGCGGCCATGTTTCTCACAATCCCCACCTTGATGACCTGTACGCGGATCGTCGCGATTCCGCTGATCGTCGGGGTGTTCTATGCGCCTTTCGACGTGGCGACCCGCAACCTGGTCGCCACGGTCATGTTCATCGTCTTCGCGGCCACCGACTGGCTCGACGGCTACCTGGCGCGCAAGCTCAACCAGACATCGGCCTTCGGCGCCTTCCTCGATCCCGTGGCCGACAAGTTCCTGGTCTGCGCCTCGCTGCTGGTGCTGGTGCATCTGCAGCGCACCGATGTGTTCGTGGCCCTGATCATCATCGGCCGCGAGATCGCCATCTCGGCCCTGCGCGAATGGATGGCCCACCTGGGCGCGGGCAAGAGCGTGGCCGTGCACATGCTGGGCAAGCTCAAGACCACGGCGCAGATGGTGGCCATCCCCTTCCTGCTGTACGACGGCCGTGTGTTCGGCATGATCGACACCGGCGTCTGGGGCCAGGTGCTGATCTGGGTGGCCGCCGTGCTCACCGTCTGGTCCATGGTGTACTACCTGCAAAAAGCCCTGCCCGAGATCCGCGCGCGGGTCACGCACTGAGGGCGTTGCGGATCGCTCCCCCAGCCCATGCGCCTGACATGCGGGGCGGTCTGGGGTGCTCTTCTTTTGGAAGCATATGAGTGAGGCAGGGCAGCTGCTGCAGCCTTGCCGGCGCGCAGCGCCAAGGCGCATTGCAGCACTGGCAAGGCCTGCGGCGGGCAAGTCCATTGTCAACCCTTGTCAATTCGTGAAGCCGCTAGCACCCGCTGCGCGCAAAAAACCGGCCGCAAAGCCAAAGCTGGCGCCAAAACCGCATAGAATCGTGCCCTGTCGTTGCGATGCACAGCGTGCATTGACACCTGGAAGGTCGATGGCTTTAATTCACCGATGCCTGCCCCGAGGCAAGCGTCGAACGGCAAGCCAGATTCCGTATCCGTCGCGCCGGGTTTCTGGTCGCGCCAAGTTGGTGGCCGCAGAGACATTCCATTCACTTATTTCTCCAGAGGCATCTTGTGAATAAAACCGAACTGATTGAGCACATCGCTAACAACGCCGACATCTCCAAGGCTGCGGCTGCTCGCGCACTGGATTCCACGATTGAGGCTGTGAAGAAAACCCTCAAAAAGGGTGGTACAGTGTCGCTCGTTGGTT
Source organism: Delftia sp. WSY_7 (assembly GCF_043104845.1). Classification (NCBI taxonomy): domain Bacteria; kingdom Pseudomonadati; phylum Pseudomonadota; class Betaproteobacteria; order Burkholderiales; family Comamonadaceae; genus Delftia; species Delftia sp. WSY_7. The sequence continues at coordinate 15,209 of NZ_JBICLB010000001.1, read as the reverse complement.
TTGGTACATTCGCCGTTGGCAAGCGCGCCGCCCGCACGGGCCGCAACCCCCGCACCGGCGAGACCATCAAGATCAAGGCCGCCAAGGTTCCCAAGTTCCGTCCGGGCAAGGCATTGAAGGATGCCCTGAACTGACACCAGTCAAGGTGGGGTGCTTAGCTCAGTTGGTAGAGCGGCGCCCTTACAAGGCGTAGGTCGGCGGTTCGACCCCGTCAGCACCCACCAAGAACAAAAGGCGAACGAAAGTTCGCCTTTTCTATTTCTGCCACTGAAAGACAGACCATGTTCGAATCCATCCGCAAGCATTCCAAGTTCGTGATGATCTTGTTGTTCTTGCTGATCATTCCCTCGTTCATCTTCGTGGGGGTCAACCAGAACTACTTCACCGAATCCAGCGTGATCGTCGCGCGTGTGGATGGACATGAGATCAAACAGGCCGACTGGGAGAACGCGCACCGCATGGAAAGCGACCGCCTGCGCGCCGAGAACCCCAACGTCGACCCCAAGCTGCTGGATTCGCCGCAGGCGCGCTACGCCACGCTGGAGAAGATGGTGCGTGACCAGGTGCTGGCCGCTGCCGTGCAGAAGATGCACCTGGCCGCATCCGATGCACAGCTGGTGCGCACGCTGCAGGAGATTCCCGCGATTGCCGCGCTCAAGAAGCCGGATGGCTCCATGGATGCCGAAGCCTACCGCGCCCTGGTCGGATCGCAGGGCCTGACGCCTGAGGGCTTCGAGGCCAATCTGCGCCGCGAACTGTCCATGAACCAGGTGATGGGTGGCGTCACGGGCACGGCCTTTGCGACCGACGCCCAGGTCAAGCAGGCCATCGATGCGCTGTACCAGCGCCGCGAAGTGCAGGTGGCACGCTTCGAAGCCAGCGCCTACGCCAGCAAGGTCCAGCCCACCGAGGCCGACCTCAAGGCCTACTACGACGCCCACACCAGCCAGTTCCAGCAACTGGAGCAGGCCAAGGTGGAATACCTGCTGCTGGATGTGCCCAGCATCGAGGCCGGCATCACGCTGAGCGAAGACGATGTGCGTTCCTACTACAACCAGAACGCCGAGCGCCTGGCCGGTCCCGAGGAGCGCCGCGCCAGCCACATCCTGATCAACGCATCCAAGGATGCCCCCGCGGCAGAGCAGGAGAAAGCCAAGGCCAAGGCCGAGGAACTGCTGGCCGAGCTGCGCAAGGACCCCAAGCGCTTCGCCGAGCTGGCCAAGGCCAACTCGCAGGACGGCGGCTCCGCTGCATCGGGTGGCGACCTGGGCTACTTCGGTCGTGGCGCCATGGTCAAGCCGTTCGAGGACGCAGCCTTCGGAATGAAGGTCGGCGACATCAGCGACGTGGTGCACAGCGACTTCGGCTACCACATCATCTCGCTGGTGGACATCAAGAAGCCCAAGGCGCCGAGCTTCGAGCAAATGCGTCCCAAGCTGGAAGCAGAACTCAAGCAGCAGCAGGCGCAGCGCAAGTTCGCCGAACTGGCGGAAGGCTTCTCCAACGCGGTCTACGAGCAGTCGGACAGCCTGCAGCCCGTGGCCGAGAAGTTCAAGCTCACCGTGCAAAAGGCAGACCATGTGACGCGCCAGCCCGGCCCCAACGTCAAGGGCCCCCTGGCCAATCCCCGTTTCCTGGAGGCGCTGTTCTCCAGCGATTCGCTCAACAACAAGCGCAACACCGATGCGGTGGAGCTGGGTTCCAACCAGTTGGTGGCCGGCCGCGTGGTGGAGTACACGCCTGCCCGCACGCTGCCCATGGCCGAGGTCGGCGACAAGCTGCGCACCCTGTATGTGGCGCAAAAATCCGCCGAACTGGCCAAGGCCGATGGCGAAGCCAAGCTCGCCGCATGGAAGGCCAAGCCTGACGCGGCGCAATTGCCCGCAGCCAAGGTGATCAGCCGTGACCAGCCCGAAGGCCAGTCGCGCGAAGTGGTGGACGCTGCCCTGCGTGCGCCCACGGCCCAGCTGCCTGCGTGGACGGGTGTTGACCTGGGCGCGCAAGGCTATGCCGTGGTCAAGATCAACCGCATCGTCGAGCGTCCGGCCGATGATGCGCAGGCGGCTGCCGCGCAGAAGCAGGACTTCCTGCGAAGCTCGGCCGTGGCGGAAGCTATGGCATACTACGAGCTTCTCAAGAAACAGCTCAAGGTGCAGATCAAGGTCCCGCGCCCCTGATGAGGGAAATTTCTAGAAAAACAGAAATTTCAGAAATCAAGCAGTTTTTTGGAATAGAATAGCGTTCTTCTACGGTGGCTGTAGCTCAGTTGGTAGAGTCCAGGATTGTGATTCCTGTTGTCGTGGGTTCGAGCCCCATCAGCCACCCCAAATAAAAAAATCCCCAGAGCAGAAATGCTCTGGGGATTTTTGCTTTGGGCGGCAGGGGGACTGCTTGTGCCCGGCAGCTTGTCCCCGGCAGCTTCAGGTGCGCCGGACAAGGTCCCTGCCGGCTGCGGCTGCATGGAGGATGGCGCCATCCTGCCCTTTGCCCGCGTCCCCCGATGCGCCGTTGTTCCTGCTGCACCCGATCCGTCACGCAACGCCTGTTCCAAAGCATTTGTCTGCTGGTTTTTGGCATATAATCGAATGCTTCAACGGTGGCTGTAGCTCAGTTGGTAGAGTCCAGGATTGTGATTCCTGTTGTCGTGGGTTCGAGCCCCATCAGCCACCCCAAACAAGAAAATCCCCAGTGCAGAAATGCACTGGGGATTTTTGCTTTGGGCGCAAACTTTATCTTCCTCGGGCTGGAAGCTGACGGGATATTCGCATCGCCAATTGCGCTGCGGCTGGATTGCGGCCGCGCATGCTGCGGTGGATTTTCAGGCGCTTGGTGCGAGGCCTGCCTCCTGACTTCGGGACCTGCCGTATCGCCACCGTGGCCATGCCATGCCCGTTGCGCGGGCCGTCCCGCCGAGCTTGCGTGCACGGACGGCGGGCCGGGCTTGCTGGATGGGGTGTTGCGCTTTGCGCAGGTTTTTATAAGACAAGTCCTATATTTGTCCCATAACCTGTGTCAATAGGTGTTCTAAATTGCCTTTGCATTACGATTGCAAACATCAATCAAGAGCAATGGCGTAGGGCTTGCAGGCCTGTCGCATGGTTCCCCGGCAACGAGAAGCACGCTTGCATGAAAAACCCCGGTCACACGCGCAACGGCTGTCCAGGCGGCACATGGCAATGGCCCCGTGGCTTCACCCTCATCGAGATGATGGTGGTGGTGGCGCTGGTCGCGATTCTGGCGGCTCTGGCCGCTCCTTCCTTCATCGCTCAAATAGCCAACCAGCGCGTCAGCTCGGCTGCGCTCGAGTTGCAGTCGTTGCTGCAGCTGGCTCGCTCCGAAGCGGTCTACAAACGGGTGGAAAGCAGCTTCGTGGGCGCGGGACAGACATGGTCCGCCAAGTCGGGAGGGCAGCTGGTGCGCGAGGCCCGGGTGCCTGATGCCGTGACCGTGTCGCCCTCCGGTGATTCTTCGCAGGGCGTCCTGTTCGAAACCACGGGGACCGCCAGGCAGTTCTCCGGCGCCAGCACGCTGTACACGCTGACCGTCACGGCTCGCCATGCCACGCGCGTGCACTGCCTGAGAGTGACTCGCGCCGGGCTTGTGCGCCAGCAGCGGCTGCCTGCCGGCGGCAGTTGCTGATGCGCGTGCAACGGGTCTGCCACATGTCCATTCCTTTTCCTTCTCGCAGTCAAAGCGGCGCAGGCCTTATCGAGGTACTCGTCGCCGTGCTGCTGGTGGCCGTGGGGCTGCTGGGCGCCGTGCGCATCCATGTGCGTGCCATTGAATACACCGTGGATACCGAGCGTCGCCAGATGGCATCCATGCTGGCTTCCGAACTGCTGGAGACCCTGCGGGGGGACACGGCCACGGTCCTGGACGCGAAGGGCGCGCCCGTGGCTGAACTGGGCGGCTACCAGAAGCTGGAGGGTGCCGCGATGCCCGCGGCACCTGTGGCCTGCCAGCCTTTGCCGCAGCCGCGGGCGCAGCGCCTGGCCTGCTGGGGCGAGCGGGCCCGCAAGCTGGTGCCCGATCTCACCGCGGACCGCATCGACAGCTCCTTCGCCGTGAGCGCCGATGCCGATGGCCTGGTGTCCGTGACGGTGGCCTGGCCGGTCAAGAAAGGCCAATGTCTGGATGGAAGCGACAATGAATTTTGCACATTCACGCTGCGGTCGCGGCTTTGAGCGCGGGCCGGGCGCACGGGCGTGCCGCATGCGCATGCCGTCCCAGGCGGGCCTGTCCCTGGTGGAGATTCTGGTGGCGCTGGCCATCGGCCTGTTCCTCGTGCTGATTGCCACCACCATCTACATGCAGGGGCTGTCGAGCTTCGGTTTTCGCGTGGGGCAGAGCGAGAACCTCGGCAACAGCCGGCTGGCGCTGGCCGTGCTGGACTCCGAGTTCTCCAAGGCAGGCTACAGGAGAGATCCTTCGCAGGCGATGTTCGACGCATTTCCTGCCGATTCCTCGCCCCATCCCAACGGCTGCCAGTTCGCTCAGGGACAGGCGCTCTACGCGGCTGACGCGCAGACCGTCTGCCTTCGCTTCCAGCCCCGGGACGCTGCGGAAACCGACTGTGCGGGCACGCCGGCGAACCTGGGGGCCGCGGGCCCCTATGACGCTCCGGCGCCGGCGACCGGCATGTTCGCGGAGAAATACACCGTCGAAAGTGGTGTGCTGGTCTGCCGGGCCGCGCAGGAGGTTGTGCCGCTCGCCGATGGCGTGCGGGCGGTGCATTTCGAGTTCGGCATCGATCGGCAGACAGCGCCCGGCGCGATACGCAGGGTCGATGCCTTCACGGCCACGTTGCCCGGGAAGCAGGAAGCCATCCGTTCCCTGCGCCTTGCCCTCTTGCTGGAAAGCTCCGGCAAGGTGACGCAGGGCATGACCTCCACCGTCTGCGAGCGTTGGGCGCAACTGGGCGGCGCCCGGGCCCGATGCGATGCGAATGCCGGCTCCCTGCTGCAACTGGCCACCGGCACGCTCACCCTGAGGAATCTGATGCCATGACCGCGCTGATCGGAGCCCGGAGCCGCCGCTGCATGTCCTGTGTCCTGCACGGGCGCCAGCGCGGCAATGCCTTGCTGGTGTCCATGATCATGCTGCTGCTGGTGTTGCTGCTGGCGGTGGTCGGCATGCGCGTGGCCACGCTGGAGGCACGCATCGCCGCCAACATGGTGGATAGCCAGCGGCTGTATGAAACCGCGGATGGCACGCTGCGAGAAGGTGAGCGCAAGCTGCTGGAGCATGCCGTCGCACTCAAGCCTTGCAATGGCGCCAGCACTCCGGTGGCCGAGGGCAGCGGCATTCCCTGCTCGGTATCCGATGTGCGTACGGACTCCATCGGGCTCGGTACGGATTTCCGGACGACCAAGGCCAAGGCGGCCGGGTTTCAGCAGCCCGATGGGTACTGGTATCCCCGATACATCACGACCGCCTGTCCCAAGTCGGGTAGTGCGACGTCCGCGCTGGATGCACCCGCCACCGGCTGCACGGACTTCTATGAGGTCAATGCCCAGGCCACGGAAAAGGAGCAGGCCCAGGCCTGCGGAGCGCATGCGCTGTGCCTGCGGTCCAGCGTCAACATGTTCATAAAGTAAGCAGGGGGAGGGAGCTTCAATGGCTCGCATTGCAAGTTGGAAAACCATGCATGGTCCGAGGGGGCGCCAGGGCCTGGCACGCGCGTGGCCGGCCCTGGCGCTGTGGACGTGCGCATTGGCACTGGCCAGTACGCCGGCGCATGCCCAGGGGCGCGCGGACACCGTGCTGTCCCAGATGCCGCTGTTCGTGAACCAGGCGCTGGCGCCCTTGAACATGCTGGTGATGGGGCGTGACCACAAGCTGTACTACGAGGCCTACAACGATGCCTCCGACCTCAACGGCGACGGTGTGATCGATGTCGGGTACAAGCCGGACCAGATCGACTACTACGGCTACTTCAACAACAACGTCTGCTACAGCTATTCCAAGGGTGTTTTCGTGCCCTCGCAGGCAGCGACCGGAAGCAACAGGAAAAAGTGCTCGAACCACTGGAGCGGCGACTTCCTGAACTATCTGGGCACATCGCGCATGGACGCCATACGCCGCGTGCTCTATGGCGGCATGCGTGCGGAGGACACGGCTTCGCGCACCGTTTTGCAGACCGCCTACATTCCCAGGGATGCGCACAGCTGGGGCAAGGCCTATGACCCTGCGCGGGATGCCAAGGTCTACAGCATTTCGGACTATGCGCCGCTGCGCCCGCCGGCGGTCGGCACGCGCCATCTGTTTGCCGTCACCACGCTGGGGGAGGCCGCTGGCGTCATCACCCAGTTGCGCGTGCTCAATGACTCCTCGTTCCAGATCTGGGACTGGGTGTCCCAGGAGGGCTTTGCAGGGCAGAGCAACTGTGCAGGCGGCAATTCGTGCGCGCGGGCCAGCAGCAGGATCACCGACTACAACCTGCTTGTGGAGGCCTGCTCCAGCAGCAATGTCCAGTTGCTCGAGGCCAGCTGCAAGGCCTATCCCAACGGTGGCAAGACCATCTACAAGCCCACGGGGCTGCTGCACGACTTCGGGGAGAACGGGAAGATGTACTTCGGCCTGCTCACAGGCTCGTACGAGAAAAACATCGCCGGCGGCGTGCTGCGTCGCAATATCGGCAATTTCGCAGAGGAAGTCGACCCTCAGACGGGCCAGTTCAAGACGGGTGTCAATGGCGTGGTCGCCAACATAGACCGCCAGCGGCTGATCGGCTACACCGGCGGCAAATACGTGGAATGCGGCTGGATCACGTCCGGCCCCATCAGTTCGCTGGACAAGCCTTCGAAGTGCGCCATGTGGGGCAATCCCATCAGCGAGATGATGTTCGAGACCATGCGCTACTTCGGCGGCGCGTCCCAGGCCCTCGGCATCTATGACTACGCTGGCGGCTCTTCCAAGGATGCGTCCCTGGGCCTGTCCAAGCCCGCCTGGGAAACGCCCTACAGGGCCAAGGCCGAAGGCGGGGGCGGCTACCAGTACTGCTCCCGTCCCGTCATGACGGTGCTCAGCGACATCAATCCCTCCTACGACGGCAAGCTGCCCGGCAGCCGCTACGCGAGCGTCGGCGCCAGCGCCCTCAATGGCTTCAATGTCTCTGACGAGGTGGCGGCCATCGGCTCGGCCGAGCGCATAGACGGGAAGAACTTCTTCATCGGCCAGTCAACGTCGGCCAATGCCGACCAGGCTCCTTCGGTCAAGACCATTGCAGACCTGTCATGGGCGCGCGGCCTGTCTCCCGAGGAGCCCAGCAAGGAAGGCACCTACTATGCCGCAGGCGTGGCCCGTTTCGGCGCCAGGAATGCCATCTTCGGCAACAGCCAGGGCAAGAATGCGCTGAGGACCTACTCCGTGGCCATTGCGTCACCGCTGCCGGAAATACGCTTTCCGATCGGCGGCAAGCGCTTTGTGACCATTGCACCGTTTGCCAAGACCGTCTCCGGCAGTGCCGGTGGCAGCACCGTGAACAATGCGGTCTTCACGCCGACCAACCAGATCGTCGACTACTACGTGGTCAACATTGCCAACACGGGCAAGGCGGACATCGATGCCTCGGTCAATGGCGGGCGGCCCTATGCGGAGTTCCGCATCAACTACGAGGACGTGGAGCAGGGCGCCGACCATGACATGGACGCCATCGCGCGCTACACGATCGCGCTGCAGGCCGATGGCAAGGTGAAGATCGACATGGTGTCCGAGTACGCCGCTGGCGGCCTGGGGCAGCACATGGGCTATGTGATCTCGGGCACCACCAAGGACGGCATGTACCTGGAGGTGCGTGACAAGGACACCGCCTCGGCCTACTACGCCTACAACACGCCCCCCAATCGCGATCCGGGCTACTGCCGGGGCAGCATCTCGGCCCAGCAGCGCACGGAATGCTCGAACCTGGGGCTCACGGCCACCCGCAGCTTCACTCCCGGCAATGCGACCGACGCGGGCAGCTTCCTGAAGGGACCGCTGTGGTATGCCGCCAAGTACGGCGTGCCGGACCGCGACCCCTCCAAGATCACGGGAGATCCGGACAACTATTTTCTGGTGACCAATGCCGGCACGCTCAAGGACCAATTGACCAAGGCGTTCAACGACATCCTGCAGAACATCAGTTCCGTGACGGCGGTCAGCGTGGACATGCCCACGGCGACACTGGGCGAAGGCGCCGACCTGTATCGGACCACGTTCGAGGTCCAGTACTGGAGCGGCGATGTCATCCGCGAGAAGCTCACCACCAGCGACAGAACGCTGGTGTGGAGCGCGGCGGAACTCCTGTCGGAGCGGTCCGCCGATGACCGCAAGATCTACTACCCCAGCAGGACCGGCAGTGCCGTGTCGCTGAGCCCTTTCACGTACTCCAGTCTCAGCGGGCAGCGTTCCGATGCGTCCTGGCTGGCCGTGCTCAACACGGACCCGGCCACGAACTCCGCCGATGGCCAGGCAAAAAAGCGCATCGAGTTCCTGCGTGGCGAGGTGCGCGATGACTTGCGCGTGCGCAAGCCCCTGGCCAGCGGAAAGCCCAATGTGCTGGGCGACATCGTCAATTCCTCGCTGGTGCGGGTCAAGGGCGGCCTGTACCGCGCCTCCGCCGCGGACAAGCTGGAGGGCAGTGCCACCTATGCCGCCTTTGCCGCGAAACAGGCTGCCAAGGAGATGCTGTATGTGGGCGCCAACGACGGCATGCTGCACGCCTTCGACGCGGCATCTGGCAAGGAGGAGTTCGCCTTCATTCCATCGGGGGTGAAGAATTCGCTCAATGTCCTGGCGTCCCGGTATGGCGCGGGCGGCGCTCCCCACCGCTACTTCGTGGACGGGACGCCCGTGGTCTCCGATGTCTACTTCGGCAACGCCTGGCACAGGGTGCTGGTCGGCAGCCTGGGCGCGGGCGGGCGGCAGGTCTTCGCGCTGGACGTCACGGACCCCACCTCCCCCCGGTTGCTGTGGGAGTTCGGCGTTGAACAGGACGAACGCATGGGTTACTCGATGCCCACGCCCGTCGTGGCGCGGCTCAACGACGCCGGCCGGTCCAAGGGCAGGTGGGTGGTATTCCTGTCCAATGGCTACCAGGCGTCGAACAGCGCCTCCGGCGAGTCCAGCCTGTTTGTGCTGGATGTCTCCAGTGGCGAGGTCATCCGGCGCTTTGATTTCGCGGCAGGCATGACGGCCGCAGAGCTGAGCGCGCTGCCTGCGCCGAAGAACGGCCTGTCGCGCGCCGCCGTGGTGGACAACAACGGCGATGGCAAGGTGGACGTGGCCTATGCCGGTGATCTTGCGGGCAATGTATGGCGCGTGGACCTGGCCAGCGGTGCCAGCGGCTCATGGAATGCGCAACTGTTCTTTGTGGCACGCGAGTCCGAACGCAGCGGCGGCAAGCGGCTGTCCATCACCACCGCACCCTACGTGGTGCGGCACTCCAGCGGCAAGGGCGATGTGGTGGCCTTCGGCACGGGCCGCTTCATGACGGATGACGACAAGCTGGACATGCGCCGGCAATCGGTGTTCGGTATCTGGGATCGCTACGGCACACCCGCCACGACTGCGCCGCAGCCGCTGCCTACCGCCGGCAAGGGGCGCGGGGATCTGCAGGCCCAGCAGTTCACCCAGGTGAGCGGCTTTCCGGGCAAGTTCGCCCTGTCGGCCAACCCGGTCACCTGGTACAAGGACGCCACCAGCACCGCCGACTCCAATGTGCACAGCTGGGGCTGGTACGTCGATCTGCCGCGCGACGGCGAAAGACTGGTCTACGACATGAGCCTGTACGGGCGGGGACTGGTGTTCACCTCCATCCGGCCGCCGCTGGGCGACCCCTGCTCCGCAGGCCTGGCCAGCACGATCTACGCCATCGATCCCGACACCGGGGGCAAGACCGACTATGTCGCCTTCGATGTGAACGGCGACGGCATCTTCAACGCCTCCGACAACCTGGCAGGCCAGCAGGTCAACGGCCGCGAGGTGGGGCCGGGCAGGCCCACCATCAGCGGCGCGAAGATCTTCGACTCCAGCGGAAAGCCAAGCGGGGCGGGAGACCCAGTCAAGACCGGGGGCGACGATATCAACAGCGGAGTGGACCGGGGGCGACAGAGCTGGCGCCGCCAGCCCGCGAACCCGTGACCGCCATGCCATCCACAACACACAGGGGCCTGCCGGCCCCGGCCGTCTGGCTGGCCCTGCGGGCCCCCGAGGAGAAATGCGTGCGCAGCAAGCTACATGGATTCACGCTGATCGAGCTGATGATCACGGTGGCGGTGGTCGCCATTCTTTCGGCGATCGCCTACCCCTCCTACCAGGAATACGTGCTGCGATCGCGGCGCGTGGAAGCGCAAAGCCTGCTGGGCGAGGCCGCCGCCCGGCAGGAGCGCTGGCGGGCGCAGAACGGCGGCTACACAAGCTCCGTCGCCAACCTCAGGCTGCCCTGGGGGGACAAGTCCGAGAACGGCCACTACACCCTGACGATGGCCACGGCCGCCAATGACGGCGGCTACACGCTCAAGGCCACGCGCACCGGCCGCCAGGCATCGGACAGGCGCTGCGGCGACTACACCCTGAACGCCCTGGGCGTGAAAGGCATCTCGCCCCTGGGAACGGTGGAGGACTGCTGGCGCTGAGCGCCACCGGGGCCGGGGTCTCAGTCCTGCGCCTCATCCACAAATTCCACCATGGCCGCCGACACCTCGAACTGCTGCTGCACAAAGCCCAGCATGCGGTAGTAGGTGCTGTCGGTGCGGCCGTAGGCAAGCGTCCCCAGTCGGATGGCGGCCGCAGCCATGCTCCAGTGTTGGGCGAAGGCCTCGCGCTCCATGGGCCCCGCTGCGCGCAGGCGCCTGATGTGCTCCAGCGCCAGTTCCACGGCCAGCTCCACATCGGCATCGGTGCCGTCGTCGTCGTAGTTGGCGTTGTCGTGTTCGCCTGCCACGCGCACCAGGAATTCCAGGGAACGCTGCATGAAGGCCAGCGCGGTCCGCATGGTGCAGTGGGTCCTGCGATGCCTGCGGCAAGCCTTGGCTTTTCCCGCTTGGCGGGTGGTGAGGGAAGGGGGTGGTCGGGAAGCGGGTGAAGATGCGGTCATGGTTCTTGCTCCGGGCTCATTGAGCACCACACGCTGCCTTACGAAGGGCGACGGGTGGACGAGATGTTCGTAACACGTCCGGAGCCGTGCGGCCATCCTCGCGGGTAGGCCCATCTCGCCCGAAACCATGCAGGCTGGCGCGCACGGGCGCACCAGCCTCTTAAATTTGGGCATGACAAAACCCCGCTTGAAGGTGGGGGCTGCAACCTCTCCAGATAGGTGTTACGACACACCGGGCCTTTCGGCTTGGCGACAAGTGTAATGACTTCTGCCCCTGGCCTGGAAGACGCCGCAAGCCTGCAGTCCGGCTGACAAACTTGCGGGGTGCCGGCGCGCCATCCGGCCCTGGGCAAGCGGCCTCGTACCCGTGCCATGCTACCGCAGTCAGGTGCGTTGCGAATCCAGCTGCTCACCGTTCCTGGCCACTTCCTGCGCCTTGGAGTAGCTTTCGATCAGCAACTGGTACGGCGGGAAGACTGCGCTGTAGGCCTGCGCCCACTGCAACGCGTCCTCGCGGTTCCAGGTCTTTTGCACCTCCGAGCACACCGCCGCCGTGTCCATCGGCACGACACCAGCCTGCACGATGCGCGCCAGCGTGATTTCCTGCGCCATTTTCGAGTAGGTCCCCGAGGCGTCGATCACCGCGAAGACCTGGTAGCCCTCGTGCACCGCGGCGATGCTGGGAAAGGCCATGCAGACGCTGGTGATCGTCCCCGCGATGATGAGCTGCCTGCGCCCGGTGGCCTTGACGGCAGCGACGAACTCCGGGTTGTCCCAGGCGTTGATCTCGCCCTTGCGCGCAACGTACCGGGCATGCGGGGCGTACTGGTGGATCTCGGGGATCAAGGGGCCGTTCGGACCCTGCGGCACCGATGCGGTGGTGATGACCGGGATCTTCGCCAGTGTCGCTACCTTGGCGAGTGTGGTGGCATTGGCACGTACTTCGGTGAAGGGCATGTCCTTGATGGTCTGGAACAGGCCGCTTTGATGGTCGATCAGCAGCATCGCCGCATTGTCGGGATCGATGACCGGGCGGGCGCCGTTGAAGTTGGCGATGGTTTGAGGTGTGCTCACGGTCTTCTCCTCAATTGCCCTGGGTGAACGTGGTGTGGCTCGTGATCAGGTTGCGGTAGTCGGGGATGTGGTTGGAAAACAGAGTGCCCAGCCCCTGCACATCGTTGCGCCAGTCGCGGTGCAGTTCGCAGGCAGCGCCGAACCAGCTCATCAGTTGCACGCCGGCCTGCGACATGCGATTCCACGCCGCATCGCGGGTGATGGAGTTGAAGGTGCCGGAGGCGTCAGTGATCACGAAGACGTCGAAGCCTTCCTCGATGGCCGACAGTGCCGGGAAGGCCACGCACACCTCGGTCACCACGCCGGCGATGATGAGTTGCTTCTTGCCCGTGGCCTTCACGGCCTTGACGAAGTCCTCGTTGTCCCAGGCGTTGATGTTGCCGGGCCGGGCGATGTAGGGCGCCTGGGGAAACTGGCTCTTGAGCTCCGGCACCAGCGGTCCGTTGGGGCCGTTCTCGAAGCTGGTCGTCAGGATGGTGGGCAGCTTGAAATAGCTGGCGATGTCGGCCAGCGCCAGCACGTTGTTCTTGAACTTGTCCGGGTCGATGTCGCGTACAAGGGAGAGCAGGCCGGTCTGGTGGTCTACCAGCAGCACGGCGGCGTTGTCCTTGTCCAGGCGGACGTAGGGCTTGGTCATGGTGAATCTCCTTGGGGTTGCAAAGTGCCCGGGATGGGCGGTTCAGGCGCAGCCGTGCACGACCGGGGCAGCAGGCCCCGGCTGAACAAAGCCGCGTCGGGGGAAACATGCAGGACTCCCGGCGGGAGCCCTGCGGCGCTCAGTGCGCCATCTGGCCGAAGCGTCCGCTGTTGAAGTCGGTCATGGCCTGACGGATCTCGGCCTCGCTGTTCATCACGAACGGGCCATAGCCCACCACCGGCTCATCGATGGGCTCGCCGGACAGCCACAGCACGGTGGCGTCGCTGCTGCCCTCGATCTCCACGCCGCTGCCGGCGCGCTCCAGGTGCACCAGTTGTCCTTCCCGCGCGATGGCGTCGTTGACCAGCACCGAGCCGTGGAGCACCACCAGGGCCAGCGTGTGGCCGTCCTTCGCGTCGAACCGGCCCACGCCGCCATGGCGGATGCGGATGTCCCACACGTCCATCGCCGTGAAGGTCTGCGCCGGGCCGCGGTGGCCGCCGAACTCGCCGGCAATCACCCGCACACGGCCCGCGCCTCCCGCCAGGTCCGCCCATGGAATCTGCGCATCCAGCAGCGTCTGGTAGCCCGGCGCGGTCATTTTGTCCTTGGCGGGCAAGTTGACCCAAAGCTGCACCATCTCGATGGTTCCGCCGCGTTCGGTGAAGGCGCGCGAGTGGAATTCCTCGTGCAGGATGCCGCCGCCAGCGGTCATCCACTGCACGTCGCCGGGGCCGATCAGGCCGCCGGCGCCGGTGGAGTCGCGGTGCTCCAGCTCGCCCTGGTAGACGATGGTCACGGTCTCGAAACCACGATGCGGGTGCTGGCCGACGCCGCGCGGCCGGTCGGTCGGCCCAAAGGGCGTCGGCGCCGCGTGGTCAAGCAGCAGGAACGGGCTCAGGTGCTTGCCCAGCCCGTCGTAGCCGAACAGCGAGCGCACCGGAAAACCGTCGCCTACCCAGTGCATGCGGGGGGCGCTGTAGACACCGAGGATTTTCTTCATGCTGATCTCCTTGTGTCGCCGAGACAAAGGTCTTGGCTGACGGATAGAGAATAGGATTTGAACGATGAACGCGGTAGTCGTTAATATTTGCCATCAGAGTCCTATCTGAGGAACGATGAAGGCGGTGTGCAATGAAAGACCTGAACGACCTCTACTACTACGTGCAGGTGGTGGACCACGGCGGCTTTGCGCCCGCGGGCCGCGCGCTGGGGATGCCCAAATCCAAGCTGAGCCGGCGCATCGCGCAGCTTGAGGAGCGTCTCGGCACGCGCCTGATCCAGCGCTCCACTCGGCGATTTGCCGTCACCGAGACCGGCCAGACCTACTACGGCCACTGCAAGGCGATGCTGGTGGAGGCCGACGCCGCCGACGAGGCCATCGCGCTGACCCACGCCGAGCCGCGCGGCATAGTGCGCATGACCTGCCCGGTGGCGCTGCTCGATGCGCGCATCGCCGACATGCTGGCGGCCTTCATGGCCGCGTATCCGCGCGTGGAGATCCACCTCGAGGAAACCAACCGCCGCGTGGACGTGGTGGGCGAGGGAATCGACGTTGCCATCCGCGTGCGCCCGCCGCCGCTGGAGGACAGCGACCTGGTGATGCGCATGCTCGCCGAGCGCGGTCAATGCCTGGTGGCCTGCCCGCAGCTGCTGACAAGCGGCATCCCCCAGGTGCCCGCCGACCTGGCAGGCCTGCCGAGCATGGACCTGGGCCTGCCGCAGCACGAGCATGTGTGGCACCTGATCGGCCCGGACGGCACGCAGGCGGCCATCCGCCACCGGCCGCGCCTGGTCACGCGCGGCATGCTGGCGCTGCGCGCGGCGGCCTTGGCGGGGGTGGGCGTGGTGCAACTGCCCTCGATGATGGTGCGCGAGCAGATCGCGCGCGGTGAACTGGTCCACGTCATCCCGGGCTGGGCGCCACGGCGCGAGATCATCCACGCGGTGTTCGCCTCGCGGCGCGGGCTGCTGCCGGCCGTGCGGGCGCTGCTGGATTTCCTGGCCGAGCGGTTTGAGGCGCTGGACGAAGACTGAGCTGCCGGCAAGCCCCATGGTGGCGGTTGCAGCAGCTCATGGCTGCATCTCGCCTTGTGGGGCGCGGCTCCTGCCGCATGTCCGTTCAATGCGGGTGTTGGTGTCCGGATGGCATGCGCTTGGGTTGCTGCACCCAGACCTTGACCTTGTACTCGCCAGCCTTTTCGAACTGCAGCGTCAGATCGAAGCGATCACCCTCGCGCAGGGGCTGCGTGAGTCCGATCAGCATGAGGTGGTGTGACTGGCCATGGCGCAACTGCACCTCCTGGCCTGCGGGCAGTTCGATGAAGGGCACTTCGCGCATGCGCATGATGTCGCCCTCCATCTTCATCTCATGCAGCTCCACGCGTGCGGCCGCTGGCGTGCTGGCCCCGATGAGCCGGT
>NZ_JBICLB010000019.1:0-1166 GCF_043104845.1 Delftia sp. WSY_7 | reverse complement strand
AGCACGCGCGTGACGTGGCTGCCGCTGCGGTCCCAGCGCAGCCGCGTGAGATCGTTCTGCGCCGGGCTTCCGTCGTCATAGCCTGCCAGCGAGGTGGGCAGCGGCCCGTCGATGTCCACCAGCACGCTGCGGCCGTTGATCTCGGTGTAGCGGTAGCGCGTGCTGCGTTCGATGGGCGTGGCGCCGTCCGCATTGCCTGCGGGCTGGCCCTGGGCATCCAATGGGCTGAAGCCCGTCTCGGTGATCTGCAGCGGCTGGCGGCTGCTGTTGTAGCGGATGCGGATCTGGTGTTCGCGCCCTGGCACGACGCTGGGCCGGGCGATGAGTTCGGGCGCGTATTGCTTCCAGGGGTCCTTGCCGTAGCCGTAGCGCACCTGCAGCTGCGGGGCCTGGGCTTGGCCTTGTGTGTAGGCGATGCGGTACACGGCCAGCGGGCGGCCGAAGGGGTCCAGCTCGGTGCGCGTGCCTTCCAGCGGGCGGCCTGCGGGATCGAGCCGCGTGGCTTCGGTCAGGCGCCCTTGCGCGTCGTACCGGTAGCGCATGTCGCCGGGGCCGCAGCTGGCGCAGCCCGGGCCGCGCACTTCAAGCAATCGCCATTGCCCGCCTATGGTGTCGTAGTGGTAGGTGGTTGTTTGCCCGAGGCTGTTGGTGAGGGTGTTCTTCCAGGGCTGGCTGAGGTCCAGGGTGACTTTTTCCTGCTGGCTGTCCGGCGGGCCGCGCACGCTCAAGGTGGCGCGGCCGGTGTCGCCGTAGGCGTAGCTGGCGATGCGCTCGTCCATGGGCTTGCCGTCGCTGCCCTGGCCCTGGACGCTGATGCCGGTGAGCAAGGTGGGGTGGCGTGGGTCCTCATAGTGGTAGTGGCGCTGGACCGGGGCTTGGCCATCGGCCGACGGGAGGCTGACCTGCACGAGGCTGGCGTTCAGCTTGGCCTGGGGCTGGGTGCTGCCGGGCAACGGTGCGCTGCCGTGGCGGTAGTCGATGCGGCCCAGCGGGGTGTCGATGGCCTGCACGCCGGTGAAGCTGCCCTCGCCCGAAGATTGGGCGTAGTGCAGGCGCAGGCTGCGGCCCTGCGGGTCGGTGACCTTGAGCAGGCGGTTGCCCTTGGCGTTGTAGTCCAGGCGGACCTGTTCGCCCGAGGGCAGGCTGATGCGGGTCAGGCGCCCCCG
>NZ_JBICLB010000018.1:0-35805 GCF_043104845.1 Delftia sp. WSY_7 | reverse complement strand
AAGATCATTGCGTAATTCTTAGAAAACTAGGAATACACAATGTCCAAGCAAAAAATCCGCATCCGCCTGAAGGCGTTTGACTACAAGCTGATCGACCAGTCGGCTGCTGAAATCGTTGACACTGCCAAGCGCACCGGCGCCATCGTCAAGGGTCCCGTGCCCCTGCCGACACGCATGAAGCGCTTCGACATCCTGCGCTCGCCGCACGTCAACAAGACCAGCCGCGACCAGTTCGAAATCCGCACTCACCAGCGCCTGATGGACATCGTTGACCCGACTGACAAGACGGTTGACGCTCTGATGAAGCTGGACCTGCCCGCAGGTGTGGACGTCGAGATCAAGCTGCAATAAGTACTTCACAGGCCCCTTGCGGGGCCGTTGAAGGGCTTTGATTTAACGCGAACTTGCTTGAAAAGGCAGTTCGCGTTAAAATTTGGGGCTTCGCCTTTCTTGAGCGAAGTTTTATCAACCTTCTTTCGTGCGCAAGGCCTTGGTCATCTGGGGCGGGAGCGCAACGCTGGGCCAATTGCAGTTTCAGCGGCGGAAGTTTTGGAGCAAACAAATGAGTCTGAGCAACTCCCTCGGGTTGCTGGGTCGCAAGGTGGGCATGATGCGTCTGTTCACTGATGATGGGGACGCAGTGCCTGTCACAGTGGTGGATGTGTCGAACAACCGCGTGACTCAGGTCAAAACCCAAGAGAACGATGGCTACGTGGCCCTGCAGGTCACTTTCGGTTCGCGCAAGGCATCTCGCGTGACCAAGCCAGAAGCCGGCCACCTTGCCAAGGCAGGTGTCGAAGCCGGTGAAGTGATGGGTGAATTCCGCGTGACCGAAGAAACCGCTGGCAAGTACGCCGCAGGCTCCGTCCTGCCCGTCGCCGAGCTGTTCTCGGTGGGCCAGAAGGTGGACGTGCAAGGCACTTCCATCGGTAAGGGCTTCGCCGGCACCATCAAGCGTCACAACTTCCGCTCGCAGCGCGCCTCGCACGGCAACAGCCGTTCGCACAATGTTCCCGGCTCCATCTCGATGGCCCAGGATCCAGGTCGCGTGTTCCCGGGCAAGAAGATGACCGGCCACATGGGCGATGAAACCATCACCACCCAAAATCTCGACGTGGTTCGCATTGACGAAGCACGCCAACTGCTCTTGATCAAGGGCGCTGTTCCGGGCTCCAAGGGTGGCTTCGTGACGGTGCGCCCCGCCATCAAGGCCAAAGCTTCCAAGGGAGCGAACTAATGCAGCTCGAACTCCTGAATGAACAAGGCCAGGCCGCATCCAAGTTTGATGCGCCCGAGACTGTTTTCGGCCGTGAATTCAACGAAGACCTCGTCCACCAGATCGTGATCGCCTACCGTGCCAACGCACGCCAGGGCACTCGCGCTCAGAAGGACCGCGAGCAGGTTCGTCACACGACCGCCAAGCCGTTCAAGCAAAAGGGCACCGGCCGTGCTCGTGCCGGTATGTCCTCCTCGCCTCTGTGGCGTGGCGGCGGCCGCATCTTCCCGAATCTGCCTGAAGAAAACTTCACGCAGAAGATCAACAAGAAGATGTACCGCGCCGGCATGGTTGCCATCCTGTCGCAGCTGGCCCGCGAAGGCCGTCTGGCCGTGGTGGACTCGCTCAAGCTCGAAAGCCCCAAGACCAAGGTGCTGGCCGACAAGTTCAAGGCCATGAACCTGGAATCGGTCATGGTGATCGCTGAAGAAGTCGACGAGAACCTGTACCTGGCTTCCCGCAATCTGAAGAACGTGTTCGTGGTCGAGCCGCGCTACGCCGACCCCGTGTCGCTGGTGCACTACAAGAAAGTGCTCGTCACCAAGGGTGCGATCGACAAACTCAAGGAGATGTTCGAATGAGCACGCTCAAGTTTGACGAAGGTCGTCTGATGCAGGTGTTGGTTGCTCCCATCGTGTCCGAAAAGGCCACCATGGTTGCAGAGAAGTCCAACGCCGTGACGTTCAAGGTGCTGCAGAGCGCCACCAAGCATGAAATCAAGGCCGCCGTGGAACTGATGTTCAAGGTGGAAGTTGCTGGTGTCTCCGTGGTGAACATCAAGGGCAAGACCAAGCGCTTTGGCAAGACCACCGGCCGCCGCGACCACGTTCGCAAGGCCTACGTGATGCTCAAGCCCGGTCAAGAGCTGAACCTGTCCGGGGAGGCTGCGTAATCATGGCTGTTATCAAGCTCAAACCGACGACCCCCGGCCAACGCGGCACGGTCAAGGTCACGCGTGACCATCTGCACAAGGGTGCAGGTTTCGCCCCCCTGCTGGAGCCTCAGCACCAGAAGTCGGGCCGTAACAACAACGGTCACATCACCACCCGTCACAAGGGCGGTGGCCACAAGCACCACTATCGCGTGGTGGACTTCAAGCGCACCAAGGACGGCATCCCCGCCAAGGTCGAGCGCATTGAGTACGACCCCAACCGTACGGCCCACATCGCTCTGGTGTGCTATGCCGACGGCGAGCGTCGCTACATCATTGCTCCGCGCAACCTGGAAGTCGGCGCAACGATCGTCAGCGGTTCGGAAGCCCCGATCCGCGTGGGCAACACCCTGCCGATCCGCAACATCCCCGTGGGTTCGACCATCCACTGCATCGAACTGAAGATCGGCGCTGGCGCGCAGATCGCCCGTTCGGCAGGTACGTCGGCTACGCTGCTGGCCCGTGAAGGCATCTACGCCCAAGTGCGTATGCGTTCCGGCGAAGTGCGCAAGGTGCACATCGAATGCCGCGCGACCATCGGTGAAGTCGCCAACGAAGAGCACAGCCTGCGCCGTCTGGGCAAGGCCGGTGTGAAGCGCTGGATGGGTATTCGCCCGACCGTTCGCGGCGTGGTGATGAACCCTGTCGATCACCCGCACGGTGGTGGTGAAGGCAAGACCGGTGAAGGTCGTCACGCTGTTGACCCATGGGGCAACCTGACGAAGGGCTACCGTACCCGTAACAACAAGCGCACGCAGTCGATGATTGTGTCGCGTCGTAAGAAGTAAAGGGTAGCAAATGACTCGTTCTCTTAAAAAGGGTCCGTTTGTTGACCATCACTTGCTGGCAAAGGCCGAGAAGGCCGTCGCCACCAAGGACAAGAAGCCCGTCAAGACCTGGTCGCGTCGCTCCATGGTTCTGCCCGAGTTCATCGGTCTGACCATTGCCGTGCACAACGGCAAGCAGCACGTGCCCGTGTATGTGACTGACCAGATGGTCGGCCACAAGCTCGGCGAATTCGCGCTGACCCGTACCTTCAAGGGTCACCCGGCGGACAAAAAAGCCAAGAAGTAAGGAATAGAACATGTCTGAAACACGTGC
This sequence comes from Delftia sp. WSY_7, assembly GCF_043104845.1. Lineage (NCBI taxonomy): Bacteria > Pseudomonadati > Pseudomonadota > Betaproteobacteria > Burkholderiales > Comamonadaceae > Delftia > Delftia sp. WSY_7. Next base: position 32,497 of record NZ_JBICLB010000018.1, on the reverse strand, counting down.
TGTTCTCCGTGGCGTCCGCCTGTCTGTGGACAAGGGTCGCCTGGTCGCGGACCTGATCCGCGGCAAGAAAGTGGACCAAGCCCTGAACATCCTGACGTTCACGCAGAAAAAAGCTGCCGTGATCATCAAGAAGGTGCTCGAGTCCGCCATCGCCAACGCCGAGCACAACGACGGCGCCGACATCGATGAACTGAAGGTCAAGACCATCTTCGTCGAACAAGGCACCACGCTCAAGCGCTTCACCGCGCGTGCAAAGGGCCGCGGCAATCGCATCAGCAAGCCCACGTGCCACGTGTACGTGACGGTTGGCAACTGAAAGGCCTGGGAAGAATATGGGACAGAAAATCCATCCTACCGGCTTCCGCCTGGCTGTTAGCCGCAACTGGGCCAGCCGTTGGTACGCAAGCAACCGCGACTTCGCCGGCATGCTGGCCGAAGACATCAAGGTGCGCGAGTTCCTGAAGGCCAAGCTGAAGAACGCCGCCGTGTCGCGCATTCTGATCGAGCGTCCTGCAAAGAACGCCCGCATCACGATCTTCTCGGCACGTCCTGGTGTCGTGATCGGCAAGAAGGGCGAGGACATCGAGAACCTGAAGAAGGAACTCGCAACCCGTCTGGGCGTGCCCGTGGCTGTGAACATCGAAGAAGTGCGCAAGCCTGAAATCGATGCCAAGCTGATCGCCGACTCGATCTGCCAGCAGCTCGAAAAGCGCATCATGTTCCGCCGCGCCATGAAGCGTGCGATGCAAAACGCCATGCGTCTGGGTGCCCAAGGCATCAAGATCATGTCTTCGGGCCGTCTGAACGGTATCGAAATTGCACGCTGCGAGTGGTACCGCGAAGGCCGTGTGCCACTTCACACGCTGCGCGCCGACATCGACTATGGCTTCTCCGAAGCCAAGACGACCTACGGTGTGATCGGTGTGAAGGTCTGGGTCTACAAGGGTGACACGCTGGGTCGTAACGACCTGCCGGCAGCCGAGACCCCCCGCCCCGAAGAAGAGCGTCGTCCTCGCGGCCCCCGTCGCGATGGTCGCGGCGATGGTCGTCGTGACGGTGCTGGCCGTGGTGCCCGCCGCCCCGCAGGCGCTAACGCAGCACCTGCAGACGGCAGCGACAAGCCCGCCGGCGCTGGCGCTGATTCCGTTAAGCGCGTTCGCAAGACTGACGCGCCCGCTACAGCAGCGGACGGTAAAGGAGAATAAAGATGCTGCAACCTGCTCGCCGCAAATACCGCAAGGAGCAAAAGGGTCGCAACACCGGTATTGCAACGCGTGGTAACTCCGTTGCTTTCGGTGACTTCGGCCTGAAGTCCACTGACCGTGGTCGCCTGACGGCACGTCAGATCGAAGCGGCTCGCCGCGCGATCTCGCGTCACGTCAAGCGCGGCGGTCGTATCTGGATCCGCGTGTTCCCGGACAAGCCAATCTCTACCAAGCCCGCAGAAGTGCGTATGGGTAACGGTAAGGGCAACCCCGAGTACTACGTGGCCGAAATCCAGCCCGGCAAGGTGCTCTACGAAATCGTGGGCGTCCCTGAAGAGCTGGCTCGTGAAGCGTTCCGCCTGGCCGCTGCAAAGCTGCCGCTGCGTACGACCTTCGTGTCCCGTCAAATTGGTGCCTAAGGAGAACAACATGACGAAAGCTGCTGAACTCCGCCAAAAAGACGTTGCCGGCCTGGAAGCCGAAGTGAAGTCCCTGCAAAAGGCTCACTTTGGTCTGCGTATGCAAAAGGCCACGCAACAGCTGGGTAACACGAACACGCTGCGTACCACGCGCCGTGACATCGCCCGCGCCAAGACCATCCTTGCTGAAAAGCAAGCCGCCAAGTAATCAGGAAGCCGACATGACGGAAGCTAAAAAATCCCTCAAGCGCACCTTGATTGGCAAGGTGGTCAGCGACAAGCGTGCCAAGACCGTGACGGTCATGGTTGAACGCCGCGTCAAGCACCCGATCTATGACAAGATCATGATCAAGTCCAGCAAGTACCACGCTCACGACGAGCAAGGTGAGTACAAGCTGGGCGACGTGATCGAAATCACGGAAAGCCGCCCGCTGTCCAAGACCAAGAACTGGGTTGCTACCCGCTTGGTGCAAAAGGCTGCTCTGGTGTAAGCCTACCTAGGCCCACCGGCTGCAAAGCCACAGGAAACGACCCACAATGTGGGTCGTTTTTTCGTTTGGGGACCGCCATTTCGGCGGCCCCCGGTTTTGCACCACAAAGGAGATAGAGATGATCAAAGTCGGAGATGCCCTGCCCGCTGCCACCCTGATGGAATACGTGGAAGTCGAAGGCAATGGCTGCAGCATCGGCCCCAACCCCGTGAAGCTGCCCGAAGCCGCTGCAGGCAAGACCATCGCGGTCTTCGCCGTGCCCGGGGCATTCACTCCCACCTGCTCGGCCAAGCATGTGCCCGGCTTCGTGGAGCAGGCCGAAGCCTTCAAGGCTGCCGGCGTGGACGAGATCTGGTGCCTGTCGGTCAACGACGCCTTCGTGATGGGCGCATGGGCCCGCGACCAGAAGACCGATGGCAAGGTGCGCATGCTGGCCGACGGCGACGCCGCATTCGCCAAGGCCACCGGCCTGACGCTGGATCTGAACGGCAAGGGCCTGGGCCTGCGCAGCAACCGCTATTCCATGCTGGTCAAGGACGGCAAGGTCGTCACGCTGAACGTGGAAGGCCCTGGCAAGTTCGAGGTCAGCGACGCGGCCACTTTGCTGGGCCAGGCCAAGGCCTGATCGCGCTGCAGGCCTTCTGGCCTGCGCACCGTGCTATTGCGAAAAAAGGCATTGCACCCGGGTGCAATGCCTTTTTGTATTGGGGGCGCTGGTTCAGCCAGGCCGGCCTAGAAAATATCGGCCTTGAGGTAGTGCGCCCCCGCGATGGGGTTGTGATAGTAGGGCGGGATTTCCTCGAAGCCCAGGTCGACGTAGAGGGCGCGGGCCGATTCCATGTCGTCCAGCGTGTCCAGCAGCACATGGTCATAGCCGGCCTGGCGCGCCACATCAAGCATGGCTTCGGCCAGCTGCCGACCCAGTCCGAAACCGCGAAAGGCCTTGCGCACGAACAGGCGCCTCATCTCGGCGGCATTGGCGTAGTCGCAGTTGTCCAGGGGGCGCAGGGCGCAGCAGCCGGCCACTGCGCCATCGACCCTGGCCAGCAGGATGTGGCCGCGCGGCGCAGCGTAGTCGCCGGGCAGATCGGCGATCTCGGCCTCGAAATCTTGAAATTGCAGATCGACATCCAGGCTTGCAGCGTACTCCCGGAAGATCTGGCGGACTTCGTCCCAGTCTTCCGCGGGATTCGGCGCCAGCAAGGCGACAGCAGGCTTGTCCACGGGCACTCAGCTAAAACGACGGAAAGCGCAGTGTAGCGGCAAGCGGCCCACCTCTGGCTGCGCCGTCAGAAAGCGCCACCAAGCTGCTGTACCCACCATGCCGCAGCGCCTGCCCCGAAGGCCAGGGCCAAGGCCAGCCAACGGCTGCCTGCCGTGTCGCGTGAGGCGGGTACTGGCGCGGACAACTGTTTGTCCCCGGTCACCATGGCTCGCACCAGGCCGCGCCCGCGCCAGGCATAGAACACGATGGCCAGAAGATGCAGGGCCACCAGTGCGTACAGCAAATACTGTCCCCAATGCGCGTGATAGGCCGTGGCCTGCGCCACCGTGTCGCCCGATGCGAAGCGGCTCAGCGGCCCGGAGAACGCAATCTCGTCATCGCTGAGCAATCCGCTGCCTACCTGGGCGATCAGCACCGCCAGCATGGCCAGCACGGACAGAGCGCCCAACGGGCTGTGGCCTGCGCTGTCGCTCTCCGCTCCTTGTGCGCGCAGATGGCGCAGCAGGGCGGAAGGTGCATGGATGAAGCTGGCAAAGCGCGACCAGCGGCCACCCACCAGGCCCCACAACAGGCGAAACAGCAGCAAGGCCAGCATGACATGGCCCAGCAGCAGATGCCAGTTCATGGCATTGCCGCCCAGTTTGGCCGTCACGACCAGGGCAATCACGGTTGCGGCCAGCAGCCAGTGAAACAGCCGGGTGGGCAGGTCCCAGATGCGGACCTTGTGCTTGGCGGCGCCTTGTGCGGTCGGTTCTTGTGCCATGGCATGAGCGTGTGGGTGGGAATGAGTGCATTGTGCCGACCTGCATTCCGGAGCCGGCAGTCAATGCACCCTGGCTGCGGTCAATCAAAGCTGCGCCCGCAAGGCGTCACTGCCATACTGACCCGGCAGATTTCCCCACACTCGAAAAGGAAAACCACGATGAAGAAAGTTTCTGCATGGGCGCTGGCCGCCCTGGTGGCCGCTACCGCGCTGCCGGCTTCCGCCCAGTTTGCCAAGTCCGAGGACGCCATCAAGTACCGCCAGGGCGCGCTGGCCGTGCTGGGCCAGCACTTCGGTCGCCTGGGTGCGATGGCGAACGGAAAGATCCCCTTCGATGCCAAGGCGGCCCAGGAAAACGCCGAGGTGGTGGCCTTCATGGCCAAGCTGCCCTGGGCAGGTTTCGGCGCAGGCACGGAGGGTGGAAAGGCCAAGCCTGAAATCTGGAAGGAGCAGGCCAAGTTCCAGGATCTGTCGGAGAAGATGCAGGCCGAGACGGTCAAGCTCGCGGCTGCGGCCAAGTCCGGCAACCTGGACCAGCTCAAGGCGGCCTTCGGCCCGGCCGCTGCCAGCTGCAAGGCCTGCCACGACAGCTTCCGCAGCCGCTGATCGGCATGCAGATGCAAAAAAACCGGCGTGATGCCGGTTTTTTTCTGGGCTTGCCTGTGCCGTATCAGGCTTCGGCCAGCAGTTTCTCGATCAGCCGGTGCAACTCGGCGAAGTCAGGCGCTCCCACATAGCGCTTCACGATGTCGCCGCGCTTGTTGACGATGTAGGTGGTGGGCGTCAGCTGCACATCGCCCCAGGCGCGGGCCACGGCGCCGGTGTTGTCCAGCGCCACCTTGAACGGCAGCTTGCGCGAATCGGCGAAGTTCACCACATAGCTGGGCGGGTCGTAGCTCATGGCCACGGCCAGGGTCTCGAAGCCCTGGCCCTGGAATTTCTGGTGGGTGGCGACGATCTCCGGCATCTCGGCCACGCAGGTGGTGCAGCTGGTGGCCCAGAAATTGACCAGCGTCACCTTGCCCTTGAAATCGGCCGTGGTCTGCTTGCTGCCATCCAGCAGCACGAAGGTCGATTGCGGCGCCGCCGTCTGGCCTGCGCCCGAATACACCCATGCGCCCATTCCGGCGGCTGCGGCGATCACCACGCCTGCGATCCAATGTTTGCTTGCCATAGCGACGATTGTGCCCAAAGTTGTGCCCGTAGGCCTGCACGCATGCCGTGCACCGCGTTTCGATGCGCGGCAAGGGCAAAAGTTCGGGTCTCGGTCAAGCGGGCCGTGTCGATAATGCCGGCATGACATTGATGGAAAGCTTTTTGATCCCCATGGCAAGGCTCCGCGCTCCTGCCATGCGGCTTGCTGCCGCTGTGCTGGTGTTGACGCCCTTGGCCGCATGCAGTCCCCGGCTGGATTGGCGGCAGGTTGCGGTCGAGGGCACGCCACTGCGTGTGCTTTTGCCTTGCGATCCGCAATCGGCCACCCGGCCGGTGGAACTGGGCCAGGGCATGGGCACGGTGCAGATGTCCATGATGGGATGCGACGCCGATGCGTCCACCTACGCGGTTTCCCACTTCCTGGTCAGCGAGCCCTCCAGGGCCGCCGAGATGCTGTCGTACTGGCAGGCGGCCGTGCTCGGTCAGATGAATCCGGGTGCGCCGGGACAGGCGCCGGCCGGCGCCAAGCAATTGCGCTCCAAGGAAGATGGCTCCTTCGTGCCTGCAGGCGCCTTGAATCTGCCGCAGTCGCTGCGCACCACGTTTGAAGGCGTGGGTCCCCAGGGCTGGAAGCTCACGGCCCATGGCGTGTGGTTTGCACGAATGGAGCCGGCGGGCGCGCGCCTCTACCATGCCGTGATCTACAGCGACAAGCCGCGCACAGACGAGGCCAACAACTTCTTCGCCAGCCTGCAACTGCAGTAGCAACAGGTTTGGAGCCACGGATGCGGGAGGCAACTGTGGCATGGAGCGCAGCGCAGGCGCGCCGTTTGCCCTGCATGCGCCTTCGCACGCCATAATCGACTCCGAACCCTGTGACTTCATGACCACGCGCATCCTTTTGTTCACCCACGCACCTTTGGCCCAGGCACTGCGCGAATGCGCCCTGCATGTGTTCGCCGACAGTGCCGAGGACGTCCTTGCCCTGGATGTGCCCGCTCAGGAGCCGCCCGAGGCCACCCTGATGCGTGCCGAGCAGTTGCTTGAAGACCATGGCGGCCTGCTGGGGCTGCCCACGCTGGTGCTGACCGACCTCTTTGGTGCGACGCCCTGCAACGTGGCGCAGCGCCTTGTGGCGCAACTGCCTGCCGGGCGGCTGGTGGCCGGAGTGAACTTGCCCATGCTGCTGCGCTCCATAGGCTATCGCCACGAGGCGCTGGAAGCCGTGGCCGAGCGTGCCTTGGCGGGAGGCAGCCATGGGGTGATGCAGGTGGGCGTGAACACGCCTCAGAACCAGAGTCCGCGACCATCCAATGATCAAGACCCCTATCACCATCAGCAATAAACTGGGCCTGCATGCCCGCGCCTCCGCCAAGCTCACCAAGCTTGCAGGCAGCTTTCCCTGCGAAGTCTGGATGAGCAAGGGCGAGCGGCGCATCAATGCCAAGAGCATCATGGGCGTGATGATGCTGGCTGCCGGCATGGGCTCCGAGGTGCTGCTGGAGACCGACGGAGCACAGGAGCAGGAAGCCATGGATGCGCTGACCGCCCTGATCAACGACAAGTTTGGCGAAGGCCAGTAATGTGCCTTTGCTGCGCTGGCAGACGGTGAGCGCAACAGAGCAACACGCGCTGGAACTGGACGATGCCGCATTGCGACGGTCCGGGGCCTGCGCAGCAGCAGGCAAAGGACAGGCGCAATGACGTTTGCAATCCACGGACTGGCCGTGTCACGGGGTATCGCCATAGGGCGTGCGGTGGTGGTGGCCTCCAGCCGCATGGAGGTGGTGCACTACTTCATCCGGCCCGACCAGGTGGACGCGGAAATCGACCGCGCCCGCAGTGCGCGCAATGCCGTCATCGACGAGCTGCGCCGCCTGCAGGATGAAATGCCCAAGGATGCGCCGGGCGAGCTCGATGCCTTGCTCGACGTCCACCTGCTGCTTTTGCAGGACGAGGCCCTGGCCGCCGCCATCAAGCACTGGATATCCGATCGCCTCTACAACGCCGAATGGGCGCTGACCACGCAGCTGGAGGTCGTCTCGCGCCAGTTCGACGAGATGGAGGACGAATACCTGCGCGAGCGCAAGGCGGACCTCGAGCAGGTGGTCGAGCGCATCCTGCGGCACATGAAGGGCATGGCCAGCCCCGTGCCCGCACCGGCCGAGCTGTTGGCAGTCGAGGCAACGGGGGAGGGCACGCCGCCGCAGCAGCCGCTGCTGCTCGATGGGGCCACCGACGCGCCGCTGGTTCTGGTGGCGCAGGACCTGTCGCCAGTGGACATGCTGCAGTTCAAGAGCCGGTTGTTTGCCGGCTTCATCACGGCCGTGGGTGGCCGCACTTCGCACACGGCCATCGTGGCGCGCAGCATGGACATTCCTGCCGTGGTCGGCGCCCGGGCTGCAGGGCAACTGATCCGCCAGGACGACTGGATCATCATCGACGGCAATGCAGGGGTCGTCATCGTCGATCCCTCACCCATCATCCTGGCCGAATATGGCTTTCGCCAGCGCCAGAACGAGCTCGAGCGCGAGCGCCTCTCGCGCCTGCGCCACACGCCTGCGCTGACGCTGGACGGAGAGCGTATCGAGCTGCTGGCCAACATCGAGCAGCCCGGCGACGGGCCTGCGGCCGTGCATGCGGGCGCGGTGGGCGTGGGGCTGTTCCGCACGGAATTCCTGTTCATGGGGCGTGGCGGCAACCTGCCTGGCGAGGAAGAGCAATACCGGGCCTACCGCGAAGCCGTGGACGGAATGCAGGGCATGCCCGTGACCATTCGCACGCTGGACGTGGGCGCCGACAAGCCGCTGGACAAGGCCCAGCCCAAGGACTACTACCTGAACCCCGCGCTGGGTCTGCGCGCCATCCGCTGGAGCCTGGCCGATCCGGCCATGTTCCGCACCCAGCTGCGCGCCATCCTGCGTGCTGCCGCGCATGGGCAGATCCATCTGCTGTTCCCCATGCTGGCCCACCAAAGCGAGATCGAGCAGACCCTGGCCCAGGTGAGGTTGGCGCAAAGCGAGCTTGACGCGCGCGGCGTGGCGCACGGCCCGGTCAAGCTGGGCGCCATGATCGAGGTGCCTGCGGCAGCGCTGATCGTGCGCACCTTCCTGCGCTATTTCGACTTCCTGTCCATCGGCACCAACGACCTGATCCAGTACACGCTGGCCATCGACCGCGCCGACGAGACCGTGGCCCATCTCTACGATCCCCTGCATCCCGCCGTGCTCAAGCTGGTGGCGGATGTGATCGCCGAAGGAAGGGCGCAAGGCAAGAGCGTCTGTGTCTGCGGGGAGACCGCCGGCGATGTGGCCATGACGCGCCTGCTGCTGGGCCTGGGCCTGCGCAGCTTTTCCATGCATCCGGCGCAGATCCTGGTCGTCAAGCAGGAAATCTTGCGTGCCGACACACGCAAGCTGGCCGCCTGGGCGCAGGAAGTCCTTCGTTCGGACAGCCCGGCAGCGCTGCTGAGCCCATGACTTCGGTCAAGTGAAGGCGCGAGGCAAAAAAATCACAACTTCAGTTGCGATTGATTCTCATTCGATGTTATGATCCGCTCCAATGCAGCAAGAAGCTCTCTGGTGGGGAATTCGAGCTGCAAGCTTTTTCAGTTTCATCGTGGGGCGACTCGCCAGGCCTGTTCAGCCTGCAGCAAGTCGGTTTGCCAGCCAGCGGTCTGCCGGTTAGCCAGGCTTTTTTTCTACGTGGAACGGGAAAGCACGATTGCATTCAATTCAAGCAGGGCATGCACGTTGGCCCTGCTTTTTTATTGCCTTCAACTGCGTCGGCATCAGTTGCTTTCCGGCTCAGGATGGCCTCGCACGACAAAGCGCCGCGAAAACCCCAGGGGGCGCGTGACGGCGCGCGGATCGCCAAGAAATGGCAGCCGGAATCCAGGTTCCTGCAGGATTTCGACACTCCAGTCCGTATTTCCCATGAATCGAAATCGCACCAGCGATCGTTCGTCCGATGGCAGCAACGAGAAGCTGCCCGTGGAATACATGCTGCCTATCACGGCCTTGTCGAGTGCCTGCAAATTCTCGTCGAGCAGCGTGATCCGCAGCATCTCCTCCATGGGCGTGTCATCGGTGGTGAACAGAAGGTAGAGGTCGTTCCATTGAACGGCTGCCTCGAGAATGGTGCCGTCCACCAGAATGGGCGTTGCATTCCCGTTGAGCACCAGGCGGCTTTGCGGTACCTGCCCTGCAGGATGGGATGCGGCGGGCTGCAGTGACAACTGCCGGTCGGAGAGGATGCGCATCTGTTGTCCTGAAGTGTCACCAGAGGAATTCGACGCCTATGGCAGCCAGTGCCCCGCCGACAAAAGCGCCGACCACCACGCAGGCAGGTGCCCCGGGCCCGCAGGCCAGCCCGGCCAGGGCACCACCTGCCATGCCTCCACCGATCCCGGCACCTGTGACGGCCAATTCCTTGCCGGCGGCCTCCACCTTGTTGTCTGCGTTGGCGATGGTGTAGACCGATACCGCAATGGAGAAGACCAGGAGGCCGCGTCCTGCCCGGGAGAGCGTGCGCATTCTCTGGGTGATGGCGGCATTGGACTTGCCGGCGGATTTGACGATTTCGCCATACACGGCGTTTTGCTGGGCCGCCGTGAGGCGATCGAACCGCACGTTGGGACCGTGCAATTGCTGGGCCTTGCGGGCAATCAGCTCATTGAGCGTCTTGCCCTCGCTCTTGATGCGTTGCGCCATGGCTCTGCCCACGGGGGTGCTGCGGCCTCGGATGATCTCCATGATGACATTGCGGGCCTCCTGGGCCTGTTGTGCAGCCTGTCCCCAGGTGATGCGGCCGCTCGTGGCCTGCAACTGAAGCTCGTTGGCCATGGCCTGAATCTGTCGGGCATAGGCCAGGCGTGCAGATGAGTCCAGCGAGAGATGCACCCCGGCATTGGCAACCTCTGCTTTCAGTGCCTGTATGGCGGCATCGAATGCTGCACGGTCCTTTTGCTCGTCATTGGCCATATGCACTTATCCCTTTGTCAATGGAGCGGCGCCCGAACGCCCGAAATCCGGGATTTCATGTCGTTGAGCCGCATTCCTGGGTCGTTCGGATTTTTTTGAATGCAGAAAGCATTCGGAAAATCGGCATCATAAAGAGATCGGGAAATTCATCAACCGAGATGCCGGTGACATCGATTGTTTGTTGCTGAATGTGTATTCAGGTCAAAACCGGCGCCTGAATGGCATGCCTCCAGACATGAAAAAGGGGATGGCCTGCAAAGGCCATCCCCGAAGTGCGTGAAGAAGGCCGCCCTGCAGGCAGGCGGCCATCGCCGGCTCAGACGCCGGCGGCGTGTGCCTGCTGGTCCGCGTGGTAGCTCGAGCGCACCATGGCGCCCACGGCTGCATGCGTGAAGCCCATCTTGTACGCCTCTTCCTCGAACATCTTGAAGGTGTCGGGGTGCACGTAGCGACGCACCGGCAGGTGGCTGTTGCTGGGTGCCAGGTATTGGCCGATGGTCAGCATGTCGATGTCATGCGCACGCATGTCGCGCATGACCTGCAGGATTTCCTCATCGGTCTCGCCCAGGCCGACCATGATGCCGCTCTTGGTCGGAACCTTGGGGTGCAAGGCCTTGAACTTCTTGAGCAGGTTCAGCGAGAACTGGTAGTCCGAGCCAGGACGCGCTTCCTTGTACAGGCGCGGTGCGGTCTCCAGGTTGTGGTTCATCACATCGGGAGGCGCGGCCTTGAGGATTTCCAGCGCACGGTCGTCGCGGCCACGGAAGTCGGGCACCAGGATCTCGATCTGGGTCAGCGGCGAGAGCTCGCGGATGTTCTTGATGCACTCGACGAAGTGGCCCGAGCCGCCATCGCGCAGGTCGTCGCGATCCACGCTGGTGATGACCACGTATTTCAGGCGCAGCTCGGCAATCGTCTTGGCGAGGTTGAGCGGTTCGTTGGTGTCCAGCGGGTCGGGGCGGCCGTGGCCCACATCGCAGAACGGGCAGCGGCGCGTGCACTTGTCGCCCATGATCATGAAGGTGGCCGTGCCCTTGCCAAAGCACTCGCCGATGTTGGGGCAGGAGGCTTCCTCGCAGACCGTGTGCAGCTTGTTGGCGCGCAGGATGTCCTTGATCTCGTAGAAGCGCGTGGTGGGGCTGCCCGCCTTGACGCGAATCCACTCGGGCTTCTTGAGTGCTTCGCCATGCTCGACCTTGATCGGGATGCGCGAAAGCTTCGCTGCCGCCTTCTGCTTGGCCAGCGGGTTGTACTCGGCTTGTGACTGCGCTTCGCGCACGACGGTGTTGGTGGTCATGGTTCTGGATTCAGGGGGCTAGGCGGCGCTGCAACTGTCGTCCCAGCACGCGCGCGGCTTCGTCCCAGGTTGTCTGAACGCCGATTGTAGAAAGGTCCACCGTTTGCAGCCCTGCGTAGCCGCAAGGGTTGATCCGGCCGTAGGGTTCCAGGTCCATGGCGGCGTTCAATGCAACGCCGTGATAGGTGCAATGCCGGCTGACCTTGATGCCCAGGGCTGCAATCTTGCCCAGCCCCGAAAAATCGGGTTGGGGCGCGGGCGAGCCGGGCGCGCGCAGTTGCGGGCGCTGGGGCAGCATGGCATGGCTGCGAGGGTCGTCGAGGCGCACGTAGATGCCGGGGGCGCCTTCCACGCGGTGGCCGGTGATGCCGAAATGCTCCAGCGTGCGGATGACCGCATCCTCGATGCGGAACACGTATTCCTTGACGAAGTAGCCCAGGCGCTGCAGGTCCAGCAAGGGATAGGCGACCACCTGGCCCGGGCCGTGGTAGGTGACCTGTCCGCCGCGGTTGGTGGCCACCACGGGAATGTCGCCAGGGCTCAGCAAGTGGTCACTTTTGCCGGCGAGGCCTTGTGTGAAATGTGCGGAGTGCTCGCATATCCACAGCTCGTCGCGCGTGCAGGCATCGCGTTGGCTGGTGAAGGCCTGCATGGCCTGCACCGTGGCCTCGTAGTCCGTGCGGCCCAGCAGGCGCAGGTCCAATGACTGCGACTGCTGCGCGTCGAGGGTGCTCACAGCACCACTTTCACCAGCGGATGCGAGGTGAAGGCGCGGTACAGATCGTCGAGTTGTTCGCGGCTGGTTGCCGTCACCGTGACGGTGACGCCCAGGTATTTGCCGCTGCTGCTGGGGCGCAATTCAATGGTGCTGGCGTCAAAGGCAGGGTCGAAGCGTTGGGCGATCTGGGTGATCTCGTGCACCAGATGCTCGGCCTTGACGCCCATGACCTTGATGGGGAACTGCGACGGGTACTCGATCAGCGAATCCTTGCGAGGGTCCGCGCCCGGCTCGGTGGCTGGGCTGGGGGTAGGGGTGGAGGCGTCGGTCATAGGTGAATCAAGGTTAATCGCTTGGCGTTGGAGGCGATTGTGCGCTATCGTTCGCGGCCATGTCGCAGCCCGGGGCTGCCGCGTCGTCCGCCACGAGAACTCCACACACAACAAACAAGTGGCCTGCGGCGCGAGGCTGGCGCTGTTGGCCGGCTGCCACACAGCCCGGTCGCCGCCTCCGTTTTGGGCATGCCCGTAACAACCCCTATCGTTCGGCAGGGGTTTTTACTTATAATCAGAGGCTTTGTGAAAAAGTCTTGTCTGGTCTGCGGCCTTAGAGAATTCAATGAAAAACTACGCCGCCGACACAGACGCTGACAGGGAACTTGAGGGCGAGGATTCCGACTTCAAGCCCCTGACCTCCGAGGAGGCTCAGGAGTGGCGCACGCGAAACCCGCAGATGTCTGTGTGGCGTTTCGTGGTGGTCCAGGCGGTGGTGGGCGTGCTGGTGGCACTGGTCGCATGGCTGGTGACGGGGCGCGCCGAGGTCGGATGGTCGGCTGCCTACGGTGCCTTGTCGGTGGTGTTGCCGGCAGCGCTGTTTGCGCGTGCCGTCGTACGAAAGAGGCCGGGCGGCGCTGCAGCCGCCATGGTGGGAATTTTTGGCTGGGAACTGGTGAAGCTGGTGCTGTGCATTGCCATGCTGGCGGCTGCACCCAAGCTGGTCCCGGGGCTGAGTTGGCTGGCGCTGCTGGCGGGCTTGGTAGTCGTCATGAAAACGTATTGGGTCGCGCTGATAGTGCGATCCAGTGTCCGAAAAACCGATTGATATTTGAAGAGAAGTTGACCGATGGCCGCAGACGCGCACGCACCTACTGCAAGTGAATACATCGTTCACCACCTGCAGCACCTCCAGAACATCAAGCAAAAGTCGATCATCGACTTTTCGGTCATCAACCTGGACTCGATCGTCGTCAGCGCCACGCTGGGCGTGCTGAGCCTGTTCGTGCTGTGGCTTGCCGCGCGCAAGGCCACATCGGGCGTTCCGGGGCGCTTCCAGGCGGCTGTAGAGCTGCTGGTCGAGATGGTGGACAACCAGGCCAAGGCCAACATCCACAACGCGCAAAGCCGCAAGTTCATCGCTCCCCTGGCACTGACCGTGTTCGTGTGGATCTTCATGATGAACGCCATGGACATGCTGCCGGTGGACCTGCTGCCGGTGCTGTGGCAGGGCTTCCAGGGTGACTCGCACGCCTACCTGCGCGTCGTTCCCACGGCTGACCTCTCGACCACGCTGGGCCTGTCCTCGGCCGTGCTGATCCTGTGCTTCTTCTACAGCATCAAGATCAAGGGCATGGGCGGCTGGGCCCACGAACTGGTGACTGCCCCGTTCGGCACCAGCAAGAATCCCGTGTTTGCACTGATCCTGGGTGTCGTGAACCTGGCCATGCAAATCATTGAATATGTCGCCAAGACGGTTTCGCATGGCATGCGACTGTTCGGCAACATGTACGCTGGTGAGTTGGTGTTCTGTCTGATCGCTCTGATGGGCGGTGCGGCTGCCATGTCGCTTTCCGGTGTGTTGCTCCCCTTGGGGCACATCATTGCAGGCTCTATCTGGGCGATCTTCCACATTCTGATCATCACCCTGCAGGCCTTCATTTTCATGATGCTGACGCTGATCTATCTCGGCCAGGCGCATGAAGCCCACTGACCATTTCCTTTCCCTCTCAACCTTTCTCTTTCTTTAATCTCAGGAGTCATCATGGAAAACATTCTCGGTCTCGTCGCTCTGGCTTGTGGTCTGATCGTTGGTCTGGGCGCTATCGGCGCTTCGATCGGTATCGCCCTGATGGGTGGCAAGTTCCTGGAATCGTCGGCACGTCAGCCTGAGCTGATCAACGAACTGCAAACCAAGATGTTCATCTTGGCCGGTCTGATCGACGCTGCCTTCCTGATCGGTGTGGCCATCGCTCTGCTGTTCGCTTTCGCCAACCCCTTCGTCCTGGCCTAAGCTCCGATCAACGCCCTAGATAGAAAGGTGTTGCCGTGAGTATCAACGCGACCCTGTTCGTCCAGGCCATCGTTTTCCTGATCCTGGTGCTGTTCACGATGAAGTTCGTGTGGCCCCCGATCGCGAAGGCGCTGGATGAACGAGCTCTGAAAATCGCCGATGGCCTCGCTGCTGCCGACAAGGCCAAGACCGACCTGGCCGCTGCCAACAAGCGCGTCGAGCAGGAACTGGCCCAGACGCGCAACGAAACGGCATCGCGGCTTGCGGACGCCGAACGCCGTGCCCAGGCCATCATCGAAGAAGCCAAGGCCCGTGCCTCCGAAGAAGGCAACAAGATTGTTGCTGCTGCCCGCGCCGAGGCCGAGCAGCAGACAATCCAGGCCCGTGAAGCCCTGCGCGAGCAAGTGGCTGCGCTGGCCGTCAAGGGCGCCGAGCAGATCCTGCGCAAGGAAGTGGATGCCGGCGTCCATGCCGACCTGCTGAACCGCCTGAAGACCGAGCTGTAAGGAAGAGCAAACATGGCAGAACTCGCCACCATTGCCCGTCCTTACGCAGATGCCCTGTTCAAGGCCAGCACCCAGCAGGGTGCTGACCTGTCCGGCACTGTTGCCTGGGCGGAGGAATTGGCGGCGATTGCCGCCAATCCGCAATTGCGCCAGCTGGCCGACGACCCCAAGGTGACCGACGAACAACTGTTCGACGTCATCAGCGGCGTGGCCGGCTCGGCATTGCCCGATGCCGCACGCAACTTTCTGCGCGTCATCATTGAAAACGGCCGACTGCAAGCCCTGCCAGAAGTGGCGGCCCAGTTTCGCAGCCTCGTGAACCGCGCCGGTGGCTCGTCCGACGCCGTGGTTCAAAGCGCATTCCCCATAGATGCTGCCGCACTGGCCGCACTCGGGACTTCGCTGGAGAAGCGTTTCGGCCGAAAGCTGAACCTGTCGGTGCAGCAAGATCAGTCCCTGATCGGTGGCATCCGCGTCGTGGTGGGTGATGAAGTTCTTGACACCTCCGTCAAGGCCCGCCTGGAACAAATGAAAGCGGCCCTCATTGCGTAACAACGCGACTGAGGTCTCGGCTAACCAAAGCTAAAGAAGGAAAGAGTCATGCAACTCAATCCCGCAGAAATTTCTGAACTGATCAAGAGCCGCATCGAGGGTCTGGCTGGCAGCAGCGACATCCGTAACGAAGGCACCGTGGTTTCGGTGACCGACGGTATCGTGCGCGTGCACGGCCTGTCGGACGTGATGCAAGGCGAAATGCTGGAATTCCCCGCAGGCAAGGACGGCCAGCCCTCCTTCGGCCTGGCGCTGAACCTCGAGCGCGACTCCGTCGGCGCCGTGATTCTGGGCGAGTACGAGCACATCTCCGAAGGCGACACCGTCAAGTGCACGGGCCGCATTCTGGAAGTGCCCGTCGGCCCCGAACTCATCGGCCGCGTGGTCAACGCCCTGGGTCAGCCCATCGACGGCAAGGGCCCGATCAACGCCAAGATGACGGACGTGATCGAGAAGGTCGCTCCCGGCGTGATCGCACGCCAGTCCGTGGACCAGCCCCTGCAGACCGGCATCAAGTCCATCGACTCGATGGTGCCCGTCGGCCGTGGCCAGCGCGAACTGATCATCGGCGACCGCCAGACCGGCAAGACCGCCGTGGCCATCGACGCCATCATCAACCAGAAGGGTCAGGGCGTTACCTGCATCTACGTTGCGATCGGCCAGAAGGCTTCCTCGATCAAGAACGTGGTGCGTGCCCTGGAGCAGGCCGGCGCGATGGAATACACCATCGTCGTGGCTGCCACCGCTTCCGAATCCGCTGCCATGCAGTACGTGTCGGCCTACTCGGGCTGCACGATGGGCGAGTACTTCCGCGACCGCGGCGAAGACGCGCTGATCGTCTATGACGACCTGTCCAAGCAGGCCGTGGCCTACCGCCAGGTTTCGCTGCTGCTGCGCCGTCCCCCGGGCCGTGAAGCCTTCCCCGGCGACGTGTTCTATCTCCACAGCCGCCTGCTCGAGCGCGCAGCCCGCGTGAATGCCGACTATGTCGAAGCCTTCACCAAGGGTGAAGTCAAGGGCAAGACGGGTTCGCTGACGGCTCTGCCCATCATCGAAACCCAGGCGGGTGACGTGTCGGCCTTCGTGCCCACCAACGTGATCTCGATCACGGACGGCCAGATCTTCCTGGAAACCAGCCTGTTCAACGCCGGTATCCGCCCCGCCATCAACGCCGGTATCTCGGTGTCGCGCGTCGGTGGTGCTGCACAGACCAAGCTGGTCAAGGGCCAGTCCGGCGGTATCCGTACCGACCTGGCGCAATACCGTGAGCTGGCTGCCTTCGCGCAGTTCGCCTCCGACCTGGACGAAGCCACCCGCAAGCAGCTCGACCGCGGTGCCCGCGTGACCGAACTGCTCAAGCAGGCCCAGTACAGCCCCCTGTCCACCGCCCTGATGGGCGCTTCGCTGTTCGCAGTGAACAAGGGCTACATGGACGACATCCAGGTCAAGCAAGTGCTGGCTTTCGAGTCTGGTCTGCACCAGTTCCTGAAGACCAGCCACGGCGCCCTGATCGACAAGCTGAACGCTTCCAAGGCCATGGACAAGGATTCCGAAGCCGAATTGAACGCCGCCATCGTTGCGTTCAAGAAGTCGTTCGCTTAAACCGGACGAGGAGCCATCATGGCAGCAGGTAAGGAAATTCGCGGCAAGATCAAATCGGTGGAAAACACCAAGAAGATCACCAAAGCCATGGAAATGGTGGCCGCATCCAAGATGCGCAAGGCGCAGGAACGGATGCTGGCTGCACGCCCGTACAGCGAAAAGATCCGCAACATTGCAGTCCATCTTGGCCAAGCCAACCCCGAGTACGTGCACCCGTTCATGCAAGTGAACGGTGATGCCAAGACTGCCGGCGTCATCGTTGTGACGACGGACAAGGGGTTGTGCGGCGGCATGAACACCAACGTGTTGCGTGCTGTCACGGCCAAGCTGCGGGAGCTGCAGGATCAAGGCGTGTCGGCAGAAGCGGTGGCCATTGGCAACAAGGGTCTGGGCTTTCTGAACCGTGTCGGCGCCAAGGTGGTTTCGCACGCGACGGGTCTGGGCGATACGCCCCATCTGGAAAAGCTGATCGGCCCTGTGAAGGTGCTGCTCGATGCGTACGCAGCGGGCAAGCTGAGCGCGGTGTACCTGAGCTACACCAAGTTCATCAACACCATGAAGCAGGAATCGGTGGTGGAGCAGTTGCTGCCCCTGTCGTCCGAGAGCATGCAGGCCGAGAAGACGTCTGGCCATAGCTGGGACTACATCTACGAACCCGATGCGCAGTCCGTGATCGACGAGCTGCTCGTGCGTTACGCAGAGTCCCTGGTCTACCAAGCGGTTGCAGAAAACATGGCGTCCGAGCAATCGGCGCGCATGGTGGCCATGAAGGCCGCGACCGACAACGCCGGCAACGTCATCAGCGAGTTGAAGCTCGTCTACAACAAGACGCGTCAGGCAGCCATCACGACCGAACTGTCGGAAATCGTGGCTGGCGCCGCTGCGGTGTAAACGGCTTTAACAGACAAACTAATTGGAGCAAAAAATGGCTCAAGTGCAAGGCAAGATTGTTCAATGTATTGGCGCTGTGGTGGACGTCGAGTTCCCCCGCAACGCAATGCCCAAGGTGTTCGATGCCCTGAAGCTCGACGGCTCGGCCCTGACGCTGGAAGTGCAGCAACTGCTGGGTGACGGCGTTGTGCGTACCATCGCCCTGGGCTCGTCCGACGGTCTGCGTCGTGGCCTGATGGTGTCCAACACCGGCAACCCCATCACCGTGCCCGTGGGCAAGGCGACGCTGGGTCGCATCATGGACGTGCTGGGCAACCCCATCGACGAACGCGGTCCCGTGGATCAGGCCCTGACGGCCCCCATCCACCGCAAGGCACCGGCTTATGACGAGCTGTCGCCTTCGCAGGAACTGCTGGAAACCGGCATCAAGGTGATCGACCTGATCTCTCCCTTCGCCAAGGGCGGCAAGGTGGGTCTGTTCGGTGGCGCCGGCGTGGGCAAGACCGTGAACATGATGGAACTCATCAACAACATCGCCAAGGGCCACGGTGGTCTGTCGGTGTTTGCCGGTGTGGGTGAACGTACCCGTGAAGGCAATGACTTCTATCACGAAATGTCGGACGCCGGCGTGGTCAACCAGGAGTCGCTGAACGACTCCAAGGTCGCCATGGTCTACGGCCAGATGAACGAACCCCCGGGCAACCGTCTGCGCGTGGCGCTGACCGGCCTGACCATGGCCGAAGCCTTCCGTGACGAAGGCAAGGACGTGCTGTTCTTCGTGGACAACATCTACCGCTACACGCTGGCCGGTACCGAAGTGTCCGCTCTGCTGGGCCGCATGCCTTCCGCCGTGGGCTACCAGCCCACGCTGGCCGAGGAAATGGGCCGCCTGCAAGAGCGCATCACCTCGACCAAGGTCGGTTCGATCACTTCCATCCAGGCCGTTTACGTGCCTGCCGATGACTTGACCGACCCCTCGCCTGCCACGACGTTCGCCCACTTGGACTCCACCGTGGTGCTGTCGCGTGACATCGCTTCGCTGGGTATCTACCCCGCTGTCGACCCGCTGGACTCCACCAGCCGCCAGCTGGACCCCCAGGTCGTGGGTGAAGAGCACTACAAGGTGGCCCGCGAAGTGCAGGGCACGCTGCAGCGCTACAAGGAACTGCGCGACATCATCGCCATTCTGGGCATGGACGAGCTGGCTCCCGAAGACAAGCTGACCGTGGCCCGCGCCCGCAAGATCCAGCGTTTCCTGTCGCAGCCTTTCCACGTGGCCGAAGTGTTCACTGGCGCTCCCGGCAAGTACGTGTCGCTGGCTGAAACCATCCGTGGTTTCAAGATGATCTGCGCCGGCGAGTGCGATCACCTGCCCGAGCAGGCCTTCTACATGGTTGGCACCATCGACGAAGCCTTCGAGAAGGCCAAGAAGCTGGCGGCTTGAGCCTGCGGCACCCCCTGAGCGACTGCGTCGCCTCCCCCTCTCTACCCGCTTTGCGGGGGAGGGGGACGACACCCTCGCTGCGGGGCGGCCCTTGCTCGGTGTCCCCGATCTGGGCCCTGCCGGTTCCAAGTTCCAGTCCTACCTTTTCTGAGGAGCAAAGATGAACACCATCCACGTTGATGTGGTCAGTGCCGAAGAGTCCATCTTCTCCGGTGAAGCGCGCTTTGTCGCCCTGCCCGGTGAATCCGGCGAACTGGGCATTTTTCCCCGCCACACTCCGCTGATCACGCGCATCAAGCCCGGCTCGGTGCGTATCGAGATGGCTGACGGCAGCGAAGAGTTCGTCTTCGTGGCCGGCGGCATCCTGGAAGTGCAGCCCAACTGCGTGACCGTGCTGTCCGACACCGCCATCCGCGGTGCCGACCTGGACGCCGAGAAGGCCGAGAAGGCCAAGCTCGAAGCCGAGGAAGCGCTGAAGAACGCCAAGAGCGAAGTCGATCTGGCGCGTGCCCAGTCCGAGCTGGCCGTCATGGCCGCCCAGATCGCGGCCCTGCGCAAGTTCCGCCAAAAGCGCTGAGCCCTCCCGGGACCAGCCGCAAAAAAGCCGCCCTCGGGCGGCTTTTTTCATGGTGCGAAGGCGTCTCAGTCGCCGCAGCGGGCCTGGTAGACGTAGGTCACGGCGTTGTCCTTGGGGTCGACCGTGCGCGACTTGTGCGTCACGGCCTTGGCTGGCACGGGGCACAGCGCGCGGATCTGCTGCTCGCATCGCTTGGGGTCGTCCTCGCGCAGCTTGCAGCTGAGCACATAGTCGTACTCTTGCGAGTCATCGAGGACGGGGCTTGCGCAGGCGCTCAGGGCCAGCACGGCGGCCAGCAGGCCCAGGCGGGCCAGGGTGTTCTTCATGGTGTGGATGCTCCTTGATGAAATGGCGTGACGCTATCACAGCCTCCGTGCCAGCGATAGCTCGATGAAGGGGGCGCTCGGTCTGAGGGCCGTTTTGCCTCAGTGCCGCTGTATCACGACGGTATCGGGAAGATTGTCGCCACCTTCGTGCACAGGCTGCAACGGGTCGCGCGGGAAGTTGGTTTCCAGCAGCAGGCTCACGCGCTCGAGCGCCGCCGTCATGCCCATGGCATAGTGGCCGCCCTGGAAAGCGGCCTGCATGTCACTGATCAGCGTCTGCCACTGCTGCGCAGGCAGGGTGCGCGCCAGGGCGCGGTCGGCGACGATCTCGATGGCGTGGTCGGCCAGCAGCAGATAGATCAGGGCGCCGTTGTTGTGCTCGGTATCCCAGACGCGCAGCTTGCCGAACAGCGTGATGGCGCGCTCGCGCGGCGAGGCATCGCGCCAGATGTAGCTGGGCGGCAGGCCGGGCTCGACGCAGATACGGATCTGTCCTGTATGGCGCTGCTCGCTCATGGTGATCAGGCGCTCCAGCTCCGCCAGGGTCTCGGGTGGGAGTGCACGCCGCAGCTGCCCTTCGGCCCAATGGTGGCGCAGCAGCCGGACCAGACGCTGAACAAAGCCTGTGATTGCAGCCGCCATCTCACCAACTCCCCGAGGCGCCACCGCCCCCAAAACTGCCGCCTCCCCCGGAGCTGAAGCCTCCGCCGCCACTGCTTCGTCCGCCGCCTCCGCCAAAACCACCGCCGTAGCCACCCCCTCCGCCCCATCCACCGCCACCCCTGCCGGAGCGGCCGCTGCCCAGCAAGGTGAACAGCAGAGCGACGATGCCCGCTCCGCCTGCCACCAGCAGACTGTTGGTCACCACATAGGCGGCAATGCCGGCGCCTGTGCCTGCCAGCACCGAGGCCAGGGGCCGGCCCAGCATCGAGCGCAGGATGGGGCCCGCGATGACCACACCGAAAAAGAAGAACAGCATCAGGTCTTCCATGTCGAAGCCACGGTCCGGGCTTTTGGAAGAAGGGGCATTGGGGGAGGGGGCCGGCAACTGCTCGCCCGCAATGCGTGCCGCCACCTGGTCCAGCGCAGCGGCAATGCCGCCTGCATAGTCGCCCTGGCGAAAGCGCGGGGTCATCTGCTGGTCGATGATGCGAGCGACCGCCAGGTCGGGGATGGCGCCTTCCAGCGCGCGGGCCACTTCCAGCCGCATGCGCCTGTCGTTCTTGGCAATCACCATCAACAGCCCGTCGCCCACGTCGCGGCGGCCTATCTTCCAGTCGCTGGCCACGCGCCAGGCATAGGCGGCGATGTCCTCGGGCGCCGTGGTGGCCACCATCAGCACAACGACCTGCGAGCCCGACTTCTGTTCAATGCTGCGCAGCCTGTCTTCAATGGCCCGTGCCTCGTCGGGCGACAGCGTGCCCGTCTGGTCGATGAGCCGGGCCGTCAGCGGGGGGACGGGTTGCGGAGCCTGCGCCAGCGCGCTGCCTGGCAGCAACAACGCTGCCAGTAGCAGGGCGCAAAGCATGCGCCAGAGCGGCGCCAGGGATGTGGTCACGGTTTACTTGTTGCCGAAGTCCACCGTGGGCGGGCGAGAGATTTCGGCCTCGTTCTGCACGCTGAAGGTGGGCTTGGGCTCATAGCTGAAGACCTTGGCCGTCAGATTGGTCGGAAAGCTGCGCGCCAGCACGTTGTAGGACTGCACGGCCTGGATGTACTGGTTGCGCGCCACGGTGATGCGGTTCTCCGTGCCCTCCAGCGTGACGCGCAGGTCGCGGAAGCCCTGGTTGGCCTGCAGCTGGGGATAGCGCTCGGCCACCACCATCAGCCGGGACAGCGCACTGGACAGCTCACCCTGCGCCTGCTGGAACTTGTTGAAGGCCTCGGGGTTGTTGACCAGCTCGGGCGTGGCCTGGATGGAGGTGGCCTTGGCGCGCGCCTCCACCACCTTGGTCAGGGTCTCCTGCTCGAAATTGGCCTCGCCCTTGACCGAGGCCACGATGTTGGGCACCAGGTCGGCACGGCGCTGGTACTGGTTGAGCACCTCGCTCCAGGCCGACTTGGTCTGTTCGTCAAGGCGCTGGAAATCGTTGTAGCCGCAGCCGGTCAGTACCAGAACGGTGGCAAGTGTGGCGATTAGACGTTTCATGAGATGACAACCTGAAAGCGACAATGGAAGACAGTATCGTGCACGATGCTGCGCATCGCTGGCGATTGTGCTGCGCACCCGGCCCGCCGCCCTGTAGGGCAAAGGCCATTCGCAGCGACTGGGACAAGGACTGCAAACGGGCTCTATGCATCAATTCAACGCGGCGCGCTGGCTGCCCGGTGGCCACGCACAGACCATCTGGCCGGCGCTGCTCGCGCACCGTCGGCCGGCCGGCCATGCGGCACCCCGGTGGCGGTGGGAGCGCTGGGATACTCCGGATGGCGACTTCATCGATGTCGCCTTCGGCAGTGCTCCCACCCCGCCTGCCGATGCGCCATGGCTGGTGCTTTTCCATGGCCTTGAAGGCTCGGCGAACAGCCACTATGCCCAGGCCATGGCCTGTGTGGCCGAACAGCGTGGCTGGCACATGGCCGTGCCGCACTTTCGCGGCTGCAGCGGCGAGGTCAACCGGGCGCCGCGCGCCTATCACTCGGGCGATGTGCAGGAGGTGGACTGGATACTGCGCCGCCTGCGCGAGCGGTCTTCTCGCCCGCTGCATGCGGTCGGTGTCTCCCTGGGCGGCAATGCGCTGGCACGCTGGGCGGGCGTGCAGGCGGACAAGGCTGCCGAGGTGGTGCAGGCCCTGGCGGCGGTGAGTGCGCCGCTGGACCTGGCCGCCGGGGGAACGGCGCTGGGGAAAGGGCTGAACCGCTGGATCTACACGCGCATGTTCCTGCGCACCCTGGTGCCCAAGGCGCTGCTCAAGTGGGCGCAGTTTCCCGGTCTCTTCGATCGTGATGCCGTGCTGCGTGCGCGTGATCTGAGAGAGTTTGACGATGCGTTCACGGCGCCGGTCCACGGCTTTCGTGACGCGCAGGACTATTGGCATCGGGCGGCGGCCAAACCGCTGCTGGGCAGCATTGCCGTGCCTGCACTGCTGCTCAATGCGCTGGACGATCCCTTTGTCCCTTCGTACAGCCTGCCGGCGCCAGGCGAAGTCGGCCCGCGGGTTACGCTGTGGCATCCGCCGCACGGCGGTCATGTGGGTTTTGCACAGGGGCGTTGGCCGGGACATGTACTGGCCATGCCGCAGGCCGTCACGCAGTGGCTGGCACACAGCGAAAAAGGATGAATGCAATGGACGATATCGTGAAGCAGGCCATGGCCAAATGGCCCCATGTGCCTGCCTGCAGCGGCTGGCTGGGGCTGGACGAGCGCGGGCGCTGGTATCTGCGCGATGAACAGGCCCAGGCCAGCGGTGCTTTCGACAGCGCAATCCCGGGAGCCAAGGGCGCGGAGGTGCGCAACGAAAAGCTGGCGGACTTCATCGCCCGCAACTACCTGGCCGAGCCCGATGGTCGATGGTTCTTCCAGAACGGTCCCCAGCGCGTGTATGTGGAGCTGGAGAATGCTCCCTGGATATGGCGGTTGCGCTGGGATGGCGAGGGCCTGCAGATGCACAGCCATACAGGAGCCGAACTGGATGCCGGGGCCATCACCGAAGCGCTGATGGACGAGACGGGGCGCCTGTACCTGGCGACGCCTTCCGGCCTGGGCCTGGTCCATACGCAGGACATGATCGATGCCGCGGCTGCGCTGGAGGCGGGCGCGTTGCCGGCCTGTGAAGAGGTGCGGGCCGAGGCGTTGCCGCAGCGCTACGGTTTCGTGCGCAGTCCTGCGCGGGCATGAAAAAACCGGCCGAAGCCGGTTGGTTCCAGAAGTCCCGCGTGTTGCTCAATTGGCGGGGGCTGCTGCGCCTTCTGCCGCGGCGCCTTCTGCGGCAGGGGCCTTGGGTTCTTCGAACTTGCCGCCCGCTGCGTTGGCCATGTAGACCACGCCGCGTGCAATTTCGGTGTCGTTGAAGTCGCCGCCACCCTGAGGGGCCATGGCGCCCTTGCCCTTGAGTGCCGAGTGCACCAGGCCTTCCAGTCCCTGTGCAAGGCGAGGGCCCCAGGCCGCAGCATCCTCGAACTTGGGTGCTCCTGCAGCGCCCGTGGCGTGGCAAGCGGCGCACTGGCCCTTGTAGACCTCTTCGCCCGCGCGCAGGGGGCGGTTGGCATCACGGATCTCCACAAGGCCGATCTTCTGCAGGCGCTGAGCCTTGGCCATTTCGGTCTGGGAAGCGCCGGCACCGGACTTGTCGGCCGAACTCACGTACTGCACGAGGCCGATGATCACGAACACCGGAACCACGAACGAGAAAAACACCGCTATCAGCAGTTGCCTGGGATTCTTGATCGGGCCCGTATGGGCTTCTTCGGTGTGGGTTGCGCTCATGAAGTCCTCTTGTGTTGTGGGGGCGTGAGTCAACAACAAATTATATCGACGGCCCTCTTGCAGACACTGCGCGCAGACCCGGGTTGACCTGGGACGCACATATGCCATGAGATGGATCAAGCAATTGGCAAATGCTTGCCGCACTGAATGACAAAGAGGCGTTCACCTTGCGGTGAACGCCTCTTTGCGGTTGGCGCGGCAGATGCGGTTATTGCTGCGCGGGAGTTTGCGTGGTTGCAGCCGCTGTCGCCGTCCTGTCGGTCCAGCCGCCGCCCAGAGCCTTGTACAGCTCGATCTGATTGAGCAGTTGCGCCAGGCGCACGCTCACGGTGGATTGCTCCAGCGCGAACAGGGTGCGCTGTGCGTCCAGCAGGTCCAGGTAGCTGGCCACGCCGTTGCTGTAGCGCAGGTCGGACAGCTTCAGGCGTGCCTGCTCGGCTTCGAGCTGGGCGCGCTGGGCCATGATCTGGTCACGCAGCGTGCCTTGGCTGTCCAGTGCGTCGGAGACTTCGCGGAAGGCGCTCTGGATGGACTTCTCGTACTGCGCAATGGCGACTTCGCGATCGACCTTGGCCGCAGCCAGATTGGCCGAGTTGCGGCCCGCATCGAAGATGGGCAGCAGGGCCGAGGGCGCCAGGGTGAAACCCCAGCTGCCGCTCTTGAACAGGCCCGACAGCTCGTTGCTGGCCGTGCCGAACTGCCCGGTCAGCGTGATGCGCGGGAAGAAGGCCGCACGCGCCGCGCCGATGTTGGCATTGGCGCTGATCAGTTGCTGCTCGGCCTGGCGGATGTCGGGGCGCTGCGTGAGCAGGTCAGACGGCAGGCCGGCCGGCACTGCAGGCAGGTCGGCCGTGTCGCGCAGGCCCTGGCTGGAGCCCAGGCTGGCGACCACGTCCGCAGGCAGCGCCTGGCCCAGCAGCAGCACCAGGGCGTTCTCGTCCAGGGCACGCTGGCGCTGCTGCTGCGCCAGGGTGGCGCGCGCAGCTTCGGTCAGCGAGACGGCCTGGCGGTAGTCCAGCTCGGAGGCCACGCCCGTGTCGAAGCGCAGCTTGGTCAGCTTGATCGACTCTTCGCGGGTCTGCAGCGTGTCGCGCGAGATCTTCAGCAACTGCTCGTCGGCCAGCAGCGTGTACCAGCCGCTGGCCACGGCGGCCACCAGGCTGGTCTGCGCGGCGCGGCGCGCTTCCTCGGTGGCCAGGTACTGGGCCAGGGCCGCTTCCTTCAGGCTGCCGATGCGCCCGAAGAAGTCCAGCTCCCAGGAGGTCACGGCCAGGCCGACCTGGTAGCTGTTGACGTACTTGGTGCCGGAGCCCGTGGTATTCGGGGCGCGGCTGGCGTTGACGCCTGCACCGACCGTCGGGAACTGGTCGGCGCGCGTGATCCGGTACTGCGCCTGGGCGCGCTCGATATTGAGCGCGGCCACGCGCAGGTCGCGGTTGTTGTCCAGCGCGGTGCGCACCAGTTGCTGCAGGCGTGCGTCCTGGAAGAAATCCTGCCAGGGCAGCTGTGCGGCAGCCGTTCCGCCTTCTGCCGCAGCAGTGGCGTTCGCGCGGGTGTATTGGGCCGCGACCGGAGCGGCAGGGCGCTCGTAGGTGGGGATGAGCGAGCATCCCGCCAGGAGCACGGCGGTGGCGATGGCCACCGGGGTACTGCGATTAATCATGGCTCAAGGCCTCCTTGCCGGCCGGTGTGGACGGCGGGTTGTGCGTTTTGATCTTGCCCTTGAACAGCTTGCGCACCACGACGAAGAAGGTGGGCACGAACAGCACGGCCAGCACGGTGCCGGTGATCATGCCGCCGAGCACGCCGGTGCCGATGGCACGCTGGCTGGCGGAGCTGGCGCCGGAGGCGATCACCAGAGGCACCACGCCCAGGCCGAAGGCCAGCGAGGTCATGATGATGGGCCGGAACCGCAGGTGTGCGGCTTCCAGCGCGGCCTCGATCAGGCCCTTGCCTTCGGCCTGCAGGTCCTTGGCGAACTCCACGATCAGGATGGCGTTCTTTGCCGACAGGCCGATCACCGTCACCAGTCCGATCTGGAAGTACACGTCGTTGGAATAGTTGCGCAGCAAGGTGGCAAGCACCACGCCCAGCAGACCCAGCGGCACGACCAGAATCACCGACAGCGGAATCGACCAGCTCTCGTACAGAGCGGCCAGGCACAGGAACACGGCCAGGATGGCGAAGGCGTACAGGAAGATGGCTTGCGAGCCCGCCAGCTTTTCCTCACGCGACTGGCCGGTCCACTCGAAGCCGAAGCCTTCGGGCAGCTTGGCAGCCAGCTTTTCCATCTCGTCCATGGCATCGCCCGAGCTGAAGCCCGGAGCAGCCGAGCCTTCGATGCGCACGGCCGGGTAGCCGTTGTAGCGCACCGTCTGCTGCGCGCCCTTGACCCACTTGGTGGTCGCGAACGTGGACAGCGGCACCGGATCGCCCTTGGCATTGCGCGCGTTCAGGCGCAGCAGATCGTCGGGCTGCATGCGGGCCGGAGCGTCGGCCTGCACGATCACGCGCTGCAGACGACCCTGGTTGGGGAAGTCATTGACGTAGGACGAGCCCAGTGCCGTGGACAGCGCCGCATTGATCGAGGTGAAGTCCACGCCCAGTGCGTTGGCCTTGTCGCGGTCGATCTCGATGCGCAGCTGCGGCGCGTCTTCCAGGCCGTCGGGACGCACGCCGGCCAGCACCTTGCTCTGCCCGGCCATGCCCAGCAGCATGTTGCGCGCATTGATCAGCGCATCGTGGCCGTGGCCGGCACGATCCTGCAGGCGGAACGAGAAGCCCACGGCATTGCCCAGTTCGGGAATGGGCGGCGGGTTCACGGCGAACACGAAGGCGTCGCGTATGCCCGCCGTCATGCCCATGATGCGGCCCGTCATGGCATCCACCGTGGAGTCCGCTCCCTTGCGTTCGGACCAGTCCTTGAGCGGCACGAAGGCGAGGGCGGCGTTCTGGCCCTGGCCGGAGAAGCTGAAGCCCAGCACGCTGACCATGTTGGCCACTTCGGGCTGCGGCAGCACGGCCTCCTCGACCTGCTTCATGACTTCCAGCGTGCGCTCCTTGGCGGCGCCAGGAGGCAGTTGCACGTTGACGATGAAGTAGCCCTGGTCCTCGGTCGGCAGGAACGAGGTCGGCAGGCCACGGAACACCACCACGGCACCGGCGATCACGGCCAGGTACACGCCGATCATCAGCACCGAGCGCTTGAGCAGGCGGGCCACCCAGCCTTCATAGGACTTGGCCGAGCGTGCGAACGTGCGGTTGAACCAGCCGAAGAAGCCTTTCTTCTCGTGGTTGTGGCCGGCCTCCACGGGCTTGAGCAGCGTTGCGCACAGAGCCGGTGTCAGCGTCAGCGCCATGAAGGCCGAGAAGCTGATGGAGGCGACCATCACGATGGAGAACTGCCGGTAGATATTGCCGGTGGACCCCGCGAAGAAAGCCAGCGGTATGAACACCGCGATCAGCACCAGCGTAATGCCCACGATGGCGCCCGAGATCTGGCCCATGGCCTTGATCGCGGCCTCGCGCGGCGGCAGGCCTTCCTCGCTCATGATGCGCTCGACGTTCTCCACCACCACGATGGCGTCGTCCACCACGATGCCGATGACCAGCACCATGCCGAACATGGCCAGCACGTTGATCGAGAAGCCCACGGCCTGCATGACCGCGAAGGTGCCCAGCAGTGCAATGGGCACCACGATGGTCGGGATCAGCGTGTAGCGCCAGTTCTGCAGGAACAGGTACATCACCAGGAACACCAGCACGATGGCTTCCAGCAGCGTGTGGGCCACCTTCTCGATGGAGATGCTCACGAATTTGGAGCTGTCGTAGGGAATGGAGTAATTCACGCCCTTGGGGAAGAACTTCTTCAGTTCCTCCATGCGTGCATGCACGGCCTTGGCCGTGGCCAGCGCATTGCCGCTGGGCGTCAGCTGCACGCCGATACCCACGGCATCCTTGCCGTTCAGGCGGGCGGAGGTCGCGTAGGCCTGGCCGCCGATCTCGATGGTGGCCACGTCCTTGAGTCGCACGGTGGAGCCATCGGCATTGGCGCGCAGCACGATGTTCTCGAACTGGCTGATCGAAGACAGCTGGCCCATCACCGTCACCGTGGCGGCGATCTTCTGGCCCGTGATGTTGGGCAGGTCGCCGATGGCGCCGCTGGCCACCTGGGCGTTCTGGCTGCGGATGGCGGCTGTCACGTCCTCGGCCGAGAGCTTGTAGCCCTGCAGCTTGGCGGGATCGAACCAGATGCGCATCGCCTTTTCCGTGCCGAACAGCTGTGCCTGGCCCACGCCTGCCACACGCTGGATTTCGGGAACGATGTTGCGCGAGGCATAGTCGCCCAGGGCCACCGTGTCATAGGCCTTGGCGTCCTCGGACGAGAGCATGATGAACAGCAGGAAGTTGGACGACGCCTTGTCCACGCGAACGCCCTGCTGCGTCACCGAAGCAGGCAGGCGCGGCGTGGCGCGCGAGAGGCGGTTTTGCACGTCCACCTGCGCCAGGTCCACGTTGGTGCCGGCCTCGAAGCTGATGGTGATGCTGCCCGTGCCGTCGGCCTGGGCCACCGACTCCATGTAGACCAGACCGGGCGAGCCGTTCATCTCGCGCTCGATCACGGACAGCACGCTGTCTTCGAGCACCTTCGCGGACGCGCCTGGATAGGCCGTGTTGATGACGATGGCCGGAGGAGCCACCTTGGGGTATTGAGCGATCGGAAGCTTGGTCAGCGCGATACCACCGAGGACGATGATGAACAGCGCGACGACCCATGCAAAGATCGGTCTGTCGATAAAGAACTTGGCCATTGCTGAGCCCCTTGATTACTTCTTGTCTGCCTGGTCCGCAGGCTTGGCATCGGCTGCGGCTTGCGGGGCTGGCGCTGCCGTGCCGGCCGGCTTCTGGGCGCCTGCGGCCTCGGGCTGCCACGGTACGGGCTTGACCGGCGTGCCGGGTGGCAGCATCTGCAGCTTCTGGAAGCCGTCGACCATCACCTTCTCGCCCGCCTGCAGGCCTTCGCTGACCAGCCACTGGTTGTTCTGGGCCGTGGTCACCTTCACTTGGCGCTTGGTGATCTTGCCGTCGTCGCTGACCACGCTCACGGTGTCGCCGGTCTCGGTGCGCGTCACCGCCTGCTGAGGCACGGCAATGGCGTTGGACGCCTGGGCCTGCTCCATGCGCACGCGCACATACATGCCGGGCAGCAGCAATCCCTTGGGATTGGGCACCTCGGCACGCAGCGTGACCTGGCCGGTGGAGCTGTCCACGGTCAGGTCGGTGAACAGCAGCTTGCCCTTGAGTTCGTAGGCCGTGCCATCGTCCAGGCGCACCTCGACGCTGGCGGCTTCGGCGCCATCGGCCTTCTTGAGCTTGCCCTGCTCCATCGCGCGGCGCAGCCGGAAGGCTTCGCTGGACGACTGGGTGAAATTCACATAGACCGGATTGATCTGCTGGACCACGGCCAGCGGGGTCGCCTCGCCCTGGCCGACCAGCGCGCCTTCGGTCACCAGAGACTGGCCGATGCGGCCAGAAATGGGGGCGGTGACGCTGGTATAGCCAAGATTGATCTCGGCGGTCCGCACGGAGGCCTTGCCGGCCGCGACGTCAGCCTGGGCCTGCTTGTAGGCAGCCTCTGCATTGACGAAGTCCTGCTTGCTGATCGCGTTGGCGGCAACCAGCGGGCGGTAGCGTTCCAGTTGCGCCAGTGCCTGGGCCTGGTTGGCCTCGGCACGGGCCTGCGTGGCCTTGGCACTTTGCAGCGTCGCCTGGTAGGGCGCCGGATCGATGCGGTACAGCACCTGGCCGGCCTTCACGTCGCTGCCTTCCTTGAACAGGCGCTCCTGCACGATGCCGGCGCTACGGGCCCGGATCTGGGCCACGCGGCGCGCGTCCACGCGGCCGGGCAACTCGGTCACAAGTCCCACATCGGCGGGGGTGGCCACCACCACACCTACAGGGACGGCGGGCATCTGCTGCTGTGCGGCAGCTTGTTCTTCGGGCTTTTTCCCGCAGGCGGCCATGGCCATTGCGGCGGTGACGGCCAGGGCCACGGTGGTGAGGCGCAGACTGTTGTAAGGGGACGGAGCGGCTGACACATTGCTGCGTGTGCTGGGCATGATGGGTCCTTGTGCTGAATCAAATAACGATGTTGACGTTCCGGTCAGCGCTATCCGGAACGCCCGTGTCCACGGGCAAGTCACGGATTATACATACATACATGAATGTATAATGACCGCAGTTGCTGCAAGGCGGCGCGAAGCATGGCGTAGCGTGGCATGGCCGGGCTCAACGATGGAAGGAAATACATCTTGGCACGACGAACGAAAGAAGATGCGTTTGCAACGCGCAACAGTCTGCTGGACGCTGCGGAGCAAGTGTTCTACGAGCAGGGTGTCGCCCGGGCCTCGCTCAACGAGATTGCCCAGCGAGCCGGCGCCACGCGCGGTGCGGTCTACTGGCATTTCAAGGACAAGCTGGATCTCTTCTATGCCATGCTGGATCGCGTCACGCTCCCGCTGGAGCAGGCCGCTCAGGGCGACTGCGAAGATGACTCCGAATGCGATGCGCTGGAATATGTGCGGCGCCTGATGGCGGTGGTCTTCGGGCGCATTGCGGATGACGACAGCACGCGGCGCGTCTTCGAGATCCTGTTGCTCAAGGTGGAGTACGTGGGCGAACTCATGCCGGTGCAGGAGCGCAATCGTGCGGCACTGGACTCCTTTTCGTCCCGGCTGGAGCTGGCGCTGTGTGCCGCCGCCGAAAGCCATGCAGTCACCATGCCCATGTCGGCGCACCAGGCATCGATCGCACTGTGCGCCATGTTTGACGGGCTGCTGCAGAGCTGGCTGCTGGGGCGGGCTTTCGATCTCAAGCAAGTGGGTGCCCAGGCGGTGGATGTCTGCCTGCGCGGGCTGGGCTTCACGGTTTCGGAGGCTCCTGCCCAATGAGCGGGCGGGGCCGCGGGGCTTGTACGCGGTAGTGCAAAGTCATGCGACAATCATCGGCTTGTGCAGGGCAGCGATGCCTTGAGCGGCTGTAGCTCAGTGGATAGAGTATTGGCCTCCGAAGCCAAGGGTCGTGGGTTCGATCCCCGCCAGCCGCGCCACATTTTTCTTGGATCGCCTCGGTGGCCTGAGAAAAAAATGCACTGAATTTTTTCAGACGAAAAAAACGGTGCTAGAATTCAAATCTCTTCGGAGGGGTGCCCGAGTGGCTAAAGGGGGCAGACTGTAAATCTGTTGGCTTACGCCTACACTGGTTCGAATCCAGTCCCCTCCACCAGTAATGGTGAAGAAGAGAAGTCATCTGAAAAGGTGGCAGCGTGCAGTCAATCTGTGCGGGAGTAGTTCAATGGTAGAACCCTAGCCTTCCAAGCTAATGACGCGGGTTCGATTCCCGTCTCCCGCTCCAGTTTGCAAGCAAAGTTTTTTGAGGTTGCTTCGGCGGCTTCAAGGCCCATGTGGCTCAGTGGTAGAGCACTCCCTTGGTAAGGGAGAGGTCGGCAGTTCGATCCTGCCCATGGGCACCATTCTCTCTGGTGCGCTCGCTAGATGGGGTTGCGCCAAATCCTGTTGTAGTGATTTAGATTTTTTTCGGAGTCGGAAAAATGGCTAAAGAAAAATTCGAGCG
>NZ_JBICLB010000017.1:0-96959 GCF_043104845.1 Delftia sp. WSY_7 | reverse complement strand
CAGGCATGTATTTGAATGGCATGCTATCCAATCAGGCATGTTCCAAAATCAGGTAATCCAGACTTGGCTGATCATGTGCTGTGGCAGGCGACCTGGGAATGTGCTGTACTGGGCATGAAAGCATTTGCACTTTTTTGGTGCATTTTTGGTGAGATGCCATGTGAGCGACCGCTATCACCGTAACGGTGCAGAACTTCTGCACAAAGCCGGTGCATGGGAGGATGCTGCGGTGCTGCATTGGTGGGCCGGAAGGCGCCCCTCCCGGCAGAAAAGACTGGCACGGTCCGTGCTTAACCCGGTTGTCACGAAATTTTTCAAACCGGAGGATCCCATGTCCCGTGCCAGCCTCAAGTCGCTCGCCATCGCCTGTGTCGCCATCGCTCCGCTCTGGGCCCACGCTCAGCTCACGGCCAATGTGTCCCTGACGACGAACTACAAGTTCCGCGGACAGGACCAGGACACGGGACGCAACAAGGCCGTCAAGCCTGCCCTGCAAGGCGGCTTCGACTACACCTTCGGCGACAGCGGCTGGTACATCGGCAACTGGAACTCCAGCGTGGACTGGCTGCCGGGCAACTCCCTGGAAACCGACTTCTACGGTGGCTACAAGTTCAAGGCCGGCGAGGTGGACCTGGACTTCGGGGCCCTGCAATACCTGTACTCGGGCAACTCCAGCGGCAACACCACCGAGCTGTATGGCGCGGCCACGTACGGCCCGTTCACGGCCAAGTATTCGCACACCGTATCCAAGGACTACTTCGGCTGGGCGGGCGAGAAAGCCGGCTCGGGCCTGTCGGGCCGCAATACCGGCTACCTGTGGCTGGGCTTCAGCAAGGAAGTCATGCCCAAGGTGACCGTGAAGGCCTCGCTGGGCTTCACGCGCTTTGCCAGCGACATCAAGGGCCTGGGCGTGCCCAACTATATGGACTACAGCGTGGGCGGTGCCTACGATTTCGGCGACGGCGTGTCGCTGGGCGCGGCCGTCACGGGTGCGAACAAGAAGTCTTACTTTGGTGACGTCAACAAGGCCCGCCTGATCGTGACGCTGACCAAGACCCTGTAACCGGACCTGAGGAGCTAAGCATCATGAAACTGGTGACCGCCATCATCAAGCCCTTCAAGCTGGACGAGGTGCGCGAGGCGCTCTCCGACATCGGCGTGCAGGGCATCACCGTGACCGAAGTCAAGGGCTTCGGCCGCCAAAAGGGCCATACCGAGCTGTACCGCGGCGCGGAATACGTGGTCGATTTCCTGCCCAAGCTGCGCCTGGAGGCCGCCGTGCCCGACGCACTGGTGGACCAGGTGATCGATGCCATCGAGGCCGCTGCGCGCACCGGCAAGATCGGTGACGGCAAGATCTTCGTGCTGCCCATCGAGCAGGCCGTCCGCATCCGTACCGGCGAGACCGGCGACAGCGCACTGTGAGTTTCAACCCCACGTTTCCCGAAAGACTGCCATGACCAAACGACTTCTTTCCATGGGCCTGGGGCTGGGCCTGCTGGCCGCAGGCGCCGCTGCCCTGGCACAGGAGCCCGCCGCCGCTGCAGCCGTTGCCGATGCGGCCGCTGCGGCAGCCCCCGCCGCCGCGGCCGCAGCCGAGGCGCCGGCCCCCGCACTCAGCGCCGGTGACACGGCCTGGATGCTGACCTCGACCATGCTGGTGATCCTGATGGTGATCCCGGGCCTGGCACTGTTCTACGGCGGCCTGGTGCGCACCAAGAACATGCTGTCCGTGCTGTGCCAGGTGTTCGTGATCTTCTCGCTGATCACGCTGCTGTGGGCCGTCTACGGCTACTCGCTGACCTTTGCGGGCGAAGGCAACTTCTTCGGCGGCTTCGGCAAGATCTTCCTCAAGGGCATTGCGCCCGACACGCTGGCCGGCGCACTGCCGACCATTCCCGAGTACGTGTTCGTGGCCTTCCAGTCCACGTTCGCCGCCATCACCGTGGCCCTGATCGTCGGCGCCTTCGCCGAGCGCATCAAGTTCTCTGCCGTGATCCTGTTCTCGGTGCTGTGGTTCACCTTCAGCTACATCCCCATGGCCCACATGGTCTGGGGTGGCGGCCTGCTGGGCAAGGACGGCGCGCTGGACTTCGCAGGCGGCACCGTGGTGCACATCAACGCCGGTATCGCCGGACTGGTGGGTTCCTACATGCTGGGCAAGCGCATCGGCTTCGGCCGTGAGGCCCTGCCTCCGCACAGCCTGACGCTGACCATGGTCGGTGCCTCGCTGCTGTGGGTGGGCTGGTTCGGCTTCAACGCCGGCTCGGCAGGTGCTGCCAACGGCATCGCCGGCCTGGCCTTCATCAACACCATCGTCGCCACGGGCGCCGCCACCATCTCCTGGCTGGCCGCCGAAGCCCTGCACAAGGGCAAGGCCTCCATGCTGGGCGCCGCCTCGGGCGCCGTGGGCGGCCTGGTGGTCATCACCCCGGCGGCCGGCCTCGTGGGCCCCATGGGCGCCATCGTCATGGGCCTGATCGCCGGTCCCGTCTGCCTGTGGGGTGTGTCCGGCCTCAAGAAGCTGCTCAAGGTCGATGACGTCTGCGACGTGTTCGGCGTGCACGGCGTGGGCGGCATCCTGGGTGCCATCCTGACCGGCGTGTTCTGCGCCTCCAGCCTGGGCGGCATCGAGCCGGCAAACTTCAACATGGGCCATCAAGTGTGGGTGCAGGTCAAGAGCGTGCTGCTGACCATCGTCTGGTCCGGCGTGGTGGCTGGCATCTCCTACAAGATCTGCGACCTGGTCGTCGGCCTGCGCGTCAGCGAAGAGTCCGAGCGCCAGGGCCTGGACATCACCACGCACGGCGAGGTGGCGTACTACCGCTGATCGGTTTCCAGGGAGTTCATTGCGGATTGGCCTCGGTGCTTGCACCGGGGCCTTTTTTCATTGCCGCGCCGCAAACGCCCTTCAGCGGCTGAGGAAATCAGGAGGCCTACTGCACGCCAACCGCCTTATGGTGAGTTCCGTTATAAGACGGATCTTTGGCCTATATGCCATTGACGGAATATATTCTGGAGGGAATAATGACCCAGCCCTGGGAGGTGGAGTACACCGACGAGCTTGGCGACTGGTGGGCCGATCTGACGCAGGCCGAGCAGGAGTCCATCGATGCATCGGTTCGATTGCTGGAGGCAAGAGGGCCGAATCTCGGATATCCCCATACGTCCGGCATCGAGCGTTCAAGGCACCCGCACATGCGCGAGCTTCGCGTGCAGCACGAAGGCCGGCCCTATCGGCTGCTGTACGCATTTGATCCGCGCCGCTGTGCCATCTTGCTGATCGGCGGCGACAAGACGGGCGATGGCCGCTGGTATGAGGTGCATGTACCCATCGCCGACCGCTTGTACGACACGCACATCGAGACCCTGAAAAGAGAAGGACGGATCCATGGCTAGGAAATTCAACGAACTGCGCGCCGGCATGTCGCCCGAGGCACAGTCCCGTGCTGCGGCACGGGCCGAGGCCATGCTTGTGGAAATGCAGTTGCAGGAGCTGCGCAAGGCCCGCAACGTGACCCAGGTCGAAGTGGCCAGGGCCATGAGCGTGGAGCAGGCTGCCGTCTCCAAGCTGGAGCGCCGCGAGGACATGTACGTGAGCACGCTGCGCGAGTACGTCAAGGCCCTGGGCGGCGAGCTGAAGCTGGTGGCCTCCTTTCCCGACGCCGACATCCAGGTCCATCCTTTCGAGCCGGCACGATGAAGGCCGCAGGCGGCTGATTCGACTTGCGCCTTTGCCTTTTCGTCCCTGCTGTTTTGCGCCGCCCGCAGAACTTCAAGCGCGCCGTTCAAAAAATTCACGGGTCCGCACCGAGGCGCAAAAGGGCCCAGCCGCTACCATGCAGGCCATGGATTCAGCCCAAAGCCAACTCATCCAGATCGCCGAGCGCGTGCGCGCCGCGGCGGCCGACGCCACGCCGCTGCGCATACGCGGCGGCGGCACCAAGGATTTCCACGGACTGGCCCTGCAGGGCGAACTGCTGGACACGCGGACGCTGGCCGGCGTGGTCAGCTATGAGCCCAGCGAGCTGGTCGTGACCGTACGCGCCGGCACGCCGCTGGCCGAGGTCGAGGCCCTGCTGGCCGCACAGGGCCAGTGCCTGGCCTTCGAGCCTCCGCATTTCGAGGGAGCGGATGGCCGCGCCACCGTGGGCGGCATGGTGGCCTCCGGCCTGTCGGGCCCCTCGCGCGCCAGCGTGGGTGCCGTGCGCGACTTCATGCTGGGGCTGGAGATGATCAACGGCCAGGGCGAGCTGCTGCGCTATGGCGGCCAAGTCATGAAGAACGTGGCGGGCTACGACGTCTCGCGGCTGATGGCTGGCTCCTGGGGCACGCTGGGCCTGATCACCGAGGTCAGCCTCAAGGTGCTGCCCGTGGCGCCGGCCGAGGCCACGCTGCGCTTCGAATGCACGCAGCAGCAGGCGTTGGACTGGCTCAATGCCTGGGGCGGACAGCCGCTGCCGCTCAATGCCAGTTGCTGGCTGCAGGAAGACAGCGCGGCCCAGGGCGTGCTGTACCTGCGCCTGCGCGGTGCGCGTGCCGCCGTGCAGGCGGCCTGCGGGCGCCTGGGGGGCGAGCGCATGCACAGCGCTGCGGCCGACTGGCAGGCCTGCCGGGAGCACCAGCTGCCCTGGTTCACCGCACGCGCACCGGGCCATGCGCTGTGGCGCCTGTCCGTGCCGCAGACGGCGCCGGTGCTTGCGCTGCCTGACGGCTGCACGGGGCCCCTGATCGAATGGCACGGCGCATTGCGCTGGGTACAGGCGCCGCGTGCGCTGGGCCATGCGCTGCGCACGCTGGCAAAAGCAGCGGGCGGATCGGCCACCTTGTTCCGCGCCGAGGCCGCAGACCAGCCCGGCGCCGAACCCGATTTCGACGCCCAGGCGGCCGATGCCACGGCCGCGCTGCATGCACGGCTCAAGCAGGCCTTCGATCCTGCGGGCATCTTCAACCGCGGCCGGCTGGCCGCCGCCTGGTAGGCCGGGCCAACGCCTGGCTCCGCCCATGCGCATGCGCCACCACCTGCACCTGCTCACGGACCGGCACCGCACGGTGGCCAGCAACCGCACGCTGGGCCTGCTGCTGGCCTTCAATGCGGGTGCGGTGAATGCGGGCGGCTTTTTGCTGGTGCACTCCTATACCTCGCACATGACGGGCTTTGTCTCGCTGCTGGCCGACAACCTCGTGCTGGGCAATACGGCGCTGGTGCTCAGTGCCTGCGGCGCGCTGCTGGCCTTTCTGTGCGGCGCGGCCGCGACGTCGCTGCTGGTCAACTGGGCGCGCCACCACCGGCTGCGCAGCAGCTATGCGCTGCCGCTGCTGCTGGAAGCCGCGCTGATGCTGCTCTTCGGCGTGCTGGGCGCGGCCATGCTGGCCTGGCCCACGCCGTTCGCCGTGCCGCTGGCCGTGCTGCTGCTGTCCTTCATCATGGGATTGCAGAACGCCACGGTGACCAAGATGTCGTCCTCGCAGATCCGCACCACGCACATGACGGGCGTGATCACCGACCTGGGCATGGAGCTGGGTCGAGCCCTCTACTGGAACCGCCATGGCAGCCCGCCCGAGCACCGGGTCCACGCCAACCATGTGCGGCTGCGGCTGTTCGCAGGGCTGCTGTCCATGTTCCTGCTGGGCGGCATTGCGGGCGCGCTGGGTTTCAGGCACCTGGGCTTCGTCTTCGTCGTGCCGCTGGCCGTGGTGCTGTGCCTGCTGTCCCTGCCGCCGCTGTGGGCCGACCGTGCGCGGTTGCCCCTGCTGCTGGGCCGGCGGGCCGCGCCTCGCGCATGACCGCCGTGTCCGGCTGCCGTGCCTGACCGTTCCCCGATACCCGTACAACAAGAGCCCCACCATGCAGACCCAACTCGCACCCCAGTACCGCGCCACGCCCGAGGGCCAGGAGGCCGAAGCCATTTTGCGCAAGTGCGTGCACTGCGGCTTTTGCACGGCCACCTGCCCGACCTACCAATTGCTGGGCGACGAGCTGGACGGGCCGCGTGGCCGCATCTACCTGATCAAGCAGGTGCTGGAGGGCGAGACCCCCACGCGCGCCACCCAGCAGCATCTGGACCGCTGCCTGACCTGCCGCAACTGCGAAAGTACCTGCCCCAGCGGCGTGCAGTACGGCCACCTGGTGGACATAGGCCGCAAGATCGTCGAGGAACAGGTGCCGCGCCCCTTCGGCGAGCGCGCCAGGCGCTGGGCGCTCAAGGAGGGACTGAACTCGCCGCTGTTCGCCCCGGCCCTGAAGCTGGGACAGGCCGTGCGCGGCCTGCTGCCCGAAGTCCTGGCCGAGAAAGTGCCCCAGCCGCAGGACGCGGGCCGCTGGCCCGTGCGCGAGCATGCGCGCAAGGTGCTGCTGCTGGCCGGCTGCGTGCAGCCTGCGATGATGCCGCGCATCAACTACGCCACGGCGCGCGTGCTGGATGCGGCCGGCATACAGACCGTGATCGCTCCCAACGCCGGCTGCTGCGGTGCCGTGAAATTCCACCTCAACGACCAGGAAGGCGGCAAGGCGCAGATGCGCGCCAACATCGACGCCTGGTGGCCCCAGGTGGACAGCGGCGCGGTGGAGGCCATCGTCATGAACGCCTCGGGCTGCGGAGTCACCGTCAAGGAATACGGCCACCTGCTCAAGGACGATGCGCAGTACGCGGACAAGGCCGCGCGCATCAGCGCCCTCACGCGCGACCTGAGCGAGCTGCTGCCTGAGCTCCTGCCCGAGCTGGCCGAGCGCCTGCACGGCAGGGTGCGCGCGCCGGCCGCGCCCATGGCCTACCACCCGCCCTGCACGCTGCAGCACGGGCAAAAGCTGCGCGGCGGCGTGGAAACCCATCTGGCCAGGCTGGGCTTCGAGCTGCGCGTGGCGCGCACCGAGTCGCACCTGTGCTGCGGCTCGGCGGGAACCTACTCGGTGCTGCAGCCCGAACTCTCGCACCAGCTGCGCGACCGCAAGATCGGCGCACTGACCGAAGGCTTCGATGCCCGGCGGCCTGCAGCCATCCTCTCGGCCAACATGGGCTGCATCGTCCATCTGCAAAACGGAACGGACGTGCCGGTGCGCCACTGGATCGAGGTGCTGGACGAGGCCCTGCCGGCCTGATGCCACCCGGGCAACACCCGCGCATCTGTGCCGCATGCGCGACGCCGTGGGGACTATG
The DNA here is from genome assembly GCF_043104845.1 of Delftia sp. WSY_7. Taxonomy (NCBI): domain Bacteria; kingdom Pseudomonadati; phylum Pseudomonadota; class Betaproteobacteria; order Burkholderiales; family Comamonadaceae; genus Delftia; species Delftia sp. WSY_7. The sequence goes on along the minus strand of NZ_JBICLB010000017.1, from coordinate 89,802 downwards.
CCCGCGCAAGCCTTTGCAATGCTGGCATGATGCGGGGTTTCGTTTTCTCCAAGCCCATGTGCTCCGCCATGACTGAATCCGTGTCTGAACCGCAAGAACAGAACGCCGCGCTGCCGGCGGACGCCGCTGCCGGCACCGTGCCGCAGGCTGCCGCCAGCGCCGATGGCCAGGGCCGCAAGCGCTCGCGCCGCGGCGGACGTGGCCGCAACAAGGGCAAGGCCTCCGAGCCCGCCGCCGACGCCACAACCGGCGCGGCCGGCAGTGCCGAGGCTCCCGCATCCAGGCCTGTGCGCACCCAGCACCCGCTGCTGGCGCAACTGGCCCAATGGCATCCGAACCTGTTCGGCGAGCAGCCCCTGCCGCTCAAGCGCGGCATCTTCGAGGACCTGCTGGCCGCCCATCCCGAAGCCATCGACCGCGACCAGCTCAAGCTGGCCCTGTCCCAGCACACACGTTCCAGCCGCTACCTCACCGTGGTGGCCAGCGGCCAGGCGCGCCATGACCTGCAGGGCCAATCGGTCGAGCCCATGGCGCCCGAGCATGTGCACCATGCGCTGATCGAGGTCTTTCGCCGCCGCCAGCACCGCTCGCCCGAGGACCTGGCGCCCAAGCTGCGCAACCGCATCATCGCCGCCTACGAGGCCTCGGGCCTGTCCCGCGACGACTATGCGGCGCGCGTGCAGGGCCGTGACGAGGCCACCAACGCCCTGGTGGCCGAGGCCCTGGCCGAAGCCGATGCGCGTTCTGCACGAGACGAAGCTCTGCTGCGCGCCTTCGAGGCCAGCGGCCAGACCACCGAAGCCGGCTTTGCCGACATGTACGGCATGAACCCGCGCCAGGTGGCGCAGCAGCTGGAACGCGCCCGCCGCCGCCTGCAGACGCAGGCGGCCTGAGGTACCAAGGACCGGCACCAAGGACCGACGCCAAAGACCGGTAGCACCGCCTGCCGGCACACTCCACCGCCGCATGCCTGGCAAGGGCCGCGCCGGTGCACCTGCCCTGGATCACAGGCGGCATCTCTGCAGCGGACCCTTTCGCCAGCACGCAGATGCCCACCAGGGGCGGGCCCGGGGATGAACTGTTTCACGGACGCCGCTGCACCCGGCCACGGGGCGGCGGCGCCTTGCCGTGCGCGCTCGTTCCCGTGGTCTGGCAAGGGCGCGCAAGGCACTTCAAAGCAAAAAAGCAAAAGGAGACTTGCGATGTGGCTGGGTTTGTCGTTGTTCTACGTGGGCGCCGTGCTGTGCCTGAATGGCCTGTGGATGCTGGGGCGCATTGCCGACCGGGAGATCTGGGTCATCAACGTGTTCGCGGGCCTGGTCTCGCTGATCATCGGCCTGGCCTCGGCCTTCGGGCCCGAGCCTGATGCGGCCTCTGTCAAGACCGGCGCGCTCACCCTGCTGTTCGCCTTCACCTACCTGTGGGTGGCCATCAACCGCTTCACGGGGGCCGATGGCCGGGGCCTGGGCTGGTTCAGCCTCTTCGTGGCGATCACGGCCGTGCCGGTGGCCATCGATTCGCTGATCGGCGCCCGCACTGCCATCGACTGGTGGATGGCCGCCAACTGGGCGGCCTGGGCCGTGCTGTGGGCCATGTTCTTCATGCTGCTGGCCCTGGGCCGCAACATCGGCCGCATGACGGGCACGCTGTGCATTGCGCAGGGCGTGCTCACGGGCTGGCTGCCGGGCTACCTGCTGCTGGCCGGGCAGCTCACGGGCTGATTGCGCAGCGTTGGTGCGGGCAGGGCGTCAAGCCCCACGCCGTCGTGCATGCGCCAGCGCAGACAGCAGCGCGGCCGCGATGATGCAGGCGCCGCCCAGCAGCGTGCGAGGCGTCAGCACCTCGCCTGCAATCAGCACCGAGGAGACGCTGGCGAACACCACTTCGGCCAGCATGACCACGGCCGTCACGCCGGCCGGCAGGCGCGCGGCGCCGAACTGCAGCGCCCAGTTGCCCAGCATCAGCAGCACGGCCAGGCCGGCGGCGATCAGCATCCAGCCGGCCTGCGGAGCCGGCAGCGGCGGCACCAGGCCCACGCTGCTGCCTGCAAAGGCGCTGAACAGGCCCATGGCCATGCAGCCGCTGAACATGGCCAGCATGCGCGCCTGCGCCGGCACGGCCTGCAGGCGGCGCAGCAGCACGTTGGTCAGCGCGAAGGTGAAGCCGCCGAACAGTGCCAGGCCGTCGGCCAGCGACAGGCCGCGCAGCAGCCCGGGCGAGCCGCCGCTGAATGTGCCCTCGGGCACCAGCACCAGCGCCACCCCGCCAAAGGCCAGCAGCAGCCGCGTCAGCGCAGCAGGCGTGGGCCGCTCGCCCAGGAGCCTCCAGGCCAGCAGCACCGACCATGCGGGCATCAGATAGAACAGCAGCACCACGCGCACCACGTCGCCAATGGTCACGGCCCAGTTGAAGGCGATGTTGTTGCTGCCCGCGCATGCGCCCAGCAGGATCAGGGCCGGGTACTGCAGCGCCTGGCGCAGGCTGGCCGGGCGCAGCGCCACCAGCCCCGCCAGCACCAGGGCATACATCAGCGCCGTGGCCCACAGCGGATGCAGGCCAGCCTCGTGCATGGCGCGGAACGGCCACCAGGCCAGGCCCCAGACCAGGGTGTTGAACAGCAGGGCGAGAACGGGCAGCGGGCTATGCATAAAACCACGAAAAAGTGCCCGGTCAGGCAAAGCCCGCACCGAACACAATACGAGAAGACCATTTAGACCAGGCCTATCAATCGATAGCGCCCTATGGAACTGGCGAGGCCCAAAGCGAGAGACACCGAGCCAGGGCCGCCCCGCCGCGAGGGTGTCGTCCCCCCTGGGGGAAGGCGCGAAGCGCCTCAGGGGGTAGTCTCAATGACAATCCTTGCGGGCAATCGCCAGCAGGCGCTCGACTTCCTCGGGATGCTGGCGCAGGTTGTTCCTGTGCCAGCGTCCGATCAGCCACATGATGCCGGCCACCACCAGGCCGAACACCGTGATGGCACCAAAGGCCGACAGCCCGAACTTGGTGGACAGCGCATAGAAGGCGCCCAGCGCCAGGATGCAGGCCTGCTCGTTGAAGTTCTGCACGGCAATCGAGCGGCCCGCGCCCATGAGGTTGTGGCCGCGGTGCTGCAGCAGCGCATTCATGGGCACGACCAGGAAGCCGCCCAGGCCGCCCAGCAGGATCAGGAAGGGAATGGCCACCCACACGCTGTGGATGAAGATCATGGCGATCACCAGCAGGCCCATGGTGATGCCCAGCGGAATGACGCGCGTGGCGTTGTCCAGCCGCATGCGCATGGATGCGAGGATGGCGCCTGCCGCCGTGCCGATGGCCACCACGCCCACCAGGGCCGATGCCTGGGAGGTGCCGTAGCCCAGGGCCGCCGCGCCCCAGGCCAGCACGATGTAGCGCAGATTGCCCGACACGCCCCAGAACAGCGTGGTCGTGGACAGCGAGATCTGGCCCAGCTTGTCCCCCCACAGCCGCTGGCTGCAGGTCCAGAAGTCGGGCAGCAGGGCCAGGGTGTTGGCCAGCAGGCTCTTGCTGGGGTCCTGGCGCAGCGGGCGCAGGATGGTGTCGGTCAGCGGAATGCGCAGGTTGAACCAGGCGGCCAGCGCATAGACGCCGACAAGCACGGCAATCGCCGCCTCGGCCGCAGTGTCCACGCCCGTGTCCAGCAGCGGCAGGTCGAAGTCCAGCAGATGGGTCGAGATGCCCGGGCTCAGCAACTGCCCGCCCACGAGCACGCCCAGGATGATGGAGGTGATGGTCAGCCCCTCGATCCAGCCATTGGCCTTGACCAGCTGGGAGGCGGGCAGCAGCTCGGTGAGGATGCCGTACTTGGCGGGCGAGTAGGCCGCGGCGCCCAGGCCGACCACGGCGTAGGCGATCAGCGGATGGTTGCCGAACAGCATCATCAGGCAGCCCACGATCTTGATCGCATTGCTGATGAACATCACCCGCCCCTTGGGCAGGGCGTCGGCAAAGGCGCCGACGAAGGGGGCCAGGATCACGTAGAACAGCGCGAACATGGGCACCAGGGCGGCGCGCTGCCACTCGGGGGCGCCATTGGTGCGCAGCAGTTCCACGGCGGTCACGAACAGGGCGTTGTCTGCCAGCGAGCTGAAGAACTGCGCTGACATGATGGTGTAGAAACCGCGCTTCATGGATAGGCAGATGGGGTCAGCCGCAGGGCTGCTGACCGGTTAAATAAGGGCCCCGTGGCAAGTGACTGGCGGTTATATCACGCGGCCTTTGGCCGGCAGTGCCAGAATCCCAAGCTTCTGACTGAGTGAAAACCATGCCGCGTCCCATTCTTGCCACCATCCATTCCGCCGCGCTTCGCCACAATCTGGAGCGGGTGCGGCAAGCGGTCCCCGATGCCAAATTGTGGGCCGTGGTCAAAGCCAACGCCTATGGCCACGGTATCGAAAACGTGTTCGAGGCCCTGCGCGGCGCCGACGGCTTCGCCATGCTGGACCTGGCCGAGGCCGAGCGCGTGCGCCAGCTGGGCTGGCGCGGCCCCATCCTGCTGCTGGAGGGCGTGTTCGAGCCGCGCGACCTGGAGCTTTGCTCGCGCCTGTCCATCTGGCATGCCGTGCATTGCGACGCCCAGATCGACTGGCTGGCCGCGCACAAGACGCAGAACGGCCACCGCGTCTTCCTCAAGATGAACTCCGGCATGAACCGCCTGGGCTTCACGCCCGAGCGCTTTCGCGCGGCCTGGGCCCGGCTCAATGCCTTGCCCCAGGTGGAGGAAATCTCGTTCATGACCCACTTCAGCGATGCCGACGCAGGCGCTGGCCAGTCGGGCATCTCCGCGCAGCTGCAGCGCTTTCACGACGCCACGTGCGACCTGCCCGGCGAGCGCAGCGTGGGCAACAGTGCCGCCACGCTGCGCCATGGCGACGATGCCCAGGTGCGCTGCGACTGGGTGCGGCCCGGCATCGTGCTGTACGGCAGCTCGCCCGACTATCCGCAGCACACGGCGGCCCATTGGGGCCTGCAGCCCACGCAGACCCTGAGCTCGCGCATCATCGGCGTGCAGCAGCTGGCTGCGGGGCAGAGCGTGGGCTATGGATCACGCTTCACGGCCGAAGCTCCCGTGCGCCTGGGCACCGTGGCCTGCGGCTATGCCGACGGCTATCCGCGCCACTGCGGCACCGGCACGCCCGTGCTGGTCGACGGCGTGCGCACCCGCACCCTGGGCCGCGTGAGCATGGACATGCTGGCCGTGGACCTGACGCCCGTGCCCGATGCCGGCATGGGCAGCGAAGTCACGCTGTGGGGCCGCGCCGGCAACGGCGCCGTGCTGCCCATCGACGAGGTGGCCGAGGCGGCCGGCACGCTGGGCTATGAACTCATGTGCGCCGTCGCGCCGCGCGTGAACAAGGCCGTCGATTGATCAGGGCGCGGCCTGGACGCTGTCCCTGGCCCGCTCCAGCAGCGCCATCATCTGCTGTTGCGCGGCAGGCTCCCAATCCTTGAGCAGCCGCGCCGCCAGCGCCTGGCGCGACTGGCGCAGCCGGTCGAACAGGGCCTGGCCCTGGGGGCTGAGGCTCAGGCAGCGCACGCGGCGGTCGCGGGCGTCCGGTTCGCGGTCCAGCCATCCCTGCTCCTGCAGCTGCGCCAGCATGCGCGCGAGCTGGGCCTTGTCCATGTGGCTGTGGTCGACCAGATCCCTTTGCGTGCGGCCCGGGTGCCGGCCCACGTACATCAGCACGCGCACCTCGTTGGGCGTCAGCCCGGGCTCCATGGACTCCATGTCCTCGCGCATGCGCGAGCGGAACAGGTGCAGCAGCTCGTGCATGGCCTCGAAGATATCGGCGGGCAGGGAGGCATTCATGGCAGGGTCTTGTGGAAATATGTTGACAAAGTCAACGGATGACAGAGAATTGGTGGACTAAATCAACATTCTAGGCCGTCACAGGCCGTTTCGCCAATGAACTTGCCCAATCCAGCCAACTCTGCCGTGGCGCCTGCCCCCGTCGTCCACCGTGTCCGCCATCCCTTCCGCGCCCGCCATGTGCAATTGCTCTCGCGCGAGCAGCCCAGCCCCGGCTTTGTGCGCCTGACCCTGGGCGGACCCGAACTGGAGGACTTCGTCAGCTCGGGCTTTGACGACCACATCAAGCTCATCCTGCCCCAGGCCGGGCGCGAACTGCCCGCGCTTCCCGTGCTGCTCGATGGCCGCCCCACCTTCGTGGAGGACGAGCGCCCCACCTTGCGCGACTACACGCCGCTGCGCTACGACGCTGCGCGCCAGAACCTCATCATGGATTTCGCACTGCACGATGCAGGCCCCGCCACTGAATGGGCGCTGACCGCGCCCCTGGGACAGTGGGTGGGCCTGGCCGGGCCGCGCGGCAGCCTGGTGATCTCGGCCAACCTGCCATGGCATTGGCTGTTCGGCGACGAGACCGCCATGCCCGCCATCGAGCGGCGCCTGGCCGAGCTGCCCGCCGGCAGCCGCGCCGTGGTGCGCGTGCAGCTGCGCAACCCTGCCGACCGCCGCCAGTGGAAGAGCACGGCCCAGCTGGACTGTGCCTGGGTCGAATCGCTGGCCGACGCCGTGCAGGCGCTGGAGTTTCCCCAGGACGACGACGGATATATCTGGGCGGCGGGCGAGCACAGCGCCATGGCCGAGCTGCGGCGCCTGCTGCTGGCCAAGGGCGCCGCGCCCAAGCGCATGCGCGTGGCCTCGTACTGGAAGCAGGGCCAGGCAGACCACCATGAAGACCTGAACGATCCCAGCTGACCTGCGTGGAGAAAAGCAAGAAAGGCACAGACGAAAAAAAGCCCACCGAAGTGGGCTTTTTTTCGTGGTGGTTGCGCGAGAAGGATTTGAACCTCCGACCTTTGGGTTATGAGCCCAACGAGCTACCAGACTGCTCCATCGCGCGGTAATTCCGCAGTAATTTCGTTTCACCGCATTTTGTGCAGCGAAGAAAGCAACTATAACCGATATCTCTTTGTCACGCAACTGCGTTAGACAACAGGCAGGCGGGCGGGGCGGCAGCCACCGCTCGGTATAGTGCCCAACCCATGGCCAAAGACAAAACCACGTTCATCTGCAATGCCTGCGGCGGCTCCAGCCCGCGCTGGCTGGGCAAGTGCCCGGCCTGCGGGGCCTGGAATTCGCTGATCGAGGCCGTTGCCGAGCCTGCGGGCGCGGGCAAGAACCGGCTCAGCCAGCCGCAGGGCTATGCGGGCCTGGCCAACGCCCAGGCCGTGATGCCGCTGTCGGCCATCGAGGCCCAGGACGTGGCGCGCACGCCCAGCGGCATCGAGGAGCTGGACCGCGTGCTGGGCGGCGGCATTGTCGAAGGCGGCGTGGTGCTGATTGGTGGCGACCCCGGCATCGGCAAGTCCACCCTGCTGCTGCAGGCCATGGATGCGCTGCACCGCGTCGGCCTGCCCACGCTGTATGTCACGGGCGAGGAAAGCGGTGCCCAGGTCGCGCTGCGCTCGCGCCGCCTGGGGCTGGAGGCCAGCCAGGTCAATGTGCTGGCCGAGATCCAGCTGGAGAAGATCCTCGCCACCATGGAGGCCACGCAGCCGGCCGTGGTCGTCATCGACTCCATTCAGACCGTGTACTCGGACCAGCTGTCCTCGGCGCCGGGCTCGGTGGCCCAGGTGCGCGAATGCGCGGCCCACCTCACGCGCGCGGCCAAGACCACGGGCATCACCGTGATCCTGGTCGGCCATGTGACCAAGGAAGGCGCCCTGGCCGGCCCGCGCGTGCTGGAGCACATGGTGGACACCGTGCTCTACTTCGAGGGCGACACGCACAGCAACTTCCGCCTGGTGCGCGCCATCAAGAACCGCTTTGGCGCCGTCAACGAGATCGGCGTCTTCGCCATGACGGAGAAGGGCCTCAAGGGCGTCACCAACCCCAGCGCCATCTTCCTGTCCCAGCACAGCGAGCCCGTGCCGGGCTCCTGCGTGCTGGTCACGCTGGAGGGCACGCGGCCCATGCTGGTGGAAATACAGGCCCTGGTCGACCAGGGCGGCCCCGCGCCCCGGCGCCTGTCCGTGGGCCTGGACCGGGACCGGCTGGCCATGCTGCTGGCCGTGCTCAGCCGCCATGCGGGCGTGGCCTGCGCGGACCAGGATGTGTTCGTCAACGCCGTGGGCGGCGTGCGCATCAGCGAGCCTGCGGCCGACCTGGCCGTGATGCTGTCCATCACCTCCAGCCTGCGCGGCCGCGCCCTGCCCAAGGGATTCCTGGCCTTTGGCGAAGTGGGCCTGGCCGGCGAAGTGCGCCCCGCGCCGCGCGGCCAGGAGCGCCTGAAGGAAGCCGCCAAGCTCGGCTTCACCATGGCCGTGGTGCCCAAGGCCAATGCGCCCAAGAAAGCCATCCCCGGCCTGACCGTGCATGCCGTGGAGCGCGTGGACGAAGCCATGAACATCGTCCGAGGGATGGGCTGAGGCACTGCCTTGCCGAGCGCATTGCGGGGGCATACGCACTGTCCGCAGCGGTCCTGCGGCGCCTCCATAAGACAATCGGCGCCATGAATTTGCGCAATATCCTGATTCCCCTGGGTCTGCTCGTACTGCTGGTGGCTGCGCACCAGTCCTATGGCTGGATGGGCGTGGTTGCCGTGGGCGGCGGCATCATGATGTGGCTGCTGCTGCATTTCACGCGGCTGATGTCCATCATGAAGAAGGCCTCGGACCGTCCCATGGGCTATGTGGGCAGCGCCGTGATGCTCAACGTCAAGCTCAAGCCCAAGGTCTCGCTGATGCACGTGGTGGCCATGACGCGCTCCCTGGGCGAGCGCCTGTCCGAAGACGGCCAGCATCCCGAGATCTACCGCTGGACCGACGGCACGCAATCCCATGTGACCTGCGAGTTCATGCATGGCCGGCTCGTGAAGTGGACCCTGGTGCGCCCCACGCCCGAACCCGAACCGCAACCCGAGACGGCGGCGGCCCCCGAGGCAGCCCCCGCGCCCTAAAATAGCGGGTTGGTGTTCTGTTCAATACCCCCAAGGATGTTCCTATGAGCCCCGTTGTTCCCTCGATGGCCGATCGTGACGGCAAGATCTGGATGGATGGACAGCTGGTGGACTGGCGCGATGCCAAGATCCACGTGCTGACCCACACGCTGCACTACGGCTGCGGCGCATTCGAGGGCGTTCGGGCCTACAAGACCGAACAGGGGCCGGCCATCTTCCGCCTGGAAGACCACACCAAGCGACTGTTCAACAGCGCCAAGATCCTGCGCATGCAGATCCCGTTCACCCAGGAAGCGGTGAACCAGGCCCAGGTGGAGGTCGTGCGTGCCAACAAGCTGGAATCGTGCTACCTGCGCCCGCTGACCTGGATCGGCGACCGCAAGCTGGGCGTCTCGCCCAAGGGCAACACCATCCACCTGATGGTGGCTGCCTGGGCCTGGGGCGCCTACCTGGGCGAGGAAGGCATGCAGCGCGGCATCCGCGTGAAGATCTCCAGCTTCACGCGCCACCACGTGAACATCACCATGAGCCAGGCCAAGGCGGTGAGCAACTACACCAACTCCATCCTGGCCAACACCGAGGCGCTGGACGACGGCTACGACGAGGCCATCCTGCTGGACGCCTCGGGCTTCGTCTCCGAGGGCTCGGGCGAGAACATCTTCGTCATCAAGGACGGCGTGGTCTACACGCCCGACCTGTCGGCCGGCGCGCTCAACGGCATCACGCGCAATACCGTGATGCACATCTGCAAGGACCTCGGCCTGGAGGTGGTGCAAAAGCGCATCACGCGCGACGAGCTGTACATCGCCGATGAAGTCTTCTTCACCGGCACGGCCGCCGAAGTCACGCCCATCCGCGAGGTGGACCGCATCGAGATCGGCGCGGGCAGCCGCGGCCCCCTGACCGAAAAGATCCAGCAGGCCTTCTTTGACATCGTCAACGGCCGCAACCCCAAGTACGCCCATTGGCTGACTCGGGTCTGAGAAAAATGACCCCCACGCTACCCTTGCTTTGCAAGGTCCACTGCCCCCCGAGGGGGTGCTTTTCATCTTGGGGCGGCCCGACGATGAAAATGACAGATACCCACGAAAGAGATAAGCAAGCATGACAACGAATGCCACCGTCGAACTGGCGGCCAAGGACCTCAACGCCCAGGGCGGCGTGTTCTGCCCCAGCCCCAAGGCCGACATGAAGCTGTGGAACAGCCATCCCAAGGTCTACCTGGACGTGGCCCACACCGGCGAGGCCAAGTGCCCCTACTGCGGCACGCTGTACCGCCTGAAGGCCGGCGAAGTCTTCGCAGGCGGGCATTGAGCAAAGCGGGCCTCGGCCCGCTTTGCGTGTCTCAGCGCGCCGAAAGCGCGCGGCTCCAGATGCTGCCGGGCGCAGCATCTCCGTGCAAGGCCAGCATGTCCGTGAAATGGCGCCGTTCCCCGCCGCGCAACTTGACGATGGGCGCCGCCACCTGCGGCGCCTTCGCCAGGCACAGCTGGGGGTAGAGCAGGTACCACTTCCAGCGCAGGGCGCGGTGGTAGAAGAAGGCGGTGTCCTCGGCCTTGAACAGCGTGAGCCGGGCATCGGGCAGCCGGCGCATCACCTGCTGGGCCGTCACATGGATCAGAAGGTAATTTGGATCGGGGATGCCCTGCAGCACCTCGGCGGCGTCGGGCCGCGACTGCAGGCGCTGCAGGTAGGCCGCAGGGCCCTCCACGATCAGCGCCTGGTGAAACTCCTTTTGCCATTCCGATACAAAGCGCGAGCCGGCCGGAGCGCAGAATGACCAGCTTTCGATCACGGGGTAGCGCCTGTCCCTGGTGAAGCCCTCAAGGTAGAAGCCGGCCAGCTCGGCAGCGCCTGCGCCGGCGCCCATCCAGTCCAGCGGCGCGGTCAGCAGCGTGGTGGCATCGAACCAGTAGCCGCCATGGTGCGCCACCAGATACAGGCGCAGCCAGTCCGATTGCTTGGTGGGGTGGAGTTCGGCAAACGCCGCAGGAAGGTCGCCGCAGGCCACGTACTGGCCCAGGCTCTCTGGTGTCACGACGATGACCTGGTGATCCGGGCATTGCCGCCGCCAGCTGTCCACGCACTGCTGGACGAAAGGGTCCAGGCCGGACTGGTTCCAGTACGTCCAGATCGTCTTCGGGATGTCCGCTGCAAGACCATCGGCTGCCGGGGGCGATGGGGGCAGCTGCAAGGGCGCGGGCATGGTGTAATCTGCGCCGATTTTGGAAGGGGCTGCCCAGCGATGGAGCAGCCTGAATAAGACCGCAGGAATTTTTTTCATAGCGGATGGAAAGCGGAATGCCCGCATTTTGGGGCAGAAAGTCGCGGTCTTGATGAGATTTGACAAGTCGAAGCTGCCAGGGCTCCTCACGACCCTGGCCGCTGTTCTGGTGCCCGGACTGGCCTTGTGGCTGCGTTCGGGCTATTCCTATGGCGCGGGCCTCATGGCCCTGGGCGCCCTGTGTTTTCTGCCCCGCTGGGTCCGGTACAGGCAGTCGCCTGGCACCTGGCTGCTGGTGGCACTGTTCATGGGCATGGCGGTGATGTGGTACCACCTGTCCGTGCTGGACGGGGGCACCGGTCAGTTCGACCGCCCCGTGAAATTCATCCTGGGCGCGGTCAGCCTGCTGTTCGCCATGTGCTACCCGCCCACGGCGCGGATCTTCCTGTGGGGCATACCGCTGGGCAGCGCAGGCGCGGGCTTCATGGCCCTGTGGCAGGTCTGCGTGCTGGGCATGGAGCGGGCCACGGGCTACACCAATGCCATCCAGTGGGGCAACATGGCCTTGCTGCTGGGCTGCTTCTCCTGCATCTATGCCATGTCCTTCTGGCACCAGCGCTCCCTGCTGTGGCGCCTGCTGGTGCTGGCGGCCGCTGCAATGGGTGCGCTGGCTTCGCTGCTGTCGGGCTCGCGGGGGGGCTGGCTGGCGCTGCTGCCGATGTTCCTCATGCTGATGGTGCTGGTGCGCATGTACCGCCCGCAGTACTTCGGGCGCCTGTTGCTGGGCTGCGCTGCAATCGTGGTGGCGCTGGCCACCGTGATGGCCTTCATACCCCGCGTCAGCGAGCGCGTCGACGAGGTCTACCTGGATGTGAGCAACTACCTGCATTCCGGCAACTCCGACACCTCGCTGGGCACCCGGCTGGAGCAGTACCGGCTGGCCGTGCAGATGATCGGCGAGAAGCCCCTGCTGGGCTGGGGCATGCAGGGCTATGTGGACGAGATGCACCGGCGCGTGGACGCCGGCAGCTATGGCCAGTCCATCCGCGAATACAACTTCATCCACAACGACTTCCTGGACATCTGGGTCAAGCTCGGCGTGCCGGGCGTGCTGCTGCAGGCAGCGCTGTTCATCTCGCTGCTGTGGCTGTTCTGGCCCTCGCGGCGGCGCATGGCGCTGTGGCCTGCGGACAGCACCCCCTGGCGCGAGGCCCTGCTGCTGCGTATCCTGGGCAGCCTGATGCCAGCCATGTACCTGGCGTTCGGCATGTCACAGCAATTTTTCGTGCACAACAGCGGCATCGTCTTCTTCGTCTTCCTCGTGGTGGCCCTGTGGTCATCGCTGCATGGCCTGGAAAGGGCCAGCGGAGCCGTGCGGTGAGGGAGCGCGCCGCCACCACCCGGCCCCGGGTGCTGCACTTCGTGACGGGCGGCTTCTCGGGTGCCACCCAGGTGGCGGTGGATCTGGTGTCGGCGCACCGCGCGTCGGGCCGCTTCGACGCCCGGCTGGTGCTGCGGCGCAAGCGCAATACCTCCGATGAACGCGTGCAGAAGCTGCGCGACGGCGGCATCGATGTCGACGTGGTGGCCGGCTGGTCCCATGCCGCCACCGTCTGGCAGCTGCGCCGCATCTGCCTGGACTTCCGGCCGGACATCGTGGTCGCCCATGGGTTCAGCGACCACCTCTGGGGCCGCTTTGCCGCGCTGTGGGCCGGCGTGCCCTGCCTGGTGCATGTGGAACACAACTCGCGCGAGCGCTACACGCGCTGGCGGCTGGCGCAGGCCCTGTGGCTGACCGAGCGCACGGCCGCCATCGTCGGCTGCTCCGAAGGCGTGCGCCAGAGCCTGCAGGACCGCGGCTTTCCTGCAGACAAGCTCTTGGCCATCAGCAACGGCATCCGGCCCGAGCCCTATCTGCAGGAGCCGCCCCCCTTGCTGCAGCGCCGCCCGGACATCGTCATGGCCGCGCGCTTTGCGCGGCAAAAGGACCATGCCACCTTGCTGCGCGCGCTGGCCGTGCTGCGCCAGCGCGGCCTCAAGCCCACGCTGACCCTGGCCGGCGGCGGCAAGGCGCGCGCCCAGCAGGCGGCGCAGCGGCTCAGCGCCGAACTGGGCCTGCAGGACCAGGTGCAATTCATCGGCATGTGCAACGACGTGCCCGGCCTGCTGCGCGCGCACCGCGTCTGCGTGCTGTCCACGCACTACGAAGGCATGCCCCTGTCCCTGCTGGAAGGCATGGCGGCGGGCTGCGTGGTGGTGGGCAGCCGCGTGGTGGGCGTGCAGGAAGTGGTGCGGCCCGGCGACAACGGCCTGCTGGCCGCGCACGCCGACCCTGAATCGCTGGCCGACGCCCTGCAGCAGGCGCTGCAGGATGACGAGGCCGCCGTGCGCATGGCCGCCACCGCGCGGCAGGAAGCCCTGTCGCACTACAGCCTGCAGCGCATGACCGGCCAGTACGAAGACCTGTTCGCCCGCCTGCTGCAGGGGGAGCGTCCGTGACCTGGCTCAGCATCCTGGTGCCCGTCTATAACGTGGTGCCCTACCTGGAGGAATGCCTGCAGTCCGTCATGGACCAGGCCGATGCCGGCGTGCAGGTGCTGGTGCTGGATGACTGCTCCACCGATGGCTCCTGGGCCCTGATGCAGCAGCTGGACCAGCGCTGGCCCGGCCGCCTGCAGCTCATGCAGCACGAGCGCAACGCCGGCCTGAGCGCGGCGCGCAACACCATGATCGATGCGGCCACGGGCGACTACCTGTGGTTTTTGGACTCCGACGACAAGCTGCTGCCCGGCGCGATTGCCGGGCTGTCGGCCATCGTGAAACAACATGCGCCCGATGCCGTGCTCTGCGACTTCTCCGTCTGGCGCGAGGCCCCGCGCCTCAAGCACCGCCTGCGCGGCGAGGCGCACCGGCACAGCTTCCAGGGCCCCACGCTGCAGCGCTCGCAGGACCGGGGCGCCCTGCTGGCCGGCCTGCTGCGCACGGGCCAGCTGCATGCCTGGTCCAAGATCTCGCGCCGCAGCCTGTGGGATGCCGGCCTGCGCTTTCCTGCAGGCCGCTATTTCGAAGACATGATGACCATGCCGCAGATGGCGCTGCGCTGCGCCAGCTTCTACTACCAGCCCCAGCCCTGGGTGGCCTACCGGCAGCGTGCCAACTCCATCCTTGCGTCCATGACGCCTGCCAAGGCAGCAGACCAGTCCGCCGCCCTGTGGCCGCTGGCGCAGGCCGTGCAAGCCCTGCAGGACGATGCGCTGCGCAATGACGGGCGCCTGCACTTCGCCTGGGCGCACCAGGCCGCGCGCAACCTCATCGGCGCCCTGCGCTTTCTCGACCGGCAACGGGACATGCCGCCCGCGCAGCGGCAGGCGCTGGCGCAGCAGTTCCTGGCGGACTTCGGCCGCATCTCCCCGCTGTCCCTGCCCGCCCTGCGCCAGGCCTATCTGCGGCGCGGCTGGTGGCTGCGCGCATGGAAGCTGCGCAGGTGGGAGCGCCGCGCGCAGCAGCTGGGAACACCGGGAGCCCCTGCATGAGCGGCCTGAAACTGAAAACCCGGGGCGAGCTGTGGCTGGCGGCGGGCATGCGCCGCTTCTACGCCACCTTCGCACGCCGCCTGGAGCAGGGCCCCGCGCCCGACTTCCGCAGCCATGACATCGGGCCTGCGGCGCCCGTGCCCGTCTCCACGCCCATTCCCCGCATCATCTGGGCCTACTGGAATGGCGACTCGGTGCCGCTGCTGATACAGCGCTGCTTTGACAATTGGGCCCGCCTGAACCCCGGCTACAGCCTGCGCATCCTCAACGACGCGCAACTGCCGCAATACGTGCCGCAGCTGCCCGGCAACCTGCAGCAGCTGCCCGTGGCCAAGCGCTCGGACTGGCTGCGCCTGGAATTGCTGCACCGCCACGGCGGCATCTGGCTGGACGCCAGCACCATCCTCACCGAGCCGCTGGACTGGCTGCTGGAGCAGCAGCAGCGCAGCGGCGCCGACCTCGTCGCCTACTACCTGGAGCGCTACACCCGCGACCCGCAGGTGCCAGTGGTCGAGAACTGGCTCATGGCCGCGCCCCCGGGCAGCGCCTTCATCGCGGCCCTGCACAAGGAATACGTGGAGCAGGTCCTGCCGCAGACGGGCGAGGCCTATATCGCCCAGCTCCAGCAGGCCGGCGAATACGAGCAACTGCGCCAGGGCATCGACATGCCCGCCTACCTGAGCATGCACCTGGCCATGCAGCGCGTGCTGCGCGCCGGTGGCAGCTACCGCCTGCGGCTGGCCAAGGCCGAGGACGGCCCCTTCTTCCTGCACGTGCAGGGTAACTGGGGCCGCACCCCGCTCAAGATCCGCCTGATGTTCTCGCGCACCGAACAGGCGCCCGTGCCGCTGATCAAGCTGCGCGCGCCCGACCGCAAGAAGCTGGACTTCTACCTGGAGCGCGGCCTCTACGTGCCCGGCAGCATCGCCGACCGCTACCTGCGGGGCTGAGCGGCGAGCGCGCGCTGGGCCATCAGCCCAGGGCCGTCTCATGCAGGTAATGCCACAGCACCCCTTGGCCCGCACGTTTGAGGATCACGACCGATCGGCGCGAGGTCTCCACGCCGTCCAGGCGATGGGTTTCCAGATAGCGCATGGCCAGGCCGGCCGTGTCCCGCCATACGGGCTGCATGTCGCAGACGCATATCTCCAGCCCTGGCCGCTGGCCGGCCGCGCGCCGGAACATCTGTTCCACATCGTCCAGGCCGACAAGTCTGCCTGCGGTGGTCACCATGCTGAACTCCGGGCTGAACTGCGGCATCAGCGCCTGCAGCGCGGCCTGTGTGCCCGCTGTTTGGGTGAAGACGGTGTGGATCAGCTCGTGCACCCGGTGGATGCTGCGTTCGGCGATGCCGATGTCAATGTCACGGTCGATGGGCTTGTTGTCTTGCATGGTGGTCCTCGGGGGTGCGCAGCGATCGCAGGTGCAGCAGGGGCACAAGCCCTGCCAGCGATGCGATCAGAAACGTCATGTGATAGGCCCGGCCTGCGTCCAGGCGGGTGGCGAGCATGTTGAAAACCATCAGGAAAAACGCAGCGCCCACGCTGAAGGCCATCTGCCGGTTGAGGTTCCAGATCACGCTGGCCTGCTGCGTCTGCCGGCCATCGAAGTCCAGCAGGGCCGTCGTCTGCGCGGTATTGGCACCCAGGCCGCCGCCCAGGCCCATCAGGCCGTAGGCGGCCGCCAGCAGCCAGGTGTCGGCAGGGGCCGCCACGGCGGCCAGCGCCGCAATGCCCAGGCTGTGCAGCACCATGCTGGCGATGAACAAGGGCCGTGCGCCCGCGCGGTTGTACAGCCGGCCGCCCACCAGCATGGACACCAGGGCGCCGCCTGCGTAGACCATCATGAATCGGCCTGTGGCCTGCGCGCTCAGGTGCAGCATGTCCTGCAGGTAGAAGATGTTGAGCAGGTTCACGCCCGTGAACACGCCGGGAATGGCGTGGTAGACGGCCACCGACATGCGCAGGCGCGGGCTTTTGAGCAGTTGCAGTTCCACAATGGGGTGGGCCGTCTTGCGGGCATGGATGGCATACAGCACCGTGAAGGCCAGGCCCGCCGCCATGCCCAGCCAGGCCAGCGCCAGGCCCTGGCCCGAACCTTGGCCTGCGCCATAGAGCGACATGCCCAGCAGCCAGGCGGCCAGCGCGGCGCTGACCAGCACCAGGCCTTTGAGGTCCGGCCGCTGCCGGGCCGTGGCCGGTGCATCGCGCACCCACAGCCAGGCCAGGCCTGCGGCGGCCAGGGCCAGCGCAATATTGGAATGGAACACCCAGCGCCAGGAGCCGTGGTCCACGATCAGCCCGCCCAGCCAGGGCGAGAGGGCCGGTGCAATCAGCGCCACGGCCATGACCAGCGTGGAGACACGCGCGCGCTCCGGTCCCTGGAACCGATTGAAGGCCAGGGCCTGGCCCACTGGGATCACCAGCCCGCCCGCCATACCCTGGATGAAGCGCCAGCCCACCAGCTGGCCGAAGC
Source organism: Delftia sp. WSY_7 (assembly GCF_043104845.1). Lineage (NCBI taxonomy): Bacteria > Pseudomonadati > Pseudomonadota > Betaproteobacteria > Burkholderiales > Comamonadaceae > Delftia > Delftia sp. WSY_7. Next base: position 72,628 of record NZ_JBICLB010000017.1, on the reverse strand, counting down.
TGCCCGCCTCGCCGCAGGCCCAGGCGGCCAGGGCGAAGGCCAGCATGGAGCCCGCCATCAGCCCGCGCGCGCCCCAGCGGTCGGCCAGCCAGGGGGCGAGGGGAATGGCCAGCGTCAATCCCAGCATGTAGGCATTGGCCACCCAGGCCCCGGCCGAGATGCCCACATGGAACTCGGCCGCAATCGTGGGCAGCGCGACGGCGGGCATGAAGATGTTGATGCAGTCGACGAAGAAACCCATCAGGAAAACGGTGGCCAGGCGGTATCGGTATGTCATCTTGCGCTTTCAGGAGGGGCAAGACTAAAGAGCGCGGGCGGCCACGTCGATGGGGCTATGCTGGACTCTTTGTTTGACTGGATTGAACAATGACCCCCGCAAGCCCGGCCATGCACACACTGCTCCACCGCGCGCAGACGTTTCTGGCCGTGGTGGATTTCGGCTCCTACACCAGGGCGGCGGACTTCCTGGGCATCAGCAAGGCCATGGCCAGCCTGCACGTGAAATCGCTGGAAGAGGCGCTGTCGGTGGCCCTGCTGGTGCGCAACACCCGCAGCATCGCCCTGACGGAAACCGGGCGGGAGTTCTACGACGAGTTCAAGGGCATCGTCCGCGACGTGGGCAGCGCCTTCGACAACGCCATGCACAGCGGCAACCGCATCGCGGGCCGGCTGCGCATCAGCACCACCAGCGAATACGGGGAGAAGTACATTCTTCCGCTGATCCCGGCCTTCCTGGAGCGCTACCCGGGCATCTCGGTGGCCTATGACGTCAACTCTTCACTGAGCGACCTGGTGGCCGAAAAGCTGGACCTGGTCGTGCGCCTGGGCCACTTGGCGGACTCCAGCTTCAAAAGCCGCAGGCTGGCCGGCTACGACATCGTGCTGGTGGCCTCGGCCGCCTTCCTGCGCAGCCATCCCGTGCGCAGGCCCGAAGACCTGGCAGACCTGCCCTGGATTGCCAACAGCAACCTCACCCACCCCACGGCCTGGACGCTGCGCACTGCCGGCGGCCAGGGTGTGGACGTGGTGGGCCGGGCGGCCCACCAATCCAACTCCTCCACCGCCATCCGCGCCCTGGCCCGGTCCTCGCTGGGTGTGGCGGTGCTGCCTGCGTGGTTTGTGGAGGACGACCTGGCCGGCGGCGTGCTGCAGCGCGTGCTGCCGGACCACGCCCTGCCGCCCCAGCCCATCAGCGTGGTCTTTCCCGACAGCAGCCACCTGCCGCGCAAGACCCGCGTGTTCATCGACTTCCTGTGCGAGCACCTGGGCCGGGATTGAGGGCTCGGCTGGCCGGCCCGCCCTGGCCCCGTTAAACTGCCCGCAAGCCGAAAGGCCCGGTGCGTAGAAACACCTTCCGTGAGGTTGCAGCCCCCACCTTAAAGCGGGGCTTTGTCATGCCTTATCTCGTCGGATTGGCGCATTTGCTTGCGCCTGTCCGCATGGTTTCGGGCGTGGTGGGGGCTATCCGCAAGGACGCCCGCACGGCTACGGACGTGTTTCTAACCACCACGCCCACCTGTTGTGCGTAGAAACTCAACCGGTGGTTTTCTGTGATCTCGTAGGAAAACAGACCATGACCCTCCCCATCCTTGCCAGCCCCAGCGCTGCGCTTGCCCCTTCCAGCCCTCTTCTCTATCAGGAGGGCTGACCCCATGACATCCCGCAAAAACACTGCCGGCGCGGCAGTGCAGGCGCAGCCTTTGCCCAAGCGGTCGCAAGCCGCAAGGCCTTCCGACTGGCCCAGCGCCTGGCAGGCCATGCATGTCTGTCTGGTCGTCATCGAGGGGCGGCTGGTCACCCTGGCCGAGGTCTGTGGCAAAAAGCCCGACCGCAAGGCCCGCCAGTTCGACGTGGAATGCGCGGTGGAGCTGGCGCTGGCGCACATACGCCGCATGCGCGCCGACCCGCCGGACAGCCACCAGGCGTTCGAGCAGCAGTGGCACCTGGCGTCCTGCGCCATCGAACTGGCCGATGGAGCCTACCGCTTCCCCCACTCTCGCTACGGCCGCCTGCTCAAGCGCACCCGCTGGCATTTCGAACTGCTCAGGGATCTGGTGGAACGTGTGGAGTGGCAGCACCGGCGCGGCTGAGCCGCAGGCGGCAGCTCAGGCCAGCGGCAGCCGCAGCACGAAGCAGGCGCCCGGCTGGCCGTCGGCGCGGCCTTCGCAGTGCACGCTGCCGCCGTGGCGCTGGGCGATGGAGCGCACCAGGGCCAGGCCCAGGCCCACGCCGCCCGAGCGCTCGCTGGCGCCGGGCAGGCGGAAGAACTTCTCGAAGATGCGCTCGCGGTGGGCCGGCGCCACGCCGGGGCCGTGGTCGCAGACGCGGATCTCGGCCATGGCGTCCTGGCGCGCCAGCTCCAGCGTGATGGCGCCCTGGCTGTAGCGGCGCGCGTTCTCCAGCAGGTTGCGCACGGCACGGCGCAGCAGCTTGGAGATGCCGGGCACTTCCAGCGCGTCGGTGGACTGCAGGTCCAGGTCGGCATCCACGCGCGCGCATTCCTCGGCGGCCAGGCCGATCAGGTCCACGGGCTCGATCGTGCCCACGTCGCCTTCATAGGTCTCCAGCCGGCTGGCCAGCAGGATCTCGTCCACCAACTGGTCCAGCTCGCTGATGTTGCGCTGGATCTCGGCGCGCGCGCGGGCGCTGGCCGGGTCGTCGCCCATGAATTCCAGGCCCATGCGGATGCGCGTCAGCGGCGAGCGCAGCTCGTGCGAGGCATTGGCCAGCAGCGATTTGTGCGAGGTCACCAGGGTCTCGATGCGCGCGGCGGCGGCGTTGAACTGGTGGGCCAGGTCGGCCACCTCGTCGCTGCCGTGCTCGGGCACGCGCACCGACAGGTCGCCCTCGCCAAAGCGCTTGACGCCGCGCTGCAGGTTCTCCAGCCGCTTGAGCAGGCGGCGGATGATGGGGAACACGCCCACGGCCACGGCCACGCCCACCAGTCCCAGCAGCCAAAGGAAGCCGAAGGGCGGGCGCAGCCAGAAGGCGGCTGCACCGTCGTGCGGCGGGCGGTCGCCGCGCGGCGGGCGCGGCGCCATGTGCAGCATGTAGGTCTGGCCGTCCGTGCCTTCGATCTCGAAGCGCAGCCCCTCCTCGGGCGGGCCGGGCAGGCGCCGCGCACGGCCCTGGGCGATGACCTTGCCGTCCGCATCGCGCATGGCCACGTCGCGCGAGGGCGGCGAGCTGGCGCTTTGCACGTTCTGCGCGTTCTGCTCGGCCGCGATCTGCCAGGCCCAGGCCACCGTCAGCGTGAGCACGGCCACGCCGCCCACCACGGCCAGCCAGATGCGCAGGTACAGGCGCTGGGAGAAGAGGGACAGCAGCTTCATTCGCTTGGCTAGTCTTGTTGTTTGGCGAAGACGTAGCCCACGCCGCGCACGGTCAGGATGCGCTTGGGCGCCTTGGGGTCGGCCTCGATGGCGGCGCGGATGCGGCCCATGTGCACGTCGATGGAGCGGTCGAAGGCCTCCAGCTCGCGGCCTCGCACGGCCTCCATGATCTGGTCGCGCGTGAGCACGCGGCCCGCGCGCTCGGCCAGCGTGACCAGCAGGTCGAACTGGTAGGAGGTCAGCTCGCAGGGCTGGCCCGCCACGGTGACGCTGCGCGCGTCGCGGTCGATCTCCAGGCTGCCGAAGCGCAGCGCCGTGGCCGGCTGGCCTGCGGCCGAGCCCTCGCCGCCGCCGCCGCGCCGGCGCAGGATGGCGCGGATGCGCGCCAGCAGCTCGCGCGGCTCGAAGGGCTTGGGCAGGTAGTCGTCGGCGCCGATCTCCAGGCCGATGATGCGGTCCATGGGGTCGCCCTTGGCCGTGAGCATCAGCACCGGCACCTGGGCTGCGGGGCCGGGCAGGGCGCGGATGCGCCGGCAGACCTCCAGGCCGTCCATGTCGGGCAGCATGAGGTCGAGGATGACGAGGTCGGGCAGGTCGGCGCCGGCCACGCCGTCGGCGGGCTGCAGCTGCTCCAGGCCGCTGCGGGCATCGCCCATATGCGTGACCTGCAGGCCGTTGTTGCCCAGGTAGTCACCCACCATCTGCGCGAGGCGGGTGTCGTCTTCGATCATCAGAAGATGGTGCGTACTCATGGAGGGCAGTGTATTCATGCTGGGGCCTGGCGTCGTGTTGCGACGATGCTCGCAGCCCCCCGTCAGCCGCGCTTGTCGCTTGCGTAAAGTTCGGTAAAACAGCGCAGCCTGCGGCCAGCCGCTCAACTGCCGCGTTGCGCGGGCCGCACCGCATGCACGCGCGAGGCCAGCGCGATCAGCACCAGCACGGGCAGGCCCAGCAGGGCCGTGGCCTGGAAGAAGCTCACGTAGCCATGCGCATCGACAAAGGCGCCCGAGAAGCCGGCCAGCCACTTGGGCGCCAGCAGCATCATGGAGCTGAACAGCGCGTACTGCGTGGCCGAGTACTGCACATTGGTCAGCCCCGACAGGTAGGCGATGAAGGCCGCCGAGGCGATGCCGCCGGCCAGGTTGTCCGCGCTCACCACCCAGACCAGCGCGTTCACGTCATGGCCGCGCGTGGCCAGCCAGGCGAACAGCAGGTTGGTGGCGGCCGACAGCGCGGCGCCCAGCATCAGCACGCGCATCACGCCCCAGCGCATGGCCAGCGCCCCGCCCAGGAAGGCGCCCGCCAGCGTCATGATCACGCCGTACACCTTGGTCACGGCGGCCACTTCGTCCTTGGTGAAGCCCATGTCCACGTAGAAGGGGTTGGCCATGATGCCCATGACCACGTCGCTGATGCGGTAGATGGCGATCAGGCCCAGCACCAGCAGCGCCTGCCAGCGGTAGCGGCCCAGGAAGTCGGCAAAGGGCTCGACCAGCGCGCTGTGCAGCCACTCGGCCGCATTGCGGGCAGGCGCCAGCGGGCGCGGCACCGGTTCCGGCGAGAGCAGCACGGTCAGCATGCCCACGGCCATGGAGGCGGCCATGGCCAGGTAGGCCACCTGCCAGGCACCGCTCTGGTAGCCCGCCGTACCCGCCACCTCGGCGCGGGCGGCCAGCCACAGCACGCCGGCGCCGGCCCAGATCATGGCCAGCCGGTAGCCGGTCTGGTAGGTGGCGGCCAGCGCGGCCTGGCGCTCGGTGTCGGCCGATTCGATGCGGTAGGCATCCAGCGCAATGTCCTGCGTGGCCGAGCCGAAGGCCACGGCCAGCGCGCACCACACCAGCGGCGTGAGCGAGACGCGCGGATCATTGAACGCCATGCCGCACAGCCCGGCGACGATGAGCATCTGCGCGAACAGCAGCCAGCCGCGCCGCCGCCCCAGCCAGCGCGTGAGCAGCGGCAGCGGCATGCGGTCCACCAGCGGCGACCAGACCCACTTGAAGGCATAGGCCAGGCCCACCCAGCTCAGGTAGCCGATGGTGGTGCGGTCCACGCCGGCCTCGCGCAGCCAGAACGACAGCGTGCCCAGCACCAGCAGCAGCGGAAGGCCTGCCGAAAAACCCAGGGCCAGCATGCGCAGGCTGGCCGGCTCGGCATAGACGCGCAGGGTCTGGGCCCAACTGCGGCGGGGCGCTTCAGTGGGGGTGGAAGGGGCGGAGGAGGTGGTGGTGGACGGCTCGGTCATGTTGGGCTGCGGCAGGCTGCGGCCATTATCGGGCCCATGGTGGCGCGGACTGGCGCGCGCTACCATCGCGGGCACAGGATGCCGCCATGGCCTACACCCTCTCTTCCCTCCACAGCGATGCCGCCGCGCAAGACGGCGCGGCCGATGCCACCGATACCGCCTTCGCGCCGCACAGCTCGGTGCGCAGCTACAGCGGCGAGCACCAGGCCCATGCCCACGGCCATGCGCAAATCCTCTATGCGCTGCAGGGCCGCATGGAGCTGGAAGTGGGCGGGCGCAGCGCCTTTGTGGACGCCGTCAGCGGCATGCTCATCCCCGCCGGCGTGGACCACGGCTACCTGGCGGCGCCGCGCTCGCGCGTGTTCGTCATCGATGCGCCCAGCGGCCCGGGGCTGGACCGGATGCGGCGCTTTTCCGTGCCGCCCGCCCTGCGCGGCCGGGAGTCGGAAGGCCCGGCCACAGAGCAGCTGGCCCAGGTGCTGCAGGCGCCCGGCCTGCTGGCGCGCCGGGGGCTGGACCTGCAGCAACTGACCACGAGCGTACAGGCCGCATTGCACGAGGACTGGCCCACGGCCCGGCTGGCCGCCCTGTGCCATATGAGCGCCCAGCGCTTTCACGCGCGCTTCGTGGAGCTGGCGGGCCAGCCGCCCCAGGCCTGGCTGCGCGGCCTGCGCCTGGATGCGGCCGAGCGCGGGCTGGCGCGGGGCCTGCCCCTGGAGGCCACGGCGCTGCGCTGCGGCTATGCCTCGGCCAGCGCGCTGGCCTATGCGCTGCGGCGCGACCGGGGCGTGACGGCGCGGCAGCTGCGCGGCTAGCCCGTTCACAGTCTTGCGGACTACGAGCGTTTCTCGACAAATGCCCGGCCGCGCCAGGCGCAACATGGCGCCATGGTTCGCAATTCTTCCGCTTCTTCCTCTGCCGTCGGCATCGCCTTCGTTTCGGTGGCTGCCGTGCTCTGGGGCACGACGGGCACGGCGCAAAGCCTGGGCGCAGGCGGGCTGTCGCCGTTCTGGGTGGGCGCCGCGCAGCTGGCGGTTTCCAGCCTGTTCCTGGGCGCGCTGCTGGCGGTTTCCCATTGGAGGCTGCGCGGGCGGGCCGGGCAGGGCGGGGCACCCGTCCAGCCGCTGCTGCCCAACCCGGTGCACCTGGGACTGCGCCCGGCCTGGTTCCTGCTGGCTTCCATGGGAATCGGCGGCTACAGCATCTTCTTCTACGAGGGCGTGACGCTCACGGGCGTGGCCGTGGGCACGGCCGTGGCCATTGGCAGCGGCCCCATCTGGGCCGGGCTGATGCAGGCGCTGGTGCTGCGCGCGCCCCTGTCGGCCCTGTGGTGGGCCGGCACGCTGGTGAGCGTGGCGGGAGGCGCGGCCATGGTGGTGGCCCGGGGCGGCGCCACGCTGTCCTGGAGCGGCCTGGCCCTGTGCCTGCTGGCGGGGCTGTCGTACGCGGGCTATGCGCTGATCAACAAGCGCCTGGTCACCCACATGTCGCCGCGCGTGGTGAATTTCTATGTCTTCACCGGGGCGGCCTGCATGGCGGTGCCGATTGCGCTGGTGCAAAGCGGCCTGCCGCAGTGGAGCCTGGCGGCCGTGCTGGTGGTGGTCTACCTGGGCGTGGTGGTGTCGGGCCTGGCGCACATGCTGTTTTCCATCGGGCTGCGCAGCATCTCCGGCCCCACGGGCGTGACGCTGAGCCTGATCGAGCCCGTGGCGGCCTTCGTGCTGGCGGTGTGGGTCGTGGGCGAGCGGCAGCCGCTGCAATCGTGGCTGGGGCTGCTGGCCGTGCTGGCGGGGCTGATGCTGGTGATCGGCGCCGAGATGCGCTCGCAGCGGGCCGTGATGGCCGCGCAGATGGCGTGACTCTTTGTAGGCCGGCGCCGCTCTTCACGATGCGCTGTTCTCCGCATGTTGCAGGCATGCATGGCCGCTAGACTTGGCGGCATGCAGCAGCCAACCCATCTCTCCTCCGAGCCCTGTGCCCCGTCCGCCTGGGGCTGTGCCTGCGCGCCCTGGCGCGCGCGTCGCGGTTTCTTGCTGGCCGGCAGCGCGGCGGCCATGGGCCTGGCCACGGCGCCGGTGGCGGCCCAGGTGCAGGTGGGCGGTGCCTCGGGCCTGCGCAAGCTGGTGCCGGCCGAGACGCTGGAAGGCGCCGCCACCGACCAGTACCAGCAACTGCTGGCCAAGGCCCGCGCCCAGGGCGCACTGGCCGGCGACAGCAACCCGCAGCTGCAGCGGCTGCGCGCCATTGCCCGGCGGCTGATCCCCTACACCGCCCAATGGAACCCGCGTGCCAATGCCTGGCGCTGGGAGGTGAACCTGATCGGCAGCAAGGAGATCAATGCCTTTTGCATGCCGGGCGGCAAGATCGCCTTCTACACGGGCATCATCGACCAACTGCAGCTGACCGACGACGAGATCGCCATGATCATGGGCCACGAAATGGCCCATGCGCTGCGCGAGCACTCGCGCGAGCAGCTGGCCAAGAACCAGGCCACCAGCATCGGCATCTCGCTGGGCGCCCAATTGCTGGGCCTGGGCGACCTGGGCAATGCGGCGGCCCGCCTGGGCGGCCAGTTGCTGTCGCTGAAATTCAGCCGGGGCGATGAGAGCGAGGCCGATCTCGTGGGCCTGGAACTGGCCGCGCGCGCCGGCTACAACCCCCAGGCCTCGGTCTCGCTGTGGCGCAAGATGGGCCAGGCCACGGGCGACCGTGGCGGCCTGGAATTCCTGTCCACCCACCCCGCAGGCCCCGAGCGCATCCGCGAGCTGGAGCGCAACATCCCGCGCGTGGAAGGCCTCTACGAGGCCGCACGGCGCGGGTAGGCAGCCGCCTTCAGGCGGCGGCTTTTTGCTTGGGTTGGTAGCCCATCACGGCTTTCACTTCAAGGTACTCCTTGAAGCCGTGCTCGCCCCATTCCCGGCCCGTGCCCGACTGCTTGTAGCCACCGAACGGCGCGCCGAAGTCCGGCCCCGCGCCGTTGAGGTGGACCATGCCCGTGCGCAGGCGCGAGGCCACGCGGCGTGCCCGCTCCAGGCTGCCTGACTGCACATAGCCCGACAGGCCGTAGGGCGTGTCGTTGGCCTGGGCGATGGCCTCCTCCTCCGTGTCGTAGGGCAGGATGACCAGCACGGGGCCGAAGATTTCCTCGCGCGCAATGGTCATGTCGTTGCGCACGTCGGCGAACACCGTGGGCCGCACGAAGTAGCCGCGCGCAAGGCCCTCGGGGCGGCCCGTGCCGCCGGCCACCAGGGTGGCGCCTTCGGCGATGCCGGCTTCGATCAGGCCCTGGATCTTGCGGAACTGCGCCTCGCTGACCACGGGGCCCATGTGCATGGCGCCGGTGTCGGCCAGTGCATCGCCCACCTTCATGCCTTCGGCAGCGGCCTTGGCGGCCGCCACGGCGCGCGCATGCAGGGCGCGCGGCACGAACATGCGCGTGGGTGCGTTGCAGCTCTGGCCGGAGTTGGTGAAGCAGGCGTTCACGCCCTGGGTCACGGCCTTTTCAATGTCTGCGTCGTCCAGCACGATGTTGGCCGACTTGCCGCCCAGCTCCTGCGTCACGCGCTTGACGGTATCGGCCGAGGCCTTGGCCACGGCAATGCCCGCGCGCGTGGAGCCGGTGAAGGTCATCATGTCGATGCCGGGGTGCACGGACATGGCCTCGCCCACCGAGGGGCCGTCGCCGTTGACCAGGTTGAACACGCCGGCCGGCACGCCCGCTTCGTGCAGGATCTCGGCCACCAGGATGGCGTTCAGCGGCGCGATCTCCGAGGGCTTGAGCACCATGGTGCAGCCCGCCGCCAGGGCCGGTGCCACCTTGCACATGATCTGGTTGATGGGCCAGTTCCAGGGCGTGATCATGCCCACCACGCCCACGGGCTCATGCACGATGCCGGTGGTGCCGCGCACGCTCTCGAACTCGAATTCCTTGAGCACCTGCAGGGTCTGCTTCAGATGCCCCGCGCCCACGGTGGCCTGGGCCGCGCGCGACAGCCACAGCGGCGCGCCCATCTCCAGCGAGATGGTCTGAGCCACCTCGTCGATGCGGCGCATGTAGACCGCCAGCACCTTGTCCAGCAGGGCCAGCCGCTCGTCGCGCGTGGTCTGCGAGAAGCCGTCGAACGCTCGGCGTGCGGCGGCCACGGCTGCATCGACATCGGCGGCCGAGCCCATGCTGATGCGGGCCGCCACCTCCTCGGTGGACGGATTGATCACATCCAGCGTGCGCGGCACGGCCGGGGGAACCCATTGGCCGTCGATATAGAACTGCAGGTGCTCTTGCGTGCTCATGAAGCTGTCTCCGTGTCTCGTTGTCATTGGGTGGAAGGGGTGTCGAAGGTGACGCGCTGGTTCACGCGGTAGTGGGGCCAGTAGTCGGCCACAGCATAGTGCTGCGTGCTGCGGTTGTCCCAGATGGCGATGCCGCCCGCGTCCCATTGATGATGCACCATGAACTCCGGCTTCTTCAGCCAGTCCAGCAGGAAGGCGAGCACGCCGCGCGCCTCGTGCCGGTCCACGCCCGTGATGTGGCGCGTGAAATCGGCATTGACGAAGATGCACTTGCGGCCTGAATCGGGGTTGGTGCGCACCACGGGATGCGTCACGGGCTTGAACTGGCGCAGCGCCTCGAACAGCGCCTCCTCGCCCTTGCGGCCCAGGTATTCCCGGAAGCCCGATTCCTCCCAGGTATGGACCGCCTGCAGGCCTTCCAGGTACTGCTGCATGCCGGGCGAGAGCCAGTCATAGGCCTTGCTGGTGCTGGTCCAGCAGGTGTTGCCGCCGGCCGGCGGCGTGGTCACGATCTGGATCACGGTGCCCAGCGGCGGCTGCTGCTTCCAGCTGATGTCGGTGTGCCAGTTGTCTATGGCGGGCGGGCGGTCCTTGTCGGAGATGATCATCTCCACGTCGGGCATGCCGCTCTTGCGCTCGAAGTACGAGCCCTTGGACAGCGGGCCGAACACCTGCGCCAGCGCCACATGCTGCTCGGCCGTGATGGCCTGGGGCCGGAAGAAGATGACCTCGAAGTCGTACAGGGCCTGTCGCAGTTCCGCCTGCACCTCGGGGGACAGGGGGCGGGTCAGGTCCACGCCCTCGATCCAGGCCGCGAAGTTGGGCATGCGCGGCACGGGGCGGATGTGGTGGTAGCGGGCGTCGATGTCGATCAGCTGCATGGGGGCGGCATTGGCCATGGGGTACTCCTTGAAGGAACGGATGGGAGGGGAGGAAGGGGGGAAGGTGGGGAGAGAGGGCTGGCGGGCTCACTGCCAGTGCAGCAGCCGCCTCTCGGCCCAGGACATGAAGCGCACCATGCCCACGCCCAGCAGGGCCAGCACCAGCAGCAGCGCCATGACGCCATTGATGTCGAAGGTGGAGCCCAGGTAGGCCAGGGCCTGGCCCAGGCCCTTTTCGCTGGCGATGATCTCGGTGCCCACCACGCCCAGCAGGGCATAGATCAATCCCAGGCGCAGGCCCGAGAAGATCACCGGGACGGCGCCGGGCAGCGTGACCTCGAAGAAGGTGGTGGCGGCGCTGGCGCCCAGGGTGCGGCACAGCGTGACGTGGTCCTGGCTGACGCCCCGCATGCCTGCCACCGTGGCCGACAGCACGATGAAGAAGGTCAGCGAGCAGCCCACGGCGATCTTGCTGCCCAGCCCCAGCCCGAACCACAGGATGAACAGCGGCGCCAGCGCGATGCGCGGCATCACGTTCAGCGCGTTGAAGTAGGGCTCCGCAAAGCGCTCGATGGCCGGCCAGCGCACGAAGGCCAGCCCCGTGGCGAAGGCGGCCACGCTGCCCAGCACGAAGGAGCAGCCCACGGCGGCCAGCGTCCAGCCCAGGTCGGACCAGAACCGGGCCGTGCCCGCATGGTTCCAGAGATAGGCGGCCACGCCGCTGGGCTGGCCGAAGAAGGTGGGGTCCAGCCAGCGGCGCGCGGCGGCCCATTCGGCCAGTCCCAGCACGAGACAGATGAACAGCGCATGCAGCGCCAGCCATTGCAGACGGTCAGCCTTCATGGTGCACCCATCCCGATTCAAGCTGCGACCACAGGGCCGCATAGAGTTCATGGAAGCGCGGCGACTTCTGCAGGTCGCGGATGGAGCGCGGGCGCGGCAGGTCTATGGGCAGGTCGGCGATGATGCGGCCCGGGCGCGAGGACATCACCACCACGCGGTCGGAGACGGCCACGGCCTCGGCCAGGTCGTGGGTCACGAACAGCACGCTGTGGCGGTGCTGCTGGCACAGGCGCAGCAGCAGGTCCTGCAGCTGCAGCTTGGTCTGCGCGTCCAGGGCGCCGAAGGGCTCGTCCATCAGCAGCAGCTGCGCGTCCAGCGCAAAGGTGCGCGCCAGTGCCGTGCGCTGGCGCATGCCGTGGGACAAGGCCTTGGGCAGGGCCTGCGCATGGTCGGCCAGGCCCACCTCCTGCAGCATGCGCAGTGCGCGCTCCGTGCTGTCGGCCGTGCCGACGCCGCGCACGCGCGCGCCGAAGGCGGCGTTCTCCAGCGCCGTGCACCAGGGCAGCAGGCTGTCGCGCGCCAGCATGTAGCCCACGCGGGAACTGCCCAGGCGCGGTGCCTCGCCCAGCACGCGCAGCGTGCCGGCGCCGGTGTGGGCCACCAGGCCCGCGCAGAGGTTGAGCAGGCTGGTCTTGCCGCAGCCGCTGGGCCCGACCAGCGAGACGAATTCGCCCTCGGCCACCTGCAGCGCAATGTTGTCCAGCACCTGCGTGCGGCCGTCGAAGCTCAGGTGCAGGCCGTCGGCGGCAATGGCCTGCGGCGGCAGTTGCGATCCATTGGAAGTCATGGCGCGCGCCCCCTTCACTGCGCCAGCAGGGGCGCGGTGTCGATCAGCCGGCTGATCTGCCCCGTGCGCTGCAGGTAGCGCGCGGCATGCTGCAGGGCCTTGGGGTCCACCGCAAACTGCATGGAAGGAATGGCGTTGCGCAGCGCCACTTCCAGGATCCGTTCGCCGCCGGTCGTGTTGATGCGGAAGCTGTCCTGCGCGACTTTGAGCAATGCATCGAAATGGGCCGGTTCGCGGGCATAGTCGGCCGCCTCGTTCATGGCGCGGCGCAAGCCCTCCACGGCCGGGGCGTTCTTGCGCAGGAAGTCGGCGCGCACCACCTGCAGCACGCCGGCGCCGTTGGTGTCCACCACATCGGCCGGACCCTGGCCCCTGCGCGGATCGACGACGATGCGGCAGGCCTGGCTGACCTCGCAAAAGCCGTCCATGGGCGAGAACAGCATCAGGCCATCGACCTGCCTTTGCGCAATCGCCGGAAAGGCGGTGTTGGGCGATCCCACGGCGACGATGGTGACGTCGTCCGCCTTCATGCCGGCGCCCTGCAGCAGGCTCACGAGCTGGAACTCGGCCGCGCTGCCGCGCGCCGTCACGCCGATGCGCCGGCCCTTGAAGTCCTGCATCACGGCGGGATAGCCCTGGGCGGCATGCGCCATGGGCAGGGCCGCCGAGGCCATGAGGAAGAACGTCGGCGCGCTGGCGCCGCTGCCGATCACCTTGAGGTCGGCGCCCTTGTTGACCGCCTGAAGCAGCACCTCGGGCGGCGTAAACGCCACTTCGAGGTCACCGGCCAGCAAGGTCTGCAGCGCCAGCGGCGCCTGCGGGATGGGGCGCAGTTCGCAGCGTATGCCGTGCTTCTCGCACAGTCCCCGCGCGTTGGCCACGCGCACCAGGAAATTGCCGATGCCGGGGTAGTCCTGGATGCGCAGCGTGGGCGTCTGTGCCAGGGCTGCCTGGGTCGAGAGCAGGGCGAACACGAAGGCGGATACCAGGGCGAGCGTGGTGCGGATCATGGGGCGGACTCCATACGTGTGGGTATGGGGCCGATTACAAGGACGGTGCTATGCGCCAATTGCCGCGAAAGGGACAATGATCGGGTGAACACCAAGCTCGGTTCCCCCAACACCTCTTTGGCGCAGGCGCGCAGCGAGCGCTATCGCGTGGACCTGCTGGCCGAATTGCCGGCCGCATCGGCACGCGGGCTGCGGGCCATAGGCTCCAGGCGCCGCTACCGCGATGGACAGTTCGTGCAAAAGCGCGGCGATGCGGCCGACCATGCGCTGGTGCTGCTGTCAGGGCGCTTTCGTGTCGTGGCCTTCACCGTGGGCGGCACCGAGCGCATGACGCGCTGGCTGGAGGCCGGGGAGATCACCGGCATCAGCTCGGTGCTGGGCAATGCGCCCGTGCCCGTGGACCTGGTGGCCGATGGAGATGTCGAGGTGCTGGTCCTGCCGCGCCAGCCGCTGCTGGACTTCCTGGAGCGCGATGCGCCCGCATGCCTGGCTGTGGCGCGCCTGCTGAGCCTGCGCGTGAACGGGCTGCTGGACACCATCTTCATCAGTTCGGAGGACACGCTGCATGCCCGGGTCTGGGCCACCTTGCAGGTTCTGGCGGCAGAGAACGGCCAGCCCCTGCCCGGTGGCCGCACCCTGCTGCGCATATCGCAGGGCGATCTGTCGCATGTGGTGGGCGCCTCGCGCCAGCGCGTGAACGAGGAGCTGCGCAAGCTGCAGGCGGGCGGCAGCGTGCGTCTGGGCTATCGGTGGATCGAGGTGCTGGGCTGAGGCAGCTGCAGGCTCAGGTCCCGCCCACGTAGGGGTTGCTCTTGCGCTCGCGGCCGAAGCTGCTTTCGGGGCCGTGGCCCGGGATGAACACGGTCTGGTCGCCCATGGGCCACAGGCGCTGGACGATGCTGTCGATCAGCTGCTGGTGGTTGCCCTGGGGAAAGTCGGTGCGGCCTATGCTGCCCGCGAACAGCACGTCGCCCACGAAGGCGCGGTCGACCTGCGGCGCATGGAACACCACGTGGCCGGGCGTATGGCCGGGGCAGTGGCGCACCTGCAGCGTCTCCTGGCCGATGCTCACCGTGTCGCCATCGTGCAGCCAGCGCGTGGGCGTGAAGGGGTCCGAATGCGGGAAGCCGAACATGGCACCCTGCTGGGGCAGGGCATCGATCCAGAACTGGTCTCCGGGATGGGGGCCGATGATGGGCAGCTGCTGTGCATCGGCCAGCTCGCGCGTGCCGCCCGCGTGGTCTATGTGGGCGTGCGTGAGCCAGATGGCCTTGAGCGCCAGGCCCAGGCGATCTATCTCCCAGCCGATCTGCTCCAGGTCGCCGCCCGGGTCGATGACGGCGGCTTCCATGGTCTGGTCGCACCAGACCAGCGAGCAGTTCTGCTGGAAGGCGGTGACGGGGATGGTGTGGTACTGGAGCATGGGCGGCGTGGGTGCTTCTGGCGAAAGCGCCCATTATTCCCGCTCCTTCCCCTGATGGCAGCGCAGGGCCTCCCCCGCTTGCGCCGTCAGGTGGTCGGCTGGCCGCATTGCCCGCAGAACCGCGCGCCGGCCGGATGGCTGGCGTTGCAGCTCCTGCAGGCCTGCGGCAGCACCGCGCCGCCGCACTGCGGGCAAAAGCGCGAGCTGGAGGCAATCGATGCATGGCAGCCGGGGCAGACCGCCGCCACGGCCGCAGGCGGGTATGCGCCGCCAGCGTGATGCCCGCCGATATGGACGCCGATATTGCCGCCGTGATGGCCGCCGTGATGGCCGCCGCGCGCGTGTTGTCCGAACAGTCTTTGCAAGAGTCCCATGGTGCCTTCCTTCGCACTGCGCGGCTGCGCCGCTGCAGTCGCTCAAAGGTGCATTGGGACACGGCAGCGGTGCGCCAGGTCGTGGATGGCGATCATTTAATGTGGCTGTCATTTCGCGGCAATCCGGCGTCTTGTGACGGACAGGCGACATCCTCGCGGGCAGACCCCGTGGCTGCCGCCACGCGGCCGTGATACAAGCTAGCCGTGCCGCCAAGCCAGCCTGCCGTCATGCAGGCGCGCAAGGATTTTTTCGAGGATGGGCCGGGCCGCCGCCTGCGCAATGCAGCGCAGGGCGGGTACCGGCATCACGCGAGGGAGAACCGGTATGTTGATTGGCGTGCCTGCCGAGACCATGGCAGGAGAAACCCGGGTGGCCGCGACCCCCGAGACCGTCAAGAAGCTGCGTGCGCAAGGCCATGTGCTGCGCGTGCAGTCGGGAGCGGGAGTGGCGGCCAGCGTGCCCGATGCCTTGTTCGAGGCAGCGGGCGCCGAGATCGTCGATGCGGCAGGCGCCCTGGGCGCCGATCTTGTGCTCAAGGTGCGCATTCCTTCGGAGGATGAGCTGCCCCTGGTCCGCAAGGGCGCAACGCTGGTCGGCATGCTGGACCCCTTCCAGCCCGCAGGCCTGCAGCGCCTGGCCGATGCGGGCATCACGGCCTATGCGCTGGAGGCGGCTCCGCGCACCACGCGTGCGCAGAGCATGGACGTGCTGTCCAGCCAGGCCAACATCGCCGGCTACAAGGCCGTGATGATCGCGGCCAACCAGTACCAGCGCTTCTTTCCCATGCTGATGACGGCGGCCGGCACGGTGAAGGCCGCGCGCGTCGTGGTGCTGGGCGTGGGCGTGGCCGGCCTGCAGGCCATTGCCACGGCCAAGCGCCTGGGCGCCGTGATCGAGGCCAGCGATGTGCGGCCCAGCGTGCGTGAGCAGGTCGAATCCCTGGGCGGCAAGTTCATCGACGTGCCCTACGAGACGGCCGAGGAAAAGGAGGCCGCCGAAGGCGTGGGCGGCTACGCCCGCCCCATGCCGCAAAGCTGGCTGGACCGGCAAAAGGCCGAGGTCGCCAAGCGCGTGGCCCAGGCCGACGTGGTCATCACCACGGCGCTGATCCCGGGCCGGCCCGCGCCCGTGCTGGTCACGGCCGAGATGGTGCAGGCCATGAAGCCAGGCGCCGTCATCGTGGACCTGGCGGCCGAGCGCGGCGGCAACTGCCCGCTGACCCAGGCCGGCATGACCGTGGTCACGCATGGCGTGACCATCGTGGGCCTGACCAACCTGGCGGCGCTGGTGGCGGCCGATGCCTCGGCCCTGTATGCACGCAACGTGCTCGATTTTCTCAAGCTCATCATCAACAAGGATGGCGCCCTGCATGTGGACATGGAGGACGACATCGTGGCCGCGTGCCTGATGGCCCATGAAGGCCAACTCGCAGCACAGCGGAGGAAATGACATGGAAGCCGTATCCCCCACCATCATCCATCTCATCATCTTCGTGCTGGCCATCTACGTGGGCTACCACGTGGTGTGGACCGTCACCCCCGCGCTGCACACGCCGCTGATGGCGGTGACCAATGCCATCTCGGCCATCGTCATCGTCGGCGCCATGCTGGCGGCGGCGCTCACGGAAACGGGCCTGGGCAAGACCATGGGCGTGCTGGCCGTGGCGCTGGCCGCGGTCAACGTGTTCGGCGGCTTCCTGGTCACGCGGCGCATGCTGGAGATGTTCCGCAAGAAAGAGCGCAAGAGCGCTCCGGCCAAGGACGGCAAGGATGCCAAGGCG
The DNA here is from genome assembly GCF_043104845.1 of Delftia sp. WSY_7. Taxonomy (NCBI): domain Bacteria; kingdom Pseudomonadati; phylum Pseudomonadota; class Betaproteobacteria; order Burkholderiales; family Comamonadaceae; genus Delftia; species Delftia sp. WSY_7. Next base: position 55,662 of record NZ_JBICLB010000017.1, on the reverse strand, counting down.
GAGGGCCAGCCATGAGCATGAACCTCGTCACGTTGCTCTACCTGGTGGCCAGCGTCTGCTTCATCCAGGCGCTCAAGGGGCTGTCGCATCCCACCACGTCCATACGGGGCAACCTGTTCGGCATGGCCGGCATGGTGATCGCCGTGCTGACCACGGCGGCGCTCATCGTGCAGCTGGCCGGCGGCAATGCATTGGGGCTGGGCTGGGTGCTGCTGGGCCTGCTGGTCGGCGGCACGGCCGGTGCCGTCATGGCCCAGCGCGTGGAGATGACCAAGATGCCCGAGCTGGTGGCCTTCATGCACAGCATGATCGGCCTGGCGGCGGTGTTCATCGCCGTGGCCGCCGTGGCCGAGCCCTGGGCCTTTGCCATCACGGCCAAGGGCGGCGCCATCCCGGGCGGCAACCGCGTGGAGCTGGCGCTGGGCGCCTTCATCGGCGCCGTGACCTTCACGGGCTCGGTGATCGCCTTCGGCAAGCTCAGCGGCAAGTACAAGTTCCGCCTGTTCCAGGGCGCGCCCGTGCAGTTCAAGGGCCAGCATGCGCTCAACGCCGTGCTGGGGCTGGCAGCAGCCTTCTTCGTCTTCGGCTTCTGGCACAGCCAAAGCTGGATGGACATCGTGCTGGTCATCGCCCTGGGCCTGCTGCTGGGCGTGCTGCTGATCATTCCCATCGGCGGCGCGGACATGCCCGTGGTCGTGTCCATGCTCAACAGCTACTCGGGCTGGGCGGCGGCGGGCATCGGCTTCTCGCTGAACAACAGCATGCTGATCATTGCGGGTTCGCTGGTGGGCAGCTCGGGCGCCATCCTGAGCTACATCATGTGCAAGGCCATGAACCGCTCGTTCTTCAGCGTGATCCTGGGCGGCTTCGGCGGCGAGGCCACCAGCGCGGCGGCAGGCTCCCAGCAGCAGCGCAACGTGAAAAGCGGCAGCGCCGACGATGCGGCCTTCGTCCTGGGCAATGCCGAAACCGTGGTCATCGTGCCCGGCTACGGCCTGGCCGTGGCGCGTGCCCAGCACGCGGTCAAGGAGCTGGCCGACAAGCTCACCGAGCGCGGCGTGACCGTGAAGTACGCCATCCACCCGGTGGCCGGCCGCATGCCCGGCCACATGAACGTGCTGCTGGCCGAGGCCGAGGTCCCCTACGACCAGGTCTTCGAGATGGAGGACATCAACAGCGAGTTCGGCCAGGCCGACGTGGCCATCATCCTGGGCGCCAACGACGTGGTGAACCCCGCCGCACACGTCAAGGGCAGCCCCATCTACGGCATGCCCATCCTGGAGGCCTACAAGGCCAAGACGGTGATCGTGAACAAGCGCTCCATGGCGGCCGGCTATGCGGGCCTGGACAACGAGCTGTTCTACATGGACAAGACCATGATGGTCTTCGGCGACGCCAAGAAGGTGGTGGAGGACATGGGCAAGGCGCTGGAGTGAGGCATGCGCCCGGGCTGAAGTCCGAGGAGGGCAGGGCCCAAGCCCTGGCCTCCTTGAAAACGATCTTGGGTCAGCCCCCGGACCGGGTCAGCAATTCGTCCAGCGCATCGGCGATGGCTTGGCCTTCATGCTCCAGTGAGGCCACCACTTCACCCAATTGATCCAGGGCGACTGAAACCATGTCCAGGGCATGCAGGACGACCGGCACGCCTTCAATGACAAACACGGGATTCATCCTCGCACCCACGGTTGGAGTGCCGCGCGGCAGCAGAGCTCGTCTGCGAACGAACCCACCGCGATGTTGACCGCGTTCCAGTCGCTGGCGCAGGCGTCGGCAAGCCGTTGGCGCTCACGCTGTGCGCCCTCCTGCCTGGCAACGTATTCGGCCAGCAGGGATTCCATGGTGGCCGAGAGATTGTCGGTATAGGCCTTGGCCTGCGTCACCAGATCTGCATTGATCGTGAGATGGATTGGCCGCTTGGCGCTGGAGACAGCAATGGATTTCATCTCGGAACCCTCAGATAAAGATCATGCGCACAGTGTCTGTATGAGAGCGCGACGAGTCAAACCGCCGCGACCCAAGGCCCTGCTTGAACGTCTCACAGCTTCATGTCGTAGCCGATGGTCACCGGCGCATGGTCCGAGAACTTCACATCCTTGTAGATGTTCTCGGTGCGGGCCAGCGCGGCGGTAGCGGGGGTGGCCAGGTGGTAGTCCAGGCGCCATCCCACGTTGTTGGCGTAGGCCTGGCCGCGGTTGCTCCACCATGTGTAGCAGGTGTCGGTGGTGTCGGGCTGGAGCAGGCGATAAACGTCCACCAGGCCGCCAGTCGGCTCAGTTTTGTTCAACAATTTTGTCATCCACTCGCGTTCCTCGGGCGTGAAACCGCTGTTTTTCTGGTTGCTGCGCCAGTTCTTGAGGTCGATCTGCTGGTGGGCGATGTTGATGTCGCCGCAGAGGATGAACTCGCGTTCGCCCTTCATGCGCATCAGGTGGGCGTGCATTTCGGCCAGGAAGCGGAACTTGGCCGTCTGGCGCAGTTCGCCGGAGCTGCCGCTGGGAAAGTAGGCGCTGATGATGGACAGCTTGCGCGATGGCGTGTCGAAGCGCGCCTCCACGTAGCGGCCTTCGGCGTCGAATTCGTGCGAGCCGAAGCCGACCACGACGTCGCTGGGCTCGTGGCGGCTGTAGACGCCCACGCCCGAGTAGCCCTTTTTCTCGGCGTAGTGGAAGTGGCCGCGCAGGCCGGCCAGCAGCTCGAAGCGTCCGGTCATGTCGGCGGCCTGGGCCTTGATTTCCTGCACGCAAATACAATCCGGCGCAGTGGCCTCGATCCAGGCTTCGACGCCCTTGGTCGAGGCCGAGCGGATGCCGTTGAGGTTGAGGCTGGTCAATTTGAACAAGGATGAATCCATGGTGGTGAGTAATCTGCAGGCCGAGGACGCAGGCCGTCTGGCGCAGGAATTTGTGCAATTCGCCGTTGACGCAGGGGTGCTGCGTTTCGGCGAGTTCAAGACCAAGGCCGGGCGCATGAGCCCGTACTTCTTCAATGCCGGCCTGTTCGATGACGGCGGCAAGATGGGCCGTCTCGCCGAATTCTATGCAAAAGCCATTGCGGCCAGCGGCATCGAGTTCGACATGATCTTCGGCCCGGCCTACAAGGGCATCCCGCTGGCGGCCACCGTGGCGGTGGAGCTGGCCCGCATGGGCATCAACAAGCCCTTTGCGTACAACCGCAAGGAAGCCAAGGACCACGGCGAGGGCGGCACCCTGGTGGGCGCGCCCCTCAAGGGCCGCGTGCTGATCGTGGACGACGTGATGAGCGCCGGCACGGCCGCGCGCGAGTCCATCGCCATCATCCGCGCCGCCGGTGCCACGCCGCATGCCGTGGCCATCGCGCTGGACCGCCAGGAAATGGCCACGGAAAATGGCCAGGACGTGCCCCACAGCGCCGTGCAGTACGTGCGCAACCAGCTGGGCATGCAGGTCTGCACTATTGCAAAACTGGCAGACTTATTGCTTTATCTTGAGATTCAAGGTGGCAGCGCAGGCAGCGGCCACCATGAGCGCGTGCTGGCCTACCGCCAGCGTTATGGAGTCAACGACAAGGGGTAAGCGGTTGATGAAGCGGGCGATGCATGCACGATCCTTGCTGTGTGCCATGGGCTTGGCCACGCTGGGCTGCGCCGTGCTCGCCCAGGATGTGCCCCTGGGGCCGGGCATCTATTCATGCACCGACGCCCGTGGCCGCCGCCTGACGGCCGACCGCCCGATTGCCGAATGCGTGGACCGCGACCAGCGCGTGCTGGGCAACTCCGGCGTGGAGCTGCGCCGCGTGGGCCCCACGCTGACCGACAACGAACGCGCCGAGCTGGACGCCCAGCGCCGCCGCGACCAGGCAGAGCAGCGCCGCATGCGCGAGGAGCGCTCGCGCGACAAGGCGTTGATCACGCGCTACCCCAACCAGGCCGCCCACGATGCCGAGCGTGCCGAGGCCATCTCCCAGGTCGATCAGGTCATCTCCGTGGCGCGCCAGCGCCAGCAGGAACTGCAGACGCGGCGCGCGGCCCTGAATGCCGAGATGGAGTTCTACAGGAAAGACCCCGCCAAGGCGCCGGCATCGCTGCGCCGCCAGCTCGACGAGAACACGGCCTCGCAGGAGGAACAGCAGCGCTTCGTCCAGCAGCAGGACCAGGAAAAGCGCCGCCTCCAGGAGCGCTTCGATGCCGAGCTGCAGCAGCTGCGCCAGCTGTGGGCTGCGAGCGCACGCCGCTGAGGCTGGCCCAACGCCGCGCCCGCCGCCGCGTTCTTTCTCCTTCCTGCCCCTCCTTTCCTTCCTCCTTCTCGTTGCACGCTTGCTGAGTCGAATTCGTCCTGCATGCGGCGCCCGCATGCAGGGCTAGGCTTTGCGCATCGAGTCTGCGGGCTGACATCAAGGGAGGCAGCATGACGGTGTGGCGTTGGTTGATGGCCTTGCTGCTGTGGGCAGCCGGGGCCTGGCTGTCCTGGGGCGGCGCCCAGCTCCTGCTGGCCGGCGGCAGCGGCTACTACGTGATCGCCGGCCTGCTGCTGCTGGTGGTGGGGTGGGGCGTGGCGCGCCGTTCGGCCATGGCGCTGTGGCTGTTTGCGCTGTGGCTGCTGGGCACCGCGCTGTGGGCGGTCTGGGAGATAGGGTTGGACTGGTGGCCGCTGGCGGGGCGCCTGGGGCTGCCCTGGTTGATGGGCCTGCTGCTGGTGCTGCCCTGGTCGGTGCGTGCGCTGCGCCATGAGCCCGACATGGGCCAGAACCGGGGCCTGGCCCCGGCCCATGCGGCGCTGGCGCTGGTGGTGCTGGGCACGGCCATTCTTGCGGGCCTGTCCTTCGGGCGCCAGCGCGATGCCCATGAAACCCAGGGCCAGTTTGCGGGCGCGGCCGCCGCTGCGTCGGACCTGCCTGCCGACGGCCAGGTCACGGCCGTGCAGAACATGTCCATGGTGGCCTCCGAGGCCGGCGGCCTGCGCAGCCCGCCGGTGCTGCAGGGCGATGCCACCGATGCCGTGCCCGATGGCGAATGGCATGCCTACGGCCGCACCGGAGCGGGCCAGCGCTATTCGCCGCTGCGCCAGATCGGCCCGCACAACGTGCGGCTGCTGCAATTGGCCTGGGAGTTCCGCACGGGCGATGTGCGCGGCAAGCCCGGCGATCCCGAAGAAACCACGTTCGAGGTCACGCCGCTGAAGATCGGCGAGCGCCTGTTCCTGTGCACGCCCCACCAGTCGGTGATTGCGCTCGATGCCACCACGGGCAAGCAGCTGTGGCGGCGCGACCTGCCCATGCCCAAGGGGCTGGCGCTGCAGCACCTGACCTGCCGGGGCCTGTCCTACCAGTCGGCGCAGGCGGCCGCGCAGTTCGATGCGGCGGCAGGGCAGACGCATTCGGCGGTGGCGCCGGCTGCAAGGAAGGCCGGCGCACAGGCGGCACAGGCGGTACAGGCTGATCCGGCTTCCTCGGTCTCCCCGGCCCCTTCCTCCGATGATGGCCGCTGTACCGCCAAGCTGTTCATGGCCACGGCCGACGGCAAGGTGGTCGCCCTCAATCCCGCCGACGGCCAGACCTGCGGCAACGTGGCGGGCGGCCAGGGCCAGATCGACCTCTGGCAGGGCATGCCCGAGCGCAAGCCGGGCTCGTACTACTCGACCTCGCCGGTGGTGGTGGCGCGCGACCGCATCATCGTGGGCGGCACGGTGCTGGACAACCATTCCACGCGCGAGCCTTCGGGGGTGATCCGTGCGTTCGACATCCGCTCGGGCGCGCTGCTGTGGGCCTGGGACCCGGGGCGGCCAGCGACCAGCACGCCGCTGCCCGAAGGGCAGACCTATGTGCCCAGCTCGCCCAACAGCTGGTCCATCTCCAGCGTGGACGAGACGCTGGGCCTCGTCTTCGTGCCCATGGGCAATGCGCCGCCCGACCAATGGGGCGGGCGGCGCAGCGCCGAGGCCGAGCGGTATTCGTCCTCCGTGGTGGCGCTGGACATCGCCACGGGCGCCGTGCGCTGGGTGTTCCAGACCGTGCACCACGATCTCTGGGACTACGACGTGCCCTCGCAGCCCAGCCTGATCGACCTGGAGATCGGCGGCCACAGCGTGCCCGCCCTGGTGCAGCCCACCAAGCAGGGCGAGCTGTTCGTGCTGGACCGGCGCACGGGCCAGCCGCTGCTGCCCGTCACCGAGGTGGCTGCGCCGCAGGGCGCGGCACGCGGCGACCGCACGGCGCCCACGCAGCCGCATTCGCAGCTGAGCTTCAATCCCCCGGCCCTGACCGAACGCGACATGTGGGGTGCCACGCCCTTCGAGCAGCTGTGGTGCCGGCTGGCCTTCCACCGGCTGCGCTACGAGGGGCGCTTCACGCCGCCCTCGGAGCAGGGCTCGCTGATCTATCCGGGCAACTTCGGCGTCTTCAACTGGGGCGGCGTGGCCGTGGATCCGCGCCGGCAGGTGGTGTTTGCCACGCCCACGCGGCTGGCCTTCGTCTCCACCCTGGTGCCGCGTGCGGACGATACCTCGCTGCTGGTGCAGGATGGCGGCCCGCCCAAGGACGGCCTGCCCGCGCTCAACGAAAACTTCGGCGCACCGTTTGCGGTGCGGCTCAAGCCCTTTGTCTCGCCGCTGGGCATTCCCTGCCAGGCGCCGCCCTGGGGCTTTGTGGCGGGCGCCGACCTGCGCACGGGCCAGATCGTCTGGCAGCGCCGCAACGGCACGCCGCGCGACCTGAGCCCGCTGCCGCTGGGCTTTCGCATGGGCGTGCCTGGCATTGGCGGCCCGGTGGTGACCGCTGGCGGCGTGGCCTTCTACTCGGGGGCACTGGACAACTATGTGCGCGCCTATGACGTGGACAGCGGCCGCCAGCTCTGGCAGGACCGCCTGCCTGCTGGCGGCCAGGCCACGCCCATGACCTACCTGGGCACGGACCAGCGCCAGTACCTGGTGGTGGTGGCGGGTGGCCATGGTTCGACCGGCACCAAGGCTGGCGACAGCGTGCGTGCCTATGTGCTGCCCAAGGAGGTGGCGGCGCCCTGAGCGCTCAGCGCCGGCTCATGCCGATCCGGCCCGGCCCAGCATGCGCAGCACGCGCGTGACCAGCAGCGCGGCCACCCAGGCCAGTCCGCCGATCAGCAGCGGCAGGCGCAGCAGCGCGCCTTGCTGGGCGAACAGCATCAGCGCGTCTGCCTTCCATAGCGCGGCATAGCCCGTGTACAGGCCGTAGGCCAGCCAGGCCAGCGCCCCCAGGGCGAACAGGGCCGCCATGCGCCGGGCGCTGCGGCCATCGCGCGAATCCGCGGGCAGGGCGCGCGTGCCGTGCCAGACCCAGCCGATGGAGGCGAGCACCAGCAAGGCACTGGCTGCCACGGACAGCTGCAGCCAGGTATGGGGGGAGAGTGAGGACATCAAAAGGAAACTGCGCGCCGACACCGTGCCGGCCGCAGCGAGTGTAGCGGCGCCGTGCTCTGCGCCGCCTGCGCGCTCAGGCCGGTTGCCAGACGGTGGCGCCGTGGCCCTGGCCGCCGCTGCCGGGGACGGAATGGATGCCCAGCACGGCTGCATGGCGCTGCAGCAGGGCGTCGAACTGCTCGATGCTTTCCGCCGTGGCCGGGGCGTCGTCGTATTCGCTGGCCACCTGGTCCGTGGTGAAGGAGCTGGCGCCGAACTTCTGGACGATGTTGCGCAGCTTGTCGAGGTTGGGGCTGGAGGATGGTGTCATGGCAACTCCTTGGGTCATGGACGCCTGCTGCGCCGCAGGCCTGTGGGCCAGTGTAGCCCCGGGGCCTGGAGCGGCCATCCGGGGCATCCCCGCAAAGCGGCGTAGGACTTGGAACCCGCCGTCAGCCGCCCGTGGCCACGGGGCCGGCGCTCAGCACTTCGGCCAGCGGCTTGCGCGGCGTGGGCACCTCGCGCTCGCGCAGATCGTCGGGCAGGGCGGCTGCATCGCCGCGCCAGCCCACGGCGATCACCACCTCGGGCTCCAGGTGCTCGGGCAGGCGCAGCACCTCGCGTGCGGCCTCGGCCGAGAAGCCGCCCATGGCGTGCGTGGCCAGGCCCATGGCGTGGGCCTCCAGCGCCAGGTAGCCCCAGGCGCAGCCCGCGTCGAAGCTGTGCTTGCCGGGCGAGGCCTGGCGGTCGGACATCAGCACGATCAGCGCGCCCGCCTCCAGGCACCAGCGGCGGTTGAACTCGTTGGGAATGGTGCTGAAGGCCTGCCAGTTCGCATCGCCGCGCAGCGCATAGGCAAAGTGCCAGGGCTGCTTGTTGCTGGCCGAAGGCGCCCAGCGCGCGGCGTCGGCCAACTGCTCGACCTGGGCCTGGCTCAGTGCCTCGGGCCTGAAGGCGCGCGGCGACATGCGGCCCAGGAACTGCGGATGGATGGGGGTGGTGGTGTTGCGTGTCATGCGGATAGGCGGCAAGCAGAAAGGAAAGCGGCAACGATAGCGCAAGGCCTCAGGGCTGGCGCGGTGCCTGGCCATGCTGTTGGCTGATCACGCGCAGGTGGCGCTCCATGCGGATGAAGACCAGCACCATCACCACCAGCACGAGGAATGACATCAGCATGCTCCAGAAGGCCGTCTCCACGGCGCCGAAGCGTTCCTTCCAGGAGCTGCTGCCGTGGCTGTCCTCGCCGCGCAGCGCGCGCGCCGCATTGTCCAGGGACAGCGTGTAGTTCAGCAGCACCGTGGACAGGATCTGCTGGGCCGTCTGCGCCTGCAGCCGCGGCTCCAGCGCGGCATTGCCGAAGACCTGCTCCAGCGCGGCGGGCAAGCCCTGCACATAGGCCGCATAGGCGCCCTTGCCGTGTTCCAGCTCGGCGGCCTGGGCACGCTCGTGGATGGCGGCGGCGGTATCCACGGGATCGACCATCCAGCTGTCTTCCTCGTCGGCGGAGGCGGCTGCGGCAGCCGCTGCGTCGGCAGCCGCTGCATCGGCAGCCGCTGCATCGGCCGCCGCATCCACGGCCCCGGCATCGCCTTCGCGATGGCCGCGCTCCTGGATGCGGCGCTGCACATCGGCCTCGGTCGGCAGGGCGTCGCCTTGCAGCAGCGGGTGCAGCGGTGCCAGGCCCCGGGCCTGGTGGTCCCGCTCGGTGCGCTCGCGCCGCGCAGGATCTTTGTTCACGAAGGCGCGCACCAGGGCGTCGGCCTTCTGGAAGGCGGGGCGCAGCGCCGGATCGGCCAGGCGCTTTTCCATGGCGGGTTCGCTGCCGCCCGCGCCCAGGTCGCGGCTGGTTTCGTCCACGACGAACTGCAGGTCGGGCCTGGCGTCCTTCCAGTTCAATTCCTGGGCCACGGCCTGGGGCGCCTCGGCCTTGCCGGGCCTGAAGCTCTCCCAGGTCCACAGTGCCATGCCCACCAGCACGAGCAGGGAGAACACCAGCAGCACCACGCGCACCACCTGCACCAGCAGGTCCTCGATCCTGCGCAGCATGTTTGTAATCATCGGATTCCTCGGTTGGTTCGTAAAACAAGGGCGCGTCCGGCCCGCCTGCAGGCCTGTTCTGTTGCTATTGATTTGAAAGCACCGGACGCAGACGCGCGAATTCTAGGAAGGCTGCCGCGCACGCGCGCACCGGTTCTCAATGTTTTACATTTCGCGCCAAACTCGAAGTGTGCATGTGCTCCCGTGGCATGCGCCGTCCTGCAATGGGTGTCTGCCGGATGGCGGGATGTTCATGGCCGCAGGGCGCATGGTTCTCCCGCTTGCGGGCGCGCTGGCTTTGGGCCTACCGGCTGTAGCGGCTTCCCGAATCCGCTGTAATGCTCGCTTTGATTTCTGACTGACTAGAGAGGGCTCGCCCATGACCAAAACGTCGCTGGATAAATCGAAGATCAAGTTCCTGCTGCTCGAAGGCATCCATCCTTCCGCACTCGAAGTGCTGCGCAATGCGGGCTACACCAATGTGGAGACCGTGACGGGCGCGCTGGAAGGCGAGGAGCTCAAGCGCAAGATCGCCGACGTGCACTTCGTCGGCATCCGTTCGCGCACGCAGCTGACGGCCGACGTGTTCGCTGCCGCGCAAAAGCTCGTGGCCGTGGGCTGCTTTTGCATCGGCACCAACCAGGTGGACCTGGACGCGGCGCGCGAGCGCGGCGTGGTGGTCTTCAACGCGCCTTACTCCAACACGCGCTCGGTGGCCGAGCTGGTGCTGGCCGAAGCCATCCTGCTGCTGCGCGGCGTGCCTGCCAAGAACGCCTCCGCCCACCGCGGCGGCTGGCTCAAGAGCGCCGAGAACTCCTACGAAATCCGCGGCAAGACGCTGGGCATCGTGGGCTACGGCTCCATCGGCACCCAGCTGTCGGTGATGGCCGAGTCGGTGGGCATGCAGGTGCTCTTCCATGACGTGTCCACCAAGCTGCCGCTGGGCAATGCGCGCCAGGCCGCATCGCTGGCCGATCTGCTGGCCGGCAGCGACATCGTCACCCTGCACGTGCCCGAGCTGCCCTCCACCCAGTGGATGATCGGCGCCAAGGAAATCGCGGCCATGAAGCCCGGCGCCATCCTGATCAATGCCTCGCGCGGCACCGTGGTGGAAATCGAGCCGCTGGCCGAGGCCCTGAAGGCCGGCAAGCTGCTGGGCGCCGCCATCGACGTGTTCCCCACCGAGCCGCGCAGCAACAAGGATGAATTCGTCTCGCCCCTGCGCGGCCTGGACAACGTCATCCTGACACCGCACGTGGGCGGCTCCACCATGGAAGCCCAGGCCAACATCGGCCTGGAAGTGGCCGAGAAGCTGGTCAAGTACAGCGACAACGGCACCACCACCTCGGCGGTGAACTTCCCCGAAGTGGCCCTGCCCGCCCACCCCGGCCAGAACCGCATCCTGCACGTGCACCACAACCAGCCCGGCGTGCTGTCGGCCATCAACCAAGTGTTTGCCGAGAACGGCATCAACATCGCCGGCCAGTACCTGCGCACCGACGAGAAGGTGGGCTATGTGGTGATCGACCTGGCGGCCCAGTCCTCGGGTCTGGCGGTCGAGAAACTGACCCAGGTTCCGGGCACCATCCGCTGCCGCGTGCTGTTCTGATGGCCAGGTTTCAGGATGCTGCGCTTGGGCGCACTTCCTGAAACTGGCGCATTGCCGGGTGGCCCTACCTGCCCGGCTGCAGCAGCAGCCGCATCAGATCCGTGCGCGTGATCAGGCCGGTCAGCCGGCCTTCGCGCATCACGGGAATGCAGGGCACGCTGTGCCGGGCCAGAGCGTCCAGCAACTGGCCCACGGGCGTGTCTTCGTCCACGCTGAGTTCCGGCGCATGAACCAGCTGGGGCAGCTCCGACAGGCGGGGCGCGGCCCGGGTCTTGCCGGGCAGGCGCTGGCCCAGCCAGTTCAACAAAGAAGGTTTTGCCGCAGATTCGGCCGGGCGCACGGGGCTCATCCACAGCCACTCGTACAGCTCGGCACGGGAGACCGTGCCGGCCAGGCCGCCATCGGCGTCCAGCACCGGCAGGCTCTTGGCCGGGTGTGCGCGAAAGCGTGCGGCCACGGCGTGCACGTCGTCGTCCATGGAGCAGCTCACGGGATCGCGCGTCATCAGCTGGGCGCAGCGCACGCCGCCCAGCCGGTGCTCGATGGCGGTTTCCTCGGCGGCGGCCAGCAGCTCGGCCAGGTCATCGGCTTCCAGGTTGTTTTCCTGGCCGAAGCGCAGCAGCAGCCCCTCCAGATCGGCATGGGACAGGCCCAGGCGCGAGGCATGGCGGTGGGCCGCATCGGCGGGCGATGCCTTGGGCGCCGTGTCGGCATGGTGGGGATAGCGCCGGCCCGTGGCGCGGTGGAGCGCCGTGGCCGCCAGGACCAGCGCCAGCGTCAGCGCGCCCACGGGCACGAAGGGCAGCATCCAGCCGGCGGCCAGCGAGGCCTTGGCGTTGAGCACCGTCAGCAGGGCCATGGCGCCACCCGGCGGGTGCAGCGAGCGCGTCAGCAGCATGCAGCCTATGGCGCCGCCCACGGCCAGCGCAGGGGCCAGCTGGGGAGGGCTCCACTGCAGCACGAACAGGGCCCAGAGCGCAGACACCGTATTGCCCACCACGCAGGACCAGGGCTGGGCCAGCGGGCTGGTGGGCACGGCGAACAGCAGCACAGCCGTGGCGCCCAGCGGCGCGAACAGGCGCAGGGGAAGATCCCAGGTGCCCGCATGCGCCAGCCAGACCAGGGCCGTGGCCATTCCCATGCCCACGATGGAGCCCATGGCCACGCGCCACATGTCCGCAGGCGCGGGGCGTGGCACCACCGGCCCCCATGCTTTTCTGTTCCAGCCCATGGCCTTGTTGTCTTGTTGTCTTTGCCTGCGCGGCCCTGGGGCAGGGCTGCAAAAGCGCGTCATTTTAGGAAGGGACGCCGCTCTTGCTGGCAGCATGGGCTTTGCACCCTTTCGGTGCAGCGCGCCTGCCGGCTCAGTCCACCACGGACTGGTACACGCCCTCGCGCATCACCCAGCGGTAGGGAATGCGCTGGGCCATGGACTGCATCATGAGGATGGCGAACAGGTCCTCCTGCGGATCGATCCAGAAGAAGGTGCCGTAGATGCCGCTCCATGAAAAGTCGCCCACGCTGCCCGGCAGCGGGTTGAGGCCCGGCGCCGTGCGCACCGCAAACCCCAGGCCGAAGCCCTGGCCCACCTCGGGCGAGGGCAGCTGGGCGCCGAAATACGCCATGTCCGGCCCCATGCGCACGCTGGCGGGCAGGTGGTTGGAGGTCATCAGCTCCACGGTCTTGCGCGAGACCAGGCGCACGCCGTCCAGCGTGCCGCCGTTGCGCCAGAACAGGCACAGCCGCGCGTAGTCGGCCATGGTCGAGACCATGCCGCCGCCGCCCGACTCGAACATCATGGCACGCGTGACCGGGGGGATGGGCGGCATCTGTTTCTGCGGCCCTTCGGGCTGGGGCCGCGCGGCGCGTGCGATCTCGCTGTCGGGCGCATGAAAGCCCGTGTCGGCCATGCCCAGCGGCCCGGTGATGTGCTCGCGCACGAAGGCGGCCAGCGTCTGGCCGCTGACCACCTCGACCACGCGGCCCAGCACGTCGGTGGACATGCCGTATTCCCAGGTCTCGCCGGGCTGGGCCACCAGCGGCAGCTGCGCGAGCCTGGTGATGAACTGCGCATTGGTGAACTTGCCGCTGAACAGGCCCGCATCCAGGTACATCTTCTTGACGGGGTGCTCGGTGCCGGCGAATCCATAGGGAATGCCGGAGGTGTGGCGCAGCAGGTCCTGCAGCGTGATGGGCCGCGCCAGCGGCGCGCGCTCCAGGCCCACGCGCAGCGCGGCCAGCTCGGGCAGGTACTGCTCCACGGGCTCGATGATGGACAGCCGACCCTGCTCGGCCAGCATCATGATGGCCAGCGAGGTGATGGGCTTGCTCATGGAGGCGATGCGGAAGATGGCATCGGGCCGCATGGCCGTGCCGGCCTCGGGGTCCAGCAGGCCGAAGCTCTCCAGATAGGCCAGCTTGCCGCGCCGCGCCACCAGGGCCACGGCGCCCGGGATCTCGCCGGTGTCCACGCCGCGCTGCAGCCGGGCCGACAGGCGTGCCAGGCGCGCGCCGCCCAGGCCCACGGCTTCAGGGGAGTCGGCCCAGGGCAGGCCGGGGATGTGCAGGCGGTCGGTGCTGGTGGTCATGCTGTCTCCTCAGGTGCGATGGCAGGGATTCTGGAGACATGCAGGCGCAGGCGCTGTTCGGTGCGGGACAGCCGGCGCGGAGCGTGCACACGAAAAAAAGCCCGCCACGGTGGGCGGGCTTGGCGGGCCTGGTGGGCCGGGTGGACCGGGCGTGTGGTCAGGCCAGCTTGGCCTTGAGCAGCTCGTTGACCTGCGCCGGGTTGGCCTTGCCCTTGGAAGCCTTCATGACCTGGCCGACCAGGGCGTTGAAGGCCTTGTCCTTGCCTGCGCGGTACTGCTCCACGTTGGCCGGATTGGCGGCGATCACCTCGTCGATGATCTTCTCCATGGCGCCCGTGTCGTTCATCTGCTTGAGGCCCTTGGCCTCGATGATGGCATCGACATCGCTGCCTTCACCGCTCCACAGCGCCTCGAAGACCTGCTTGGCGGCGTTGTTGGAGATGGTGCCGTCGCCGATGCGCTGGATCAGCGCGGCCAGCTGGGCGCTGGAGACCTTGGCGGCCTCCATGCCGATTTCCTCGGTGTTCAGGCGGCGCGAGATCTCGCCCATGATCCAGTTGCTGGCCAGCTTGGGCGCATTGCAGGCCCGGGCCGTGTCCTCGAAGTAGGCGGCCATGGCCTGGCTTTGCGTCAGCGTGGTGGCGTCGTACTCGGGCAGGCCGTATTGCTCGACAAAGCGCGCGGCCATGGCGCGCGGCAGCTCGGGCATGTCGGCCCTGACCTGTTCCACCCACTCGGGCGCGACCACCAGCGGCGGCAGGTCGGGGTCGGGGAAGTAGCGGTAGTCGGCCGCGTCTTCCTTGGTTCGCATGGAGCGCGTCTCGCCCGTGTCGGGGTCGAACAGCACGGTGGCCTGCTGGATGCGGCGGCCGTCCTCGATTTCCTCGATCTGCCAGCGGATCTCGTAGTCGATGGCCAGCTGCATGTTCTTGAAGCTGTTGAGGTTCTTGATCTCGCGGCGCGTGCCCAGCGGCTGGCCGGGCTTGCGCACGGAGACGTTGGCGTCGCAGCGGAAGCTCCCTTCCTGCATGTTGCCGTCGCAGATGCCGATCCAGGTCACGATCTGGTGCAGCGTCTTGGCGTAGGCCACGGCTTCTTCCGTGCTGCGGATGTCGGGCTCGGTCACGATCTCCAGCAGCGGCGTGCCGGCGCGGTTCAGATCGATGCCCGACTGGCCGATGAAGTCCTCGTGCAGCGACTTGCCGGCGTCTTCCTCCAGGTGGGCGCGCACCAGGCGGATGGTCTTCTTCTCGTCGCCGAGGAAGAAGGACACCTCGCCGCCCTGGACCACGGGAATCTCGAACTGCGAGATCTGGTAGCCCTTGGGCAGGTCGGGATAGAAGTAGTTCTTGCGCGCGAAGATGCTGCGCGGCGCAATGTGCGAGCCCAGCGCCAGGCCGAGGCGGATGGCGCACTCGACGGCCTTTTTGTTCATCACCGGCAGCGTGCCGGGCAGCGCCATGTCCACGGCGCAGGCCTGGGTGTTGGGCTCGGCGCCGAAGGCGGTGCTGGCGCGGCTGAAGATCTTGGACTGGGTGGCCAGCTGGGCGTGGGTCTCGAAGCCGATGACGACTTCATAGCCCTGGATGAGTTTCGCGGTCATGGGGTCTCAGATGCCCTTCGGAGCTTGAAGGTGGAAGTCGGTGGCCTGCTGGAAGCGGTGGGCGGCGTTGAGCAACTGGCCTTCCTTGAAGTAGTTGCCGATCAGCTGCAGGCCCACGGGCATGCCGGCCTCGCCAAAGCCTGCGGGCACGCTCATGCCGGGCAGGCCGGCCAGCGACGCGGGCAGCGTGAAGATGTCGGCCAGGTAGTTGGCCAGCGGGTCGCTCTTTCCGCCCAGCTGCCAGGCCACGGTGGGCGCGGCGGGGCCGGCGATCACGTCGCACTGCTGGAAGGCGGCCTGGAAGTCGTCGGCGATCATGCGGCGGATCTTCTGCGCCTGCAGGTAGTAGGCGTCGTAGTAGCCCTCGGACAGCACATAGGCGCCGATCATGATGCGGCGCTTGACCTCGTCGCCGAAGCCTTCGGCGCGGGTCTTCTTGTACATGTCCACCAGGTCCGTGTAGTCCTTGGCGCGGTGGCCGAACTTCACGCCGTCGAAGCGCGAGAGGTTGGACGATGCCTCGGCCGGGGCCAGGATGTAGTACACGGGAATCGACAGCTCGGTGCGCGGCAGCGAGATCGGCACCAGGCGGGCGCCCAGCTTCTCGTATTCCTTGAGCGCGCCATCCACGGCGGCGCGCACGTCGGCCGACAGGCCTTCGCCGAAGAACTCGGCGGGGATGCCGATGCGCAGGCCTTCGATGCCGTCGTTCAGGCGGGCCGTGAAGTCTTCGGCGGGCACGTCCAGGCTGGTGGAGTCGCGGTCCAGGTCGGGGCCGCACATCTCGGACAGCAGCAGGGCGCAGTCCTCGGCGCTCTTGCCCATGGGACCGGCCTGGTCCAGGCTGGAGGCGAAGGCGATCATGCCGTAGCGGCTGGCGCGGCCATAGGTGGGCTTGATGCCCGTGATGCCGCAAAACGATGCGGGCTGGCGGATGGAGCCGCCCGTGTCGGTGCCGGTGACGGCGGGCGCCAGGCCGGCGGCCACGGCCACGGCCGAGCCGCCCGAGGAGCCGCCGGGCACGCGGTCCAGGTTCCAGGGATTGCGCACGGGCGCGGGTGCGTCGAAGCCCACGGGCGCGACGGCCGAGTTCTCGTTGGCCGAGCCCATGGCGAATTCGTCGCAGTTGAGCTTGCCCAGCGTCACGGCGCCGGCCTCGGCCAGGCGGGTGACCACGGTGGCGTCGAAGGGCGAGCGGTAGCCGGCCAGCATCTTGCTGGAGGCCGTGGTCGGGAAGTCGCGCGTGACGAAGATGTCCTTGTGCGCAATGGGCACGCCAGCCAGGCGGCCGCCCTTGCCTTGGGCAATCAGGGCGTCGGCAGCGCGGGCCTGGGCCAGGGTGGCCTCTTCGTCGATGCTGACGAAGGCGCCCAGGTTCTGGTGCGCCTGGGCGCGGGCCAGGAAATGCTGGGCGGCTTCGACGGCGCCGAGCTTGCGCTCGCGCAGCAGGGCCGACAGGGCCGACACGCCGAGCGTGTGCAGATCAGTGGTTTGCTGGGTCATGTATGGGATGCGGAAAACGGGGACGGATGCCAGGGGACAGGAAGCAGGGCGAGCGACGCCCGGCGCTCACTCGATCACCTTGGGGACCAGGAACAGGCCGCGCTCGACGGCCGGGGCGCTGCGCTGATTGGCGTCGCGCTGGTCGGGCTCGCTGGCAATGTCCTCGCGCAGGCGCAGGGCAATGTCCTGGATGGCGGCGACCGGATGTGACAGCGGGCTGACGCCCGAAGTATCCACAGCCTGCATCTTCTCCACGATGCCGAAAAAATCATTGAGCTGGCCTAGCATGCGCTCACTCTCTGCGGAAGAGAGCTCGAGCCGTGCGAGGTT
The DNA here is from genome assembly GCF_043104845.1 of Delftia sp. WSY_7. NCBI lineage: Bacteria > Pseudomonadati > Pseudomonadota > Betaproteobacteria > Burkholderiales > Comamonadaceae > Delftia > Delftia sp. WSY_7. Next base: position 38,649 of record NZ_JBICLB010000017.1, on the reverse strand, counting down.
CGCGATGCGTGCGATGTCTTGTGCGTTCAGTGCCATAGGAATTTTGAAGGGGGCAACGGGATGTAAACCCGCATTTCAAGCCCCGGCAGTACAAGTTATTCACAGGGGATACGGTATTATCTCGGCTTTGCCGCAAGACCCTCTCCGAGCTGGTCATTGTGCGAAAAGCCAACCCCATCCAGACTCCCTAACTTTCATCCCGGCGATGGCAGGCCGACGAGCATGCCGTGCCTGAGAGGACTCTCGTAATGTTCGGAGCTTTCCGTCGGTATTTCTCCACCGACCTTGCCATTGATCTTGGCACAGCCAACACCCTGATTTTCGCCCGCGACAAGGGCATTGTTCTGGACGAACCCTCCGTTGTCGCCATCCGCCACGAAGGCGGCCCGCATGGCAAGAAGGTGATCCAGGCGGTGGGCCGTGAAGCCAAGGCCATGCTGGGCAAGGTGCCCGGCAACATCGAGGCCATCCGCCCGATGAAGGATGGCGTGATTGCCGACTTCGTCATCACCGAGCAGATGATCAAGCAGTTCATCAAGATGGTGCATCCGCGCTCGGTGCTCACGCCCAGCCCGCGCATCATCATCTGCGTGCCCTGCGGCTCCACCCAGGTCGAGCGCCGCGCCATCAAGGACGCGGCCGAGGCGGCAGGCGCCACCTCCGTCTACCTGATCGAGGAACCCATGGCCGCCGGCATCGGTGCCGGCCTGCCGGTGTCCGAGGCCTCGGGCTCCATGGTGGTGGACATCGGTGGCGGTACCACCGAAGTCGGCGTGATCTCGCTGGGCGGCATGGTCTACAAGGGCTCCGTGCGCGTGGGCGGCGACAAGTTCGACGAAGCCATCATCAGCTACATCCGCCGCAACTACGGCATGCTGATCGGCGAGCCCACGGCCGAATCCATCAAGAAGAACATCGGCTCGGCCTTCCCCGGCTCCGAAGTCAAGGAGATGGAAGTCAAGGGCCGCAACCTCTCCGAAGGCGTGCCGCGCAGCTTCACCATCTCGTCCAACGAGGTGCTCGAAGCCCTGACCGACCCGCTCAACCAGATCGTCAGCGCCGTCAAGAACGCGCTGGAGCAGACCCCGCCCGAGCTGGGCGCCGACATTGCCGAGCGCGGCATGATGCTGACCGGCGGCGGCGCGCTGCTGCGCGACCTGGACCGCCTGCTGGCCGAAGAGACGGGTCTGCCCGTGCTCGTGGCCGAGGAACCGCTGACCTGTGTGGTGCGCGGCTGCGGCATGGCGCTGGAGACCATGGACCGCCAGGGCAGCATCTTCACCAGCGACTGACGCGGCGCAGGCCGGGGCCCGTTGTCGCGGGCCCGGGCGGCAGCCGACCGACTGCAACGTTTTTCTTCTCCCTTCCGTGGTGACCTGCATGCTTGCCCTGCCTTCCTTCGCACCGGGCCCGGCCCGTGCTTTCCAGGCTGCAGCAAGTGCGGCAGGGCAGGCCCTGCCACGCGGGAGGGCGGCATGAATCCCAATACCCTGGACCACTCGGCGCCCTCGCTGTTCAAGCGGCGGCCCTCGCGGGTCTCGCAACTGGCCCTGTACAGCGCCCTGGCGCTGTTTCTGATGGTGGCCGATGCGCGTTTCAGGATCACCGATCCCGTGCGCGTGGCCGTGGCCACCGTGCTGTACCCCGTGCAATGGGTGATGCTCAAACCGGTGCAGGCCGTGCACGACGCCAGCCGCTACCTGGGCTCGCTGGACGATGCCCAGGCCCGCGAACAGGCCGCGCGCAAGGAACTGGTGGCCATGGCCCAGCGTGCATCGCTGGCCGACGAGCTGATCCAGGAAAACGACCACCTGCGCGAGCTGCTGCAGCTGCGCGATCGCCTCACCACGCCCGGCACCGCTGCCGAGGTGGTCTACGACAGCCCCGACCTCTATACGCGCCGCGTGGTCATCGACCGCGGCCAGGTGGATGGCATCGACCAGGGCTCGCCCGTGCTCGATGAAAAGGGCGTGGTCGGCCAGGTCACGCGCGTGTATCCGCTGCGTGCCGAGGTCACCCTGCTCATCGACCGCGACCAGGCCATTCCCGTCTTCAATCCGCGCACCGGCGCGCGCAGCGTGGCCTATGGCGATCCGTCGCCGCTGCGCACCGGCGGCATCGAGCTGCGCTTCATGCCCAGCAATGCCGATGTCCAGGAAGGCGACCTGCTGACCACCAGCGGCGTCGATGGCCTGTACCCGCCGGGCCTGCCCGTGGCCAAGGTGGTCTCGGTGGAGCGCCGCGCCGACTCGGCCTTCTCGCGCATCTACTGCGAGCCCGTGGGCCGCGTGCAGGGCGTGCGCCACGTCGTGGTGCTCAAGCCGCTGGACCGCGCCACCCACCCCGAGGCCGAAGGCGCCGCCGAACCCCTGCGCGCCGGCAAGGGCAAGGAAAAAGACAAGGGCAAGGAAAAAGACAAGGCCAAGGAAAAAGACAAGGCCAAGGACGGCAAGGGCAAGGAAGCCTCCAAGGACGGCAAGGCCGGCAAGACAGATGCACCGGCCACGCCTGCAGCACCTGCCGCTCCCGCTGCTCCCGCCGCACCCGCCTCCGCCAGGAAGGAGCCCGCATGATCATGCCGCGCGGCCAGCAGCTGCTGCTGCCGGTCAATCCCCTGTTCATCGTCGTCAGCCTGCTGGCGGCGCTGGCACTCAACATGCTGCCGCTGGGCCGCCAGGCCTGGCAGCCCGACCTGCTGATGGTGCTGCTGGCCTTCTGGGCGCTGAACCAGCCCCAGCGCGTGGGAATGGGCGTGGCCTTTTTGCTGGGCCTGTGCATGGATGTGGACCGCTCCTCCCTGCTGGGCCAGCATGCGCTGGCCTATGCGCTGCTGGTGTTCGCGGCCGGCGCCATGGGCCGGCGCCTGTCGTGGTTCTCCACGCCCGTGCAGGCGCTGCACCTGCTGCCGCTGTTTGCCGTGGTGCACGGCCTGCAGGTGCTGCTGCGCATGGTGGCCGGTGGCATCATGCCCGGCCCGCTGGTGGTCGTCGCGCCTTTGATCGAGGCCCTGCTGTGGCCCCTGGTCAGCGGCCTGCTGCTGGCGCCTCAGCGCCGCCCGCCGGACAGTGACGAGAACCGTCCCCTGTGAGGCTTGACGCGTGATGGAAATCCGCAATACAGAAGCCGAGCTGCAGCGATTCAGGTTGCGCGCATGGGTGATGAGCGTGGTGGTGCTGCTGGCCTTCGGGCTGGTGGTGGCGCGCTTGCTGGTGCTGCAGGTGCAGCGCCATGAGGAGCTGGCCGAGCGCGCCGAAAGCAACCGCACGGCCGTGGTGCCCATCGTGCCCAACCGGGGCCAGATCCTGGACCGCAACGGCGTGGTGCTGGCCACCAACTACTCGGCCTACACGCTGGAGATCATGCCCTCGCGCGCGGGCAACCTTGAAGAGACCATCGACAGCCTGGCCGAGATCGTCGAGATCACGCCGCGCGACCGGCGCAAGTTCAAGCGCCTGGTGGACGACTCCCGCAGCTTCGACTCCCTGCCCATCCGCACGCGCCTGACCGATGACGAGGTCGCGCGCTTCGCCGCGCAGCGCTACCGCTTCCCGGGCGTGGACATCAAGGCGCGGCTGTTCCGCACCTATCCCATGCAGGACACGGCCAGCCATGTCATCGGCTACATAGGCCGCATCAACCAGCGCGAGAAAGAGGCGCTGGAAGACTCCGACGACGCCGCCAACTACCGTGGCACCGACGTCATCGGCAAGCTGGGCGTGGAGCAGAGCTACGAAACCGACCTCCACGGCCAGACCGGCTGGGAGGAAATGGAAACCTCGGCCGGCGGACATGCCGTGCGCAAGCTCGGCAGCCGCCCCGCCACGCCCGGCGACAGCCTGGTGCTGTCGCTGGACATCAAGCTGCAGCGCATGGTGGAGGAGCTGTACGGCGACCGCCGCGGCGCCCTGGTGGCCATCGATCCGCGCAGCGGCGAAGTGCTGGCCATGGTCAGCCGTCCCACCTTCGACCTGAACCTCTTCGTCGATGGCATCGACCAGGAGAGCTGGACCACGCTCAACGAATCCATCAACCGCCCGCTGCTCAACCGCGCGCTGCGGGGCACCTATCCGCCGGGCTCCACCTACAAGCCCTTCATGGCGATTGCCGCGCTGGAGTCGGGCAAGCGCCGCCCGGACACCACCATCATGGACAACGGCAGCTGGACCTTCGGCGGCCACACCTTCCGCTCGGGCCACCCCAACGGGCCGACCAACCTGCGCCGCTCCATCATCAAGTCGTCCAACGTGTACTACTACATGCTGGCCAACGACATGGGCGTGGACATGATCCACGACTACATGAAGCCGCTGGGCTTCGGCCAGCTCACCGGCATCGATGTGCGCGGCGAGGCGCGCGGCGTGCTGCCCAGCACCGAGTGGAAGCGCAACACCTACAAGCGGCCCGAGCAGAAGAAGTGGTACGCGGGCGAGACCATCTCGCTGGGCATCGGCCAGGGCTACAACAACTTCACCATCCTGCAGCTGGCCAATGCCATGTCCACGCTGGCGGCCAAGGGCGTCAAGCACCGCCCCCACCTGGCCGTGGGCCGTGTCGATGCCGTCACGCAGCAGTTCTCGGCCATCAACAAGGACCCAGGCACCAGCATGGGCTACAAGCCCGAGAACGTGGAGGCCGTGCGCGCCGCCGTGGCCGCCGTGACGGTGGAGGGCACCTCGCGCGGCATCTTCGGCAACGCGCCCTACACCTCCACCGGCAAGACCGGCACGGCCCAGGCCGTGGGCGTGCGCCAGAACGAGAAGTACAACGCGGCACGCCTGTCCGAGTTCCAGCGCGACCACTCGCTGTACATCGCCTACGCGCCGGCCGACAACCCCACCATTGCCGTCGCTGCCATCGTGGAGAACGCCGGCTTCGGTGCCGCTGCCGCCGCACCGCTGGCACGCCGCGTGTTCGACTACTGGCTGCTGGGCCGCTACCCCAGCGTGGAGGACATGGCCGCCATGCGCAAGGGCCAGGCCGGCGTGCCCATAGGCACCCCGCGCCGCGTCTCCGAAATCACGCTGGATGCGGAAACCGTGAACCTGCCTGGCCTGCCGCGCTATGAGCCGCCCGAGGCGCCGGTCCCCGTGCCCGCAGGCCGCCCGGCGGTGCTGTCGCCGCCTTCGGCTGCCGAGCTGGAGGATTGAGGCACGCTTGTGTGCCGCTGCAAGCGGGTCTGAGCCCTGCGCGGCAGATTCAGTGCTGCCAGGGATCGATGACCGTGACCCCGCAGTCCGCAAAGTCCCGCACATTGCGGGTGGCAAGGCTGGCTCCCCTTGAGCGGGCGATGGCCGCAATCATGGCGTCGAACTGGCTGATGGGTCTGCCGGACTGCCTTCGGGCCGCAGCGATCTGCGCATAAGCGTCAGCGGCACCGTTGTCGAACTCCAGGACGCGGCCTGCCATATCGATGTCCAAGATGGCCTGCACTGCAGCCAGCAACCCATGCTTGCGCTGTCCCTGCGGCAACAGCAGGACGCCGTACAGCAATTCGCCGCGCGTGATGGCTGTGGTGAGCAAACTGGAGCGGGGCTGGCTGGCCAGCCATTCCATGGCGCGCCTGTCGGGATCGGGGCGCAGAGCCTCGGACAGGACGTTGGTGTCGAGAATGATCACCGGCTGGCACCCAGCGGATTGCGAATGGGCTCGCGCTGCGCAAGCACCAGTTCAACGCCGCCCAGGGGCTCGACCCGGGCCCGGATGGAGTCGAACAGTGAATGCCCCTCCGCCGCATTGGCTGCGAGTGCCGCGCGCAAGATGTTGCGGGCCTCTTCTTCCATGGAGTGGCCGTGCAGGTCCGCCTGCAGACGCAGCCGGGCCTGCAGGTCTTCATCAAGATCGTGGATCGTCATGGTAGTCATGGCCAGGCTCCTTTCAGGTCAATGACGAATGGTAGTCATGGACAGGCAAGGCGACAACGGCATGCCCCCTGCGCATGAGGGCACGCAAGGCGACGAATCAGGGCTTCGGCCTCAATGCCCCATGCGACCGATGAACGCCGCGATCCGCTCGCTGGCCGGGTTGCCGAAGAATTCGGCCGGTGGCGCCTCGTGGGCGATGCAGCCCTGGTCGAAGAACATCACGCGGTCGGCGACCTCGCGGGCGAAGCCCATTTCGTGGGTGACCACGATCATGGTCATGCCGCCGCGTGCCAGCTCGCGCATCACGTCCAGCACCTCCTGGACCATCTCCGGGTCCAGCGCGCTGGTGGGCTCGTCGAACAGCATCACCTGCGGCTCCATGGCCAGGGCGCGGGCAATGGCCACGCGCTGCTGCTGGCCGCCCGACAGCTGCCACGGGTACTTGTGGGCGTGGGCCTGCATGCCCACGCGCTCCAGCAGGGCCATGGCCTTGGCATTGGCCTGGGCGCGCGGCGTTTTGTGGATGCGGCGCGGCGCCAGGGTCACGTTGTCCAGCACCGTCATGTGGCCGAACAGGTTGAACTGCTGGAACACCATGCCCACTTCGCAGCGCTGCTTTTGCAGCGTGGCTTCGTTGTCGGTGACTTCGACGCCGTCGATGGTGATGCGCCCGCCGTCGTGCGGCTCCAGTCGGTTGATGGCGCGCAGCAGCGTGGACTTGCCCGAGCCCGAGGCGCCGATGATCACCGTCACCTCGCCCGTGCAGAACTGCGTGGAAACGCCCTTGAGTACCTGGTGGCTTCCAAAGGACTTGGTGACCTTGTCGGCCACGATGTAGGGCATGCCCCGTGCCAGCTTGTCGGCGCTCATTTGTGGCGGCCCTCCACGTCGAAGCGGTACTCCACGGCAGCCGTGACCTGGGTCACCAGCGTGGTCAGCACCAGGTAGGTCACGCCCACGGTGACAAGGGTCTCCACGGGCTGGAAGGTGGCCGACTGGATGCGGTTGCCCACATTGGTCAGCTCCACCACGCCGATGGCGTACGCCAGCGACGAATCCTTGAGCAGGGCCACGAAGTTGCTCACCAGCGGCGGCAGCGAGATCTTGAAGGCCTGCGGGAACACCACGTCCATGAAGACGCGGCTGCGCGGCAGGCCCAGCGCGCGTGCGGCCTCGGCCTGGCCGCGCGGCACGGCCTGCAGGCCGGCACGCACGGCTTCGGCGTTGTAGGCGCCCACGTTCAGCGCCAGCGCAATGCAGGCGGCGGCGAAGTCAGGCAGGTTCAGGCCCGGGATCAGCACCGGCAGCGCGAAGTAGATGAACAGGATCTGCACCAGCAGCGGCGTGCCGCGGATCGCCCAGACGTAAAAGCCTGCAGCCCAGCGCAGGGCGGCCGTGCGTGAGGTGCGCGCCAGCGCGGCGGCGATGCCCAGCACCAGGCCGGCGGCGCCGCTGGCCAGCGTCAGGTACAGCGTGGTGCGCGCGCCATCGGCGAAGGTGTCGGCATTGGAGCCTATGGGCTCGGGCAGCAGGGACAGCAACTGCCCCAGCAGCGAAACCACGAGCACCATCAGCAGCAGGGCCGTGACCAGGGTGGCGTTGCTGCGCTGCGAGCGGCTCCAGTGGGCGGGCCAGAGGACGGTAAGCATAGGTGGGCTAGAAACAAAAAGGCGCCCTGCAAGTGGGCGCCGGTCGGGCAGATCTGCCCGGGGCCTCAGTCAGGGCAGCGGATGTCTTCGTGGAAATATTTCTGCGACAGCTTGGCGTAGCTGCCGTCGGCCAGGGCGTCCTTGAAGGCCTTGTTCCAGGCGTCGGCCAGCGACTTGTTGTCCTTGGCCACGGCGGCGGCGATGCGCTCGACCAGCAGCATCTCGCCCTGCTTGAGCTGGGCATTGGGGTTCTTCTGCTGCAGTTCCTTGGCAATGAAGCGCTCGGTCACCCAGGCGTCCACCCGCTTGGACAGCAGCGCATTGCGCGCGGCCTCGTTCGTGGGGAAGTTGACCAGGCGCTTGATGCCGGTCACGTTCTTCTCCATGTACTGCAGATAGGTGGAGCCGGTCTGCACCGACACCGTCTTGCCCGCTAGGTCCTTGGCCGAACGGATGGCCGGGTCCAGCGACATCACGATGCCGCCCGAGCAGTAGTGGGGCTCGGTGAAGGTCACGGCCTTCTCGCGCTCGGGCGTGATGCCGTGCGAGGAAATCACCAGATCCCAGCGGTCCTGCTGCAGGCCGGTCAGCAGGGCGTCGAAGCTGATGGTCTTCCACTCGTACTTCACGCCCATCTTGCCGGCCAGCATCTGTGCCAGCTCGACTTCGAACCCGGTCAGCTGCTTGCCCTCGAAATGGGCAAAGGGCGCGTAATAGCCTTCGGTGGCCAGGCGCAACGTGCCTTCCTTCTGGATGGCGTCGAAGGGGCGGGCCTGAACGCCTGCGGCGGTCCACAGGGCCAGCGCGGCGGCGGCGATGACGGTAATGCGTTTCATGGAAGCTCCAGGAGGGCTGTCGCTCAGGACCTGACCCCGGCGCCGCAAGAGGGGGAAAGCGCCAACGCACGGATCGGTGCATGGCCATGGACGGCGGGGCCGATTGCGTGGCTGCGCGGCGGGTCGGGTGCAGCCGCTGGCAGGGGTGCGACATGCACCTGCCGCCGCAGCTCAAGGCGAAAAGTCGGCAATTATAGAAGGTTGCCGTCGCCGATGCCGATGGCAGGTGTTGCGGATGCCGCTGGCCTGCGTGCTCAGGCGATGAAGGCGTCGTAGCCGGTCTTGAGGATCAGCAGGCTCACCACGCCGATGAAGATGCCCCGCACGAAGCCCGTTCCATGGCGCAGGGCCATGTGTGTGCCCAGCATGGCGCCCAGCACGTTGGCCACCGCCATGGGGACGGCCAGGTGCCACCAGATATGGCCCTTGAGCGTGAACAGCGCCAGCGCCGCCAGGTTGGTGGCCATGTTCAGCAGCTTGGCCGAGGCCGAGGCGTTCAGGAAGTCATAGCCCATCAGCCGCACGAACAGGAACACGAAGAAGCTGCCCGTGCCGGGGCCGAAGAACCCGTCGTAGAAGCCGATGGCCAAGCCGATGGCGCAGGCGATCAGCGTCTCGGCGCGGCCCGAATAGCGCGGCGTGTGGTTGCGGCCCATGTCCTTGCGCGCCAGCGTATAGACCAGCACGCCCAGCAGCACCAGCGGCAGCAGCTGGCGCAGGAAGTCGGGGGAGATCTGCGTGACGGCCCAGGCCCCCGCAAAGGAGCCCGCCATGCCCACGCAGGCGGCCGGCATCATCGCGCGCCAGGGCAATTGCACCTTGCGGCCGTACTGCCAGGTGGACATGGCCGTGCCCCAGACGGAGGCGCTCTTGTTGGTGCCCAGCAGGGTGGCCGGTGGTGCGGTGGGGAAGGTGGCGAACAGCGCGGGCAGCAGGATGAGGCCTCCGCCGCCCACGATGGCGTCCACGAAGCCAGCCAGCATCGAGGCCAGCGAGACGATGATCCATTCCATAGGGCGGCGATTGTCGCACCGCCACGGTGCCGCATCAGGCTGGCCGCAGGCATAAAAAAAGCGCCGGACTTGCCGGCGCTCTGGGAAATGCATCTTGGGATGCTATTTATGAATGTTGATCTGGTTGTGTACGAGTTGTCTCCTCGGCCCCTCTTGTGCAGCACCGTGGTACCGCGAGAGTGGATGGACTTTAATGGCCGCACCTGGGTGGTGCATCGGGGATTTCCCGCAGTTGCCGCGAAAGTGCGGGATTGCACCAGCAAGGGGCTGGGACGACGATTGCCGGTTGCCGGACGTTCAGCGCATGCGCAGCACCAGCTTGCCGAAAGCACCCCGCTCCAGATGCTCCAGGGCTGCCGGCAGATCGGCCAGCGCGTATTCGCTGTCGATCACAGGTTGCAGCTTCAGCCAGTCCACGGCACGCACCAGATCCTGCAGCGCACGCCGGTGTGCCACGCCGATGCCCTGAACGGTGGCGCGCCCCAGCAGCAGCGGATAGACCGAGCCGCGCAGCTCGTCGCCCTGCAGATTGCCGATCACCGACATGCGGCCTCCCTGTGCCAGGGCCGATAGCGAGCGGCCGAAGTTATCCCCCCCGGCCAGTTCCAGCACATGGTCGGCGCCGCGTCCTCCCGTGAGGGCGCGCACCTCGGCGGCCCAGTCCGGCGTGCGGTGGCGGTGGATGCCGTGGTCTGCACCCAGCTGCGCAGCCCGCGCCAGCTTGTCGTCGCTGCCCGAAACCACCACCACGCGCGCACCCTGGGCATGGGCGATCTGCATGGCGAACAGCGCCACGCCGCCCGTGCCCATGATGACCACGGTGTCCCCGGGCCGCGTGGGCGCGGACTCGGCCAGCGCGAACCAGGCCGTTGCGCCCGCGCACGTCAGGGTGCTGGCCTGCGCAAAGTCCAGCTGACGGGGCGCGGCGACCAGGTTGTCTTCGCCCAGCACCACGTATTCCGACAGCATGCCCGGCCCGGGCGAGCCCAGCGGCAGGCTGGTGCGCGGCTGCACGCCGTCCTGCCAGCCGCAGAAGAAGGTGCTGATCACGGCGTCGCCAACCGCGAACTCCGCGACGCCCGGGCCGATGGCGACCACCTCGCCAGCCATGTCCGAGCCGGGCACCAGGGGCAGGGCCGGCCCCATGCCCATGCCGTCGCGCAGGATCAGCAGATCGCGGTAGTTCAGCGATGCCGCATGCACGCGCACCAGTACCTGGCCCTGCCCGGGCTCGGGAATGGGAACTTGCACCAGCTGCAGGTTTTCATGGCCCAGGGCGGGCAGTTGCCATTGCTGCATGAATGGGGAAGACGCAGGTACGGTCATGGAAGGCGGTCCTTTCGAGGCAGATATCAAACAGGACTTCAGTCTATTGATTCCTCCATAATTGCATTGATTCAATTGAGGCTATGGTTTGTAGAATTTATGGAACCAATTGCAAATGACAGGCTGGCAGGCGTCAGCGCATTCGTCGCCTCGGCCGAGGCCGGCAGCTTCGCCCAGGCGGCCGAGCGCCTGGGCCTTACGCGCTCGGCTGTTGGCAAGGCCGTGGCGCGGCTGGAAGAGCGCCTGGGCGCGCGGCTGTTCGTGCGCACCACGCGCAGCCTGGGGCTGACCGAGGACGGCCAGATGTTCTACGAGCGCTGCGCGCAGGCGCTGGAGGACCTGGACGCCGCCCGGCACATGCTGGAAGCCGGGCGGCGGGAAGTGGTGGGCCGGCTGCGCATCAGCGCACCCGTGGTCTTCGGCCGCCACCACGTGGCTCCCTTGCTGCTGGAGCTGGCGCAGCTGCATCCGCGCCTGCGCATCGAGGCCAGCTTCACCGACCGCCAGCTGGACTTCGCCGATGACGGCATCGACCTGGCCATACGCAGCGGGGAACTGTCTGACAGCGACTGGCTGGTTGCGCGGCGCCTTGGCATGCAAACCATGGTGCTGTGCGCATCACCCGCCTATCTGCAGGCCCATGGCGCGCCGCGCAGCGTGGCCGACCTGGCCGGGCATCGCTGTATTGCCTATATGCGCAGCGGCCGCGCCGCCCCCTGGAGGCTGGCCGGTGAGGATGGATCGCTGGCCGCGCCCGTGCTGGAGCCGGCGCTGGGCTTTGACGACATAGAAACCATCGCCACGGCCACGCTGCAGGGCGCGGGCCTGGCCCACATGCCGCTGTGGCGGGTGCGCAGCGCGCTGGACAGCGGGGCGCTGGTGCGCCTGCTGCCCGACGTGCCGGCCGCGCGCATTCCCCTGCATGTGCTGTGGCCGCGCACGCGCTTTCTGCCCTACCGGCTGCGCGTGACCATCGATGCGCTGTTGGCGGCGATTCCGCCGCTGCTGCAGGAGCAGTCCTAGGCGGCCAGCGCAACGGCCGGTTCCGTGCTCTGCCGTGCCGGCTCCTGGCCCCGGCCCTGCCTGTCCGCAAGAATCCAGCCGGCGGCCTTCTCCGCCATCATCAGCGTCGGGCTGTTGGTGTTGCCACTGGTGATGCGCGGCATGGCGCCTGCATCGATCACGCGCAGGCCCTGTACGCCGCGCACGCGCAGGCGGCTGTCGAGCACGGCCATGGGGTCGTCGGCGCGGCCCATTCGCGTGGTCCCCACCGGGTGGAAGATGGTGGTTGCAATGTCGCCGGCCAGGCGGGCCAGGTCCTCGTCGCTCTGGTATTGCACGCCGGGCTTCCATTCCTCGGGGGCAAAGCGCGCCAGCGCGCTCTGGCTGACGATGCGCCGCGTCACGCGCAGGCTGTCGGCGGCCACCTGCCGGTCCTCGGGCGTGGACAGGTAGTGCGGCGCAATGGCAGGCGCCTGGCGGAAGTCCCCGCTGCGGATGCGTACCGTGCCCCGGCTGGTGGGGTTGAGGTTGCAGACACTTGCCGTGAAGGCCGGAAAACCGTGCAGCGGCTCGCCGAAGGCGTCCAGCGACAGCGGCTGCACGTGGTACTGGATATTGGGGTGCGCCTGCTGCGGGCTGCTGCGCGTGAAGGCGCCCAGCTGCGAGGGCGCCATGCTCATGGGGCCGCTGCGGCGCAGCAGGTACTCCAGGCCGATGCCGGCCTTGCCCCACAGCGAATTGGCCATCGTGTTGAGCGTGCGCGCGCCCTTGATCTTGTAGACCGAGCGGATCTGCAGATGGTCCTGCAGGTTCTCGCCCACGCCGGGCAGGTCGTGGCGCACGGCGATGCCGTGGCCTTGCAGCAGCGCCCCCGGGCCTATGCCCGACAGCTGCAGGATCTGCGGGGAGTTCACGGCGCCCGCGCACAGCAGGACCTCCTGGCTGGCCTGCACATCGACCATTTCCGAGCCGGTCCAGACCTGTGCGCCGCTGCAGCGCAGGCCGCCGGCGGGCAGCGGCTCGAACAGCAGCCGGCTGACCTGGGCATGGGTCCACAGCTCGAAGTTGGGGCGGCCATAGCAGGTGGGCCGCAGGAAGGCCTTGGCGGTGTTCCAGCGCAGGCCGCCCTTTTGGTTGACCTCGAAGTAGCCCACCCCCTCGTTGCTGCCGCCGTTGAAGTCCTCGGTGGCCGGAATGCCGGCCTGCTGGGCGGCTTCGGCAAAGGCATCCAGGATGTCCCAGCGCAGGCGCTGCCGCTCCACGCGCCATTCGCCGCTGCCGCCTGTGCCCGTGCCGCCGTGCAGGGCGCGAAAGCGCGCATCGGCGTTGCCCCCGGCGTCCAGCCGCCAATGGCTTTCATGCTGGCGAAAGGCCGGCAGCACCTGGTCCCAGCGCCAGGCGTCGTCGCCGGTCAGCTCGGCCCAGCCGTCGTAGTCGCGGGCCTGGCCGCGCATGTAGATCATGCCGTTGATGCTGGAGCAGCCGCCCAGCGTCTTGCCGCGCGGATAGCGCAGGCTGCGGCCGTTGAGCCCTTCGTCGGGTTCGGTCTGGTAGAGCCAGTCGGTGCGCGGATTGCCGATGCAGTACAGGTAGCCCACGGGGATGTGGATCCAGTGGTAGTCGTCCTTGGCGCCCGCCTCGATCAGCAGCACGCGGCTGCGGCCGTCGCGCGAGAGCCTGTTGGCCAGGAGGGCGCCTGCCGTGCCGGCGCCGATGACGATGTAGTCGAAGGTGGTATTGCTCATGGAGATGGGCGGGCGTCCGCTGCGGGCCGGAACGTCCTTGGGAGCCGGGGTTGGTGCTTCGGCCCATTGTGCGGACGGCATGCGCACTGTCGAGAGGGAAAGCGCGCTGGACTCCTTTTTTCGCAGCAGCGCATGCAGCAGCGATGGCGGTCCCGCTGGTTTTTTGATAAAAATTGCACGCGTAGGGCAAAGCCGTCGCGCACACGGCGTTGCGGGGCAATCTGCGGGCCGCGCCGCTCGGTTATCCTGCGGTCTTGGCGGGCGTGCCACCGTGCCTGCCCACGCGCCTCGGCCTCGCCTTCGCAACCCCCAAGGACTTCCTGCACTTGTCTGCCCTCAACAATCCCCCCCAATGCAGCCTGCGCCGTGACAACGACGGCCAATGGGCGTTGCTGACCGGCTCCTGGGGCGCGGCCGAGCTGGGCCGGCGGGCGCAATGGCGCAGGCTGCGTGCACAGCTGGCCGACGCCAAGGGCGATGACCTGGGCTGGAACCTGCAAGGGCTGGACTGGCTGGACCACGTGGGCGCGCAACTGCTGTGGAACCACTGGGGCCGTCGCCTGCCCGCGCGTCTTGCGGCCAGCGACGCGCAGCGCGCCATGCTCGACCGCGTGGCCCGTTTTTCCAAGGAGCCTGCACCGCCGGCCCCGCGCCTGAGCCTGCTGGAGCACATCGACAGCCTGGGCTGCCTGGTCATCAACGCCTGTGGCCATTTCGCACAGCTGACGCGGCTCATCGGCCAGTTGCTGATCGACCTGGTGCGCTTTGCGCGTGCCCCGCACCGCGGGCCCTGGCGCGACATTTCCGGCCACCTCTACTCCATGGGCGCCACGGCCCTGCCCATCACGGCCCTGGTGGGCTTTCTGATCGGCGTGGTGCTGGCCTACCTGATGGCGCTGCAGCTGCGCCAGTTCGGGGCGGAATCCTTCATCGTCAACATCCTGGGCATCTCGCTGATCCGCGAGCTGGGCCCGCTGCTGGCAGCCATCTTGGTGGCGGGCCGCACGGGCTCGGCCATCACCGCCCAGATCGGCGTGATGCGCGTCACCGAAGAGCTGGACGCCATGCAGGTCATGGGCATACCGCACGGCTTTCGCCTGGTGCTGCCGCGTGCGCTGGCGCTGGCCATTGCCATGCCCCTGGTCTCGCTGTGGACCACGCTGGCTGCGCTGGCCGGCGGCATGCTGGCAGCCGACCTGACCATGGGCGTCACGGGTGCCTACTTTGCCGAGGCGCTGCCTGCCGCCGTGAAGATCGGCAACCTCTGGATCGCCATGGGCAAGTCCGTGGTCTTCGGCGCCCTCATCGCCTTGATCGGCTGCCACTGGGGCCTGCGCGTGGAGCCCAATACGCAGAGCCTGGGCAAGGGCACGACGGCCTCGGTGGTGTCGGCCATCACCATGGTCATCGTGGTGGATGCGATCTTCGCAATCCTTTTCAAAGATGTCGGAATCTGATGGCCATGGACACCGAAACCTCCTCCACGCCCGCAGCCGACGAGCCCATCGTGCGCATCGCCGGGCTGTGGAGCGTGTTCGGCGAAGGCGAGAACGCCTTTGCCGTGCACCAGGACCTGGACCTGGATGTGCAGCGCGGCGAGATGCTGTCCATCGTCGGCGGCTCGGGCACGGGCAAGACCGTGCTGCTGCGCCAGATGCTGGGGCTGCTGGAGCCCACCAAGGGCCGCGTCGAAGTGCTGGGCCGCCCGGCCAGCGAAATGGGCCGCGAGGGCGCTGCCAGCCGCGTGGGCATGCTGTTCCAGCACGGGGCGCTGTACTCGGCCTTCAGCGTGCTGGACAACGTGGCCTTCGCGCTGCGCGAGCAGGGCACGCTGCCCGACGATCTGGTGCGCGACGCGGCCCTGGTCAAGCTGCAGATGGTGGGCCTCAAACCCGAGCATGCCTCGCGCATGCCGGCCGATCTCTCGGGCGGCATGATCAAGCGCGTGGCGCTGGCGCGGGCGCTGATCATGGACCCGCCCCTGCTGCTGCTCGACGAGCCCACGGCCGGCCTGGACCCCACCAGCTCCGACGAATTCTGCGAACTGCTGCGCGAGCTGCGTGCCGAGCTGGGCCTGACCGTCATCATGGTCACGCACGACCTGGACACGCTGTTCGCACTGTCCTCGCGCGTGGCCGTGCTGGCCGAGAAGAAGGTGCTGGTCAGCGGCCCGCCGCGCGAGGTGGCCGAGTTCAAGCATCCGTTCATCGAGCATTTCTTCCAGGGCGAGCGCGGCAGGCGCGCGATGAGCACGGTATGAGAAGCCCCCCTGAGTCGCTTCGCGCCTTCCCCCCTCTCGCTTTGCGGGGGGGGACGACACCCTCGCGGCGGGGCGGCCCTTGCCCGGTGTCCCTCGCCTTCGGGCACGCCGGTTTTGAAGGCCTCGCCCTGAGTTGTGAATTGTCTGGGGGCCGCGGCCCCATGCCTTGTTTGCTGGGCTAACGTTATGGACCATTGATATGGAAAACAAATCACATGCCATGGCGGCCGGCATTTTCGTGCTGGTCGTGGCGGCCCTGCTGGCGGGGCTGGCGATCTGGCTGACGCGCGATACGCGGCAGTACAACGAGTACGAGCTGTCCACCAAGGATGGCATCAGCGGCCTGCAGGCCCAGGCCGCCGTGCGCTACAAGGGCGTGGCGGTGGGCAAGGTCACGCGGATCGGGTTCGATCCGCAGACCAATGGCAACGTGCTGATCCGCATCGCCATCGGTGTGAACACGCCCATCACGCCCACCACGTTCGCCGTGCTGGGCTACCAGGGCGTCACGGGCCTGGCCCATGTGCAGCTCGATGATGCGGACCAGCCCCAGCCCCAACTGCCCCCGGGCCCCAGCGGCCTGCCGCGCCTGCCGCTGCGCTCTTCGCCGTTGAGCATGCTGGCCGACCAGGGGCAGGTGCTGCTGGAGCGCGCCGATGAAATCTCGCGCCGCCTCAGCGACATGCTGGACACCGACAACCAAAAGCGCGTGAGCCAGGCGCTGGAGAACATTGCGGCCGCTGCCGCAGGCGTGCAGCAGCTCACGCAGAACCTGGACCGCACGCTGTCCACCCAGGTGCCGCAGCTCGCCGCCGACGCCCACAACACCCTGCAGTCGCTGGAGAAGGCCAGCAACGGAGCCGCCGCCGTGGCGTCCGAGCTGCAGCAGACCGTGCGCCGCGTGAACGCGCAGGACGGGCCGCTGGAGCAGATCGCCCAGAGCACGCGCGCACTGACCCGCATGGCCGATTCGCTGGGCCGCAGCACGGTGCCGCACGCCAACCGAGCGGCCGATGATGTCTCGCGCGCCGCGCGCCAGATGGGCACGGCCGCCAGCCGCTTCAGCGACAACCCGCAGGCCGTGATCTACGGGCCGGGCCAGGCCCGTCCGGGGCCGGGCGAGCCCGGCTTCGTCGCCCCGTCTGCAGCCACCCAGCCCTGACCGAGGAACCCGCATGTCCCCATCTCGCAAGACCGCCGTGGCCAGCGCTGGACTGGCCGCCGCCCTGATCCTGCTGGCCGGCTGCTCGGCCCTGCCGCAGCCCCCCGCCCAGCCCGCGCGCTATGACTTCGGTCTGGCGCCGCTGTCCACGCCCGCGCAGTCCGCCACATCCGCAGCCCCGCAGGCACGCACGCCGCTGGCGCTGGCCGATGTGGAGGCCCCCGCCCTGTCCGACGGCAGCACGGCCATGTTCTACCGCCTGGCCTATGCCAACGGCCAGGAACTGCGCCCCTACCAGCTGGCGCGCTGGAGCCAGCCTCCTGCACTGCTGCTGCAGCAGCGCCTGCGTAGCCAGCTGGGCCTGCAGCGCCCCGTGCTGGCCAGCAGCGAAAGCGTGGCCCAGCCGCGCCTGCAAGGCGCCGTGCCCACGCTGCTGCGCGTGGACATCGAAGAGTTCAGCCAGGTCTTTGACGCGCCCGGCTCCAGTGCCGGCGTGGTGCGCCTGCGCGCCACCCTGGTCGAGCAAAGCGGTGCTGTGGACCGCCTGCTCGGACAGAAGGTGTTCGAGGTGCGCAGTCCTGCAGCTTCGGGCGATGCGGCGGGCGGCGCCCAGGCCCTGGCCAAGGCCACGGATGCGGCCATTGCGCAGATCGATGCGTGGCTGGGGCAGCAGGGGCACTGAGCTGCTGCTGGATTTCCAGCCCATCCATTCTCTTGAGAACGGCTGGTGGGTGCATTGCATCCGCTGGCCGTTTTTTGTTTTCGGCAACTGGCTCTGCAAGCAAGTGGACTTTTTCTGCCCCTGCCGGATGGTTGCTTTTCGAGGCCGGGTCTCGGCCCGGCAGCCGACTGCCCTTTTCTTGATTCGCCAAGAAAGGCCAGATCACGAAGCAAGCCTGTCCTTCGGCAGGCTTGCAACCCCGCAACCGCCACGGCGCAGGTGCGGACATACGGGGAAAAGGCTGGGTACTCAGGGCAGGGGCGGGCCGCGCCTGACCCAGCGCTTCCCGCGCGTCCGTCAGGGGCTGTAGTCCCGATCCCACCGTCTCGGCTGCCCCTGGGACGACCGTCAACACTAGGTCCAGACTACGGCGCGCGGCGCGCAGGTTTTTTACAGTGGAACCGTCGCTGATGCAGATCGCGGCTTTGAAAAAACAAGGCCTGATTGCACGGCACGACTTCAACATCACTGAAAGGAACAAGCCATGAATGAAGACCGCATCAAGGGCAACTGGAAGCAATTCACCGGCAAGATCCGTGAGCAATGGGGCAAGCTCACCGATGACGATCTGGACGTGATCGCCGGCAAGCGCGAGCAATTCCTGGGCAAGCTGCAGGAGCGCCAGGGCCTGGCCCGCGACGCTGCCGAAAAGCAGCTGACCGACTGGCAAAAGCGCAACCCCGACTTCCGCTTCGAAGACTGACGAGGGTGGACCCCGCGGGTGGCACGGATGCCCTGGCCGGCGCCACCACCCGCTCCCCGACAGCCAGCGTGCCTGAGGGCACGCACCAATGGCCCGCCGCCGCAGGCACCAAGGGCCACCTCAGTACAAATACAAGGAGTTCCATCATGCAAACACCGCAACGCTTTCGCCACATGCTGTCCGCCGTCGCCCTGGGCCTGATGGCCTCCGGCGCCATGGCCATGACCAATGCCGAGCACACGGCCGCCAAGAACCAGATCGAGGCCGATTACAAGGCTGCCAAGGAACAGTGCAAGCCGCTCAAGGACAACGCCAAGGACGTCTGCGAGAAGCAGGCCAAGGGCCAGGAAAACGTCGCCAAGGCTGAACTGGAATCGCGCCGCAATCCTTCGCCCAAGAACAGCGAAAAGGCACTCAAGGCCAAGGCTGATGCGGACTACGACATCGCCAAGGAAAAGTGCGATGACCTCAAGGGCGACGCCAAGGATGTCTGCGTGAAGGATGCCAAGGCTGCCCATGTGCGTGCCGTCGAAGCCGCCAAGGTGAACAAGGCCCAGGCCGAACCTGCCGCCAACTCTGCTGCCAAGGCCGCCAACGTGGCCGAGACCCGCAAGGACGCTGCCGAGGAAACCCGCGAAGCCGACTACAAGGCTGCCAAGGCCCGTTGCGACACCATGAGCGGTGACGCCAAGGATGCCTGCGTGGCGGATGCCAAGCGTAAATATGGACAGTAAGCTAGTAGGCACCCCCTGAGGCGCTGCGCGCCTTCCCCCCGTGGCACGGCGCCTCTCTACTTGCTTCGCAAGGGAGGGGGACGGCACCTTCGCCGCGAGGCGGCTCTTGCTCGGTGCCCCTGGCCTTTTGGCCGCGCCAGTTTTATCCGCCTTGACCAAGCCCCGCTCGCGGGGCTTTGCTGTTTTCGGGTTGGCTGATGTGGGTCAAACGGGTTGGGCGGTGCTGTTCCTAAGCTGCAGGCTTTCACGATGAAGGCAGGAGAAGCATATGGCCGTGCTGGAATGGAGCGGAGCGCTGGCATTGGAGTTGCCGGCCATGGACGAGGTGCACCAGGAGTTCTTGCTGCTGCTGGCCGAGGTGGAGGCGGCCGATGATGCGCAGCTGTGCGCGCGCTGGGATGAGCTGATCGCGCATACGCAGGTGCATTTCGACCAGGAAGACCGCTGGATGCAGTCCACGCGGTTCACCAGCACCAACTGCCACAGCCTGCAGCACAAGGTGGTGCTGCAGGTGATGCGCGAGGGGGCGGCCAAGGCGGCAGCGGGGGATCTGGCCGTGATCCGCAGCATGGCGGGCGAGCTGGCGGCCTGGTTCGTGCACCATGCGCAGACCATGGATGCGGCGCTGGCCCTGCACCTGCGCAGCGCGGGCTTCGATCCCGCCACGGGCTCGCTGGCCCACCCCGAGGCCTTGCCCGAGCAGCCCATCACGGGCTGCGGCGGTGCCTGCGACGGCAGCGCCGACCGCGCGCGGGCCGTGCCGGCCTGATCCGGCGGGCCTTCAATCGGCCAGCCAGTCCGCTCAGGGCACGATCGCGGGCGAGGCCAGGATGGGGAAGATCTTCACCAGCCCGCCCGCCATCACCTCTACGGCCAGGGCCGCGAGGATCAGGCCCATGAGCCGCGTCATCACGTTGATGCCGGTCTTGCCCAGCACGCGCGCAATCGGGTCGGCCAGCGAAAAGCAGACCATCACCACCAGCGCCACCACCACGCCATAGCCCACCAGCGCCAGGTGCTGCCAGATGGTGCGTGCCTGGTCGGCATAGATCACCACGGTGGACATGGAGGCCGGCCCTGTCAGCAGCGGAATCGTCAGCGGCACCACGGCAATGCTGTTGCCCATGGCGGCCTTTTCCGCGCCTGCCGCCAGCGTGGGCGCGTTGGGCCGTTCCTCGGCCGGGCGGGCGTTGAGCATGTTCATCGCGCTGATCAGCAGCAGCAGGCCGCCGCCCACCTGGAAGCTCTGCAGCGAGATGTTGAAGAAGTCCAGCACCTGCAGCCCGATGATGGCGCAGGCCGCGATCACGCAGAACGAGGCCAGCGCCGCCGTGCGAATGGTCTGCTGGCGCTGCTGGGCGCTGAATCCCTCGGTGTAGTGGATGAAGAAGGGGACGATGGCCAGCGGGTTGATGATGGCCACCAAAGTGATCAGCGGTTTGAGGTCCATGGTTGCCTTGGAGCTAGAGGTTGCCGCCCGAGATATCGACCAGGCTGCCCGTGGTGTAGTGCGAGCCGTCGGACATCAGCCAGAGGATGGCGTCGGCCACCTCCTCGGCCCTGCCGCCGCGCTGCATGGGCACGTTGGGCGCCAGGCGCTCGACGCGGTCGGGCTGTCCGCCGCTGGCGTGGATGTCGGTCTCTATCAAGCCGGGCCGCACGGCGTTCACGCGTATGCCCTGGGCGGCGACTTCCTTGGACAGGCCCAGCGTCATCACGTCCAACGCGCCCTTGGCGGCCGCATAGTCCACGTACTGGCCCGGTGCGCCCAGCCGCGAAGCGATGCTGGAGACGTTCACGATGGCGCCACCCCTCCCGCCGTGGCGGGTGCTCATGCGCCGCACGGCCTCGCGCGCGCAGATGAAGCTGCCGATGGTATTGACGCGGAACATGCGCTCCAGCCGCTGCACGCTCATCTCGGCCACGGTCTGCGCGCGGTCCACCACACCGGCGTTGTTGACCAGGGCATCCAGCCGGCCGAACTGCGCATCCACCGCACCGAACAGGGCCAGCACCTCGGCTTCGTCGCCCACATCGGCCTGCACGGCCAGCGCGCGGGTGCCGGCCAGTTGCACGTCGGCCACCACGGCCTCGGCCGCATCGCGCTGGTGCTGGTAGCTGATCACCACGTCCCAGCCCCGGTGCGCTGCCATGCGTGCCGTTGCGGCGCCTATGCCGCGGCTGCCGCCGGTGATGAGCACGACTTTTCGTTCCATCGAATGTCTCCTGTGAAAGAATTGCCGCACGGGCCGGCCCGCCGCCATTACAGCATTGCGGGGCGCGTCCGCCCACCGGGAAATCACAACAGGTTCTCAGACAGAAAGGAACGCGGACATGGGCAGTTTTGTGCAGTTGACTTCATTGGATGGCACGTCTTCGCCGGCCTGGGTGGCCCGCCCCGACGTGCCCGCGCGCGGTGCCATCGTCGTGCTGCAGGAGATCTTCGGCGTCAACGCCCATATCCGCGCCGTGACCGACCGGCTTGCGGCGCGGGGCTATGTGGCCGTGGCGCCGTCACTGTTCACGCGTGTGGAGCCGGGTGTGGACCTGGGCTACGGCGACGCCGACCGTGCCAAGGGCATGGCGCTGAAATCCGCCGCCGAGGCGCTGCCCCAGCCCGGCGTGCTGCCCGAGATCGAGGCCGCCATCGCCCATGCCGCCACGCTGGTGCCCGGCGGCAAGGTGGGCATCGTGGGCTTTTGCTGGGGCGGCCTGTGGGCCTGGCGCGCGGCCTGCAACCTGCCCAGCCTGTCGGCTGCGGCCTGCTACTACGGCGGCGGCATGACCACGCCGCTGGAGATGGGCCGCGAGCCGCTGTGCCCCGTCATCGCCCACTTCGGCCGGCGCGATGCGCACATTCCCGTGGACGCCGTGCAGGCCTTTGCCCAGGCGCAAAAGCATGTGCAGGTGCACCTGTACGACGCCGACCACGGCTTCAACTGCGACCAGCGCAGCGCCTACGACGAGGCCAGCGCCCTGCAGGCGCGCGACCGCACGCTGGCCTTCTTCGACCAGCACCTGGCTTGATCAACCCCCGGGGTCCGGATCACATGCCGGCCCCGGCGTCGCCTTGTGCGCCTGCACGGTCTGCAGCGTGCCCCGCAGCGCGCGCTGCTGCGCGGTCAGGAAACTCATCAGCCCGCCCAGGTCGTTCAGCTGTTGGTCGGGGCCGGCCATGCAGCACAGGTCGATCACCAGGCCCATCTGGTGCATGCAGTCCTTGATGCGATAGACCTCGTATTCGGAAATGGGGTAGTACAGGCTGGTTTCTTGACCGGGCGTGCACACAGGGGCGAAGGGAAAGGCCGGGGTGATTGTTTCGCCGGGGACGGTGGTGTCAGCCATGGCGGCTCCTTTGCGACAGGTGTAGAACCTGCCTCCCCCCCGCCAAGAGGGGTGGCAGGACTGTGCAGGTTGGCGGACCGGGCAAAGGAGCCGGCACCCCCTTGCGGAGGTCCTGCACAGCCCCGCCGAAACGGAACCATGCGTAGCCTGGGGGTCAGCCCTGCGGCTGCTGCGCGTGCAGCCCAATGTGGTACAGCCCCCAGGGCGCCTGCGCAAAGCGTTCCTTCAGGGGCTTGCTGGCCAGCTCCGCAATGCGGTCGGCGTCGTACATGGCCCATTGCGGGCCCAGGCCGCCCAGGCCCAGGCGCCGGCCGTCCATGTGCGTGGCCAGCAGCATGCGCCATTGCAGGGCCTGCGCCAGCGGCAGCTGGGCGCGGTAGCCGTCGATGGCCTGCAGGGTGATCCACTGGCCCTTGGCCGCTGCGGCGGCGGTGTCCACGCCGGCCGCCTGCAGCACGGTGGCCAGCAGCGGGCCGCGCAGCCGGTGGGGCTGGCCGTCGTATTCGATATGGGGCGTGATCTCCACCGTGGGCAGGCGCTCCAGCGCACCGGCCCCTGTGGTCCAGGCCGTGTCGAAGGCCAGGCCATGGTTTTTCAGCAGCAGATCGGCTACCGGGTCCAGCGGCCCCCGGTTGCCGCGCACGCCGGGGCCGCTGATGGTGAGCACGGCGGCTTCGGTGCTTTTTCCGGGGGCGGCGGGGGCGGCCAGGGCGCTTTCGCACAGGGCCAGGCCGGTGGCTGCGCTGGCGGCCAGCAGGCTGCGGCGTGAAAGCGGGCTCCGGCTTGCGGATGCGGTCATGGGGAACTCCTGGGGGTGCGTGGCGATGTGCCATCGCCGATTTTCCGTGAAGTGCCCATCCTGCGCGACAACGCCGCGCCCGCTGCGGTCAGCAGGCTCAGCAGCGCAATCCCCCCGGCGCCCAGCGCTGGAATGGGCGCCGCAGATGGTGCGGGGGCCGCCGTGACGGTCACGGTGTTGCTGTCCGAGCCGGAGGTATTGCCATCACCGGGCACATAGCGCGCCTGCACCGTGGCCGTGCCCGGTGGCAGCCGGGGCACGCTGCAGCTGGCCTGCCCGCCGGTCACCGGAACGCTGGCGCACAGCACCTGCGTTCCGTTCAAGAAATCCACCGTGCCGCTGGCGCCGGCAGGCAGCGTGACCTGGGCGCTGAAAGTCACGCTCTGGCCATGGCCTGGCGCAGCGGGGGAGGCCGACAGGTGGGCGCTGGTGGCTGCCGGGCCGATCACCACGGTCACGGCTGCGGCTTCGGTGGTGGCGCCGTTGGCATCGGTGGCGGTCAGCGTGAAGCTGTAGCTGCCTGCCGCCTGCGTGGCTGGAGCCGAGAGGGTGCCGGCGGCCTGGCTGAAGCCTGCGGGCAAACCGCCCACGCTGTAGCTGAACGGCCCCACGCCGCCGCTGGGCACGGGCGCCAGCGGCTGGCTGTAGGCCGTGCCGTAGGTGCCGGAGGGCAGGCTTGCCGTGACGCTGAAGGCCGTGAAGCTGGCCTGCACGCTCCTGGCTGCATCGATGGTGACGCTGCAGGTGGGCGTGCTGCCGCTGCAGGCGCCGCTCCAGGCGGCAAAGGCATGGCCAGCGTCGGGCGTGGCGGCCAGGGTCACCAGGGTGGGCG
This sequence comes from Delftia sp. WSY_7, assembly GCF_043104845.1. Lineage (NCBI taxonomy): Bacteria > Pseudomonadati > Pseudomonadota > Betaproteobacteria > Burkholderiales > Comamonadaceae > Delftia > Delftia sp. WSY_7. Next base: position 14,661 of record NZ_JBICLB010000017.1, on the reverse strand, counting down.
CGCCTTCGAAGTAGCCATAGCCGGCCTGGCACAGGCCGCCTGGGCGGCCGCAGTCCTGTACGGCACCCGTGGCTGCAGGCGGGGAGGCCTGCGCCGATACGCCGCCCACGCCGCTGGTCAGAACAGTCAATGCCGCCTGGAAGACGTTCGCCTCCACGGCGCCGATGTCGCACCGCGCACCCTGTGGCCGGGCCACGCCGCGCTGGTCCGTGCCGGGTGCGGCAGTGCAGGCCACCCCGTCCAGTGCCGGGCTGCCGGTGGTGTTCAACATGGTCTGGGTGGGGCCGCCGTGGCTGGCCAGGGGGCCGAGCTGCGGGTTGCCCGTGGTGAAGGCCAGGGCGCTGATGTCGGCATTGTTCAGGGCCTGCGCCAGGCCCAGCAGATTGTTGCTGCCGCTGGCATCGCTGGTGCCGCCATTGCGCAGGTCCAGCACCACGTCCCTGCCAGCGGGCTGTTTGGTGGCCGGCTCGAACACGCTGTCCTGGGCAATGCTGGCCTGCATCTGCAGCGAGGCACCGCTGCGGGTGCAGCTGATGTTGCCACCCGCACTGCAGGCGGCCTGGGAATCGCCCAGGCTATAGATGGCGCCGCCTTGCGCGGCCGGGTTGTCGTCGCCATTGGCCTGCACGGTATTGCCGGCCAGGGTGGAGAAACGGATGGTGAGCACGCCGTTGTAGTTGAAAACGGCGCCACCCAGGCCGGCGCCGCCGCCGCTGCTGTTGCCCAGCCCGCCGTGTGCACCGTTGCCAGCCAGGGTGACCTGGTTCAGCGTCAAGGTGCCTGCGTTGTTGAAAATGGCCCCTCCCATGCCGCCTGCGCCACCGCCAGCGTCGAAGGGGCCGCCCCCACCGTTGCCGGCGCCGAAGCCGCCACCGCTGCCACGACGGCCACCACCACCGCCAAAGCCGCCACCGCCGGAGCCGCCGCCGCCACCACCGAAGCCGCCGTTCTTGCCGCTGGCGCTGCCACTGCCACCGCCCAGGCCGCCATCGTCCGGGCCGCCAGCGTTCGGCCCTCCCCCCGGGGACAAAGTCCCATCCTCGCCCACGCCGGCACCTGCAAAGGAGTTCAAGGAAAGCCTGCCTCCTTGCCCCCCTTGTGCGTGATTGCGCGTGAGCGTGCTGCGTTCGATGGTGAGCTGGCCCCGATTGAAGATGGCACCGCCCGCACCCAGCGCGCCGCCGCCAAAGCGGCTGGAGCCGCCTGTGGCCTGCCCCCCGGCCAGGGTCAGGCCGCGCAGGACCAGGCCACCCTGCGCATCGATGTCGAACAGCCGGAAGCCGGGTGCGGTACCGAGGCGCTGCACGCTCACGCCCTGGGGCGTCAGGCCATTGGCGGTGGCATCGATGGTGATGTGCTTGCCGCTGATGAAGAAGGCGCTGGGGCCGAACTGCGAGACGTAGCCAGGCCAACTGGCCAGCGGCAGGCAGGTGGCGCCGGCGGCCTGCCCGGTGTCCAGGCAGTTGGTAAAGCGGGTCAGCGAGATGGTTTGTCCATCCAGGGCCGCGCCGAAGACGATGGTGTCGCCATCGGCGGCATGGTTGATGGCGTCGCGCAGGGTGTCGCAGTTGCGGTCGCCTGCGGCAGGCGAGCATTGCGCACGAGACAGCGGCTCGGTGTCTGCAATCTCGCCGGCGGTGGTGACGGTGAGTGTGGCGGCCTGGGCCGCGGCGCCGGCAAGGGCCAGTGACAACCCGACCGTCAGGCCCGGCAATGTCCGGACCCAGGGGCTTGGCGTGGGCATGGGTGGTGCGTCGGCTGCAGCAGACGGGTGGATGATGGACATGGCGGACCCCCTCGGTAGGCACAGCATCTCGGTGATGTGCTGAAGAGGGCAAATCTATGGGGTGTCCGGCTTTCTGTATGTCCCCCGTTCGGGCTACATGGCCGATGAGAGGGGCGGGGTCGCCATGCCGCTCATGTCGCCCATGTCGCCTATCCGGGCGACATGACAGCGGTCTTGTTCCATGTGAACATGCGGCCCTCGCCACGCACTCCACCTCCATGGACACGCACACAGACCCTTCCTCTGCCGCCGCGACGGGTGGCGCCACACCCATCCGCGTGGCCGTGGTGGAGGACGACGCCGCCTGCCGCCATGCCCTGGTGGGCGTGATCAATGCCGCGAAGGACATGGTCCTGTGCTGGGCGGCAGCCAGCCGCACGGAGGCCCTGCACCAGCTCGGCCGGGCCGATGGGGCCGGTGCCATGGACGTGATGCTGGTGGACCTGGGCCTGCCCGACGGCAGCGGCCTGGAGGTGATTGCTGCCGTGCGCACCCGCCACCCCGGGGCGGCGGTGATGGTCAGCACCATCTTTGGCGACGAGCAGCATGTGCTGGCCGCCATCGAGGCCGGCGCCATGGGCTATCTGCTCAAGGACCTGGCCGCCGACGCGGTGCTGGAGGAAGTGCGCAGCCTGCACGCGGGCGGCAGCCCCATCAATCCCATGGTGGCGCGCAAGCTGCTGCTGCGCCAGCAGCGGGCCGGGGCGGTGGCAGGGCTGGAACGGCCTGTGGAGCCGCAGGCCGCCGCGCAGGCGCTGTCCACGCGCGAGCTGGAGGTGCTGCGCCTGGTGGCGCGCGGCCATACGCTGGACGAGGTGGCGCGCCAGCTGGGCGTGTCGCGCCATACGGTGCGCACCTTCGTGCGGCGCATCTACGGCAAGCTGCAGGTGTCCAGCCGCACGCAGATGATGCATGTGGCCTTGCAGCGGGGCTGGCTGGCCGAGGGGCGGCAATGAGCGCCGCGAGGGTGGGCAGATGACGCAGCCGCTGCTGCGGGGGAGGGTCTTGCTGGTTTCGGCGGGGCTGGTGGCGCTGGCGATGCTGCTGGCGGGGGCGTTCGGGCTGCGTGGCCCCGTCGCAGGTGAAGCGGTGCAACTGCGCCAGGCGCAGCTGTGGCGGTCGGACAGCCCGCACTGGGCGCCGCCTGCGGCGCTTGCGTCGGCCGACGACGCGGTGCTGGATGCATCGACGCCGTGGAGCGATGTGGACCTGCCCTATGGGGGCGACAGGGCCGTGTCGGGCAGCGGCGACCTGGCAGCGGCGCCGCCCGAGGTGCGCTGGTTCCGCGCCGTGGTGCCGCCCGAGGCGCTGGCGCCCACGCCGCAGGGCGCGCGCCTGTATATCCCGCGCTGGCAGACGGTGGGCACGGTGGCGGTGTATGTGGATGGGAAGCTGGCCTGGCAGACGCGCGGCAGCCGGGTGTGGAACAGTTTCAACCGGCCGGTGTGGCTGGACCTGGGCGGGCTGGCGCAGCCGGGCAGGCCGCTGCAGGTGCATGTGCGCATGGCCAGCCAGCAGGGCGTGGGCGGGGCGCTGTCCAGCCTGTGGGCGGGGCCGGCCGAGTCGCTGCGGCTGTCCTGGCGGCTGCGCAGCCTGCTCCAGGCCGATCTGGTGGTCTACACGGCGGGCTCCTACCTGGTGCTGGGCCTGTTCGCGCTGGCGCTGTGGACGCTGCAGCGGCGGCGCGGGGATGTGGTGTTCCTGCTGTTCTTTCTGATGTCGCTGTGCCAGTTGCTGGGCTCGCTGCAGTTCATGGTGGACGGCGAGGGGCTGGCCCTGTCGGACGGCTGGTTCTCCTGGCTGACGCTGGCCGGCCTCATGGGCGCCACGGTGGCGGCCTTCCATTTCCTGTGCCTGATGCAGCGCAGGCGCCGGCCCTGGCTGGCCCGGGTGCTGCAGGGCTATGTGGGCACGGTGCTGCTGGTGGCGGTGCCGCTGTGGGGGCCGGCGCACGAGACCATCCTGCCGCTGCTGCGGCTGCTGATGGTGCCGCCGGAGATCCTGGTGCTGTGCATGGCCGTGGCGGGCGCCTGGCGCATGCGCGATGGCGGCAGCACCATGCTGGCCGTGTGGATGCTGCTGTCGTTTCCCATCGGCTTCCATGACCTGGCGCTGCAAAGCTACCTGATCAGCATAGAGAGCATCTACCTCACGCCCTATGTGTACCTGGGGCTGTTCACGCTGTTCCTGCTGGTGGCCTACCGGCGCTACAACGGTGCGCTTGCCGTGGCCGAGAACGCCAACCTGCATCTGGCGGAACGGCTCAAGGCCCAGGAGGCGGAGCTGGCCCAGGCCCATGAGCGCCTGCTGGCCGTGGAGCGCGAGCAGACGCTGATGCAGGAGCGCCAGCGCCTGATGCGCGAGATGCACGACGGCGTGGGCTCTTCGCTGATGAGCGCGCTGCGCGTGGTGGAGTTCAACCAGGCCGGCACGGTGGACCTGGTGCAGCTGCTGCAGGAGTGCATCGATGACCTGAAGCTGTCCATCGACTCGCTGGAGCCGCTGGACTGCGACCTGCTGGCGCTGCTGGCCGGGCTGCGCTACCGGCTGGGGCCGCGCCTGGAGGGGGCGGGGCTGCGGCTGCACTGGGAGGTGAGCGACCTGCCCGCGCTGCCCTGGCTGGATGCGCAGGCCGCCCTGCATGTGCTGCGCATCCTGCAGGAGGTGCTGACCAACATCATCAAGCACAGCGGCGCGCGCGAGATTACGGTGCGCACGGCCCAGGCCCCCCTGGACGGCCGAGCCGGCGTGCAGGTGCTGGTGGAGGACGACGGCCACCCCTTCGACCGCGCCCAGGCACCCACCGAGGGCCGCAAGGGACTGGTGAACATGCGCACGCGCGCGCTGGCGCTGCAGGCGCGGCTGGACTGGGCGCCGCTGGCCGGCGGCAATCGCTTCACGCTGTGGATGCCGCTGGAGCGGGCGGGGCCCTAGCCCTGCGCCGTGCGCGCCATGTAGCGCTTGCGCCAGAAGAACATGGTCAGGCCCACGGCAATCGCCATCATCGAGCCCATGGCCCACCAGAAGCCGTCCTGCTTGTGCACCAGGGGGATGAACTCGAAGTTCATGCCGAAGATGCCGGCAATCAGGTTCAGCGGCAGGAACACGGCCGTCAGCGCGGTCAGCGTGCGCATGATGTCGTTGGTGCGGTTGCTCTGCACCGAAAAATGCATCTGCACCACGGTCTCGGTGCTTTGCTCCAGCCGCCGCACGTGGTGGACCACGCGCTCTATGTGTTCCAGCACGTCGCGGCTGCGCACCTTGAGCAGGTCCAGCTCGCGCAGCGCCGCCGCGCCCTCGGGAGGCGCCCAGGTCTCCAGCGCGTCCGTCCAGTCCTGCACGGCAGCGCGCTGGTCTTCGCAGACTTCGTCCAGCTCATGCAGGGCCAGCCGTGCGTCCAGCAGCGCCCCCCAGTTGGCAAAGCGCGTGCGCGGGCGCAGCAGCTCGGTCTGCCAGTGGTCCAGCTGGCGCGACAGTTCGCGGCGCAGGTCCAGGAAGCCGTCCACGATGAGGTTGACCACGCGCAGCATGAGGTCGGCCGGGCTGGCCGGCAGCCGCGTGCCGGATGTGGGGTTCAGCCGTCCCTCGCGCAGATCGCTGGGCATGGCGGCCAGCAGCCGCGCGGCATAGGCGTCGCGCACGGTGCAGTCGTAGGGGTGCACGGACAGCAGCACCTGGTCGAACATGGCAAAGCCCACGGGGCTGGTGTCAATGTTGCGCAGCACGGGCGGGCCTGTGCGGCGCACGGGAGGCGAGGGGGGCGCCGCCTGCGCCGCAGGCGAAGAGGCCGTGCCGGCCTGCGCGGCGGCACGCGCCTGCCCGCTGGCCAGGCGGCGAAAGACCAGCAGGTCGTACTGCGAGGTGTAGTCGTAGCGCGATGGCAGCTGGGCGTTGAGCAGGTCCGAGACATGCAGGTCCACCAGCTGCTGGCCCGACAGCAGCTGCAGCGTGCGCTGCACGTCGGCCAGCCGCTCCTGCAAGGTGGCGTGGGTGCAGGAGATCCAGACGAATCCCTGCGCGGGCGCCTGCCCGGGCAGGTCGGCCAGTTCGGTGGCGCCGCCCGGCTGCAGGTGGAAGATGCGCATGCTCCTGGCGTTCCCGGCTGGGGGAGCGGCTCCCGTGCCCGTGGGCGGCGTCACCGGCGGCATGCGCTCAGCCGCGCAGCTTGCGCGCGGCGTCGATGGCGAAGTAGGTCAGGATGCCGTCGGCACCCGCGCGCTTGAAGGCCAGCAGCGATTCCATCATCACCTGGTCATGGTCCAGCCAGCCGTTGGCGGCGGCGGCCTTGAGCATGGCGTACTCGCCGCTGACCTGGTAGGCGAAGGTGGGCACGCCGAATTCGTCCTTGACGCGGCGCACCACGTCCAGGTACGGCATGCCGGGCTTGACCATGACCATGTCGGCACCCTCGGCCAGGTCCTGGGCGACTTCGCGCAGGGCCTCGTCGGTGTTGGCGGGGTCCATCTGGTAGACGTTCTTGTCGGCCTTGCCCAGCGCGCCGCGCGTGCCCACGGCATCGCGGAACGGGCCGTAGAAGGCGCTGGCGTACTTGGCGCTGTAGGCCATGATGCGGGTGTGGATGTGGCCGTGGGCCTCCAGCGCCTCGCGGATGGCGCCGATGCGGCCGTCCATCATGTCGCTGGGCGCCACCATGTCCACGCCGGCCTCGGCATGGGTGAGGGCCTGGCCCACCAGGACCTGCACGGTCTCGTCGTTGATGATGTAGCCGGACTCATCCAGGATGCCGTCCTGGCCGTGGCTGGTGTAGGGGTCCAGGGCCACATCGGTCATCACGCCCAGTTGCGGGAACTCCTTCTTGAGCGCCCGCACCACGCGCGGGATCAGGCCGTCGGGGTTGAGCGCCTCCTTGCCGTCGGGCGTCTTCAGCGAGGTCTCGATGGCGGGGAACAGCGCCAGGAACGGGATCTCCAGCTGCACGCACTGCTCTGCCACGGGCAGCAGCAGGTCCAGGCTCAGGCGGTCCACGCCGGGCATGGAGGGCACGGCCTCGCGCTGGTTCGTGCCTTCGTGCACGAACACGGGGTAGATGAAGTCATGGGCCGTGAGCACGTTCTCGCGCACCAGATTGCGCGTGAAGGCATCGCGGCGCAGGCGGCGGGGGCGGTTGTGCGGGAAGGGGGTGGGGCTGGACAGATGCATGCCGAAAATTGTGCCCCATTCCCGCCGCAGGCCCCGCAACCCCGGCGACGACGCCGGCACGCGGGACTCGGCTTTTGCGCCTGCGCAGCCTGGCGCACCCCTGTACGCACGTACACTGCCCGCATGCTGTGGGTCAAAGCCTTTCATATCGTTTTCGTGGCAAGCTGGTTCGCGGGCCTGTTCTATCTGCCTCGCATCTTCGTCAACGTGGCCATGGTCACGCCCGGCTCGGTGGCCGAGCGCGAGCGCCTGCTGCTCATGGCACGCAAGCTGCTGCGCTTCACCACGCTGCTGGCCGTGCCCGCATTGGGCCTGGGCCTGTGGCTGTACCTGGGCTACGGCATCGGCAAGGGGCCGGGCAACGGCTGGATGCATGCCAAGCTGGCCGGCGTGCTGCTGGTCATCGGCTACCACCATGCCTGCGGGCGCCTGCTGCGCAAGCTGATCGACAACCGGGACCAGCACAGCCACCGCTGGTTCCGCTTCTTCAACGAGGTGCCGGTGCTGCTGCTGGCGGCCATCGTCATCCTGGTGGTCGTCAAACCTTTCTGAGAAACCGTTCCAACGAAGAGGGAGGCAGGGCGTGGTGCAAAGGACTTCGGCCTGGCCGCTGGCACTGGTCTATGCGGTGCTCATCGTTTTCGCCAGCCTGTTTCCCTTCGATGGCTGGCGTGCCCAGGGCATTGATCCGCTGGTCTTCCTGACGGCAAAGATCCCGCCGCCGTACTGGACCTGGTTCGACGTCAATACCAATATCGTCGGCTACGCGCCGCTGGGCTTTTTCCTGGCGCTGGCCCTGGTGCGCAGCGGCAGCCCGCGCGCGGCCGTGCCGCTGGCGGCGCTGGCAGGCACCCTGCTGTCGCTGTCCATGGAGTTCCTGCAGATCTACCTGCCGCGGCGCGTTCCCTCCAACCTGGATCTGGTGCTCAATGCGGGCGGCACCTTGTTGGGCGCGCTGGTGGCGCTGCTGCTGGAGCGCCTGGGCGCGCTGGCGCGCTGGAGCGCCTTTCGCACCCATTGGCTGGGCGAGGATGGCGGCGGCGCCATGGTGCTGCTGGCGCTGTGGCCCTGGGCGCTGCTCTTTCCCGCCGCCGTGCCCTTCGGTTTGGGCCAGGTGCTGGAGCGGCTGGAGCAGGGCCTGCTGGACCTGCTCGAAGGCACGCCCTTTCTCATGTGGCTTCCTCTGCGCGAGTCGGCCCTGACGCCGCTATCGCCCGTGACCGAGATGCTGTGCGTGATGCTGGGCCTGTGGGTGCCCTGCCTGCTGGCCTATTGCGTGATGCGCCACATGGGCCGGCGCGCCGTGCTGGCGGGCTCGGCCATCGTGATCGGCATCGCGGTCTCGGCGATGTCGGCTGCGCTGAGCTGGGGGCCTGCCCATGCCTGGGAGTGGGTGGACCTGCCGGTGCGCATGGGCGTATGGGGGGGCGTGGGCCTGGCCATGGTGGCCCTGCCGCTGCCGCGCCGCGCCTGTGCAGCCCTGCTGATGCTGGTGCTGGTGCTGCAACTGAGCATCCTGAACCAGGCGCCCACCAGTGCCTATTTCTCCGAGACGCTGCAGGCCTGGGAGCAGGGGCGTTTCATCCGCTTCTACGGGCTGGGGCAGTGGCTGGGCTGGCTGTGGCCCTATGCCACCCTGGTCTACGTGCTGCTCAGGGTGGCGCGCCGCGATGCAGGGCCGCTGCCGCCTGCACCTTCAGCGCCCCCGGCGCCTTCGGGGCAGCAGACGCAGGCCTAGAATCCGCTGCATGAGCGAAAACCCACGTCCCGGGGCCGAAGGCGGCCAGCAAGGCGCAGGCAACTACTATGCGCGCCACATCTTCTTTTGCCTCAACGAGAGGCCTGGCGGCGAGGACTGCTGTGCGCTGCACGGCGCCAAGGCAGGCTTCGACCACTGCAAGAAGCAGGTCAAGCAGCTGGGCCTGGCCGGCAAGGGCCAGGTGCGCGTGAACAAGGCCGGCTGCCTGGACCGCTGCGCGGGCGGGCCCGTGGCCGTGGTCTACCCCGAAGGCACCTGGTACACCTTCGTGGACGAGACCGATATCGACGAGATCGTCGAGTCCCATCTCAAGAACGGCCAGCCCGTGGAGCGCCTGCTGCTGCCGCCCGACGTGGGCCGCTGAGCACCGGCTGGAACTTTGGGCCTTTCCGGGCATCAGTGCTCTGTCAGCTTGGACTGGCTGCTACTACTAGGATAGCGATTGTGAATGCGCAGACCGAACGTTTGACCCTGACCGGCCTTGCCGGGGCCGTGGAGGCCCTGCGCGACGCGCCGGCCGCCGATGCGACTGCGCGCGGCGTGGCCATCATCGCCCACCCCCATCCGCTGTTTGGCGGCACCATGGACAACAAGGTGGTGCAGACCCTGGCGCGGGCCTTCGTGCAGTGCGGCTACACGGCCGTACGCTTCAACTTCCGTGGCGTGGGTGCCAGTGCCGGCGAGCACGACGCAGGCATCGGCGAGGCCGAGGACATGCTGTCCGTGGTCCGCCAGGTCGCTCCCGAAGGGCCGATCGCGCTGGCGGGCTTTTCCTTCGGCGCCTTCGTCACCAGCCATGTGCTGGCGGGCCTGTGGAATGAAGGCCGGGTGGAAAAGGCTGTGCTGGTGGGCACGGCGGCCAGCCGTTTCTCGGTGGCCCCCGTGCCGCCCGAAGCCCATGACCGGACATTGGTGGTGCACGGCGAGGCCGATGACACGGTGCCGCTGTCGGCCGTCATGGACTGGGCGCGCCCGCAGATACTGCCTGTTACCGTCGTGCCCGGGGGCGGTCATTTCTTTCACGGACAATTGCCGCTGCTCAAGAGTCTCGTGGTCCGCCATTTGCGCTCACTTCCCTAGCGGCCCGCGCCGCTGCTCAATAGGCCCGCCCCAGCCGGTGGGCATCTTCCGCCTTTCCTGCTTTACCTGCCCTTTAGCGAGAGTTTTCCTCATGAAGCCCATTTCCTCCACGCTGCGAGTCCTGGCACTGGCAGCGGCCATGGCGCCGGCCCTGGCGCTGGCGCAGATCACCCCGCCCCAGCCGCCCGAGATCGCGGCGCGCAACTATCTGCTGGTCGATGTCACCGCCAACCAGGTGCTGGGTGCCAAGGACATCGATGCGCCCATCGAGCAGGCCTCGCTGACCAAGCTCATGACCGGCTACCTGGTCTTCGACGCACTGCGCGCCAAGAAGATCACGCTGGAGCAGCGCCTGCCCGTCAGCGAGCGCGCCTGGAAGATGCCGGGCTCGCGCATGTTCATCGACCCCAAGATGCAGGTGCCTGTCGATGACCTGATCAAGGGCATGATCGTGCAGTCCGGCAACGACGCCACCATGGCCCTGGCCGAAGGCGTGGGCGGCTCGGCCGAGAACTTCGTGCGGCTCATGAACGAGCAGGCCAAGGCGCTGGGCATGAAGAACACCAGCTACAAGAACCCCGAAGGCCTGACCGAGCCCGGCCACCTGACCACGGCGCGCGACCTGTCCATCCTCGCGCAGCGTCTGATGCAGGACTTCCCCGAGTACATGCACTACTACTCGACCAAGAAGTACTTCTACCCGGGCACGCCGGCCTCCAACGGCACCAACCGCAACTCGCTGCTGTTCCGCGACCCGACCGTGGACGGCCTCAAGACCGGCCACACCGCTGCGGCCGGCTACTGCCTGGTGGCCACGGCCAAGCGCGATCTGCCCAACGTGGGCAGCCGCCGCCTGATCTCCATCGTGCTGGGCGCCGCCAGCGAGAACGCGCGCGCCAATGAAAGCCAGAAGCTGCTGAACTGGGGCTATGCGGCCTTCGACTCGGTCAAGCTGTTCGACGCCGAGCAGGCCGTGGCCACGCCCGAGGTCTGGAAGGGCAAGGCGGGCACCGTCAAGATCGGCCGCACCACGCCCATCGTGGTCACCGTGCCGGCCGGCAGTGGCGGCAAGCTGAGCACCGAAGTCGTGCGCCAGGACCCGCTGATCGCTCCGTTCACCAAGGGCCAGGCCATGGGCACGCTCAAGGTCAAGCTGGGGGCCGACACCGTGGCCGAAGTGCCGCTGGTGGCGCTTGAAGGCGTGGAGCAGGCTGGCTTCTTCGGCCGTGCCTGGGATGCGATCCGCCTCTGGATCAAGTAAGCCCCGCGCCTGTCGCGCAGGCCCTCGCGTACCGGCTTGAAGGGGGTGCAGTTGTGCGATCTCCTGCAAGCTGGTACAGTCGAGGGCTTTTCGGAATTTCCGAAGGGATTCACGTTTTCGCTTTTCGCAAGCAATTCACGTTTAGGGACGTTTATTAATGCCAACCATTAACCAACTCGTGCGTCAGGGCCGCACGGTCGAAGTTGTCAAATCCAAGAGCCCTGCTATGGAAAACTGCCCTCAGCGCCGCGGCGTGTGCACCCGTGTGTACACCACGACGCCCAAGAAGCCTAACTCCGCTCTGCGTAAGGTTGCCAAGGTGCGCCTGACCAACGGCTTCGAGGTCATCTCCTACATCGGTGGTGAAGGCCACAACCTGCAAGAGCACAGCGTTGTGCTGGTGCGCGGCGGCCGTGTGAAGGACTTGCCCGGTGTGCGTTACCACATCGTGCGTGGCTCCCTTGACCTGCAAGGCGTCAAGGACCGCAAGCAAGCCCGTTCCAAGTACGGCGCGAAGAAGCCCAAGGCCAAGTAAGCCCTGCGTTTTTTCGAAGAAGGTGCTGTATCCCGCGTGGCGCGAGATCCAGCGTAGTGACCCCAAACGCAAGTGTTTTGCGCGGGTCGAGTAAGTGGGAGTCCTGTTGGCTCTCGCGGTGTCTGAAAAGACGCCAACTGAAGCAAGATAGAGGTAAAAAATGCCACGTCGTCGCGAAGTCCCCAAACGTGAAATCCTGCCGGATCCCAAGTTCGGCAATGTCGAGCTGTCCAAGTTCATGAACGTGATCATGGAAGGCGGCAAGAAGGCGGTCGCAGAACGCATCATCTACGGTGCCCTGGACCTGATTCAAAAGAAGCACCCTGACAAAGACCCGCTGGAAGCCTTCATCGTTGCCATCAACAACGTGAAGCCCATGGTCGAAGTGAAGTCCCGCCGCGTCGGCGGTGCCAACTACCAGGTGCCCGTCGAAGTGCGTCCCGTGCGTCGCCTGGCCCTGTCCATGCGTTGGCTGAAGGAAGCTGCACGCAAGCGCGGCGAGAAGTCCATGGCCCAGCGCCTGGCCAACGAGCTGCTCGAGGCCACCGAAGGCCGTGGCGGCGCCATGAAGCGCCGTGACGAAGTGCACCGCATGGCCGAAGCCAACAAGGCATTCAGCCACTTCCGCTTCTAAGAGCGCTTCGCTCCTGATCAGACGGGCCGCATGCATTTTTGCCTGCGGCCTTGTCTCGATTAGGAGCATCCCCAGATAAGACTGCTGTCCGTCTGCACCATGAGGCTGGAACGGGCAGAGACTCCCTCCATACGATCAATCAAGGATCCATCATGGCTCGCAAGACCCCCATCGAGCGCTACCGCAATATCGGTATCTCCGCCCACATCGACGCCGGCAAAACCACCACCACCGAACGTATCCTGTTCTACACCGGTGTGACCCACAAGCTGGGCGAAGTGCACGACGGCGCTGCTACGACCGACTGGATGGAGCAAGAGCAAGAGCGCGGCATCACCATCACTTCCGCTGCAGTGACCTGCTTCTGGAAGGGCATGGACCTGTCCTACCCCGAGCACCGTTTCAACATCATCGACACCCCCGGCCACGTGGACTTCACCATTGAGGTGGAGCGTTCCATGCGCGTGCTGGACGGCGCCTGCATGGTGTACTGCGCCGTGGGCGGCGTGCAGCCCCAGTCGGAAACCGTGTGGCGTCAGGCCAACAAGTACAAGGTGCCTCGTCTGGCCTTCGTGAACAAGATGGACCGTACCGGCGCCAACTTCTTCAAGGTCGTCGAGCAGATGAAGCTGCGCCTGAAGGCCAACCCCGTGCCCGTCGTGATCCCGATCGGTGCCGAAGAAAACTTCAAGGGCGTGGTCGACCTCGTCAAGATGAAGGCCATCATCTGGGACGAAGCCTCGCAAGGCATGAAGTTCGAATACCACGAAATCCCCGCCGAGCTGGTGGAGACCGCCAACAAGTGGCGTGAAAACCTCGTGGAAGCCGCTGCCGAAGCCAGCGAAGACCTGATGAACAAGTACCTGGAAGAAGGTACTCTGTCCGAAGAAGACGTGAAGGCCGGCCTGCGCGCTCGTACGCTGGCTACCGAAATCCAGCCCATGCTGTGCGGTACCGCCTTCAAGAACAAGGGTGTGCAGCGCATGCTGGACGCCGTGATCGACTACCTGCCGGCGCCTGTGGACATCCCTGACGTCACCGGTACTGATCCCGAAAACGAAGAAACCAAGCTCAGCCGCAAGGCAGACGACGGCGAAAAGTTCTCGGCCCTGGCCTTCAAGCTGATGACCGACCCGTTCGTCGGCCAGCTGACCTTCGTGCGCGTGTACTCGGGCGTCCTGACCAAGGGCGACACCGTGTTCAACTCGGTCAAGGGCAAGAAGGAGCGTATCGGTCGTATCGTGCAGATGATGGCCAACGAGCGCGTGGAAGTCGAAGAAATCCGCGCCGGCGACATCGCTGCCTGCGTGGGCCTGAAGGACGTGACCACCGGCGAAACGCTGTGCGCCGTCGAAGCTCCCATCGTGCTGGAACGCATGGTCTTCCCCGAGCCCGTGATTGCACAGGCCGTGGAGCCCAAGTCCAAGGCCGACCAGGAAAAGATGGGCATCGCCCTGTCGCGCCTGGCTGCTGAAGATCCGTCCTTCCGCGTGCGCACCGATGAAGAATCGGGCCAGACCATCATCGCCGGCATGGGCGAGCTGCACCTGGAAATCATCGTTGACCGCATGAAGCGCGAATTCAACGTGGAAGCCAACGTGGGCAAGCCCCAGGTGGCCTACCGCGAAACCATTCGCCAGAAGGTTACCGATGTGGACGGCAAGTTCGTTCGCCAGTCCGGCGGCAAGGGCCAGTACGGCCACGTCGTGCTGACCCTGGAACCCCAGGAAGCCGGCAAGGGCTTCGAGTTCGTCGACGAAATCAAGGGCGGTGTGGTTCCTCGCGAATACATCCCTGCGGTCGAGAAGGGCGTGATCGAGGCGCTGACTTCCGGCGTGCTGGCCGGCTACCCCGTGGTGGACGTCAAGGTGCGCCTGACCTTCGGTTCGTACCACGATGTGGACTCGAACGAAATGGCCTTCAAGATGGCTGCCATCTTCGGCTTCAAGGAAGGCGCCAAGAAGGCCAGCCCCGTCATCCTCGAGCCCATGATGGCCGTGGAAGTCGAGACGCCTGAAGACTACGCCGGCACCGTGATGGGTGACCTGTCCTCGCGTCGCGGCATGGTCCAGGGCATGGACGACATGGCCGGCGGTGGCAAGTCCATCAAGGCCGAAGTGCCGCTGTCGGAAATGTTCGGCTACGCCACTTCGCTGCGTTCGCAGACGCAAGGCCGCGCTACGTACACGATGGAGTTCAAGCACTACGCCGAAGCTCCCCGCAACGTGGCCGAAGCCATCGTGGCTGCTCGCGCCAAGTAAGGCTTTTTGTATAATCGAAGGCTTTTGAGTCGCAGCCCCTGAAAAGGGGCTGCGATTTTTGCCGGTCTGCGATCCCATGCCGTCCTGTCACCTGTGCGGGGCGACCAAGCAATGGGATGCAGACCTTAAACATCACACAGGTTTTGCTCTTTCGGAGAAATCATGGCAAAGGAAAAATTCGAGCG
>NZ_JBICLB010000016.1:0-135875 GCF_043104845.1 Delftia sp. WSY_7 | reverse complement strand
ATGTCCGCGACCCCTGCGCTTCGCTACGGGGCAACCTGCGTCGTGGCGGTTGCGGGGTTCGCTGCGGAACTCGCTGCGTTCACTGCGTGAACTCCGCTCAGACAACCGCAGCGAGTCAGATGACGAAGCAGTCCTGTCCTTCGGCAGGACTGCAACCCCGCAACCACCACGCCGCAGGCGCGGCCATACGGGAGTGAACAGCGGGCGCCGAGCATTTGCGGACGTAAAAAAGGGCATGCCTTGCGGCATGCCCTGAAGGCGCATCGTGGGGCGCTCTGTGTTCTTTACTGCGAAGAGATGTTCTTGTCTTTCGCGATCTTGCTCCAGCGCGTGAAGTCGGCGTTCAGGCGCGCCTTCATGGCCGCGCCGTCCTGGTAGGTGGCAATGGCGCCTGCGGCCAGCATCTTCTTTTGCAGCTCGGGCTCGGCCAGGATGAGCTTGAGCTCCTGGTTCAGACGCTGGACCACGGCGGGAGGCGTGTTCAGCGGGGCGATCAGGCCGCCCCAGGTGTCGGCGTCGAAGCCGGGGAAGCCCTGCTCGGCCACCGACTTCACGTTCGGCAGCAGCTGCTTGGCCTTTTGCGAGCTGACGGCAATGGCGCGCAGCTTGCCCGCCTGGATGTGGGGCAGGGCCGCGACCACGTCGGCGAACATCACGGCGATCTGGCCGCCGATCAGGTCGGTCACGGCCGGCGCGCTGCCGCGGTAGGGCACGTGCTGCATGTCGAAGCCGCCCAGGTCCTTGAGCTGCTCCATGGACAGGTGGCCGAAGCTGCCCGTGCCCGAGCTGGTGTAGTTCAGCGCGGGCTTGGCCTTCTTGGCATGCTCGATCAGCTGCTGCAGGTTGGTCACGTCCGGCAGCTCGCGCGGGTTGATGACGATGGCCATGGGCAGGTCATAGACCGTGGCCACGGGCAGGAAGTCCTTGCGCACGTCGTACAGGTTGTTGTTGAACAGCATGGGCGCCAGCAGCGCGGGCATGCCGAACATGGACAGCGAGTAGCCGTCGGGCTGCGACTTGATGAAGGCCGCCGTGCCCACCGAGCCCGAGGCGCCGGGGCGGTTGTCGATGACGATGGTCTGGCCCAGGCGCTCGGTCAGGCGCTGGGCGACGATGCGCGCGGCCGTGTCGGTGGGGCCGCCGGGCGGGAAGGCCACGGTCAGCTTGATCAGCTTGTCGGGCCACTGGCTCTGGGCCCGTGCGGCGGGGGCCAGCGTGGCGATGGCGGTGGCGCAGGCGGCGGAAAGGATCTGGCGGCGCGAGGCCTGGAAGGGGGTGGAAGTCATATGTCTCCTCAAGCGGGAAGGGGTGGAAATGAGAGCCGTGGAGCGGTCTGGGTGGGAACGTCTGCGCGCTCTCAGATGATGTTTTTGGCGCGCAGCGCGGCGCGGGCCTGTTCGTCCAGGCCCAGGCGCTGCTGCAGCACCTCGTCGGTGTGTTCGCCCTGGTGCGGCGGCGGGCGGCGTACGGGCAGGCGCTGGCCGTCCAGCGCATAGGGCGGGGCCAGCACGGACTGGCTGCCGGCTTCGCTGTCCTCGAAGCGGTGCAGCAGGCCGGCGTCGGCCGTGCGCTGCGAGTTCAGGGCCTCGAACAGGCCCAGCACCTCGCCGCAGGGAATCTGCGCGGCCGTCAGGCATTCGAGCAGTTGGGCGCGCGTGAAGCGCAGCAGCTCGGCCTGCACCAGCGGCATCAGCAGATCGCGGTTTGCCGAGCGTGCGGTATTGGTGGCAAAGCGCTCGTCGGCGGCCCACTCGGGCTTGGCGATGACGTCGGTGCAAAAGCGCTGGAACTGGCCGTTGTTGCCCACGGTGATGACCAGCGGGCCATCGGCCGCCTCGAACACGCCGTAGGGCACGATGGACGGATGGGCGTTGCCGAACTTGGGCGGGTCGCCGGCCTTGAGCAAGGCCTCCATGCCGTAGTAGCTGGTGATCATCAGGCCGCAGTCGTACAGGGCCATCTGCACATGGCGACCGCGCCCGCTGCGCTCGCGCTCGTAGAGCGCGGCCAGGATGGCCTGGGCCGAGTACATGCCCGTGAACATGTCCACGGCGGCCACGCCGAACTTCAGCGGGCCCTGGCCCTGCTCGCCGTTCATGGCCATGATGCCGGACTCGCCCTGCACCACCAGGTCGTAGCCGGGCCGCGTGGCCTCGGGGCCGCTGCGCGAGTAGCCCGAGATGGAGCAGTACACCAGGCGCGGGTTCAGCTGCGACAGCTGCTCGTAGCCCAGCCCCAGCTTCTCGGCGCCGCCGACCTTGAAGTTCTGGATGACCACGTCGCTGTCGGCCGCCAGCTCGCGTGCGATGCGCAGGCCCTCTTCGGCCTGCAGGTCCAGCGTGACCGAGCGCTTGTTGCGGTTGGCGCTGTTGAAGTAGGAGGTGTTGCGCTGGCCCACGCGCACGCCCCAGTCGCGCGTGTCGTCGCCGCGGCCCGGGTGCTCGACCTTGACGACATCGGCGCCCAGGTCGGCCAGCGCCATGGCGCACATGGGGCCGGCCAGCACGCGCGAAAGATCCAGGACGCGCACGCCGTCCAGCGGCAGGGAAGAGGGGAGAGCACTCATGCGAAACCTTGTCGAACCACGAAAACCGCAACGGGCCGGTGATGCCCGGGCAGGCCCGCATTCTTCATTCGTTTATGGACTTTGACAATCGTGCTAAAAAATGGACATTGTGTGTACTGAGGTTTGACAATGGATCTGGGCGGACTGTCCCTGCTGGTGGACATCATCGAAGCCGGCAACCTGAGCCGCGCCGCCGTGCGCCTGGGCATGAGCCGCGCCAACGTCAGCCACCGGCTCAACCAGTTCGAGCGCCAGATCGGCCAGCAGCTGCTGCGCCGCACCACGCGCCAGGTCGAGCCCACCGAGCTGGGCCTGCGCCTGTACGCGCATGGACGCGCGATACGCCAGGAAGCCATGGCGGCGGACGAGTCGGTGGACAGCCTGGGCCAGAGCCTGCAGGGCACCGTGCGGCTGAGTGTGCCCAGCGGCTACGGCCAGCTGCAGATGTCGGGCTGGCTGACGGAGTTCATGCGCATGCACCCGGGCATAACGCTGGAGGTGATCTTCGACAACGACATCGAGGACCTGATGCAGGGCGCCGTGGACTTCGCCGTGCGCGTGATGACCGAGCCGCCCGAAAGCCTGGTGGCCTGCAAGCTCGGCGATGTGCTCTACGAGGCCTGCGCCACGCCGCAGTTCCTGGCGCAGCATGGCCATCCCGACTCGCTGCTGGCGCTCAAGCGCGTGCCGCTGATCACCTCGGCGCTCACGGGCCAGAAGCTGCGCACGGCCGGCATGAACGGCGCCCGGCCCACCGAGCTGCGCATACGCCCGCGCCTGATGTCGCCCAACTTCCATTTCCTGCGCGATGCCGTGCTGCAGGGCCTGGGCGTGGCCGTGGTGCCGCGCTACATGGTGGCGGCCGAACTGGCCAGCGGCGCGCTTGAGCGCCTGCCGCTGCCGCCGGGCAGCCTGGACTTTCTGGCCACGCGCCAGTACCTGCTGTACATGCCGTCCCGCTACCAGACGCGGGCCATCACCACGCTGATCGACTTCCTGCGCGAGAAGGCCGAGGCGGAGGGACTCAGAGGCTGAAGATTTTCCCGGGATTCAGGATGTTCTTCGGGTCCAGCGCCTGCTTGATGGAGCGCATCATCTGCACCGCGCCGTCGCCGGCTTCCTCGCGCAGGAAATTCATCTTGTGGATGCCCACGCCATGCTCGCCCGTGCAGGTGCCGCCCAGCGCAATGGAGCGCGACACCAGCTGGTGGTTGAGCTGCTCGGCGCGCGAGCGCTCGTCCTCGTTGTCCGGGTCGATCAGGTAGCCGAAGTGGAAGTTGCCGTCGCCCACGTGGCCGACGAGGAAGTAGGGAATGCCGCTGTCGTCGGCCTCGCGCACCGAGTCCAGCAGCGCATCGGCCAGGCGGCTGATGGGCACGCAGGCGTCGGTGGTGATGCAGCGGCAGCCGGGGCGGCTGGAGACAGCCGCGAAATAGGCGTTGTGGCGGGCCGTGAACAATCGCGTGCGGTCCTCGGGACGCTCGGCCCATTCGAAGGCATTGCCGCCGAACTCGCCCGCAATGTCCTGCACCATCTCGGCCTGCTCCTTCACGCCCGTGGGCGAGCCGTGGAACTCCATCAGCAGCATGGGTTCCTCGCGCAGCGTGAGCTTGCTGTAGGCATTGACCATGCGCACCGAGTTCACGTCCACCAGCTCCACGCGGGCAATCGGCACGCCCATCTGGATGGTCTGGATCACCGTGCGCACGGCGGCCTCGATGCTGGGGAAGGAGCAGATGGCCGCGCTCACGGCCTCGGGCAGCGGGTACAGGCGCACCGTGATCTCGGTGACCACGCCCAGCGTGCCTTCGCTGCCCACGATCAGGCGCGTGAGGTCGTAGCCCGCGCTGCTTTTCTTGGCGCGCGTGCCGGTGCGCATCAGCTCGCCGCTGGCCGTGACCAGTTCCAGCGCCAGCACGTTCTCGCGCATGGTGCCGTAGCGCACGGCATTGGTGCCGCTGGCGCGCGTGGCGGTCATGCCGCCGATGGAGGCATCGGCGCCGGGATCGATGGGGAAGAAGAAGCCCGTGTCCTTGATGGCATCGTTGAGCTGCTTGCGCGTGATGCCGGGCTGCACGGTGACCGTCAGGTCCTCTGTGTTGACCGAGAGAATGCGGTTCATGCGGCTCAGGTCCAGGCTGATGCCGCCCTCGACGGCCAGCAGATGGCCTTCGAGCGAGGAGCCTGCGCCGTAGGGGATGACCGGCACGGCATGCTGGTCGGCCAGCTTCAGCGCGTCCTGCACGTCCTGCGTGCTCTCGGCAAAGACCACGGCCGCAGGCGGGGGCGCCTGGATGGCGCCCTCGTCGCGGCCGTGCTGTTCGCGCACCGCCAAAGCCGTGGAGCACTGGGCGCCGAAACGCTGGGCCAGGGCTTGGAGAAAGGCTTCGGGAATGGGGCGCTGAGCGAAGTCAGGCTGCAGGCGGACGGGGGCGACAGGGGCGTTCATCGGTGTTCTCCAGGGGGAACCGGAAAGAATACCACCGGCCCTGTCGCCCAACCGTGTAGGTCAGCCGCCAGGCATCCGGGTGTCAGCGCGGCTGGACAGCCTTGCTGAATTCATCGCGCGACAGCGATCCGTTCTTGTCGGCATCGATCTGGGCGAAATTGCTGCTCACGGCGGGCAGGGCCTCGGCCTCCTTCTTGCTCAGCTTGCCGTCCCGGTTGGTGTCGGCGCGGTCGAATGCGGCTTGCACCTCGTTGGCGGGGGCGCTTGGGCTGGTTGCTGCAGGCCCAGGTGCAGCCCTGACGCCTGTCGCGGGACCATTGCCCGGACCCAATTCCTGCGCCATGGCAGCAACGCTGCCCAGCGAAATGGCCGCGAACAACATCACGCTGCGGATTTCAAAACCGGAGACTTTGCGCAGTTGAGAGGTCATGTGTCGAACTCCTTGTCGAACGTGGAACATGACTGCATTCCACCTGCTGCAGCGCAGCAGGGCCAGCACTTTTGCCGGCTGTTGCCTGCTACAACATTTGCGTGCCGGCTGTAACGCACAATCAGGTGATGGGCCGTCACGGGTCCTGTTTTTCACCCCGTATCGCCAAGGAGAACCCCATGGGCAACCGTTTGACACAGATCGCCACGCGCACCGGAGACGACGGCAGCACGGGCCTGGGCGACAACACGCGCGTCTCCAAGAACAGCGGCCGCCCGCACGCCATGGGCGATGTGGACGAGCTCAATTCCCACATCGGCCTGCTGCTGTGCGAGGCCCTGCCCGAGGACGTGCGCGAGCTGCTGGTCGATGTGCAGCACCAGCTGTTCAACCTCGGCGGCGAGCTGTCCATTCCCGGCTATGAACTGCTCAAGGACGACGCCCTGCTGCAGCTCGATGAAGCGCTGGCCCACTGCAACGCGCAGCTGCCCCGGCTGCAGGAATTCATCCTGCCGGCCGGCAGCCGCGCAGCGGCCCAGGCCCATGTCTGCCGCACCGTGGCGCGCCGCGCCGAGCGCATGGTGGTGGCGCTGGAGCAGGGCGAGGCCATGCGGCCCGCGCCGCGCCAATACCTGAACCGCCTGTCCGACCTGCTGTTCGTGCTGGCACGCGTGCTCAACCGCATGGATGGCGGCGACGACGTGTACTGGAAAAGCGAGCGGCTGGCGCGCGCGCAGTCCGCTCAAGAGTGACCGTGCTGAGGACGGCCCATGCGCCTGCGCCACATCGAGGTCTTCAATGCCGTCATGCAGACCGGCAGCGTCAGCGCTGCCGCACGGCTGATCAACATCACCCAGCCGGCCGTCAGCCGCACCCTGCAGCATGCGGAGCTGCAGCTGGGCTTTGCGCTGTTCCAGCGCGCACGCGGGCGGCTCACGCCGACCAATGAGGCGCTGGCGCTGTTCCCCCACATCGAGAAGCTGTTCGAGCAGCTCGACGAGGTCCAGCGTCTGGCCGACAACCTGCGCCATGGCCGGGCAGCGGACCGGCTCACCGTGCTCACCGTCTTCGCGCTCAGCCGCGAGGTGCTGCCGCGCGCCGTGGCCGGCTTTCGGCGCCGCCACCCGCAGGTGCAGGTCCATGTGCAGGCACTGCACACGCCCCAGGTGGTCTCGGCCCTGCTGCTGCAGGAGGCCGACGTGGGCTTCGTCATCAGCTCCGTGGGCCAGCCCGCGCTGGAGCATGAGCTGCTGGCCGAGGTGGACATGTTCTGCGTGCTGCCCAAGGGCCTGCTGCCGCCCTCGCGCGTGCGCGAAGAGGGGATGGAGCTCAAGGACCTGGCCGAGCTGCCCGTGGTCGCGCTTGATGCGCGCGACCCGCTGGGCATGCGCCTGGGCCAGGCCTGCCGCGAGCACGGCGTGGGCCTGTCGCCCGTGGTCACCGTGCAGACCTACCACGCGGCCCTGTCCATGGCCGAGTACGGCCTGGGCGCCGCCATCATGGACGGCTGCACCGCCCTGGCCGCCGACCGCCGCAAGGTCCATGTCGTCCCCCTGCTGCCGCGCATCACGGTGGGTGTGAATGCCCTGAGCCTGCCCCAGCGGCCAGGGTCGGTGCTGGCACGGGCAATGACCGAGGAAATGCGCAAGGCCTTGCGCGAGTTGCTGGCTGGTTGAGGCCGTTCATACAAGCATGCCTGCTGGACTGCGGCTGATGCGCCGTGGTCATTGGCACGATCGATTGTCAAATTCAACTGAATTCTCATGATCGATTGATTTGCTAATGAGAATTATTCACAATCATTACCCGGGATCTGACAACTGCATCGTCATGAAGGAGGGTCATGAGAAATTCAGGAGCTTTGCGTCCGCGCTGGCAGGTCGTTGCCTGGGCATGTGCTGCTCTTGCCTTTGCCGGTGGGCTGGCGCTCATCTTTTTTGCCGAACCAGCGTCTGAGGTCAGGCATGCACAGGTGAGCGCAACCAAGCCACCTGCGCAAGCTTCCGAGCCTGCTGCGCCAGCACCTGAAACTCCCGCTCCACCGGCGATCGCTTCCGTACCGGCGCCCCCCACGGCACCTAGAGCCAAGGCGTTTCCTGCCGTTGTCGTGGATGCATCGGCGGAGATTCTGTACAACCGGCTTGCCAGCAGCGAGGTCACGCTGGACCAGGCCGGCGAAGTCGCCAAACTCCACAAGGCATTGGAGCCTTGCTGGATGGCGTCCCTCTATGAGCGCATGGCGCTGCTGGTTCCGCCGGATTCCGACCCCAAGGGGCACGCAATGGCGCAACGGCTGGCCCGGGAGCAGAGGGCCAGTGCGCGCCCTGGCTGCGGACAACTCCCGATGGACGCATACACAAGGGCCGATGAGTGGACTGCCCGGCTCGCGGTGCAGGGAGATCCTCAGAGCATGATGGACTATGGCGGAGCCTACTGGACCCGGGGTCTGGAGCATGCGAGAACGGATCCAGAGCGCCTCGCCGAGTATCGGCGCACCACCCTGATATACCTCAACGCCTTGATCGACCAAGGCTATGTCGATGCGCTGATCTCGATGGCCTCCATCAGAAGTAACCCCACATGGGGGGAGCCGCAGCCTGCCGAGGTGTGGGCATATGTCTATGCCGACGCCAAGGCCAAAGGCAATGTGTCATCGCAAGCAAACCTGCTTCAGAGCATCGACCAACGAGTGCCGCCTGAGGGCCGTCAACGCGCGAGGGATATGGCCCAGGAGTTGCTGAGGAGATGCTGTGGTGGCTAGCCAAATAACTTCGTTGTCACCGCGCCTGCCCCAAACGTGGCGCTCTGTGATCATCATCGCGCTTGCCGCGTTACTCATCGCAGCGAGTTGGCGTGGCGTCTCCGACACCCAGGAAGATCCGCGCGGGTGGAACAACACCGAGATTGCTCGATTCATCCTGGAGACGGTCAACTCGTCCTTGTCGATTGGACGGTGGAAGCCCGGAGATACAGTGACCATCTGTCAAGCAGGATCCAGTAGATGCATTTTGGTGGCCTACATCAATCCGATGTCTCACGATGCCTGGGCCAAAGCAAAAAATGTCGATTCACGCAATCAACCTCCCGATGTCTCGCTATGGGAGCGCTTGATCAAGTGGATTCTGGGTCGAGGAGGTATGCCTCCAACAGGTTCCTTGGAGACCCTCATCGCTGATTGGGGCGAAGTGCCACCCGGGACGGTCACGGTCGAACCACTCCGGCCTGATGACACGCTGACAAAGTGCACTGGTTGCCATGGTTCGGATTGGCAGCAAATAGCCCAGCGGCCGGCATGGGAGCCGTTGCGAAGTGTGGAGGCCAGCGGTTGGCTTGCCTTGATTGGCGCCGCAGCCATGTCGGTGGATGCCCGACATGGCTGGTCCAAGGACGACTGGCAACTCGTACGGAGATTGAGCGGCGACATGACATAGGTGGCTGCGGGACCGGGTTCTACAGATCGTCCGCCTCCATCTGCCCCACCAGCCTCTGCGCCGACCCGAACGCCAGCGTCAGCCCCAGCGCGCCGTGCCCCGTCTGCAGCCACAGGTTGCGCGGACCGCCGCGCTGGCGGCCGGTGAGGGGCAGGCCGGTGGGTGTGGCGGGGCGCATGCCGGTCCAGGGGTGGAGGTTGCCGTCCAGCGGCAGGTCGGCGAAGACCTCCTGCGTGGAGCGGCGCAGGCTGGCGATGCGGCGCGGGTCGGTGCGCGTGTCCCGGCCCACGATCTCCACCATGCCGGCCACGCGCAGGCGTTCGCCGATGCGTGCGAAGACGACCTTGCGTGCGGTGTCGGTGACGCTGACCCGGGGCGCGGCGTGCGGCAGCTGCGCGGCGGCATCGGCGGTGATGCTGTAGCCCTTGAGCGGATAGACGGGAATGCGCAGGCCCAGCTGGCGCGCGTGGACCGCGCTTTCCCAGCCGCTGGCCAGCACGTAGTGGTCGGCGCGCAGCGGCAGCGGGCCTGCGGCGGTGCGCAGGCCGGTGATGGCGTCGCCCTCGCGCTCGAAGCCCTGCAGCTCCACGCCGTAGCGCAGTTCGGCGCCGCGTGCGGTGAGCCGGGCGGCCAGTTGCTCGCACAGCAGGCGGCAGTCGGCTGCGGCCTCGCTGGGCGTGTGCACGGCGCCTGCAATACGTTGCGCGTAGCGGGCGAGCGCGGGTTCGATGCGCGCCACTTCGGCGGCGTTGACGATGCGCTGCGGCGCGCCGCCCAGGCCCGCCTGCAGTGCCACCTGCTGCGCGGCGGCATCCAGCGCCTGCTGGGTGGGGTAGAGCACCAGCTTGCCCGGCGTGTGCAGGTCGCAGGCCAGTGCTTCGTCGGCCTGGAGCGACTCGAAGGCCTGGCGGCTTTCGGCGGCCAGGGCCAGCAGGGCGCGCGTGCCTTCGGCCGAGGCATGGGCATTGCAGGCGCCCAGAAAGCGCAGTCCCCAGGCCCATTGCGCGGGGTCGGCGCGCAGGCGGAAGGCCAGCGGCGAATCCTTTTGCAGCAGCAGGCGGGGCAGCATCTTCCAGATGCCGGGATCGGCCAGCGGCTGCACGTAGGAATAGCTCAGCTGCGCGCCATTGCCGCCGCTGGCGCCCTGGGCGGGGCCCGGTGCGCGGTCCAGCACGGTGATGCGGTGGCCGGCCTGCCGCAGCGCCCAGGCCGTTGCCAGGCCGACGATGCCGGCGCCCACGATGCAGACATGCATTGATCGTTTCTCCATGCATCCGCACTGTAGGCCGCACGCGGCGGGCCGGGCCATGGCATTTGGCACAGTGGGTATGCATGCAGGTTATGGCTGCGGGCCGCTGCCCAGTGCAGGGGGACAGCCCATAACCGGCGGGCATGGACCGGCCCGATATTGTCATTCCGCAAAGGCCGCCGCCCTTCCTACACTGGCCGCACATCCACCAAAGACGAGGAGACAAGCATGCAACTTCACACCACCGCGCTGTGCGCGGCCCTGGCCCTGGGCGGCCTGGCTGCGGCCCATGCCGACACGCTGGCCAAGGTGCGCGACAGCGGCCGCATCACGCTGGCCTACCGCGAGTCCTCCGTGCCCTTCAGCTACCTGGACAACGGCAAGCCCATCGGCATGACGGTGGAGATGTCCCAGGCCGTGGCCGAGGCCGTGAAGAAAGCGGTGAACCGACCCGATCTCAAGGTGCAGTGGCAGGCCGTGACCTCGCAGAACCGCATGCCGCTGCTGGCCAACGGCACCATCGACCTGGAATGCGGATCGACCACCAACAACACGGTGCGCGGCAAGGAGGTGGCCTTTGCCATCAACCATTTCTACACGGGCACGCGGCTGTTGGTGAAGAAGAGCTCGGGCATCAAAAACTACGCCGACCTCAAGGACAAGACCGTGGCCATCACCACGGGAACCACCAACCTGCAGGTGCTGCGCAAGGCCAATGCCGACAAGGCCTGGGGCATGAACATCGTCATGGCCAAGGACCATGCGGACGGCTTCCTGCTGGTGGAGAACGACCGCGCCGCGGCCTTCGGCATGGACGACATCCTGCTCTTCGGCCTGATCCCCACGGCCAAGAACCCCGGGGACTTCGAGGTGGTGGCCGACTCGCTGCAGGTCGAGCCCTATGCCTGCATGCTGCGCAAGGACGATGCCCAGTTCAAGCAGCTGGTCGATGGCGTGATCGGCGACATGATGAAGTCAGGCGCGTTCGCCAGGCTGTATGACAAGTGGTTCATGCAGCCCATTGCCCCGAGGAACGTGGCCCTGGGCCTGCCGATGAGCGAGCAATTGCAGAAAAACCTGCAGGACCTCAGCGACAAACCTGCTTTTTGATTTCGGATCGCAGCATGCAGCAGCAGCTTCAGCCCCCGCGCGCGGTGGGCATTCTCGGGGGCATGGGCCCGGCCGCAGGCGCGGATTTCGTGCGCCTGTTCGTGCAGGCCTGCACGGCGCACCTGCAGCAGCAGGGCCTGCCCGTGCATGACCAGGCCTATCCTGAGCACTGGCTGGTGCAGCTGCCCATGCCCGATCGCAGCGCGGCGCTGCGCGCGGACCCGCAGTCGCCCACGGGGCCGGCCCAGCACCTGCTGCAGGGCGTGGGCCGCATGGCGGCGCTGGGCGTGCGCAGCGTGGCCCTGGCCTGCAACACGGCCCATGCCTGGCATGGGCAGCTGCAGGCGCTTTTTCCGCAGCTGCATGTACTGCACATCGCGCGCCAGGCCGCCCTGCACCTGCAGGCCGGCGGCGCGCAGCAGGCCATCGTGCTGGCCACGCAGGGCACCTATGGCAGCGGCCTGTACGACGCGGCACTGGCCGAGTGCGGCATCACCGCGCTGCAGCCCGATGCGCAGGGCCGCGCGCGGCTTATGCAGGGCATCTACGACGGCGTCAAGCAGGGCGACATGGACCTGGCCGCGCGCTGCTTCGGCGAGGTGCTGGCGCCGCTGCTGCAGCGCCATGGCGATGTGCCCGTGATCATGGGCTGCACCGAGATCCCGCTGGCCCTGCCGCAGTCGCCGCTGGCGCGTGGCGCCAAGCTGGTGGACCCGGCCTGGATACTGGCCCAGGCCCTGGTCGGCGATGCCTATGGACAGGTCCGAACTCCAGCGCATTAGTTTTTCAAGGTGTTGCGCGCCATTCAATAACTGCCTAGGAACCTGGCGCGGCTCAACTCAGGGACACCGAGGAAGGGCCGCCCCGCACCGAGGGTGTCGTCCCCCTTCGGGGGGAAGGCGCGAAGCGACTCAGGGGGGGTCAATAAGTCTCGAGGTGCAGCCGGCCTTCGCGCTTGAGGCGCGCGCCGACCTGTTCCCAGTCCAGCCCGGCTTGCTGCGCCACGTCGCGCAGTGCCAGCACCACGCCTTCCTCCATGCTCTTGAGCCCGCAGACGTAGAAGTGCGCGTTGTCGTCGCGCAGCAGGGCCGCCAGGTCGGCCGCACGTTCGCGCAGCAGGTCCTGCACGTAGCGCCGGGGCTGGCCGGCCACGCGCGAGAAGGCCAGGTTGTTGTCGATGAAGTCGCGCGGCAGGCTTTGCAGCGGGCCGAAGTAGGGCAGCTCCTGCGGCGTGCGTGCGCCGAAGAACAGCATGAGCTTGCCGCCTTCGAACCTGCCGCTCTTGCGCAGCCGCCTGCGCCATTCGGTCATGGCGCGCATGGGGGCGCTGCCCGTGCCCGTGCAGATCATCACGATGTGCGAGCGGGGATGGTTGGGCATCAGGAACGACTGGCCGAACGGGCCTATGACCTGGACCCTGTCGCCTATGCGTGCGTCGCACAGGTAGTTGCTGGCCACGCCGCGCACGGGGCGGCCCTGGTGATCCTGGGTGACGCGTTTCACGGTCAGCGCCAGGTTGTTGTAGCCGGGCCGCTCGCCATTGCGCGCACTGGCCACCGAGTACTGGCGCGCCACATGCGGGCGGCCCTGGGCATCGGTGCCGGGCGCGATGACGGCGATGGACTGGCCTTCGAGCACGGGGAACGGCTGGCTGCCGAAGTCCAGCACGATGTGGTGGGTCTCGCTGTCGAAGCCCGCCTCCGTGCAGTTGAGGTTGCCGACCACGGTGGCCGTGACGGGGCTCCTGGGGCCATGCAGGTTGGTGTACGGATGGGCGGCCGACCAGGGCGGCACGGTGGCGCCGTAGCTGGCGCTGCGCAACACCTGGGTATCGGCCTGGTCATCGGGCCGGGCCCCATCCGCACTGCGCGTGGCGGCCGCCGCGATCACGGCCTGGCTCAGGTCCTCGGCGGCAGGTGCGTCCCCTGTGTCCTGTGCCTGGACCAGCGCCTGGACCAGCGCTTCAGGCGGCAGCTCCTCGGGCAGCTCGTCCCAGAGCAGCTGCTCGGCCACGGGATAGGCGCTTGCCAGCGGCACCTTGCGCCAGTTGTCGATGGCGCCCGTGGGGCAGGGCGAGACGCAGTCCATGCAGCCGTTGCACTGCTCGGCCAGTACCACGTAGTTGCGGTCATCGTGCGTGATGGCGCCCACGGGGCAGGTGGCCTCGCAGGTGTTGCAGCGTATGCAGATCTCCGGGTCGATCAGGTGCTGCGTGAGGATGCCGTGTTCTACCAAGGCGACTGTCATGGGCGACTCCCTGCTGGCGCGGCGCTTCAGTTGAAGCGCACGTATTCGAAATCCACGGGCTGGCGGTTGATGCCCATGACCGGCGGCGCGATCCAGCCCGCGAACTGGCCCGGCTCCACGCAGCGGCCCATGAGCGAGGCGACGAAGGCGCGGTCGGCGTCCGTGGGCAGCCATTCGCCCTCGCGCATGCGCCATTCCTGCTCGCTGACCACGCGGCCGTCGGGGCTCATGCGCACGCCCGCCAGCGCGCCGATCTGGCGGTTGAAGGCCTTGTGCGGCACGGTGAGGCGGAAATCGATGCCGGCCTTTTCCATGACCTTGTTCCAGCGGCCAACACCCGCGTTGGAGTCCTTGATGTAGTCGTCGCGCAGCACCTCGTTGAGCGCGTTGAGCATGGGCACTTCCTTTTCCTGCAGCCTGCCGTCCACCACTTCCAGCACCTTGTAGTGCTGGTCGTGCAGGCGGTGGTCGTCCGCGCGCTTGCCTTCCTCGTAGCGGCCCTTGAGGCCGCTGCTGTAGAAGGTGGCGGCATTGCTGGACTGGTCGGCGCCGAACAGGTCGATGGTCACGCTGTAGTGGAAGTTCAGGTAGCGCTGCAGCGTGGGCAGGTCGATCACGCCGGCCGCGCGCAGGCGGCCCACGTCGTCGGTGCGCAGCTCGTTCATGACCTGGCAGGTGCGCTGCAGCACGCGCGAGACGCCGGACTCGCCCACGAACATGTGGTGGGCCTCCTCGGTCAGCATGAATTTGGTGGTGCGCGCCAGCGGGTCGAAGGCGCTCTCGGCCAGCGCGGCCAGCTGGAACTTGCCGTCGCGGTCGGTGAAGTAGGTGAACATGAAGAAGGACAGCCAGTCGGGTGTCTTCTCGTTGAAGGCGCCCAGGATGCGCGGGTTGTTCTCGTCGCCGGACTGGCGTTCCAGCAGGGCCTCGGCCTCCTCGCGGCCGTCGCGGCCGAAGTGCTTGTGCAGCAGGTAGACCATGGCCCACAGGTGGCGGCCTTCCTCCACGTTGACCTGGAACAGGTTGCGCAGGTCGTACATGGACGGCGCGGTCAGGCCCAGGTGGCGCTGCTGCTCCACCGAGGCGGGCTCGGTATCGCCCTGGGTGACGATGATGCGGCGCAGGTTGGCGCGGTGCTCGCCGGGCACGTCCTGCCAGGCCTTCTCGCCCAGGTGGTCGCCGAAGTGGATGCTGCGGTCGGCCTCGGCCGGGTTCAGGAAGATGCCCCAGCGGTAGTCGCGCATCTTCACGTGGCCGAACTGGGCCCAGCCCTGCGGGTCCACGCTGATGGCGGTGCGCAGGTAGACGTCGTAGTCGGTGGAGCCTTCGGGGCCCACGTCGCCCCACCAGTTCAGGAAGTTGGGCTGCCAGCTCTCCAGCGCGCGCTGCAGGGTGCGGTCTTCGCCGAGGTTGACGTTGTTGGGGATCTTCTCGCTGTAGTTGATGGCGCTCATGGTGGGGTCTCCGTGGATGTTTCGGGGCGTGCCTGCGGTCAGACGCGGTTGAAGTCGAAGCCGGCCTTCTGGCCCGTGCCGTAGAGCTTGAGAGCGCCCTTGTCGCCCACGGCATTGGGGCGGTTGAAGATCCAGTTCTGCCAGGCCGACAGGCGCCCGAAGATGCGCGTGACCATGTTCTCGCGGCTGGCAAAGCGCAGGTTGGCCTCCAGGCCCGTGAGCGCATCGGGCGACATGGCGGCGCGCTCTTCCATGGCGATGCGGATCTCGTCGTCCCAGTCGATGTCGTCGGGCGCGGCCGTGACCAGGCCCAGGGCCAGGGCCTGGTCGCCGTCCAGCGCGCGGCCCGTGGCGGCACGCGCGGCTTCCAGCGGTGCGGCTTCCTCGTAGAAGCGGCGCTGCAGGCGCGACTGGTCGTTGACCAGGGGCAGCAGGCCGAAATTGAATTCGTCCAGCTGGATGCGCGGGGCGCGCTCGGTGTCATCGGGCAGCACCAGCATGTAGGCGCGGTCGGCCGCGAAGGCCAGCTCGGCCAGCATGCCCACGAAGCAGGAGCCGGGCTCGATCAGCGCGAACAGCGTGCGCGAGGACACATCCAGCCGCGCAAAGCTGCGGCGCAGCAGGCCCAGCGTCTCGCGCGCCAGCCAGTGGTCCTGGTGGGCGAGCAGGGCGGCGTCTGCGGCCAGCACGGCGGCGGCATCGCCTTCGGTCTTGAGCAGCCAGGTGCCCACGTCCAGCTCGTTGGTGCGCAGGTGCAGGATGGCGTCGTCCAGCTCGCGGCCCATGGCCAGCGGCCACCAGGCGTCCCCGGCCTGCTCGATGGCTTCGAGGGTGGCCGGCTGCGGGCCTTGCCCAAGCGTGGGCGCCTTCACGGTCAGCGTGGCGCTGCGGCGCGCGCGGTCGATCTGCACGCTGACATGGCGGTAGTGCAGTGCGTCGTCCGTGGCTTCGCGTTCCAGGCGCGTGAGCGTGATGCCCTGCGCATTGGCAGGGCGCGTGCTGCCTTCGGCCAGGCGCTGCGCGCGCTGGGCCACCACGGCGTCGAACTGCGCGGGCTTGGCCACGGCATCGACCAGGCGCCAGTCCACGGCGCGCTGGCCGCGCACGCCTTCGACGCTGGTGCAGAAGATGTCGGCCAGGTCATGGCGCACATGGCGCTTGTCGGTCACGCGCGTGAGGCCGCCCGTGCCGGGCAGCACGCCCAGCAGCGGCACCTCGGGCAGGGAGACGGAGGAGGAGCGGTCGTCGATCAGCACGATGTCGTCGCAGGCCAGGGCCAGCTCGTAGCCGCCGCCCGCGCAGGCCCCGTTGACGGCGGCCAGGAACTTCAGGCCCGAGTGGCGCGAACTGTCCTCGATGCCGTTGCGCGTCTCGTTCGTGAACTTGCAGA
Organism: Delftia sp. WSY_7; assembly: GCF_043104845.1. NCBI lineage: Bacteria > Pseudomonadati > Pseudomonadota > Betaproteobacteria > Burkholderiales > Comamonadaceae > Delftia > Delftia sp. WSY_7. The sequence continues at coordinate 119,549 of NZ_JBICLB010000016.1, read as the reverse complement.
AGTTCACCTTCCAGGCATGGCTGGACACGCCCAGCATGAAGATGTTGGCGCCCGAGCAGAAGATGCGGTCGCGCCCGCTGGTGACGATGACGGTGCGCACCTGCGGATGCTCGAAGCGGATGCGGTTGAGCGCGTCGTGCAGCTCGATGTCCACGCCCAGGTCGTAGCTGTTGAGCTTGAGCTTGTAGCCGGGCCGTATGCCGCCGTCCTCGGCGATGTTCAGCTGCATGCGGGCGATGGCGCCCTCGACGGTGAACGACCAGTGGCGGTACTGGGCGGGCTCGGTGCGGTAATCGACAGTGGGGCTGGACGGGTGCATGGACGGCCTCTTGGATGAAAAATAGTGCAGTCGCAGATGCGGTGCAGGCACAATTATGCAGATTCATACAGAAAATGCACGTAGCAACACGCACGATAGTGCGTGTTTTGACCATATCCAGGGTAAACACCAGCCAGCACAGGCGAAAAAAATCCAGGCCTGGGGCCTGGATGCCGTGGGTTGCTGCCGCCGTCTCAGCGTGCGGGCAGGAACAGTGCCTTCAACTGATCGAAGCTCTGCTCCAGCGTCTGGCCGCTGGTATCCACCACGTGGTCGGCCTTGGCGTAGAAGCCGGCGCGGCCTTCGAGGATGCTGCGCAGATCGTCCATGGCCTCGGGATTGGCGGCCATGGGGCGGGTGTCGCCCTGGGCCACGACGCGGGCCATGTGCTCCTCGGGCTGGGCCTTGAGCCAGACCGTGGTGCAGTGCGACAGCAGCTCGTTGAAGGTGGCTGGGTCGGAGACGATGCCGCCCGGCGTGGCGATGACCACGTCGCTGTAGATCTGCACGGCCTCCTCCAGCGCACGGCGCTCGTAGCGGCGGTAGGCGTTGGCACCGTACAGGTCGTGGATGGCGCGCACGCTGCAGCCCGCAATGCGCTCGATTTCCTGGTTGAGTTCGAGGAAGGGCACGCCCAGCTGCTCGGCCAGCATGCGGCCCAGCGTGGACTTGCCCGCGCCGCGCAGTCCGATCAGGGCGATGCGCGTGTGGCGCTGACGGTCGCTGGGCGCCGTGCCCAGCAGCTCGCCTGCGGCCAGGCGCACGCGGCGCAGGGCCTCTTCATCGCGGCCTTCCAGCAGCTCGCGGATCAGCAGCCATTCGGCGCTGGTGGTGGTCACGTCGCCCAGCAACTCGGCCATGGAGCATTGCAGGGCCTGTGCAATATGGTGCAGGACCAGCACCGACACATTGCCCGTGCCGTATTCGAGGTTGGCCAGGTGGCGCTCCGAGACATCGGCCGCCGCCGCCAGGGCGCGCCGCGTCATGCCCCGGCGCGAGCGCAGGCTGCGCACACGCTCGCCCAGCGCCTGCAGCACCTGGTTCCTGGGGGCTTCTGAGAGGGAATCCGCCGCCCCGGCGGACTGGGCTGCCGTCTCGAACTGGTCCATAGAGTTTCCTTGAAGAGGGCGTGAATGATAAACAGTCGGGGTTAACACCAGCCATGCAATATAGTGCTTGACGCTCGGTGGTGTTCTAACTATCTTTTCGGTGCACGCACAATATTGCATGTTGTGCGGAAGATCACAAGTCGGGCCGGATGCCCGATGTCGAAGGAGACCCCGATGATCGACTTCACCCAGCCCTTCAATTTCGCCGCGCACCTGTTCGCGCTCAATGAGGGGCGGCCCGGCAAGATCGCCTACATCGACGACCACGGCACGCTGAGCTACGGCCAGCTGCAGCAGCAGGCGCAGCGCATGGCCAGCGGCCTGCTGGCGGCGGGCATCCACCGCGAGGAGCGCGTGCTGCTGCTCATGCACGACCGCCATGAATGGGCCGTGGCCTTTCTGGGCGCACTGTATGCGGGCGTGGTGCCGGTGGCGGTGAACACCTTGCTCACGGCCGACGACTACGCCTACATGCTGGGCCACAGCCGCGCCCAGGCCGTGCTGACCTGCGATGCGCTGCTGCCCCTGCTGCGCCAGGCGCTGGACCGGGCGCCCAACGAGGTGCGCCATGTCTGGGTGGCCGGCGACGAAGCGGCGGCGCGCGCCGCAGGCTTCGCGCCCCTGCAGCCCTGGCTGGCGGCGCAGCCGCCGCTGCCCGCACCGGCGCCCACGCTGGGCGATGACCCGGGCTTCTGGCTGTATTCCTCGGGCTCCACGGGCAAGCCCAAGGGCGCGGTCCACACGCATGCCAATCCGTACTGGACGGCGCAGCTGTATGGCACGCCGGTGCTGGGCCTGGGCGAGGGCGACATCTGCTTTTCCGCCGCCAAGCTCTACTTCGCCTATGGCCTGGGCAATGCCCTGAGCTTTCCGCTGAGCGTGGGCGCCACCGTGCTGCTGATGGCCGAGCGGCCCACGCCCGAGGCCACCTTCGCGCGCTGGGTGCAGCACCGGCCCACGGTGTTCTTCGGCGCGCCCACGGGTTTTGCGGGCATGCTGGCCTCGCCGCTGCTGCCCGCACGCGAGCAGGTCAGCCTGCGCATGTGCTCCTCGGCCGGCGAGGCGCTGCCGGCCGAGATCGCCCAGCGCTTCAAGGCGCATTTCGGCGCCGACATCGTGGACGGCATCGGCTCCACCGAGATGCTGCACATCTTCCTGTCCAACCGGCCCGGCGACATCCGCTACGGCACCACGGGCAAGCCCGTGGACGGCTACCGCGTGGAACTGCGCGGCGAGGACGGCCGCCCCGTGGCCGATGGCGAGGTGGGCGACCTGTTCATCCAGGGCCCCAGCGCCGCCCTCATGTACTGGGGCAACCGCGACAAGACGCGCGAGACCTTCCAGGGCGGCTGGCTCAAGAGCGGCGACAAGTACGTGCGCGACGCCGATGGCTACTACACCTATGCCGGGCGCAGCGACGACATGCTCAAGGTCAGCGGCATCTATGTCTCGCCCTTCGAGGTCGAGGCCACGCTGATGCAGCACCCGGCCGTGCTGGAGGCCGCCGTGATCGGCAAGACCGACGCCGACGGCCTGCTCAAGACCAAGTCCTTCGTCGTGCTCAAGGACGGCTGCAGCGCCACCGAGGCTGAACTCAAGGCCTTCGTGAAGCAGCGCCTGGCCGCCTACAAGTACCCGCGCTTCATCGAGTTCGTGGACGAACTTCCCAAGACCGCCACCGGAAAGATCCAGCGTTTCCGCCTGCGTGAACGCGAGGCCAGCGTCGGCTGAACAGCCCCTTCCGATTCCCCTGACAAAAGCAAGACCCATCCACCACAAGGAGACACGCATGAACACCGATCGCAAACACTGGGCCGTCCTCGCCCTGACGGCCTCCCTGTCCTGCGGCGCATATGCGCAGGACAGGATCAAGGTCGGCTTCATGCTGCCTTACAGCGGCACCTATGCGGCGCTGGGCTCGGCAATAGAAAACGGCTTTCGCATGTTCGTGAATGAGCAGGGCGGCAGGCTGGGCGGGCGCGAGATCGAGTTCTTCAAGGTCGATGACGAGTCCGATCCGGCCAAGGCCACGGACAACGTCAACCGCCTGATCAAGCGCGACAAGGTCGATGTGCTGGTGGGCACCGTGCATTCGGGCGTGGCCATGGCCATGGCGCGCGCGGCCAAGGAAAGCGGCACCGTGCTCATCGTGCCCAATGCGGGCGCCGATGCGGTCACGGGCGCCATGTGCGCGCCCAACATCTTCCGTTCGTCCTTCTCCAACTGGCAGTCCTCCTATCCCATGGGCGTGGTGGCGGCCAGGCAGGAAGGCAGGAAAACCGCCATGACCATCACCTGGAAATACGCGGCCGGCGAGGAGATGACCAATGCCTTCAAGGAAGGCTTCGAGAAGGAGGGCGGCAAGGTCAGCAAGCAGCTCACCGTGCCCTTTCCCAACGTGGAGTTCCAGGCCCTGCTGACCGAGATCGCGGCGGCCAGGCCCGATGCGGTGTTTGCCTTCTTCGCGGGCGCGGGCGCCGTCAAGTTCGTCAAGGACTACCACGCGGCCGGCCTGCACAAGACCATCCCGCTGTACGGCTCGGGCTTTCTGACCGACGGCACGCTGGAGGCCCAGGGCGAGGCCGCCCAGGGCGTGCTGACCACGCTGCACTACGCCGACGAACTGGGCACGGAGCGCGACCGGCGCTTTCGCTCCGCCTATGCCCAGGCCTACAAGCTGATGCCCGATGTGTATGCCGTGCAGGGCTACGACGCCGCCCAGATGCTGGGCGTGGGCCTGAAGGCGGCGGGCGGCGACATCGCGAAGAAGGCCGAGTTCCGCCAGGCCATCGAGAAGGCCACCATCCCCAGCCCGCGCGGTGACTTCACCATCAGCAAGTCGCACAACCCCGTGCAGGACATGTACCTGCGCAAGGTCGTGGGCAAGGAGAACCAGCGCATGGGCGTGGCCATCAAGGCCCTGGGCGATACCGGCCGCGGCTGCCGCATGTGAGGCGCGGGGCGCACTCATATACGGACGCATACGTACATCGCCATGGACCTTGCCACCTTTCTCGTGCAGTGCCTGAACGCCGTCCAGTACGGGCTGCTGCTGTTCCTGCTGGCCTCCGGCCTGACGCTGATCTTCGGGATCATGGGCGTGATCAACCTGGCCCATGGCAGCTTCTACATGATCGGTGCCTACATGGCCTTTGCGCTGTCCCCGCTGCTGGGCCAGCACTTCATCACCATGCTGCTGGCCGGCGTGGCGCTGACCGTGGTGCTGGGCTATGCGCTGGAGTGGGCCTTCTTCAGCTACCTCTACGAGCGCGAGCACCTGCAGCAGGTGCTGATGACCTTCGGGCTGATCCTGGTGTTCGAGGAGCTGCGCTCGCTGCTGGCGGGCAACGACGTGCATGGCGTGCCGCTGCCCGGCTGGCTGTCGGGCAGCTTCTCGCTGGGCGGGCTCATGAGCTATCCGTGGTACCGGCTGTTCGCCTCGGGCGTGTGCCTGCTGGTGGCGCTGGCGCTGTACTGGGTGGTCCACCGCACGCGCCTGGGAATGATGGTGCGCGCGGGCGCCAGCAACCGCGACATGGTGCGCGGCCTGGGCATCGACGTGAAGCGCCTGTACCGCATCGTCTTCGCCATCGGCGTGGCGCTGGCGGCACTGGCAGGCATGATCGCCGCGCCCATGAGTTCGGTCTATCCGGGCATGGGCGGCAACGTGCTCATCATCTGCTTCGTGGTGGTGGTGATCGGCGGCATCGGCTCGATCACGGGCGCGCTGCTGGCCTCGCTGCTGGTGGGCTTTGTCGATACCTTCGGCAAGCTGTTCTTCCAGGAGCTCAGCGGCATGAGCGTCTACCTGCTGATGGCGGTGGTGCTGGTGTGGCGGCCCCAGGGCCTGATGGGGCAAAGGAGCTGAACAATGGCCGTATCCAATCCTTCTCCGGCGCTGCTGGCGGCCGCCGTGCAGCCCCTGCAGCCTGTGCAGCCCGTAGAGATGCCGCAGCGCGCCTGCCGATGGCAGGCCTGCGCCGTGCCGCTGGCCTGCGTGGCGCTGCTGGCACTGGCCGGCCCCTGGTGGTCGGACTATCTGTCGGGCCTGGTGGTCAAGACCATGATCCTGGCCATCTTCGCGCTCAGCCTGCAACTGCTGGTGGGCGGCACGGGCCTGGTGAGCCTGGGGCATGCGGCCTTCATGGGCCTGGGCGCCTATGCCGCCGTGCTGTCCGCAGGCAACGAAGGCGGCAGCCTGCCGGCCATGCTGGGCTGGGCGCTGCTGGCCTCGGGCGGCTATGCGCTGCTGGTGGGCCTGCTGAGCCTGCGCACGCGCGGCATCTACTTCATCATGGTGACGCTGGCCTTCGCACAGATGGCCTACTTCGTGGTCCACGACACGGGCATCGGCGGCGGCAGCGACGGCATCTACCTGATGGCCCGGCCCGCGCTGGGCGCCATCGACATGGAAATCCCGCGCGTGCAGTACTACGTGGTGCTGGCCGCCCTGGTGCTGGTCTATGCCTTCCTGGCCGGGCTGCGCCGGTCGCGCTTCGGCGCGGCGCTGGCGGGCATACGCGTCAACGAACAGCGCATGCGCGCGGCCGGCTTCACCACCTACGGGTACAAGCTCGCGGCCTTCGTGCTGGCCGGCATGCTGGCCGGCGTGGCAGGCTTTCTGCTGGCGGTGCGCGATGCCGTGGTCAACCCCGAGCTGCTGTCCTGGCACCACTCGGGCGAGGTGCTGCTGATGGTCATCCTCGGCGGCCTGGGCTCGCTGCGCGGCGCCGTGCTGGGCACGGTGGCCCTCGTCGCGCTCAAGGAGGTGCTGTCCACGCATGCCATCGTCGGCCCCATGGCCGACCACTGGCAGCTGAGCCTGGGCCTGGCCATCATCGTGCTCGTGGCCCTGCTGCCGAAAGGACTGATGGGGCTGATCGGGCCGGCGGGCCTTGCACGGCAACGCGCCGGAGTACACAACGAGGTCCACCACAAGGAGGCCGGACATGGCTGATGCGGCACTGCTTTCGGTGCGCGGCCTCACGCGCCGCTTCGGCGGGCTCACGGCCGTGGGCGGCGTGGACCTGGACCTGCACGAGGGTGAGGTCCACGCCGTGATCGGCACCAACGGCGCGGGCAAGTCCACCCTGGTCAACATGCTCTCGGGCGAGCTGGCGGCCAGCGCGGGGCGCATCGCGCTCGCGGGGCAGGACGTCACGCGCATGCCCCAGCCCCGGCGCGCGCGTGCCGGCGTGGGCCGCAGCTACCAGCGCACCACCATCTTTCCCGAGTTCTCGGCGCTGGAGAACTGCCGGCTCGCGGCCCAGGCGCAGATGGCGCTCAGGCCCTGGCAGCTGGGCCTGTCCGCACAGCGCTGCGCGGACAGCCTGCGCCAGGCCCATGCGGCCCTGGAGCGTGCGGGCCTGGCCGGGCAGGCCCAGGCCGTGGCCGGCACGCTGAGCCACGGCGCCAAGCGCCAGCTTGAAGTGGCCATGTGCCTGGCCACCGGCCCGCGCGTGCTGCTGCTGGACGAGCCGCTGGCCGGCATGGGCGCCGAGGAGACCGAGCGCATGCTGGCCCTGCTGCAGGAGCTCAAGCGCGGCCATGCGGTACTGCTGGTCGAGCACGACATGGACGCCGTGTTCCGCATCGCCGACCGCATCACCGTGATGGTCAACGGCAGCGTGGTGGCCACGGGCACGCCAGCGCAGATCCGTGTCGATCCCGTGGTCCGTACTGCCTATCTCGGAGAAGACGATGACTGAGCCCATGTTCGCCATCGACGAGCTGCATACCTACTACGGCGACAGCCACATCCTGCAGGGCGTGAGCCTGGCGCTGGGCGCGGGCCAGGCCGTGGGCCTGCTGGGGCGCAACGGCATGGGCAAGACCACGCTGATCCGCACGCTCATGGGCTATGTGCCCGCGCGCCGTGGCCGCCTGCGCGCCGATGGCCGCGACTGCACGGGCGCACCGCCCGAGCGCATGGCGCGGCTGGGCATTGGCTATGTGCCAGAGGGGCGCGGCATCTTCCCCAACCTCAGCGTGCGCGAGAACCTGGTCATGAGCGCCCGCCCCGGCCTGCAGGGCGAGCGCCACTGGACGCTGGAGCGCGTGCTCGACACCTTCCCCCGGCTCGCGGAGCGCCTGGCCAACGGCGGCGACCAGCTCTCTGGCGGCGAGCAGCAGATGCTGTCCATAGGCCGCGCGCTGATGACGCACCCGCGCCTGCTCATCCTCGACGAAGCCACCGAAGGCCTGGCCCCCCTGGTCGTCGCCGAAATCTGGCGCGTGATCGCCGCCATCCGCAGCACCGGCATCTCCACCCTGATCGTGGACCGCGACTACAAAAAGGTCCTGGCCCACACCGACCGCGCCGTGATCATGGCCAAGGGCCGGCTGGCGCTGCAGGCCGACTCGCGGGAGCTGCTGGCGCAGCCGGAGCGCCTGTCGGAGTTGCTGGGGGTTTGATCAGGGCTGGGCCGCCACTGGCGGCTGCGCCGCGAGCTTGACGTTCTGCGCATGCGTGGGCGGCAGCAGCGCCATGGTCAGGCTGCAGGTGCAGGTCAGGCGGCCGGTTTCGTCATGCAGTTCGATGGCCCAGACATGGGTGGTCTGGCCCAGGTGCACGGGGCGGGCCGTGCCCGTGACCCAGCCCTGGCGCGCGGCGCGCACATGGTTGGCCGAGACGTTCAGGCCCACGCTGCGCCAGCCATCGGGGATGGAGCAGGCCGCGGCCACCGAGCCCAGGGTCTCGGCCAGCACCACGTTCACGCCGCCGTGCAGGATGCCGTAGGGCTGGCAGGTGCGCTGGTCCACGTGCACGCGGCCGCGCAGGAAGTCGTCACCGATCTCGGTGAACTCGATGCCCAGGTGCGAGACGGCCGTGTCGGCGCTCAGCGAGGTGATGTCTTCAAGGGTGAAGCTGCGCTTCCAGATCGGCATGGGAGAAGTCCTGTGGGTGCAACGAAAAAGACGGCCCCGTGGGCCGTCCTTGCATGCTACGCCAGTCCAGGCAGCCATGCCGATGGCTGCCTGTAGCCCAGGAGACTGCGCGCTGGCGCGCTTGCGCGGTTCAGGCGCGCATGTCGCCCGTTTCGACAAAGCGCTGGTGCCAGCTCAGCGCTTCGCCCAGGATGTGCGGCGTGTGCAGCGCGCCCTGGCGCTGGGCGCGGTCGAAGTAGTCCTGCAGCTGGGGACGGAAGTCGGGATGGGCGCAGCGGTCGATGATGACTTGGGCGCGCTTGCGCGGCGACAGGCCGCGCAGGTCGGCCAGGCCCTGCTCGGTGACGATGATCTGCGTGTCGTGCTCGGTATGGTCCACGTGCGAGCACATGGGCACGATGCAGCTGATCTTGCCGCCCTTGGCCACCGAGGGCGTGACGAAGAAGGACAGGTAGCCGTTGCGCGCGAAGTCGCCCGAGCCGCCGATGCCGTTCATCATCCCCGTGCCCATGACGTGGGTGGAGTTGATGTTGCCGTAGATGTCGGCCTCGATCATGGAGTTCATGGCGATCACGCCCAGCCGGCGCACCAGCTCGGGGTGGTTGCTGATCTCCTGGGGGCGCAGGATGATGCGCTCGCGGTAGAAGTCGATGTTCTCCTCGAAGTCCCTGTAGGCGCTGCCGGACAGCGAGATCGAGGTGGCCGAGGCGCGGCTCATCTTGCCCGCGCGCAGCAGGTCCAGCATGCCGTCCTGCAGCACCTCGGTGAAGCCCAGCAGGTTCTCGAACGGCCCCGTCAGCAGGCCGGCCAGCACGGCGTTGGCCACGTTGCCCACGCCTGACTGGATGGGCAGCATCTCCTTGGGCAGGCGGCCCATCTTCATCTCGTGCGCGAGGAAGTCGATGATGGACGCGGCGATCAGGTTGGAGTTGGCGTCGGGCTGGGCGAAGACGTTGTCGCGGTCGCCCTTGTGGGTCTCGACCACGGCGACCACCTTGGCCGGGTCCACGCGCAGGTAGGGCTCGCCGATGCGGTCATCGGCATGGGTCAGGGCAATGGGCACGCGGCGCGGCGGGATGGCCGTGCCGTAGTAGATGTCGTGCATGCCTTCCATCTTGGCCGGCGGCTTGGTGTTGACCTCCAGGATCACCTTGTCGGCGATCTCCAGCCAGGTCTTGTTGTTGCCCACGGCGGTGGAGGGGATGAGGCGTCCGTCCTCGGTCACGCCCAGCACCTCGACCACGGCCACGCTCATGGGGCCCAGGAAGCCGAACCACGCATGCTGGGCCACGTGGGACAGGTGCATGTCGATGAAGTCGATCTCGCCGGCATTGATCCTGGCGCGGCAGGTCGGGTCGGTGTTGAAGGGCAGGCGCTGGCCCAGTGCGCCGGCCTCGGCCAGGGCGCCGTCCATCTCGGCAGCCGTGGAGGCGCCGGTCCAGACATTGATCTTGTAGGGCCGGCCGGCCGCGTGTTCGCTCTTGGCGTGCTGGGCGATGGCCTGGGGCAGGGCCTTGGGGTAGCCCGCGCCCGTGAACCCGCTCATGCCGACGTTGACGCCGTGGGGGATCAGGGCGGCGGCCTGCTCGGCCGTCATGGTGCGCGAAAGGAATTCTGGGAAACGTACGCGGTCTGCGAGGGACATCTATGGCTCCGGCTGACGGCTCGCGCCAGCCGGCAGGGTGCCGCAGCGCTGGCTTGCAAGCCTAAAAAAAACCGCCCCGTGCAAGAACGCAAGGGCGGTATATCTCCGGAAACCGATGGTAGCAGCGCTGGCAGCGGCCCTCGGGTTTCCCCGTAAAGGCCCTGCCGCGCAGTCAAAGGCTCAAAGAATGTTTGTGCGCGCTCACATTCAATGAATCAGCGGCTGATCGTCGCGTGCGTGATCCAGCAGCGCGTACAGGATGATGGCGCCGAAAGTCGCGGTCCCGATGCCGCCCAGCGCGAAGTCGCCGAACTTGAGCGTGAAGTCGCCCGTGCCCAGGATCAGGGTGATGGCCGCCACGATCAGGTTCTTGTTCTGCGAGAAGTCCACGCGGTTGTCCACCCAGATCTTGGCGCCGGCCACGGCGATCAGGCCGAAGACCACGATGGACACGCCGCCCATCACGGGCAGCGGGATCGCCTGGATCAGCGCGCCGAACTTGGGCGAGAAGCCCAGCAGCACGGCCAGGACGGCGGCCACGAAGAACACGGCCGTCGAGTAGATGCGCGTGGCGGCCATCACGCCGATGTTCTCGGCATAGGTGGTCACGCCGGTGCCGCCGGCCGCGCCGCTGACCATGGTGGCCACGCCGTCGCCGATGAAGGCCCGGCCCATGTACTGGTCCAGGTTCTTGCCGGTCATGGCGGTAACGGCCTTGATGTGGCCCAGGTTCTCGGCCACCAGGATGATGACCACGGGCACGATGAGCACCATGGCCGGGCCGCTGAACACGGGCGCGTGGAACTGGGGCAGGCCGAACCAGGCGGCATTGGCCACGCCCGACAGGTCCACGGGCTTGCCCATGCCCAGCACATTGGTGAACAGGCCGTACAGCAGGCTGGCGGCGATCAGGCCCACCAGGATCAGCAGGCGCTGCACCATGCCGCGCGTGAACACGGCCACCAGGCCCACGCAGACGAAGGTCAGGGCCTGCATCCACGACTCGAAGTTGTTGGCCGCCATGTTCTTGACGGGGATGGCCGCCAGGTTCAGCCCGATCACGGCCACCACGGCGCCCGTGACCACGGGCGGCATGAAGCGCTCGATCCAGCGCGTGCCCACCATCTGCACCACCAGGCCGATCAGCGCATAGACCGCGCCGCAGGCAATGATGCCGCCCAGCGCCACTCCGATGTTGCCGTTGGCGCCCTTGCCGCCATAGGCCGTGGCTGCGATCACCACGCCGATGAAGGCAAAGGACGAGCCCAGGTAGCTGGGCACCTTGCCGCCCGTGATCAGGAAGAAGATCAGCGTGCCGATACCGCTCATGAGCACGGCCACGTTGGGGTCGAACCCCATGAGGATGGGCGCCAGCACGGTGGAGCCGAACATGGCGATCACGTGCTGTATGCCCATCAGCCCGGTCTGGGGCCAGGGCAGGCGCTCATCGGGGCCGATCACGCCTCCCCGTTGCAGCTGGTCGGCGGATTTCTCCGTCCATTGGAAAAGGCCCATGTGGCATCGCTCCTTGTAAAAAATTGGCGCGATATTAGAGGCATTTGTTTTCTGGCAGGAGGGGGCGAGCGGAAATTTTTTCCCAGTGTTTGTGCGCAGATACGCGATCCGGCCCGCAGACTTTGTCGCCCAGGTGCCAGGCTAGTGGCTTTCCCGTCTGGGCTCGCGGGCAGCGCGCGCGTACCGTGGCCGGTCATGAGCCACACCCCTGCCTTCATCCCCCAGATCCGCCTGTACCAAGACTGGCTGCGCGAGCGCCACGGCCTGCAGTTCGACAGCTACGACGCGCTGTGGCGCTGGTCGGTGACCGACCTGGACGCCTTCTGGCAAAGCATCTGGGACTACAACGCGCTGCAATCGCCTACGCCGCACACGGCCGTGCTGGAGCGCAACACCATGCCCGGCGCCCAGTGGTTTCCGGGCGCCCAGATCAACTACACGCGCCAGGCGCTGCGCCATGTGGATGCCGCCCATGCGGCCGGCATGCCCGCCGTGGTCAGCCGCAACGAGACGGGCCGCCACCGCGAACTGTCCTGGCCCGACCTGCGCCGCCAGGTTGCCGCCCTGGCCCTGCACCTGAAGGCCCAGGGCGTGGGCCGCGGCGACCGCGTGGCTGCCTACCTGCCCAACATCCCCGAGGCCATGGTCGCCCTGCTGGCCACGGCCAGCCTGGGCGCCGTCTGGAGCATCTGCGCGCCCGACATGGGCACCAACGCGGTGCTGGACCGCTTTCGCCAGATCGCGCCCAAGGCGCTGATCGCCGTCGATGGCGTGCACTACGCCGGGCGCGATATCGACCGCATGGCCGTGCTGGCGGAGCTGCGCGCAGGCCTGCCCAGCGTGGAGCATGTGGTCCTTGTGCCCAACCTGGACCTGCAGGCCAGGCTGGCCGATGCCGCCGACTACGGCCAGGTCACGGCCCGCGACGACGCGGCCACGGCGGCCTTCGAGCCCGAATGGCTGCCCTTCGACCACCCGCTGTGGATCGTCTACTCCAGCGGCACCACCGGCCTGCCCAAGCCCATCGTCCACGGCCATGGCGGCATGGTGCTGGTGGCCCTGCAGCTCAAGGCCCTGCACAACGACGTGGGCTGCAGCTACCACCCCAACAGCTGGGGCGAGCGCTACCACTGGTACAGCTCCACGGGCTGGGTGATGTGGAATGCCCAGGTCTCGGGCCTGCTGGGCGGCACCACCTGCGTGATCTTCGACGGCAGCCCCGGCGGCAGCAAGGACAGGCCCGACTGGGGCGTGCTGTGGCGCTTCGCGGCCGAGACCGGCGTGACCAGCTTCGGCTCGGGCGCGGCCTTCTACGCCAACTGCATGAAGGCCGGCATGGACCTGGCCCAGTGCGGCGACCTGTCGCGCATCCGCAGCCTGGGCACCACGGGCTCGCCGCTGTCGCCCGAGGTGCAAAGCTGGGGCACGGCGCAGTTCGCAGGCATGGGGCGGCCTGACATCTGGTGGAACAACATCTCGGGGGGCACCGACTTTGCGGGCGCCTTCATCGGCGGCCACCGCGAACTGCCGCAGCAGCCGGGCATCATGCAGTGCCGCCAGCTGGGCGCGGCCGTGGAAGCCTGGAACGAGCAGGGCCAGCCCGTCATCGACGAGGTGGGCGAGCTGGTCTGCACCCAGCCCATCCCCTCCATGCCGCTGTACCTGTGGGGCGATGCGGACGGCAAGCGCTACCTGTCCAGCTACTTCGACATGTACCCGGCCGGCCATGGCCGCGCGCCCGGTGGCGGTGACGGCCCCGCCGCCATGGGCCCGGTCTGGCGCCACGGCGACTGGATACGCATCCTCCCGGACGGCGGCTGCATCATCTACGGCCGCAGCGACGCCACCATCAACCGCCACGGCCTGCGCATGGGCACCAGCGAGATCTACAGCGCCGTCGAGGCCCTGCCCGAAGTGCTGGACTCCATGGTCGTGGACCTCGAATACCTGGGCCGCGAAAGCTACATGCCGCTGTTCGTGGTGCTGCGCCCGGGCGTGGATCTGGACGACGCCCTGCGCGCGCGCCTGCAGGACGCCATCCGCCAGGCCCTGTCGCCGCGCTTCGTGCCCGACGAGATCGTGCAGGTGGCTGAGATCCCGCGCACGCTCAGCGGCAAGAAGCAGGAGCTGCCCATCAAGAAGCTGATGCTGGGCCAGCCGCTGGACAAGGTGGTCAACAAGGAGGCCATGGCCAACCCGGGCTGCCTGGACTGGTATGTGGGTTTTGCGGCGCAGCATGCCAAGGCACAGGTTGCCTGATATTCAAACGGTATCAGTGGCTCGGTTTTTAATATTGGACTGCGACAGACCGGCTGCCTAGAGTGGGGTCCAACCATGGAGCCCTGCAATGAGCGTGCTTGATTCCCTTGCCCTGACCCGCATCCCCGCCGAGGACGAAGCCCTGCGCGCCGAGGTGCGCGCCTTCCTCGCCCAGGCCATAAGCGGCCTGCCGCCCCATGTGCGTGCGCGCTCCTGGGGCGGCTACAGCGCCGAACTGAGCCGGCAGCTGGGCGAAAAGGGCTGGATAGGTGTCACCCTGCCGCGCGAGTACGGCGGTGGCGGGCGCAGCGCCTTCACGCGCTACGTGCTGGTGGAGGAATACCTGGCCTGCGGCGCACCCGTGGGATCGCACTGGATTGCCGACCGCCAGAGCGGCCCGCTGATCCTCAAGTACGGCACCGAGGCGCAAAAGCAGTTCTACCTGCCGCGCATCTGCCGGGGCGAGGCCTTCTTTTGCATCGGCATGAGCGAGCCCGGCGCGGGCTCGGACCTGGCCAGCGTGAAGACGCGCGCCGTGCCGAACGGCAAGGGCTTCGTGCTCAACGGCCAGAAGATCTGGACCACCAACGCCCACCACTGCCATTACATGATCGCCCTGGTGCGCACCTCGGGCGAGGCGGGTGACCGGCACAAGGGGCTGTCCCAGGTCATCGTGGACCTGTCGCTGCCGGGCGTGACCGTGCGGCCCATCACCGACCTCTCGGGCGACAGCCATTTCTGCGAAGTCTTCTTCGACAACGTGCAGCTGCCGCCCGACGCCCTGATCGGCCAGGAAGGCCAGGGCTGGGAGCAGGTCACGGCCGAGCTGGCCTTCGAACGCAGCGGGCCCGAGCGGCTGTTCTCCAGCATCGTGCTGTTCGACGAATGGCTGGCCTGGCTGCGTGCAACGGGCGAGCGCAGCGAAGGCGCGCTGCGCCTGGCCGGCCGCGTGTTCACCGAGCTGGCCCCGCTGCGCGCCATGTCGGTGGCCGTGCAGGACAAGCTGGTGCGCGGCGAAAGCCCCATCGTCGAGGCGGCCCTGGTCAAGGAGCTGGGCACGACGCTGGAGCAGTCCATTCCCGCCGCCATTGCCGACGACCTGTTCGCACGCGAGGCGTCCGAGGTTCCGCTGGAGCTGCTGCGCACCCTCAACTACGTGACGGAGGTGGCACCTTCGTATTCGCTGCGCGGCGGCACGCGCGACATCCTGCGCGGAATGATCGCGCGTGGCCTCGGCCTGCGTTGAATAAGGTTCCCCTTGAGTTGGGGCGCGCCAGTTTCAAACGGAACGCCCAAGGCCTGGCGTCATGTGTCATGAATGGAGAGAGACATGGAAGACGATTTGTTTGCCGATGCCGCACGCCAGCTGCTGCAGGGCGAGTGCACGCCCGCGCGGGTGCGCGCCATCGAGGCCGGGGGCTCGCCCCGGGCGCTGTGGCAATCGCTGGAGCAGGCCGGCTTTGCCGATGCCCTGGTGCCTGAGCACGCGGGCGGCGCGGGGCTGGCGCTGGCGCAGCTGTTCGATGTGTGGTCGCAGGCCGGCGCCCATGCGCTGCCCGTGCCGCTGGGCGAGACCATGCTGGCGCGCGCGCTGCTGGCGGGGGCGGAGCGTCCACCAGGCGCCATCGCGTTGGCGCAAGGCCTGCTCCAGCCGGATGGCAGCCTGCACTGCGCACCCGTGCGCCTGGGCGCGGTGGCGGACAGCGCGCTGGTGCAGCATGCGCAGGGCTGGAGCCTGCTGCCCGTGGCGCAGGCGCAGTCCGAGCCGGCGGCCTTCTGCCTGGACGTGAACCTGCGCTGGAGCGCCGATCAGGTCCGCGCAGCACCTGCTCCCGATATCGCCCTGCCGGATGGGCTGGACCTGCGCACGCTGCAGGCCGGCCTGGTGGCGGCGCAGCTGGCGGGCGCGCTCATGGAGGTGTTCCAGCGCACGCTGCAGTACGCGAACGAGCGCCAGCAGTTCGGGCGCCCCATCGGCAAGTTCCAGGCCATTCAGCACCAGCTGGCGGTGATGAGCGAGCATGTCTTCGCCGCGCGCATGGCGGCCCGGCTGGGCTGCGCGGGGCAGGGCATCTTCCCCGATCGGCTGCGCGTGGCCGTGGCCAAGGCGCGCTGCAGCCAGGCCGCGCTGGCCGTGGCCGAGGCGGCCCACGCCATCCACGGCGCCATGGGCTTCACCGAGGAATACGACCTGCAACTGCTCACGCGCCGCCTGCATGCCTGGCGCCAGACGGCGGGCTCCGAGTCGTACTGGCACGGTGTGGCAGGCGCCGCGCTGGTCCATGGCCACGCGGGCAGCACGCTGGACCTGATCCGTTCGACCACCGACATCACCGCATAAACCCTTGCTCAAGGAGTCTTCTCCATGTCCTTTCTGAACATCGCCCGCGACGGCGCCATCTGGACCCTCACCATGAACCAGCCCGAGACGCGCAATGCGCTCACGGGCAACACGGCCGTGGAGGAATTCGTGCAGGTCTGCGACGAGATCCGGCGCGACGCCTCGGTCAAGGCCGTCATCCTCACGGGCGCCGGCCCCATCTTCAGCTCGGGCGGCAACGTCAAGGACATGCAGCGCTTCTTCGACGACGCGCTCACGCCCGACGCCATCCGCGAGGAGTACCGCCAGGGCATACAGCGCATTCCGCGCGCCCTGACCCAGCTGGACGTGCCCGTGATCTGCGCCGTCAACGGCCCGGCCATCGGCGCGGGGCTGGACCTGACCTGCATGTGCGACATCCGCATCGCCAGCGAGACGGCCACCTTTGCCGAGAGCTTCGTGCGCGTGGGCATCGTGCCGGGCGACGGCGGCGCCTGGCTGCTGCCGCGCGCCGTGGGCCGCGCCAAGGCGGCCGAGATGGCGTTCACGGGCGAGGCCATCGACGCGCAGCAGGCCCTGGCCTGCGGCCTGGTCAGCCGCGTCGTGCCGGCGGACCAGCTGCTGCCCACGGCACGCGCGCTGGCCGACAAGATCGCCGCCAACCCCGGCGCCGTGATGCGCATGACCAAGCGCCTGCTGCGCGAGGGCGAGCACAGCACGCTGGAATCGCTGCTGGAGCTGTCGGCCGGCTACCAGGCCCTGGCCCACAAGACCGCCGACCACCGCGAGGCCGTGATGGCCTTCGTGGAGAAGCGTAAGCCCCGGTTTCAGTGACCGGGCCTGCCCGGCCCCCGCCACGGGGGCATGGGCCGTGTGTGACACAACACAAATGGACACTCCCCGGTGCCGGCCTCCCGGCGGGAGTGGGCGCCCATGTACTGCACACACAGTACACTTTGCGCGTCGAGAGGCAACTCTCCCATCCACCGCACTCCCAGTCCCATGGCCGTTGAAACGACGAGTACTGCCCGCCCCAGCTTCGACCTCAAGAGCGCGCAGCTGCCCGTGGTGGCCGTGGCCCTGCGGGACACCGATGTCAGCGTGCTCGTGGCCGACCTGGCCCAGCGCCTGGCCGACGACCCGGATTTCTTCGACAACGACCCCGTGCTGATCGACCTGGCCCATGTGCGCGAGGCCGAGGAGTCCATCGACTTCGCCGTGCTCGTGGAGGCGCTGCGCTTTCACCGCACCGTGCCCGTGGCCGTGCGCGGCGGCAGCCCCGCCCAGATGGAGGCGGCGCGCGCCGCAGGCCTGGCGCCCGCGCCCGAGGCCGCACCCGTGCGGCCCACGGTGCCCGAGATCGAGATCCAGGAAGTCGTGCGCGAGATCGAGGTGGTGCGCGAGGTGCCTGCTCCCCAGGCCGACGCTCTCATCGTGGACAAGCCGCTGCGCTCGGGCCAGCGCGTCTATGCGCGCGGCACCGACATCGTGGTGCTGGCCATGGTCAGCTATGGCGCCGAAGTCATCGCCGACGGCAATGTCCATGTCTACGCGCCGCTGCGCGGCAGGGCCATCGCCGGGGCGCGCGGCAACACCGAGGCGCGCATCTTCAGCACCTGCATGGAAGCACAGCTGCTGTCGATTGCCGGCATCTATCGCACAATCGAGACCGATCTCCCGGCGGATGTGGCCGCCAGGCCCGCCAAGGTACGTCTCGACGGCGAGAAAATCCTCATCGAGCCGGTATGACACCGGACCCTTCTTCTTTGCTCTCCAGTCTTTAAGGAACCGTGCAAACATGGCCAAAATAGTCGTCGTGACCTCCGGCAAGGGTGGCGTGGGCAAGACCACCACCAGCGCCAGCTTCGCATCGGGCCTCGCATTGCGCGGGCACAAGACCGCCGTCATCGATTTCGACGTGGGCCTGCGCAACCTGGACCTGATCATGGGCTGCGAGCGCCGCGTGGTCTACGACCTGATCAACGTCATCCAGGGCGAGGCCAACCTCAACCAGGCCCTGATCAAGGACAAGCAGTGCGACAACCTCTTCGTGCTGGCCGCCTCCCAGACGCGTGACAAGGATGCGCTCACGCAGGACGGCGTCAAGAAGATCCTGGACGACCTGGCGAGCATGGACTTCGAGTACATCGTCTGCGACTCGCCGGCCGGCATCGAAAGCGGCGCGCTGATCGCCATGCACTTCGCCGACGAGGCCCTGGTCGTGACCAACCCCGAAGTCTCCTCCGTGCGCGACTCCGACCGCATCCTGGGCATGCTCAGCTCCAAGACCGCGCGCGCCATCGCGGGCGAGACCGTCAAGGAACACCTGCTGATCACGCGCTACAACCCCAACCGCGTGCAGGACGGCCAGATGCTGTCGCTGGAGGACATCCAGGACATCCTGCGCATCGAGCTGATCGGCGTCGTGCCCGAGTCCGAAACCGTGCTGCAGGCCTCCAACCAGGGCATTCCCGCCGTGCACATGCAGGGCTCGGACGTGGCCGAGGCCTACCAGGACGTGGTCGCGCGCTTCCTGGGCGAGGAAAAGCCCATGCGCTTCACCGAAGCGCAAAAGCCCGGCTTCTTCAAACGCATGTTCGGGGGGAGGTAAGCGGCCATGTCCATGCTCTCTTTCCTGCTCGGAGAAAAGAAGAAGACGGCCTCGGTGGCCAAGGAGCGCCTGCAGATCATCCTCGCGCGCGAGCGCGTGGGCGGCAATGGCGGCGGTCCCGACTACCTGCCTGCGCTGCAAAAGGAGCTGATGGCGGTGATCTCCAAGTACGTGGACATCGACGTCAACGACATCAAGGTGCACCTGGAGCGCCAGGAAAACCTGGAAGTGCTCGAAGTCAAGATCGAACTGCCCGACGCCGCGCGCTGAGCGCCGCCCGGCGCCGTGCTCAGCCCAGGCGCAGCGTGCAGCGCAACCCGCCCAGCGGGCTCGGCCCCATCTCCAGCGATCCACCATAGGTCTCGGCGATGTCGCGCACGATGGCCAGGCCCAGGCCGTGGCCCTGGGCCTGTTCGTCGAAGCGGACACCGCGCTCCATGGCCTGCGCGAGATGCTCCGGCGCCAGGCCTGGGCCGTCGTCATCGATCTGCAGCAGCGTCGTCGTGCCATCCTGGCACACGGCCAGCGTGACGCGGCTGCGTGCCCACTTGCCGGCGTTGTCCAGCAGGTTTCCCGCCATCTCCTCCAGGTCCGAGGCCGCGCCGCGCCAGCGCAGCCCATGGCCGGGCAGCGGCGTGGAGGTCTGGATGGACCAGGACAGGCGCCGCTGGGCGTGGATCTGGCGCATGGCATCCAGCAGCCGGGCCAGCACCTCATCCAGCGCCACGCTGCCGGCGCTGCCGGCGCCGCTGGCGAAGCGCGCCAGATGGCGGTCGATGGTGTGGGACATGGCCTGTACCTGGTCACGCAGCCACGGGCCATCGACCTGATGGCCGCGTGCCTGGATGCCGAGCACGGCCAGCGGCTTCTTGAGCGCATGGCTCAGGTCGGCCGCCTGGTGGCGCGCGCGCTCCACGACCTGGGCATTGCGCTGCAGCACCTGGTCCACGGCCTCGGCAATCGGGTCCAGGTCGGGGCCGAAGTGCCGCCCCAGCTGCGTGCGTGTGCCGTCTTCCATGTCCTGCAGCGCCTGCTGCAGGCTGCGCAGCGGCTGCAATCCCAGGCGCACCAGCGCCACCGTGCACAGCAGCAGCGCGGCGACCAGGCCCAGCTCGGTGACCAGCAGGATGCGGTCGATGCGGCGCCATTCCTGGCGCGTACCGTCCAGCGGGCCGAAGACATGCAGCTGCACGCGCCGGCCCGCGACATCGAAGCTGCGGCGCAGGCCCAGCAGTTCGCGCCCCTGCGGCCCGCGCAGCGACAGCAGCGTCTCGCTGCCCTTGTGCCGGGGCCAGGGACGGGCGTCGTCCAGCTCCAGGCTGTCGTCCCAGACCGAGCGCGACTGCTGCAGCCGCCCGTCCTGCTCCAGTGTCCAGTACCAGCCCGAGAAAATGCGGCCGAACTCGCCGCGATTGAGCCGCGTGCCCTGCCCGGTCAGGGGCCCCGGGGACTGCAGCTCGGCCTGCAGCCGCTCGGCGCGGTCCTGCAGGCCGGCCTTGAAGCCGCGCAGCACCGCATCGTGCAACTGCTCGCGCAGCAGCCAGCTGGCGGCCGTGCCGCAGGCCAGCGTGGCCACCAGGCTCAGTGCCAGCAGGCGCTCCGACAGGCCCCAGTGCCTAGGACGCATGGTCGCCGCTGGCCTGCTGCAGGCGAAAGCCCCGTCCGCGCTCGGTATGGATC
The DNA here is from genome assembly GCF_043104845.1 of Delftia sp. WSY_7. Lineage (NCBI taxonomy): Bacteria > Pseudomonadati > Pseudomonadota > Betaproteobacteria > Burkholderiales > Comamonadaceae > Delftia > Delftia sp. WSY_7. The sequence goes on along the minus strand of NZ_JBICLB010000016.1, from coordinate 99,203 downwards.
AGGCCATGCGGGGACAGTTTGCGGCGGATGCGGCCGACCAGCACGTCCACGGTGTTGGAGTCCGGGTCCAGGTCGCGTGCGTAGACATGCTCGCTGATGTCGGCGCGGCTGACGAGCTGTCCATGCCGGTTGGTCAGAAAGCTCAGGATGCGTTGCTCCTGCGCGGTCAGCGCAAGCGGCCGACCTTCGAGCGTGAAGCGGTCTGCCATGGTGTCGTAGGCCAGCGGGCCTATCTGCACCAGGGGCCGGCTGCTGCCTGCTGCGCGCCGGTGCAGCACGCGCAGCCGCGTGACGACCTCCTCGTGCAGAAAGGGCTTGGTCAGGTAGTCGTCTGCGCCGGCCTGGAAGGCCGTGAGCTTGTCGCTCCAGCGGTTGCGGGCCGTGAGCACCAGCACGGGAAAGGAGCGGCCCTGCTCGCGCCAATGGCGCAGCACCGAGACGCCGTCCTGTCCTGGCAGCCCCAGGTCCAGCAAGGCGGCGTCATAGTGTTCGACGCTGCCCAGTTCCTGGGCGAGGCGGCCGTCCGCGCAGCACTCGGCCAGCATGCCGGCCTCCTGCAGGATGGCCTGCAGGCCTGCAGCAAGATCGGCGTCGTCTTCGACGATGAGCACCCGCATCAGCGCAGTCCGTCCTCTTCGATGGGCTGGCCGCTGTACGCATCCACATGCACTTCGATGCTGCGGCCGGCGCTCAGCTGCAACTCGACCTCGTAGTAGGCGCGCTGCCGGACGTCGATCTTGAGCTCGGCCTCTGTGGCGCGGGCCTGGTACTTGCGCTCCAGTTCCTCAAGAATGCGCGGCAGCGGTTGCAGCGTGGCGGCCTGCTCCCGGCTCAGGACAGGCTCCACCAGGATGCGGCCCGTCTGGGCGTCGGCGCGCAGCAGCTGCTCACGGCCTTCGCGCGTGAGCAGCTGGATCTCGTAGTAGGGCCTGGGGCTGCGCGTTTCCTCCAGCTCGATCTGCAGCACGGTGCCGGGATGCAAGCGGGTGACGGCTGCCGCCACGGCGGACATGGGTATCAGCACGGCGGTGGTCGCGCCCGGCCGGGGGATGTCCTGTCCCGTGACTGCATCGATATAGATCTCCGTGCGCTGGCCATTGGCGAGCTTGATTTCGTACCAGCGCCGGCCGTCGGCGCCGCGCTCGAGTTCGATGTCGATGACGCGCCCTTTGTGGCGCTGCTGCACGTCCTGGAGGATTTCCGCCAAGGGCCGCAGGCGCTTCGACTGCACCTCGCGGCGCACGCTTTCATGCTCCGCTGGCGTGGTGGCAGAGGCGGGCGCCAGCGGCAGGGCCAGCAAGGCAGCAAGTGCGAGGCGGAGTTTCACGGCCACGCATCTTATGTGCACGTTCTTAAACAGTGCATGAACGCGCCATTCATGCGCGGTTTAGGCGCCTTTGCCGACACTGCAGGCGGTTGCACCGATGGCCTCGCCGCGGTGCCTTTTCATCTGTTTCTTTCTGGCATCGAACACCATGCATTTTCTTCGCTTTTCCCGCTCTGCCCCGCCATTGCACCGGGTCCTGGGCGCTGGCGCGCTCTCGCTGTCCGTGCTGCTGGCCGCCTGCGGCGGTGGCGGCGGCGGGGCTGACAAGCCCGCCCCCACGCCGGTCACTCCCAGCGCCAGCTATGCGTCGGGCACCATTGACGGCTTCGGCTCCATCCTGGTCAATGGGGTGCGGTATGACGAGCGCCAGGCCCGGATCACCGATGGCGATGGCGTCCTGCTGGCCAGCGATGCGCTCAAGCTGGGCATGGCGGTCCATGTCACGGCCGACCCCGTGACCACCGGCAGCGATGGTGTGGCGCGCGCCATGGCCCGCCAGATTCTTGTGCGCAGCGATCTGGAAGGTCCGTTGAGCGCGGTCGTGGGCGACCGGCTGACCGTACTGGGCCAGACCGTGATCGTCGATGCGGCCACGGTGTTCGAGGACGGCCGCGCGGCGGCGCTGCAGGTCGGCCGTGTGCTGGAAGTCCACGGCCTGCGCGATGCGCAGGGCCGCATTCTTGCCAGCCGCATCGAGATCGAGGATGACGCCGACGAGCCCTGGCGCCTGCGCGCGCCTGTGGATGCCGTTGACATGTCGCGCCGCACCCTGCGCATCGGCGAGGCCGTCGTCAACTGGAGCGGCGTGCAGGTTGCCGCCGCGCTGGCTGCCGGCGACGTGGTCAGCCTGCGCCTGGCGCGCCAGCCCGATGCCGCCGGCCTGTGGGTGGCCACCGCACTGTCGGTGCAGCGTCCCACGCTGCCCGAACAGGCGGGCGTGGAGGCCGACGTCACCGGCCATATCACCCGCATGGACTCGCCGACCCGCTTCGTCGTGGACGGCCTGAGCGTGGACGCGGGCAGCGCCACAAGCCTGCCCGCAGGCCTTGCCGTGGGCGACCTGGTCGAGGTCGAGGGCATGTTCCAGGACGGGGTGCTTCGCGCCTCCGAGGTCGAGCGCAAGCTGCGGCTGGACAGTGACGATGGCTTCGAGATCGAGGGCCGCATCACCGCTGTCGACAGCCTGGCCGGCATCTTCGAGCTGCGCGGCGTGCGCGTGGACTATCGCAATGCGCGCTTCGAGGATGGCAGCGCTGCCCAAATTGCCGTGGGGCGCGTGGTCGAGGTCAAGGGCCGGCTCTCGGTCGATGGCGCGATGGTGGTGGCCACCGAGGTCGAGTTCGACTAAGGGTTCGCGTTCGCCGCAGGCCGCATCGCCTCGCTCTGCGCACGCGCGGCGGCGGGGCGCACCCACAGCAGGTAGGCGGCGCCCAGCAGCACGATCCACAGGCCGCCCACGACCAGCGCGGCACGGGTGTGGGGGAAGTAGCCGAGCACGCCCAGCACCAGCAGCATGAAGCCGATGGCGGCCAGCGGCGCGGTGGGCCACAGCGGGACCGGGAACTTCAGCGCGGCCACCTGCCGCGGGCTCATGCGGCGGCGCGCCGCGAACTGCGACAGCAGGATCATCAGCCAGACCCAGACCGTGGCGAAGGTGGCGATGGAGGCGATCAGCAGGAACACGTCCTCGGGGATCAGATAGTTCAGCACCACGCCGGCCAGCAGCGCCACGGCCATCACCACCACCGTCATCCAGGGCACGCCATGGCGCGAGACACGGCCGAAGCCGGCGGGGGCCTGGCCCTGGTGCGCCATGCCGTAGAGCATGCGGCCGGCGCCGAAGATGTCGCTGTTAATGGCCGACACGGCCGCGGAGATCACCACGATGTTGAGGATGGTGGCGGCCGAGGAAATGCCCAGGCCGCTGAAGATCTGCACGAAGGGGCTGCCCTGGCTGCCGATCTGCGGCCAGGGGAAGATGCTCATCAGCACGAACAGCGTGAGCACGTAGAACAGCAGGATGCGCAGCGGCACGGCGTTGATGGCGCGCGGGATCACGCGCGCCGGGTCCTTGGCCTCGCCGGCCGAGATGCCGATGATCTCGATGCCGCCGAAGGCGAACACCACCACCGCCAGCGAGGCGATCAGGCCCGGGAGGCCATTGGGCATGAAGCCGCCGTGCGCCCACAGGTTCTGCATGCCGGTGGGCGCCTGGCCGGCCGCCATGCCGAAGCCGAACACCATGATGCCCAGGCCGCCGCCGATCATGGCGATGATGGCTGCCACCTTGAGCAGGGACAGCCAGAACTCCATCTCGCCGAACACCTTGACCGAGCACAGGTTGAGCGCGCCGATGAAGCAGACGATGGACAGCACCCAGATCCAGCGCGGCACCTCGGGAAACCAGAAGCCCATGTAGATGCCGAAGGCCGTCACGTCGGCCAGGCAGACGATGACCATCTCGAAGGTATAGGTCCATCCCGTGACGAAGCCGGCGAACGGGCCCAGGTAGTCACTGGCGTACTGGCCGAAGGAGCCGGGCACGGGGTTGTGCACGGCCATCTCGCCCAGCGCGCGCATCACCATGTAGACCGCCGCGCCCGCCAGCAGGTAGGCGATCAGCACCGAGGGCCCCGCCTGCTGTATGGCCTTGGCCGAGCCGTAGAACAGCCCCGTGCCTATGGCCGAGCCCAGCGCCATGAAGCGTATGTGGCGGGCCGACAGCCCTCGGTGCAGGCTGCCTGCAGATGGTGAACTCATGTGCTGTCTCCCCCCGTCATTGGTGAAATGGCCGCCGCATCCACGGGCTTCATCGGCCTGCGGATGGGTCTGCGATCAGATGTATAAGCCTGTATATACAATATGCGCAGACACCGATTTCCCGGACCGGGGATTACCCGGAGGCGGGAAGGCACGGGAATGGGGGAGCTGCCGAGAGAGCCGACGAGAGGGCTGCCGCGGGCCCGGGCTCAGCCCAGGCCGCCCGTGTGCATGCGGCCTGCGTGGTACAGCAGCGGCGTGTGTCCGGCCTGGTGGCTGCACTGCTCGACCTCGCCGATGAAGATCACATGGTCGCCCTCTTCATGGCGATGGCGATTGCGGCACTCGAAGACGGTGGTGGCTTCGGACAGCAGGGGCACGCCTTGTGCCGAGCTGCGCCAGGCGGTGTTGGCGAAGCGGTCCACGCCCTTGCGCGCGAACAGCTCGGCCAGGGGCTTTTGCGAGGCCGACAGCACGTGGATGGCGTAGTGCGAGCAATGCTGGAACACGGGCAGCGAGGCCGCTGACAGCGCCATGCTCCACAGCACCAGCGGCGGTGTGAGCGAGACGGAGTTGAACGAGCTCACGGTGACGCCCACCGGATGGCCCTGCGGGCTGCGCGCGGTGACGATGGTCACGCCCGTGGCGAACTGGCCCAGCGCGTCGCGGAACTCGCGCGACGAGAACGGGGCCTGAGGGGCCAGGTTGGCCATGGCGGCAGGAGGCAGGGCGGAATTCACGGGTGCAAGAACCAGGCGGCAGCAAGGCGGCAGCAGGGCTGCCGCGTTTGGGACGGGCGCCCGTAGCCGGGCAGCAACCGTGCATTATGGGTGCGGATGCCGGCAGATGCGGCCGATGGGGATTTGGCCAGGGAGGTCTTTGCCTTGCGTGCGCCGTGCCGGCTCACAGCGCCATGCGCATCTGGGCGGGCGCGGCGTTCTCCTGCAGCCAGCCTGCCATGCGGGCGCGCGCGCAGCGCTGCAGCCGCATCAGCAGGGCATGCTCGGGCCAGGCCAGCGCATAGCGCCGGCACAGGTCCTGCTGCATGCGCGCCAGCAGGGCGGCGGCCATCTCGGCATCGGCCAGCGCCCGGTGGGCACGCTCGGCCACGGGCAGGCCCAGGTGGGCGGTGAGCCGGCTCAGACTGTGGCTGGGCGCGTCGGGATAGATGCGGCGCGACAGCAGCACGGTGCAGGCAAAGGGCTGGGGCGCGGCCTCGCCGGCCAGGGCCAGTTCGGACTGCCAGAACTTGCTGTCGAAGGCCGCGTTGTGCGCCACCATGGGCGCGCTGCCCACGAAGCGGGCGGCATCGCGCATCACCTCCTCGGCGGGCGGCGCGGCTGCGACCATGGCATTGGTGATGCCGGTCAGCCGCGTGATGAAGGGCGGTATCCAGGCACCCGTGCGCATCAGGCTCTGGAAGCGGTCCACGACCTGGCCGCCCTCGATCAGCACGATGGCGACCTCGGTGGCACGCGCGCCCTGGGCGGGCGCCATGCCCGTGGTTTCAAAGTCGATGACGGCAATCGGCTGCGGCATGGGGCGATTGTGCCCGGCAGTGCCCGACCGGCGTGCCGGGGCGGCTATTCCTCGGCCTGGCTGCCGTCGGCCGCGCCCAGGCGCTGCACGACCTGGTCGAGCAGGGCGTAGAGCTGCTCGATCTCTTCATGGCCCACCAGGCGCTCGATCTCGGCATAGGTCTCGGAGGAATGCGGCGCGATCTCGGCCACGATGGCGTGGCCGGCCGCCGTGAGTTCGAACTCGGCGCCGCGCATGTCGCTGGCGTGGCGCGAGCGCTCCACCAGCTGCCGGCCTTCCAGCGTCTTGAGCAGGCGCGAGAGGCTGGGCATGCTGATGTAGGTGGCCTGCGACAGCTCCATGGGCCGCAGCCTGTGCGTGACCGCCGCCATGGCGCGCAGCACGCGCCACTGCTGTTCGGTCAGGCCATGGGCGCGCAGCATGGGCCGAAAGCGCACCATGACCGATTCGCGGGCGCGCAGCAGCGCCATGGGCAGGGAGCGCGAGAAGGCGCGCAGCGGCTCGGGGGCAAAAGAGGGCGTGGTCTGGGGCATGTTCGGCAGCATCTGTCGGCTGGATTCTATGCAGCCGCCGCTCCCTCCCCGGAGCGGCGTTGCGCGCGCCTTGTCAGGCCGGGGCCTCAATAGGTCTGGCTTTTCGGCGCGGGGGCCGCTGCCTGCTTGAAGCGCGCAGCCAGCGCGCTGGTGGCCTGAACCAGCACGCTGGTGTCCAGGCCCACGGCCGTGAAGGTGCAGCCCAGCTCCAGGTACTTGCGCGCCAGGGCCTCGTTGGGCGTGAGGATGCCGGGCGCCTTGCCGGCGCGGCGTATGCGCGCGATGGCGTCGGCAATCGCCTCCTGCACCTCGGGATGGCCGGGGTTGCCGATGTGGCCCATGGAGGCCGACAGGTCGGCCGGGCCGATGAAGACGCCGTCCACGCCCTCGGTGGCGGCAATGGCGTCCAGGTGGGCCAGCGCCTGGCGCGTCTCCACCTGCACCAGCACGCAGACCTGGGCGTTGGCTTCATGGGCGTAGTTGGCGCGCCGGCCCCAGGCCGAGGCGCGTGCGCCGCCCATGCCGCGGATGCCGCCCTGGCCGTCGGCCTGCGGATAGCGCGCGGCGCGCACGATGCGTGCGGCCTGCTCGGCCGTGTCCACCATGGGCACGAGCAGGGTCTGCACGCCGATGTCCAGGTACTGCTTGATCAGCATCTCGCCGACCTCGCCGTGTCCCATGGGCACGCGGGCAATGGCATGGCTGTCGGGATAGGCCGCGATGGCCTGCAGCTGCGCCAGCAGGGTGCGCGTGTCGTTGGGCGAATGCTCGCCGTCGATCAGGAGCCAGTCGAAGCCGGCGCCCGCGCAGATTTCCGCCGAATAGGCGTCGGCCAGGCCCAGCCACAGGCCGATCTGGGGTTGGTCGGCCGCAATGGCGGCCTTGAAGCGGTTCACAGGTGTCTGCATGGTGTGATTGTCCGGGCCTCAGTGGCCCATGCACAGGTACTTGGTGCTCAGGTATTCCTCTATGCCGGCGGCGCCGCCCTCGCGGCCCATGCCCGACTGCTTGACGCCGCCAAACGGTGCCACGGCCGTGCTGATGATGCCGCTGTTGATGCCCACCATGCCGTACTCCAGCGCCTCGCCCACGCGCCACACGCGGCCCACGTCGCGGGCGTAGAAGTAGGCAGCCAGGCCGTACTCGGTGTCGTTGGCCATGCGGATGGCCTCTTCCTCGGTCTTGAAGCGGAACACGGGCGCCACGGGGCCGAAGACCTCTTCCCTGGCGATGCGCATGCGGTCCGTGGCGCTGGCCAGGATGGTGGGCTCGTAGAAGGTGCCGCCCAGCGCGTGGCGCTTGCCGCCCAGCACGACCTCGGCGCCGTTCTTCACGGCGTCGGCCACCAGCTCCTCGACCTTGTCCACGGCGGCCTGGTCGATCAGCGGGCCCTGGTCCACGCCGGCCTCCAGCCCGTTGCCCACCTTGAGGGCCTGCACGGCGACCTTGAGCCTGGCCATGAAGGCGTCGTACACGCCGTCCTGCACCAGCAGGCGGTTGGCGCACACGCAGGTCTGGCCGGTGTTGCGGTACTTGGAGGCCATGGCGCCTTCCACGGCGGCATCCAGGTCCGCGTCATCGAAGACGATGAAGGGCGCGTTGCCGCCCAGCTCCAGAGACATCTTCTTGAGCGTGGGCGCGCATTGCTCGGCCAGCACGCGGCCCACTTCGGTGGAGCCCGTGAAGGTCAGCTTGCGCACGGCCATGCTGGCCGTGAGCACGCCGCCGATGGCGCGCGAGGAGCCCGTGATCACGCTGAACACGCCTTCGGGAATGCCGGCGCGCTGGGCCAGCTCGGCCATGGCCAGGGCCGACAGCGGTGTCTGCTGCGCGGGCTTGACGATGATGGTGCAGCCCGCCGCCAGGGCGGGCGCGACCTTGCGCGTGATCATGGCGGCCGGGAAGTTCCAGGGCGTGATCGCGGCGCACACGCCCACGGGCTCCTTGGTCACGATGATGCGCTTGTCGGCCCAGGGCGCCGGCACGGTGGAGCCGTAGATGCGGCGGGCTTCCTCGGCAAACCACTGCACGTAGGAGGCCGCGTAGGCGATCTCGCCGCGCGACTCGGCCAGGGGCTTGCCCTGCTCGCTGGTCATGATCAGGGCCAGGTCCTGCTGGTTCTCCATCATCAGCTCGAACCAGCGATGCAGCAGGCGTGCGCGGGCTTCGGCGGTCTGCTGCTTCCAAAGGGTAAAGGCGCGCTCGGCGGCGGCGATGGCGCGCTGCGTCTCGGCCTCGCCCATGCGGGGCACATGGCCGACGGCTTCGCCCGTGGCGGGGTTGTGGACGTCGATGCGGCTGCCATCGTCGGCGGCCAGCCATTGGCCGTCGATCAGGCAGAGGTTCTTGAGCAGGCTGGGGTCGCGCAGTGCAAGCGGCATGGGAAATCTCCAATAAGGGCGGGGCAGGCGTCGGGACGACGGCGCCTAGACAAAACGGAATTGCAGGCGGCCCAGCGGGCCGTAGTCGGCATCGAACAGGTCGCCGGCCCTGGCCGCCACGGGGCGCGTGAACGAGCCGGCCAGCACGGTCTGGCCGGCCTCCAGGGCCTCGCCCCAGGGCGAGAGCTTGTTGGCCAGCCAGGCCACGCCGATGGCGGGATGGCCCTGCACGCCGGCAGCCAGGCCGGTCTCCTCGACCACGCCGTTGCAGCGCAGTATGGCGCCGCACCAGGGCAGGTCTATCACCTGGGGGTCAGCGCGGCCGGCGCCGGTGACGATGCCCGCATTGGCCGCGTTGTCGCTGATGGTGTCGTAGACCTTGCGCATGGCCTTGGTGTGGCGGTCGAACTGCTCGATGCGCGCGTCGATGATCTCGATGGCCGGGGTCACGTGGTCGGTGGCGTCCAGCACGTCCTGCAGCGCGATCTCCTTGCCGCCGGGCAGGCCCGGGCCGCGCAGCGGCGCCTTGAGCACGAAGGCCAGCTCCACCTCCACGCGCGGCGCGATGAAGTGGGCGGCCGGGATGTCCAGCACCTGGCCCGGCGTGCAGCGGTAGAGCATGCTGTCGAGCAGGGTGCCGTAGTCGGGCTCGTCGATCTGGCTCGATATCTGCATGGCACGCGAGGTCAGGCCGATCTTGTGGCCTATCACCTTGCGCCCCGCCGCAATCTGCAGGCGCACCCATTCGCGCGAGACGCGGTAGCCATCCTCCACGGTCATGTCGGGAAAGCGCTTGGAGAAATGCTCGACCTGCACGCGCGTCTTCTCGCTGCGGTCCAGCTCCTGGGCCAGTTGGGTCAACAGTTCTTGGGAAAACATTTCAAGGCCTGGAAAAGAGGGGATGAAGGGTGCTGTGCTTGCCGTCATACACCTGGCCCGGGCTTTCATCGACCTGAACGGTCAGGCCCAGGTGGCGCTGCGCGAACAGCGGCTGCAGATGGCGGCGCGCGCAGGCCAGCAGGGCGTCGCCGGCCTGCTGCTGCACGGCGGCCGAGCGGCCCCGGCCCATGCGCAGGTTGATGTAGATGAAGCCGTAGTCGCCATCGCCGCCCGCTGCGCGGCCCGCAGCCCCGCCATCGGCCACGGCGCTGTGCGGCGCGGGGTAGGCCAGCACGCGCGTGCCGCCCGTGGGAAAGACCTGGGCGCCGTCTTCGGCGCGCACGGTGAGCATGGTGTCGGCCAGGGCGCGGCACAGCTGCGTCATGTCGGTGTGCGCGTCCAGGCTGGCCGTGTAGAGGATGACCACGTGCGGCATTCAGGCCACCTCCATGGTGGCGGCCGTGCAGCTCACGGCGAAGATGGGAATGGGCTGGCAGTACAGCACCTGGCCCGCGCCGCGCGCGGCGGCGGCCACGGCGATGAAGCTGCGGATCTCGAAGCCGCCCTGGCCGCCGTCGCGGTAGGTCTCGGCGTCGGTGTACGACAGCAGCGCGTCCCGGTCGTTGCGGCACCAGCGGTCCATGAACTGCTGGTCCCATTCCCAGTTGACCTTGCCCGAGTCGGGCGTGGCCGGCCAGTGCGAGATGCCGCCCGTGCCCACGATGGCGATGCGCTCGGGCGCCTTGTCGCAGGCGCGGCGCAGGGCCTCGCCAAAGGCCCAGGCGCGGTGCAGCGGCGTCAGCGGCGGGCCCTGGCAGTTGATGTTGACGGGGATGATGTCCTTGTCATAGGCCGGCGTCAGAAAGTGCAGCGGGACCATGATGCCGTGGTCGAACTTCCACTCCTCGGCAAAGGCCACATCCACGGTCTGCATGACCTCGGTGATCAGGCGCCGCGACAGCTCGGCATTGCCGGGGATGCGGTGGCGCTCTATGCCCAGCCAGGCCGGGTCCTCGATGGGTCCTTCGTAGTGGTCTGCCATGCCGATGGCATAGGCCGGCATGTTGTTCATGAAGAAGTTGGCGAAGTGCTCGGCCGCGATGACGATCACGGCGTCGGGCCGCGCCGCCTCCAGCCGTGCGCCCATGTCGCGGAAGGCGGCATGGAAGGCATCCCTGGTGGCCGGATCGGCCAGGTGTGCGCGGCCCGTGATGCCGGGCGCGTGGCTGCAAACGCCTGCAAATACCAGACTCATCTCAAACTCCTGCGATCTTTTCGTTGGTGGCTGTCGTCATCGCGTAGACGCCCGCGCGCACCGGTCCGTGCTTTTGCACGCCGTCGCGCATGGCCTGCAGGTAGTCGGCCCAGGGCATGCCCAGCAGTGGCGCGAAGTGCATCAGCAGCTGGCCGTTGCAGCCCAGCACGTAGAGCTTGCCGATGTCGCCCTGGAACATGGCTTCGTACTCCTCGGGCTCCAGCGCGTACTCGGCCAGCAGCGCGGCGCGGTCCTCGGCAAAGCGCCGCTGCACCTCGGGCTCGCGGTTGAGCTGGAACAGGAATTTCTGCATGGTGTACAGGCTCATGGCGGCTCCCGGTGTCTGCCTCAACCCAGCGTGATGTTGGCGCGGCGGATGATGGCTTCGTACTTGGCGATTTCGCTGGTGACGAAGGCCGCGAACTGCTGCGCCGTGCCGGCCTGCGAGACGATGCCGCCGCGCGCGAAGGCGTCCACCACGGCGGGCTCGGCCAGGGCCTTGACCACGGCGGCGTTGATGCGCTGCACCAGCGCATCGGGCGTGGCGCCGGGTGCCAGCAGACCCTGCCAGGAGTTGGATTCCAGCGCCACGCCCTGCTCGGCCAGCGTGGGCACCTGGGGAGCGAACTGCGAGCGCTGGCGCGTGGCCATGCCCAGGGCCACCAGCTTGCCGCTTTGCACATGGCCACGGAACTCGGGCCAGTTGCCGAACATCACGTCCACCTGGCCGCCCAGCAGGTCGGCCAGCGCCGGGCCCTGGCCCTTGTAGGGGATGTGGACCATGTCGATGCCCATCTCCTGGCACAGCAGCGCGCCCGACAGATGGGCCGAGGTGCCGTTGCCGAACGAGGCATAGCTGAGCTCGCCGGGCCTGGCCTTGGCGCGGTTGCGCAGATCGGCCAGCGTCTTCAGTCCGCTGCCCGGGTGGGTGGCCAGCACATGCTCGGACAGGCCCATCAGCGCCACGGGCTTGAGGTCGCGCGTGGTGTCGTAGGGCAGGTTCTTCACCAGCGTTTTGTTGGCCGTGAAGCTGTTGGCCACGCACACCAGGGTGTAGCCGTCGGCCGGCTGCTTGGACACATAGTCCACGCCGATCACCGTGCCCGCGCCGGGCTTGTTCTCCACGATCACAGGCTGGCCCAGGGACTTGCCCAGCTCGGTGCCCACCAGGCGCGCCACCAAGTCGGTGGTGCCGCCCGGCGTGAAGGGCACGATGATGCGCAGCGGCTTGGCGGGCCAGGTGCCGGACGCGCTGCCGGGCTGGGCCTGGGAAAGGCCCGGGAGCATCAGCGCTGCGGCCGTGGTGGCTGCGGTGGATTGCAGGAAATGGCGGCGTTGCATGTCTTGTCTCCTCGGTTCTCTTTGTCGTTGTCGCTGGTCGCCCGTTCAGACGCCCCAGTGCGGAATATGGTGCGAGCCCAGCGATACGGCCACGTTCTTGGGCTCGCAGAAGACCTCGTAGCTCCAGCTGCCGCCCTCGCGGCCCGTGCCCGAGGCCTTGGTGCCGCCGAAGGGCTGGCGCAGGTCGCGCACGTTCTGGCTGTTGACGAAGCACATGCCGGCCTCGATGGCGGCGGCCACGCGGTGGGCGCGGCCCACGCTCTCGGTCCAGACGTAGCTGGACAGGCCGTACTGGATATCGTTGGCCAGGCGCACGGCCTCAGCCTCGTCGCTGAAGGGGATGATGCAGGCCACGGGGCCGAAGATCTCGTCCTGGGCGATCTGCATGCGGTTGTCCACGTCGGCAAACACCGTGGGCAGCACGTAGTTGCCCTTGCGCACGCGCTCGGGCAGCACGGGCGCATCCAGGCCGCCGCACAGCATGCTGGCGCCTTCCTTCTGGCCCAGTTCGATGTAGTGGCGCACCTTGGCCAGGTGGCTGGCGCTGATCATGGGGCCGACGATGGTGGATTCGTCCAGCGGGTCGCCCACGGTGATCTTCCTGGCGCGCTCCACGAAGCGGTCCACGAACTTCGCATAGATGCCCTTTTGCACCAGGATGCGGCTGCCGGCCGTGCAACGCTCGCCGTTGTTGGAGAAGATCATGAACACGGCCGCATCCAGCGCGCGCTCGAAGTCGGCATCGTCAAAGATCACGAAGGGGCTCTTGCCGCCCAGCTCCATGCTGAACTTCTTGAGGCCGGCGGCCTGCACGATGCGGTTGCCGGTCTGGGTCGAGCCCGTGAACGAGACGGCGCGCACATCGCGGTGGCGCACCAGGGGCTCGCCCGCGTCCTTGCCGTAGCCGTGCACCAGGTTGAGCACGCCGGGCGGAATGCCGGCCTCCAGCGCCAGCTCGCCCAGGCGCGCGGCCGTCATGGGCGACAGCTCGCTCATCTTGAGCACGGCCGTGTTGCCGAAGGCCAGGCAGGGCGCCACCTTCCAGGTGGCCGTCATGAAGGGCACGTTCCAGGGCGAGATCAGCGCGCACACGCCCACGGGGTGGAACAGGGTGTAGTTCAGGTGCGTGGGCGTGGGATAGGTGTGGCCGTCCACGCGCGTGCACATCTCGGCAAAGTAGTAGAAGTTGTCGGCCGCGCGCGGCACCAGTTGCTTGCCGGTCTGGGCGATGACCTGGCCGCAGTCGTTGGTCTCGGTCTGCGCGATCTCGGGCACATGGCGGGCGATCAGGTCGCCCAGCTTGCGCACGATCTTGGCGCGTTCGGTGGCGGGCGTGTTGGCCCATTTCGGAAAGGCGTTCTTCGCGGCGGCGACGGCGGCCTGCACCTCGGCCTCGCCGCCAGCGGCAACCTCGGCCAGCACCTCCTGGGTGGCGGGGTTGACGGTCTCGAAATAGTCCTTGCCGGCGACGGCCTTGCCGTCGATCAGGTGGTCAATGCGCATGGGAGTTCCTTGGCGTGTGCGGTGGGTTCAGGAGGCGGCCGGCGCGTCGCCGACGATGGTGTTGACCAGGCGGCCCAGGCCTTCGATCTCGGTGACGATCTCGTCGCCCACGCGGGAGTCGGCCACGCCGTCGGGCGTGCCGGTGAGGATGAGGTCGCCGGGGTTCAGCGTCATGAAGCCCGACAGGTGGGCGATCAGCGAGGGGATGTCATGCACCATGTCGCGCGTGCTGCCGTCCTGCTTGAGCTCGCCGTTGACCCAGCTGCGCAGGCGCAGGTTCATGGGGTCGGGCACATCGGCCGCATCGACGAACCACGGGCCCACGGGCGTGGCGCCGTCGCGGTTCTTCACGCGCAGGTTGGGCCGGTAGAAGTTCTCCAGGTAGTCGCGTATGGCGTAGTCGTTGGCCGTGCAGTAGCCGGCGACCACGCCGTAGGCGTCTTCGCGGCGCACGTTGCGGCAGGTCTTGCCGATGACCACGCCCAGCTCGCATTCGAAGTGCATGTAGGCCACGTCGGCGGGCCGGTACGTGCGGCCGCGGTGGCCGTTCAGCGTGTTCGGGCCCTTGAGGAAGACCAGCGGCTCCTCGGGCGCCTTGTTGAAGGCGATTTCCTTGGCATGGTCCGCATAGTTCAGGCCCAGCGCGAAGACGGTGCCGAACTGCAGCGGCGGCAGCCACTGCACGGCGGTCTCCGCCACCAGGCGGCCATCGGGCAACTGCACCTGTCCGTGCGGGCCTTCGGTGACCTGCAGGGTCTGTCCTTCGAAGATGACGCGTCCGTGCTTCATGCTGCTGCTCCCTGTTCTGCCACCACCGAATGCGTGAGCCGGCCCAGGCCGGGCACCTCGATGACCACGCGGTCCCCGGGCCGCGCCAGCGGTGCGCCTTCGCCCGGGCCCAGCAGCAGCACGTCGCCGGGCGACAGCGTCATGAATTCGGTCACGTCGGCCAGCAGCCTTGCGGGCGGGCGCACCAGGTCGGCAAAGCCGCGTTGCCAGACCTGTTCACCATTGATGGACACCGTGAGTTCTGCCGCTTGCGCATCGAAGCCTGCGCCGCGCACCAGCGTGCCCAGCGGGCAGAAACCGTCGCGGCAGCGCTGGCGGATGGCGGGGCGGTAGTAGTTCTCGTGCGGCAGCGTGAGGTCGCTGGCGATCAGCCAGCCGGCCACATGGTCCAGGGCCGTTGCTTCGCTGACGCGCGTGGCGCTGCGGCCGATCACCAGGCCGATGCTGGCATCGACGCGGACCTCTCCGGGATCGGCCGGCACGGCCACCGCCGCGCCATCGCGCGCCCAGGTATTGCGCGGCTTGAGATAGAGCACGGGAGCGCGCGGAGCGGCCTTGTAGGGCGCGCTGTCGAACTGCGGCGACAGGCGCTGCACGGTGGCCTGCTGGTTGAGCAGCGTGCCGTAGACCGTGCCCAGCGCAAGGCCGTCATCCAGGAGAAAGGGCTGAATCTGCATGGTGTGAATTTAGTTAACGTGGTAATTATTGTTTTTGCAACAAGCCCCGTCAACACGGTGGATTCAGGGTTTTCCCAGGCCGCAGCAAAAAGCCCCTGCGCGGCAAACCGTGCAGGGGCTTGAAGGGGCGCCGGGCGCTGCCGGTGCTGGCGGGGGCTGGCGTCAGCCGCGGCGGCGGCGCAGTGCGGCCATGCCGCCCAGGGCCAGCGCCAGCAGCGCCTGGGCCAGTGTGGACAGGCCGGGCACGGGGGTGGCCGTGGCGCCGGGCGGCAGGGCCGCAGGCGCGGCCACCGCCACGGGGTCCACGATGACGCCGTTGACGGTCAGGTCGCTGTCGCCCGTCTGCCCGTCGGTGATGTCGAAGCTCACCGAGCGGCGGTCGGGTGCGAAGCGGTAGGCCGACGCGGCCAGCTCATACCAGTGCGCCGTGGGCGTGGCGGCCGTGGGGCCGTACTTCCAGAGCGTGGCCTGGGCGGGCGCGGCTTCAGGCAGGTCCATGCGGATGGTGGCCATGGAGCCCGGCGTGCCGCCCATGAGCACGAAGCTCAGGCTGCCGTAGGGCAGGCGCAGGTTGCCCGGCAGCGGGCTTTGCGAGGGCGCAGGCTGAAAGCCTGCCGAGTTCGAGGCGAACTGCCATTGGTCCGCACCCACATTGCCCGTGCCGTTGCTCACGCCCGCCGTGTTGCTGCCCGTGCCGATCTGCGTGCCGATGGGCACAGGCTTGCTCAGGGCCAGCACAGCCGGCGCACTGGCCGTGCCCGATGCCGGCAGGTTGACCGCATGCACGCGGTAGCTCACGGCGGGGTCCAGGCCGGTGAAGGACAGCGTGGCAGCGGTATTGGCCGCGGTGCTGACCGTGTTGCTGGCAGGGGCCGGCAGGCCG
Source organism: Delftia sp. WSY_7 (assembly GCF_043104845.1). Lineage (NCBI taxonomy): Bacteria > Pseudomonadati > Pseudomonadota > Betaproteobacteria > Burkholderiales > Comamonadaceae > Delftia > Delftia sp. WSY_7. The sequence continues at coordinate 83,336 of NZ_JBICLB010000016.1, read as the reverse complement.
GCGGCATCCAGGCCGGCCATGACCTGTTCCCAGCTGGGGACGGGCGCATTGGCAGGCAGGGCCACGGCGCGCAGGCTGCCGGCCACGCTGGGCGTGGCCTGGACCACGGCCGATGTCTGGTCCACGGCCTGGGCGGACAGGGCCACGGTGGACAGCGCCGGCACCGCCAGACTGTCCAGGCGCGCCTTTTTCCAGGCGGCATAGGGCAGGTCCTTGGCCACGGTGCCATCGCCGTAGAAATCGGCATCGCCGCAGTCGCTGAGGATGTCCACGCTGCCGCCTGCGTCCAGGCTGGCGGGCATGGCGCCTATGCCTTCGGCCGAGCAGGCGGTATGGGGCGCGGTGATGGCGGCCAGGTCGGCAGCGCGCGGGCGCAGGTTCAGGGCCAGGCCTGCGCTGTTCACGCGGCCATCCCAGGAATAGAGCTGGAAGTTGCGCGGCGCGGTGCCCGTGGCGCTGGCCGAGGGACCGGCAATGATCAGGTACTCGCCCGCCGCGTTCTTGCGGATTTCGCGGATGCCGCGGCCGCCCAGGTCCAGGCGAATCGGCTGGCCCATGGACGCGCTGCCCTTGCTGCCGCCATCGGCCGCAGGCAGGGCCGCGAAGTTGGTCACGGGCACGATCAGCGCATGCGTGCGGCCCGTGGCGTCGTCGGCCGTGACGGCGGGCGCGCCCGGCGCCGGCACCAGCGGCGCGCGAAAGCCCAGCCATGCGGCGGAGTCGTCGGGGCTGGTGGACATGCCTTCGATGGAGAAACCGCTCATCGTCTCGGCCTCGGGCGCCTTGGTGGCGCCGCCGTCCGAGCTGGCCACCAGGCCCAGATAGTTGGCGGCAAGGCCGTCATGCGCGGCCGCGTCCCAGCTGCGCAGGTCCTCGCGCAGCCAGCGGTAGTAGCCACTGGCGGTCAGCGCCGTGGAGGCGCCGGAGCCGGTCACATCCATCGCCGCCAGGCGCCAGCGGTCGGTGCGCGACTTGCCGCTCTTGTTGTTGGAGTGCGAGCCCGCCACGTACACGCGGCTGCCCAGGGCAAAGCTGGCCTCGATGTCCATTTCCTCGTCGCTCTTGCAGCTGTCCAGGCCCGTGAGGCCGGGGGCGGTGCAGGCGGCGGCATCGGCCAGGCCCAGGGCGGTCCTGTCCAGCATCAGCGGCTTGACGGGCAGCCCGCCGGCCGGGCCATAGGCCGAGAAGGAGTTGCCGGCCGGCAGCGCATTGCCCGAGGCATCCTGGGCAGGCGCCTCGTCGTCGCCCACCAGCATGGTGGCGGCATCGATGACGATGGCCGTCGATGCGTCCGAGCGCCCGGCCAGCCAGCGCGGGCTGGTGTTGGCTGCGGTGTTGGCCGAGGCCGCGTACTTGATGGTGCGGCTGACGGAGGCGCCGCCCGCGTTGGTCAGCGTGACGGTGATGTCGGCATAGCCCACGCCCGTGGGCGTGATCCTGAGCACGGCGTTGCCGGCCTGGTTGGACGCGGCCAGGCCGGCGTCGGCCACCACGGCCTGGTTGCTCGAACGCGCAGTGACCTGTACGCCGCCAGCGCCCCCCGCATCCTGCACCGTGAAGCCGATGCCTGCCGAGGCCAGCGGGTCGTTGGCGTCGCCGACCACGCCGGAAAACGCGGTCAGTTCGGGCAGCGAGGCCGTCGGCGGGGCCGAGGCCATGAAAGGCACGCTCACTGCAGCCGTGCTCCCGCCGAGGCCGTTGACGGCGCGCACGCGCAGCGTATAGCTGCCGGGCTGCAGGCCTTCCAGCGCCTGGCTGTTGCCCAGGGCCACGGCCGTGGAGGCTACCGATGCAAAGCTGTCCTGCGACAGCTCCACCACGTAGTAGGCTGCGCCCGGCACGGCGTCCCAGGCGGCCGTCACGCGGTTGCCGGCCGGGGTGGCCGTCAGGTTGGAGGGGGCGGCGGGCACGGTCGCCGGCACGGTCTCCAGCGGGGCCCAGGCCACGCCATAGAACACGCCGTCCTGCGGCGCGGCGATGGACTCGGCCGTGCCCGACAGCGTGCCGGCGTAGCCGCCGTGATCGAAGGCGCGGTACAGGCGGCCCGTGGTGTCGGTGGCCATCAGCATCACATTGCCGCCGCCGGTATCGAAGGCGGCCAGGCCGTGGACCTTGGACAGGCCGGCAATGGAGCCTGCGGGCTGCCAGCTGGTGCCGTCCATCGAGAGGCGGAATTTCCGGATGGCGCCGGTATCGTTGTCCGCCACGTAGACGGTGTTCGCCAGCGCGGGGCCGCCATCGAGTTGCAGGAAGGCGATGCCGCGGTAGGTGGAGGGCGTCAGGCCCGCCAGGGGCAGGGCCGTCTGGATGCCCGTGGTCGGCAAATTCGTGCCGATCTGGTTGAGCGAGCCGCCGTTGATGGCGGCGATCAACTGGCCGCCGGCGACCGCCAGGCCCTGGACATTGCTGCTGTTCAGTTGGGAGATGCCCGTGCCGTCGGCAGCCACGTGCCAGATGCCGTTGTTGGCCGTGGCCGTACCCTTGCCGCTGGCCCAGACGGCGCCGCAGTCGCTGCTGGCTGCACCGCGGATGGTGTCCTTGCTGAAGGCCGTGGTGCCGAGCGGGCGCAGGCTTTTCACGTCGGAGTCGAACCCCACCACGGCCACGGCGCGCGGGGCCGCCGCTGCCGTGACGCCGTTGGGCTCGGTGCCGCCGGTGGCCACGGCATAGCCGGGAACCACCAGGCACAGGCCATTGTCCGAGCGGTTGAGCAGGCCTTCCGAGCCCTTGCTGCTGGCCGTCAGCGGCGTCGCTCCGCCTGACAGCGGCAGCGATTGCACCAGGGTGCCGTCCACGCGGTACTCATCCAGGAACACGGGCAGCGCGCCTGTGCCCGTGCCCACGCGGTAGGCCACCAGGTTGCCCGGGGTGAAGGGCGCGGACCATGCAGCGCCACACAGGGCCAGGCAGGCCGTTGCAATCGCCTTGTGCCGCCAATCCAAAGTACTCGCGCGCATGCTCACCATCCCCTGTGTGACAAATCGCGCGACTGTAAGAGGCGGCTGTGACAGCCCGGTGACGGCAGGCCCGCAGGATGGTGGGAAGGCACCATGCAAAAAAAGACGGCTCCCTCAGGGGAGCCGTCCTTGCCTCATTGCGCCGTGATGCCCGCGCTTTGCTTTTTCTGGTTATGGGCGCTGCGTGTGCACGGGGCAGCGTATCGAGCGGTCGATCAGCGGATCAGCAGCACAGGCACCTGGCTGCCGGCCAGCACCTGGGTGCTGACCGAGCCCATGACCAGGCGGCCCAGCGTGCCGTGGCCATGCGTGCCCATGACCAGCAGGTCGAACTTGCCTTCTTCGGCCGCCTTGATGATGGAGTCGGCAATCGGGCCGACCTTGCTCAGGCGGGCTGCCTGCACGCCGTGCTCGGCCAGGTAGCTGCACACGGGGTCCAGCACCTTGGTCGACTCCTCGGCGTAGTACTCGTCCACCACGTCCTTGCCCAGGGCGGCGCGCGCGCGGGCCGGCAGCTGGGGCTGGACGGTGATGGCGCTGTAGCTGTGGGCCGAACCCAGGATCTCCGGGTGCGAGGTCAGGTAGGCCAGCATCTTCTGGGTGTAGGGGCTGCCATCGACAGCGAGCAGGATGTTCATGAAGGTCCTCCTTGGATATGGCCCGAGACTAAGCCCAAGCCGGGGTGGAGTGCTTGATCCAGGTCAAGCACGGGCCGGTGCCTCTGCCGCCCCTGCGGTCGCATGCACCGGCAACTCGATGGTAGAGCGCGGCGAAAACCCCTCCTGCTCGCCCTTGCGCGCGTAGCCCAGCGGGTTGGCCACCACGCGGCAGCGCCAGGCGCTGCCATCGCCGCGCAGGCCCTCGGCCACATAGTCGCTGGGCGAATGCAGGTGGCCGTGCAGCCACAGATCGGCAAAGGGCAGCAGTTCATCCAGCACGTTGCAAAAGCCGGCCGTGCCCGGCACCAGGCCGTAGCGCGGGTCGGAGCTGCGCAGGCTGGGCGCGAAATGCGTGACGGCCACCGTGGGGCCATCGAAGGGCCTGGCCAGCGCCTGGCGCAGCCATTGCTGGCAGACCAGCGACTGCTCGCGCATGGGCTCGGCCAGGAAGGGCTCGCCGTCGCGCGTGCCGCCGGTCTTTTGCAGGTAGAAATTGGCGGCGCGAAAGGCCTTCTCGCGCAGCTTGAGCAGCCGGGCCAGATCGGTCACGCCTTCATGCATGGACATGGCGTCGTAGTCGCTCCACAGCGTGGTGCCCACGAAGCGCACGCCGTCCAGCACGGCCGTCTCGCGCTCCAGCCAGACCATGCCCATGCGCTCGCAGGTGGCACGCAGGCGGGCGTGGGCGGCGTCGAAGTCCTGCATGTCGTACTCATGGTTGCCCGGCACGAAGATCACGGGGCAGGGCCAGCCCGCGTACTGGGGCAGGGGAGAGAAGCGCTCCAGCCCGAAATCCTGGCCCGGCAGCAGGCTGCCGCTCTGGTAGGAGCCTATGTCGCCGGCCAGCACCAGCACGTCGGCATCGGGTGCGGGCTCTGCGGTGAAATGCGGATGGGCCTCGAGGTGCAGGTCGGACAGCAGCTGGATCTTCATGCGGCCAAGTGTAGAACCTGCGCTGGCGCGGGCGCCCCGCAAACGGCGCTCAGGTGTGCGGGAAGGTCGCCTCTGCAGAGCGCGTGAGCGTGCGCAGCAGCCAGTCGTAGGCCTGAGGATGCTGGCCGCGCCGGCGCCACAGCGCGTCCACGTGCACGGGCTGCACGTCGAAGGGCAGCTCGCGCAGCACCAGCTTGTCGGCCATGCCGGTCACGGGCACGAAGTGGCGCGGCAATATGGTCAGCAGATTGGAGGTCATGACCACGCGCCCGGCCGTGAAGAACTGGTTGACGGTAAGCACCACCTGGCGCGTGCGGCCCAGCGAGGCCAGGGCCTCGTCGATGAAGCCGAAGGAGCGGCCCGAGAAGCTCACCAGCATGTGGCGCGCCGCGCAGTAGTTGTCCAGCGTCAGCGGCACATCGGCCAGCGGATGGCCCTGGCGCATCACGCACAGGTACTCGCCTTCATACAGGCGCCGGCTGTCGAAGGCCACCAGGGCGCCCGACTGCGCGCGCGCCGTCAGGTCGGCCAGCGCGGCGGGGAAGTAGCCCACGGCCATGTCGGCCTCGCCGGCCTCCAGCAGGCTGCGCGGGTCGCGCGTGGTCAGCGGCAGCACGCGGATGCCGATGCCGGGCGCCTCGCGCTCCAGCAGGCTGAACATGGGAGGAATCAGCGTGGCCGCCGTGGCGTCGGCCATGGCCAGCACAAAGGTGGCGGTGGCGGTGGATGGGTGGAATTCGCCTGGCGTCAGCGTGTCCTGCAGCTGCTGCAGCGCCTCGCGGATCACGGGCCACAGCGCCAGCGCGCGCGGCGTGGGCTCCACGCCCTGGCCCTGGCGCACCAGGAGCTCGTCGCCCAGCGCCTCGCGCAGGCGGCGCAGCGCATTGCTCACGGCCGGCTGGGTGATGGCCAGCTTGTGGGCCGCCCGCGTGAGGCTGCGCTCCGCCATCACCTCGTCGAAGACGCGCAGCAGGTTCAGATCCAGTGTGCGGAAGTTCAGGGCGGACATGGCCGTGGCAGCGAGCGCTGAGTCATCACTGGTGTGAATGCTACAGATTCAAGATATAAATTTGAAGAACTCTAGGGTAAACCCTATAGTTACCCCTAGTCGCCCGCCACGCCGTCAAAAGCGGCCATTTAACTGGGTTTATCTGCCATGAGCAACTTCATTTACAACTCCTACTGTGTCGAGCACCCTGGTGTGGTGCATGTCTATCAAGCCGCCGACGACCGCAAGAGCGCCGTCAAGCGTTTCTCCGGCAAGCGCGGCGCCAGCGCCCTGCTGCTCGCTGCCCTGGTGGCCGCGCTGATGGTGGTGGTCAACGAGGTGGCCCACAACTGGACCGACGGCCACATGCTGGGCGCCTGGGTCGTGCTGTGGGTTGCCGCCTTCATGGGCCTGGCCCTGTTCTCCGCCCCCGCCCGCCGCGCCGCCATGATGGCCCGTGCCGGCTACCGCGCCTGGACCGAGAGCCGCCAGCAGGCCGCCGCTGACGAGCGCATCTGGAACGCCGCCCTGCAAGACGCCCGCCTGATGGCCGACCTGGCCCGCGCCATGGATAGGCAAGGTAGCTGATCTCTGCCTGGGGCGCCTTGCGGCGCTCCTCCAAAAAAAGCCGCTGCCCACAAGGCGCGGCTTTTTTGTTGTCTGGGGGCGTCGTTGAAACGCCACAAAAAAAGCCTCGCACTGCGAGGCTTTTTCCATGGGTCGAGAGCTACTCAGGGATTCATTGTTCTGTGCATCTTCCACAGTCCATGAAACTGGCGCTGCCCAAAGCAAGGGGCACCGAGGAAGGGCCGCCCCGCACCGAGGGTGCCGTCCCCCCCGCGAAGCGAGAGGGGGAAGCGGCGTAGCCGCTCAGGGGGAGCTTTATGTCCCCAGGCGCTTTTCCAGTTCGGCCTTGGTCACCAGCAGCTCCTGGGGCAGCTTGTGGGCCAGCTTGTCGAAGTGCTCGGTGTGCAGCTGCATTTCCTCGGCCCAGGCGGCCTTGTCGATGCTGGTCACGCTGGCGAACTGGTCGGCGGAGAAGTCCAGGCCGGTCCAGTTGATCTCGGCGTACTGGGGCGCAATGCCGAAGGCGGTCTGCTCGCCCTGTGCCTGGCCTTCGAGGCGGTCGATCATCCACTTGAGCACGCGCATGTTCTCGCCGTAGCCGGGCCAGACGAACTTGCCGTCGGCATTCTTGCGGAACCAGTTGGTGGTGAAGATCTTGGGCAGTGCCGCGCCCTGGGCCTGGATCTTGGCGCCCAGCGTGAGCCAGTGCTGGAAGTAGTCGCTCATGTTGTAGCCGGCAAACGGCAGCATGGCGAAGGGGTCGCGGCGCACCACGCCCTGGGCGCCGAAGGCGGCGGCCGTGGTTTCCGAGCCCATGGTGGCGGCCATGTAGACGCCTTCGGTCCAGTTGCGGGCCTCGGTCACCAGCGGCACGGTGGTGGAGCGGCGGCCGCCGAAGATGATGGCGTCGATCTTCACGCCCTTGGGATCGTCCCAGGCTTCGTCCAGCGCGGGGTTGTTGGTCGCGGCCACGGTGAAGCGGGCGTTGGGGTGGGCGGCCTTGGCGCCGGTCTCGCGGGCGATCTGGGGCGTCCAGTCCTTGCCTTGCCAGTCGATCAGGTGATCGGGCAGCTTGCCGGTGTCCTTGTCCATGCCTTCCCACCACACGTCGTTGTCGTCGGTCAGCGCGACGTTCGTGAAGATCACGTTCTTGTCGAGGCTGGCCATGCAGTTGGGGTTGGTGTGGTAGTTCGTGCCCGGGGCCACGCCGAAATAGCCGGCTTCGGGGTTGATGGCGCGCAGCGAGCCGTCGGCCTGGGGCTTGATCCAGGCGATGTCGTCGCCGATGGTGGTGACCTTCCAGCCTTCGAAGACCTTGGGCGGCACCAGCATGGAGAAGTTGGTCTTGCCGCAGGCGCTGGGGAAGGCCGCAGCCACGTGGTACTTCTTGCCTTCGGGGTTGGTCACGCCCAGGATGAGCATGTGCTCGGCCAGCCAGCCCTGGTCGCGGCCCATGGTGGAGGCGATGCGCAGCGCAAAGCACTTCTTGCCCAGCAGGGCGTTGCCGCCGTAGCCCGAGCCATAGCTCCAGATTTCGCGCGTCTCGGGGTAGTGGACGATGTACTTGGTCTTGTTGCAGGGCCAGCTGGTCTGGTCCTTCTCGCCTTCGGCCAGGGGCGCGCCCACGGTGTGCACGCAGGGAACGAACTCGCCTTCCACGCCGATCACGTCATACACGGCACGGCCCATGCGGGTCATGATCTTCATGTTGACGGCCACATAGGCGCTGTCGGACAGCTCCACGCCCACGTGGGCGATGGGCGAGCCCAGCGGGCCCATGGAGAAAGGCACCACATACATGGTGCGGCCGGCCATGCAGCCGTCGAACAGCGGCTGCAGCGTGGCGCGCATCTCGTTCGGGGCCATCCAGTTGTTGGTCGGGCCTGCGTCTTCCTTGTTGGCCGAGCAGATGTAGGTGCGGTCCTCGACGCGCGCCACATCGGACGGATCGGACCAGGCCAGGTAGCTGCCGGGGCGCTTGACGGGATCGAGCTTCTTGAAGGTGCCGGCATCGACGAGCTGCTGGCACAGCTCCTCGTATTCCTCCTGCGAGCCATCGCACCAATGGATTTTGGCGGGCTTGCACAGTGCGGCCATCTCGGCCACCCAGGCGATCAGGCGGCTGTTCTTGACATAGGCGGGGGCCTGGATGTTCAGGCCTTGCATGACGGGTGCGTTCATCGCGGAGCTTCCTTCAATTGAAAAAACCAGTTTTTCAAAGGGGACGCGCCTGCTGCACCGCGCCAACTTTGAGAAACGGGCTCTCGTTCAGTCGGCGCGCGAAGGAAGCTCTTCTCTGGGCGGCGAAGCGGCGCTGGCGGAAGCTGGCGGCGCACCGGCTGGGGATTCGATTCTAGGGAGCGGTCACGAATTTGTCAGCAAACGAATGGCAAAAACTATGCATTCTATGCATTGAAGTATGCAATATGAACGATGAAATTGCCTGTTGAAAAGGCAAGCAAAAAGCCCCGCAAAGCGGGGCCTGGTGCAGGGGCAGGAGGGCCGGAATCAGGCCATGTTGACGGCAATGAAGGCCAGCAGAAACATCAGCACGGCGCCTGCCAGGGGCAGGATGACAGGCATGTAGGGGACGACGGCCTCGGTGGCGTCTTCGGGGGCCGGCTGCTCGCCGTGGTGCGCTGCGGGATCGTGCGTCATGCAAAAGCTCCTGGCTTGCCAATGGGGATGCCTGATTCTAGGCAGGCCTGTCCCCTGGCGCCTTCGGGGAAAGCCATGACACCGGGCCTGCTAGACGGCATTGACCTGCATGCCTTCGGCCTGAAGGGCGGCTATGACCTCGTCGATATGGGCCTTGTTGCGCGTCTGCAGCACCAGCTCGATTTCCACGCTCTGCGCGGCCAGCATGGTGAAGGCGCGCTGGTGGTGGACTTCCTCGATATTGGCGCCCGCTGCAGCCACCGTGGCCGTGATGCGCGCCAGCACGCCGGGCACGTCGCGCGCGCTGACCTTGATGCGCGCCAGCCGCCCGGAGCGCACCATTCCGCGCCCGATGATGGCTGCCAGCAGCAGCGGATCGATATTGCCGCCCGACAGGATCATTCCCACCTTCTTGCCCGCAAAGCGCTGCGGATGGCGCAGCAGCGCGGCCAGGCCTGCGGCGCCCGCGCCCTCGACCAGGGTCTTCTCGATCTCCAGCAGCATGAGCACGGCCTGCTCGATGTCGCCCTCATCGACCAGCAGCATGTCGTCCACCAGGCGTGCCACGACTTCCTGCGTGATCGCGCCGGGCTGGGTGACGGCAATGCCTTCGGCGATGGTCGAGGTGCCCATCGGCAGCTCGGCCTGGCGCACGGCATTGAACATGGACGGAAAGCGCTGGGTCTGCACGCCGATGATTTCGATGTCCGGGTTCAGCCCCTTGGCCGCCGTGGCCACGCCCGCGATCAGGCCGCCGCCGCCAATGGCCACGACCAGCAGGTCCAGATCCGGCTGTTCGGCCAGCATTTCCAGCGCCAGGGTGCCCTGGCCCGCCGCGATCTGCTCGTCGTCATAGGGATGGACAAAGCACAGGCCCTGCTGCTCGGCCAGCGCGTAGGCGTGCTGGCGCGCCTCGGCCAGGGAGTCGCCGTGCAGCACGACCTCGGCGCCGAAGCCGCGCGTGCGCTCCACCTTCACCCCCGGCGTGAAGCGCGGCATGACGATGACGGCACGCACCCCCAGGCGCTGCGCGTGGTAGGCCACGCCCTGGGCATGGTTGCCGGCGCTCATGGCGACCACGCCGCGTGCGCGCTCCTCGGGCGAGAGCTGGGCCAGCTTGTTGAGGGCGCCGCGTTCCTTGAACGAGGCCGTGAACTGCAGGTTCTCGAACTTGAGATACACCTGCGCGCCCGTGATCTGGGACAGCGTGCGCGATTCCACGCAGGGCGTTTCGAGCACGGCGCCGCGCAGGCGGCCGGCGGCGTTCTGGATGTCTTGGAGGCTGAGCATGGCGCATTGTGGCGCACACGCGGGCCTGCCCGCGCCAGGCCATGCAATGGATTCCCCGCAGCCAGCGTGGTGCAGGGGGCTTTCATAAAATAAGAATCATTCTTGTCTGTGGGGCGCGCACCGCTCCGGCTGGCCATGGCTTTCTCCTCTGTCCAAACACCTGCACGCCCTCCGCGCTGGCTGGGGCGGGGCACGTTGCGTGCCTGTGACTTCAGCGGGCCCGACTACCGCATCCTCGATGCCGAGGTCACGGCGCAGGATGCGCTGCTGGCCGGTCACCTGCAGGCCTGGCAGGTCCAGCCTGGCCTGTGGCTGCATGGCGTGGAAGCCCGCGACCTGCGCACCATGAGCACGCGTTCGCCGGCCGTGCCGGGCCTGCACATGGTCGTGCTGCTGGAGGGGTGCGTGGACGTGGCCTTCGGCAACCAGGGCCTGCAGCTGCAGGTGGCACCCGCCAGCGCCGCCGGTGCCCATGTGCAGGCCTGCGGGGCCGTCATCCACACGCGGCCCGGCGACATGTTCATGCGGCAGTGGCGGCGCGGCAAGTTCGAGCGCAAGCTCAGCATCACCGTGCAGCCGCAGTGGTTTGCCGCGCAGACCCTGCCCATGGCGGCGCCGCCGCTGCTGCAGCACTGGATGGAGCAGCAATTGCTGGCCATACGGCCCTGGCAGCCCTCGCCGCGTGCCGTGGCGGTGGCCGAGCAGATCATCCAGCTGGCACGCGAGGGCTCGGCGCCCTTGCTGCTGGCCAGCCGCACGCTGGAGCTGGTGCACGAGGCCGTGCAGTCCCTCGAGGCGCCCGAGCCCGATCCGGCGCAGACCGTGCCGGGCGTGCTGGGCGTACGCGAGCACCGGCGCATGGCGCGCCTCAAGGCCCTGCTGGACAGCGGCGGCGACGGCTGCCGCACGCTGGCCGAGATCGCACGCGAAGTGGGCCTGAGCGCCAGTGCGCTGCAGCGCCAGTTCCGCCTGGCCTATGGCTCCAGCATCGACGAGTACCGGCGCGAGCAGCGGCTGGCGCGCGCCTGGGCCGCGCTGGAGCAGACGGGCTGCAGCGTGGCCGAGGTCGCGCATGGGGCCGGCTATTCCAGCGCGGCCAACTTTTCCACGGCCTTCAAGCGCCGCTTCGGCATCTCCCCCAAGCTGGTGCGTGCCCGGGTCTGACGCCCGACGGGCGTCTTTGGCGCGTGGCGCAAACATCGGCAGGCCTGCCGCAAAGCCTGCTTGCGCCAGGCGGTGCTGCAATCTGGCAAAAGAAAGGACATACGCGAATGACACAGCTGCAGGCGCGCACCTCGGTGCACATGGACAGGCCCGACGAAGCCATTGCCGCCATCGTCGGGCACATGCAGGAGCACGACATCACCGTGCGCCGCGAAGGCACGCGCTGGGTGGCCGACTACGAAGGCGGCCGGGGCCAGCTGTGGCTGGAGGGCCGGCAGGTGCATGCCGAGGTGGCCGCGCCCGGCGTGGAACTGCTGCAGGACATGAAGCTCATGCTGGCCCACCTGCTGCTGGAGGCCACGGGCGCCGCCGACGGCTCCCTGGCCTGGGAGGGTGACGGTGCCGCGCTGCAGCGCCCGCCGGCCTTCCGCGAGCTGCGGGTGCTGGCCGTGCGCGATCTCACGCCGCACATGCGCCGCGTGCGCTTTGCCTGCGACGACATGGCGCGCTATGCGCAGGACACCCACATCCACGTCAAGCTGCTGTTCCCCCAGCCCGGCGTGACCGAGCCCCAATGGCCCACGCTGTCGGCCAGCGGCCTGCTGCGCCTGCCCGAGGGTGACATGCGCCTGGACATGCGCACGTACACCATGCGTGCGATGGGAATGGCCCAAGACGGCGCCGACGGATGGATCGACGTGGACTTCGTGCTGCACGAGGATGCAGGCCCCGGGTCGGCCTGGGCCGCGCGCGCCCAGCCGGGCCAGCGCATCGGCATGACCGGCCCCGGCGGGCGCACGGCCACGCCGGCCGACTGGATGCTGCTGGCCGGCGACGACACCGGCCTGCCCGCCATGCTGCGCATTGCGGCCGCCCTGCCGGCGCACACGCGCGGCCATGTGTTTGCCGAGGTCCAGGGTCCGCAGGACGAGCAGCCCGTGCAGGCGCCCGCAGGCCTGCAATGGCACTGGCTGCACCGGGGCGCTGCCGAGGCCGGCACCACCACGCTGCTGATCGACGCGCTGCGCGCCGTGCGCTGGCCGGATGCGTTGGCCGGTCATCCCGCCAGCCGCTTCGTCTGGGCCGCTGGCGAATTCGACACCGCCCAGGCCGTGCGCCAGTGGGCGCGCGAGGAGCGCGGGCTGGAAAAGCACGAGCAGCTGGTCGTGGCCTACTGGCGGCGGGGCATGAGCGAGTCGGATTTCAAGGCCGCGAAGTAGGCCGCGAAGCAGGTCGCGAAGCAGGCCACGCAGGGGGCCGGCGCCTCAGGGGGCGCTGCGCTCCTGACGCAGCAGAAACTTCTGCAGCTTGCCTGTGGGCGTGCGCGGCAGGCTGGCCGCAAAGACGAATTCACGCGGGATCTTGTAGCGCGCCAGCCTGTCGGCCAGGAATTGCTGCAGCGCCTCGGTATCGGGCGCGGTCTCGCCGCGCAGCACCACATGGGCGATGACGGTCTCGCCCCATTCGGGGTGGGGCCGGCCCACGACGGCGACGTCGGCGACCTGGGGATGGGCCGAGATCGCATCCTCCACCTCCTTGGAATAAACGTTCTCGCCCCCTGTGATGACCATGTCCTTGGTCCGGTCCACGATGAAGAGATAGCCCGCGTCGTCCAGGCGCGCAAGATCGCCCGTGCGGTACCAGCCGCCGGGCGCGAAGGCGGCGGCCGTGGCCTGGGCGTCGTGCAGGTAGCCGTCCATCACGCTGCCGGTGCGCAGCCAGATCTCGCCGGTGTCGCCCGGGCCGGCATCCTCGCCGTCGTCGCGCACCACGCGCATGTCCACGCCGGGCAAGGCCACGCGGCCTATGGAGCCTGCGCGCTCCACCTGCTCCTCGGGGTAGAGCGTGGTGCCCGTGGGCCCGGTCTCGGTCATGCCGTAGACCTGGTAGAAGCGGTCGCTGCGGTAGGCCGTGGCCAGCTTGCGCGCCATGTCGGCGCCGATGGGGCCGCCGCCGTAGACCCAGGCGCGCACGCTGCTCAGGTCGTAGCGGGCAAAGTCGGGCAGCATCTGCAGCGGCGCGAAGTAGGAGACGGGGGCGCCGAAGTACAGCGTCACGCCCTCGTCCTGCACGGCCTGCAGGAAATGCTGCGGGTGGTACTCGCGCAGCAGCACCACGGTGCCGCCCATGTACAGCGTGCCGCCAAACCAGTTGTTGAGCGGCGAGGAATGCCAGATGGGCATGGCCATCAGCGTGCGTTCCTCGCGCGTGATGGACAGGCCCAGCGCGGCCGTGATCGCCGCCAGCGTGACGGCGCGGTGGCTCAGCAGGCAGCCCTTGGGCCGGCCCGTGGTGCCGGAGGTGTAGAGCACCTGGGCGATGTCGCCATCGGCGGGCCCCGCGCCTTCCAGGGGCCTGGCGGCCGCCACCAGCGTGTCCCAGTCCTGGACACCCGGGACGGCCTCTTGCGCCTCGGTCACAAGTCGGGCGCAGGGGTGCTGCGCGGCGGCGACCACGGGCGCGAGTGCGGCGTCAAACACCAGGGCCTTGCACTGCGCGTGGCCGAGGATGTACTGCAGCTCGGGCGCCTGCAGCTTGTGGTTGACGGGCACCAGCGCGGCGCCCAGGCGCCAGGCGCCGAACAGGGCTTCGACAAAGCCCGGCGTGTTCAGGCACATCAGGGCCACGGTATCGCCCCGGCCCACGCCCTGGGCCTGGAGGACGGCGGCAGCGCGCTGCGAACGCCGCTGCATGTCGGCATAGCTGATGGAGGCGCCGCGGTCGCGCAGAAAGGCCTTGGCAGGCGTCTTGCGCACGGCGCTGTCGAAGGCGTCGAGCAGGTTCATGTCTTGTCTCCTTGTGCTTTGTTGTGTGGCGGGCCGGCCACCGCTTCAGGCGGGCAGCGCGCGCTGCAGGATGGCGGCAATGTCCAGGCCTGCGGGATCGAAGGCGCCCGCCACCATGGCGCCCTGCTGCGCGCCCAGGCGCGTGGCGATGAAGCCGTCGGCCATGGCGGGCGGCGCATGGCGGCGCAGCAGGCAGGCCTGGGCCAGCAGCACCAGGTCCTGCACCAGGCGGCGTGCCTGGGCCTCGAGCTGGTCAGGCGGGCCGGACAGGCGCCGGGCCAGCGACTGCGCCTGCTGCAGCAGCGCGGGCTCGCCCGCCGCCGTGTCGATCAGGTCCTGCAGCAGCAGCTGCGCGCCGTCGGGCTCGCGCGAGATGGCGCGCAGCACGTCCAGGCACATGACGTTGCCCGAGCCTTCCCAGATCGAGTTCACGGGCGCCTCGCGGAACAGGCGCGCCATCACGCCCGTGTCCACATAGCCGTTGCCGCCCAGCACCTCCATGGCCTCGCCCGTCAGCTCCACGCCGCGCTTGCAGACCCAGAACTTGGCCGCCGGCGTCATGATGCGTTTCCAGGCGCGTTCCAGCGGATCACCCTCGTCGCCTCCACGCTCATAGGCCTGGGCCAGGCGCATGGCGATCTGCAGCGCGGCCTCGCTCTCCAGCGCCAGATCGGCCAGCACGCTGCGCATCAGCGGCTGCTCGGCCAGCCGCTTGCCGAAGACGCTGCGCCGGCGCGCATAGGCCAGGGCCTGCACCGTGGCCGAGCGCAGGATGGCGGCGCTGCCCAGCACGCAGTTCAGGCGCGTGTAGGTGGCCATCTCGATGATGGTGGGAATGCCCCGGCCTTCCTCGCCCATCAGGATGCCCCAGGCGTCCTCGAACTCCACCTCGCTGCTGGAGTTGCTGCGGTTGCCCACCTTGTCCTTCAGGCGCTGCACGCGCACGGCATTCCTGCTGCCGTCCGGGCGCCAGCGCGGTACGTAGAAGCAGGCCTGCCCACCGCCTTCCCCCATGCGCGCCACCACCAGGTGGGCATCGCACATGGGGGCCGAGAAGAACCACTTGTGGCCGCGCAGCAGGTACTCGCCGCCACGCCCGCCGGCGTGCACCGGCATGGCCACCGTGGTGTTGGCGCGCACGTCGGAGCCGCCCTGCTTCTCGGTCATGCCCATGCCCAGCCACATCGATGCCTTGTCGGCGACGGGCAGGTCGCGCGGATCGTATTCGTGGCTGAACAGCTTGCCCTGCAGCTGCTGCCACAGCGCCGGTTCCTTTTGCAGCAGCGGGATGGCGGCCGTGGTCATGGTGGCCGGGCACAGCGTGCCCTGTTCGACCTGGCCGTGCAGGTAAAAACCTGCGGCCCAGGCGCTCCAGCGGCCCGCGCTGCTGTCCTCGAAGGGCAGGGAGATCAGCCCCTGCTGCCGGTATAGTCCCAGCAGCGTGTGCCAGCTCGGGTGGAACTCCACGGCGTCGATGATGCGGCCGCGTGCGTCGAAGCGGTGCAGCTCGGGCGTGTGGCGGTTGGCCTGCTCGGCCAGCTCCCAGGTGGCGCGCTCGCCCAGCTGCTGCGCATAGCGCGACAGCGAAGGGATGTGGCGCGCAGCGCCGCTGCGCTGCAGGGCCTCGGCCAGGGCGGGGTCGGCCTCCAGCAGGTTGAAGTCGGTGAGTTCGTCGACCTGGTTCAGGACGTCGTGCGTGTTCCAGGTGTGCCGTGTCTGCAAAGTCTGGCCGGTGCTCATGCGTGTCTCCGTGATCTTGGGTCTCAACCAACGCAAAAGTCTAGGAAAAATGCCCAGCAAAGGTGTTCGGGTTTCAAGGCAGCAGCCGCAGCCGCCCAAAGTGCGGCGCCGCCCCCTGCAATCGCGCGCGCAGGCCACCTCGCAGGCGCTGCAGGACGCCTTTGTTCGGCTTGTGATCGAGCAGGGCTACGAGCGCACCACGGTGCGCGAGGTGGCGGCCGTGGCCGGCGTGGGCCTGGGCACCTTCTACGAATACTTCGGCAACATGGACACGCTGGCGGCCATGTGCATCCACCGCCAGGTGCAGACCCTGCATGCCCAGGGACTGCAGACGCTGCAGGGATGCGCCGGCATGGCGCCGGCCACGCGCGTGGACCGGCTGCTGGACACCTTGGTGGACGGCATTGCGCGCGAGGCGCCGATGTGGTCTGCGCTGTTCATGCTCGAGCGCAAGGTGTCCGCGCCCGAGCCCTTCCGGCGCCACTACCAGGCCTATGTGCAGCTGTGGGCCATGGCGCTGCAGGACTGCGATCCGCCGTTGCCCGAGCCGGCCCAGCCCCTGGCGCGGCTGCTGCACACGATGACCTATGGCTGGGTGTCGCAGTCGCTGCTGGCGCTGGGGCCGCAGCAGACGCCGCAGCAACTGCGCGAGCCGCTGGGCTGGGCCATTCATGCGCTGCTGCGCAAGGCGCAGGCTGCGTAGTCCCTCAGGGCCCAGGGGCCCGAGACTCAGATGCGCGGAAAGCGCAGCGTGAAGCGGGCGCCGCCCCGCTCGGAATCGTCGGCCTCCACGCTGCCGCCCTGGGACAGGGTCAGCGCCTTGACGATGGACAGGCCCAGGCCAGAACCCTCGCGGCGGCGCTTGCCGGGCACCTGGGCAAAGCGCTGGAAGGGATGGGCGCGCAGCTCGCTGGGCAGGCCGGGGCCTGCATCGCTGATGCGCAGCACGGTCCAGGCGCGGCCTTCGATATCGGACTCCACCGTGAGCGCCACGCCCAGCCATGCGCCGCTGGCCGCATGGCGCATGGCGTTGCTGACCAGGTTGGAGAGGATCTGGCGCATGCGGTCGGCATCGGCGCGGATGTCGGTAATGCCTTCGTCGGTGGGGCCGGGCAGGGACAGGTCCAGCTGCATGCCGTGCTGCTGCAGCTGGGGGTGGAGCTGGTCCAGCGTCTCGGCCACCAGCAGGGTCAGGTCCATGCGCTGCTTTTGCAGCGAGAGCTGGCCTGCATCGGCCATGGACAGCGTGTGCAGGTCGTCCACCAGCCGGCCCAGGTGCTCGACCTGGGACAGCAGGGTGTTCAATTCGGTGTCGTCCGCCGCGATGACGCCATCGCAGATGGCATGCAGTCGCGCCTGCAGCACCGTCAGCGGCGTGCGCAGCTCATGCGAGATCGAGGCCGCCGTGGCGCGGCGCTCGGTCTCCAGCGTCTCCAGCGAATCGATCATGCGGTTGAAGGCCACCACCATCTCGGCCATCTCGCCGTGGGCCTTGCCGGGCAGGGCGCGCGCGCTGAAGTCGCCCAGCTCCACGCGCTTGGCCACCTCGACCATGGACGCCAGGGGCCGCGTCACCAGGCGAGACACCCAAAAGCCCACGGCCAGTCCGAAGGGCAGGCACACCAGCAGGCCGATGACCAGCGACCATTTCTCGCCGAACAGCAGATCGCCCGTCCAGTACTGGCCATAGATCTGCATGGCGCGCGGGCTGTCCTCCAGCGACTGGGCGTTGAGTTCGTCCAGCTCGATCTGCACGGCCGGCGGCAGGCTGTTGTAGAAGTCGCGGTACTGGATCTCGGAGAACACCAGCACGCCGATGGCCAGCAGGGCGATGGTGCTGAGCACGGTGGCCGTGATCCACAGGCCGAAGCGCACCCAGATGCGGTTGGGCCTCAGTCCCAGGGCCATAGCCGGTAGCCGATGCCACGCACGGTTTCGATCAGGCCTTCCTGGCCGGCCAGCTGCAGCTTGCGGCGCAGCTTGGACAGGTGCGAGTCGATGACGCGCTCCAGCGCATCGCTCTCGGGCAGGCAGTGCTCGATCAGGTGGGAGCGCGAGAAGCAGCGCCGGGGCTGGGCCGCCAGGCAGGCCAGCAGGCGGAACTCGGTCAGCGTCAGGGGCAGCGGCAGGGCGCGGCCCTCGTTGTCGTAGACCACGGCGCTGTGCGCCTCGGTATCGATCTCGATGGGGCCCACGCGGATGGGCGCGGGCGCCGGGTTCTTGCGTGCCTGGGTGCGGCGCAGCACGGCGCGCACGCGGGCCACGACCTCGGGCGGATTGAAGGGCTTGACCACGTAGTCGTCGGCGCCCAGGCGCAGGGCCAGCAGCTTGTCCACATCGTCGGCCAGGGCCGTGACCATGATCACGGGCGTCTGGCTGTCATCGCGGATGGCGCGCAGCACGTCGATGCCATCCATGCCGGGCAGGTGGATGTCCAGCAGCACCAGGTCGGGCCGCAGCTGGCGGAACAGCTGCAGCGCCTCCTGCCCGTCCGAGGCCATGCGCGAACGCAGCCCGTCCCGCTCGAGATAGGCCGTCAGGATGCTGGCGATGGCGGGCTCGTCTTCGACGACGAGCACGAGGGGGGTGGTTGCCGTTGGCTGTGCTGTGGAGTTCATGGGAAAGCTGGCAGGGCCAAGCACACATTATGGTGCGATGCCCTGCGAGCCGCAGCCCTCCATATTGGCTCCACGAAGTCTGCAATCGCGCGCAAGGCTGGCGCTGTTCATTTCCTGCAGGCCCATCAGCGGCTATTGGTAGCTCATCGTGAAGGTCGCCCTGCCATAGGCCACGCCAGGTGTCACGCTGCCGGCTGTCTGCACCAGACGCGCGCTCAGCGGAATCTTCAGGCTGTTCTGCCCCTGTGCGACCTGGCCCGCATTCCATTGGTTGGCATTGCCCAGGCTGCCGGAGTCGGGGCCGAAGCTCACGAGCACGTTGTTTCTCAGTACCTGTATGCCGACACCCCGGGCCTTGGAGTTTTGGGCCAGCGTCAGCGTGCTCGATCGGTTGGTCGCCTGGGTGGCATCCGTCAGCGTGATGAAGGCGGTCAGGCGTGTATTGGCTTCGCCTCCCGCGCAGGTCAACTCGATGCTGAAGTCCTTGGCTGCCGTGACGGTCCCGATTCCCTTGAAATCGGCGAACGGGGCGGGGGCCATGGCCACGTCGATCTTGCCCGTGGACACCCGGCAGGTCGGCGGCCTGGGGCGGCTGCTGACGTTGACGGTGATGCCACTCGAAAAGAATACCGTGGCCAGCAAGTCACGGGCATTGCTGGTCCCAGAGTAGATTCGTGCGAAGCTGCCATTCAGGAAACCGCCAGATGTGAGTTCCCCGGTTTTCACGAGCTCGATGGTCATGTTGTTGCTTGGCAGTGAATGGAATATGCCCTGTTTCAGCATGGACCCTGAATAAGGCGCGGCTCTTTCCCACGTGATTCTCATGCCCAGGTTGGGAATGGAGGTGGAATATATTCCACCGCTTTCCGTTCCAATGCCTTCTATGTAATAAAAATCATTGTCGCAAGAAATGTGGTAGCTGCCGGCCCCGGTATTTTGCAAAGCCATTGTCCTGGAATAGACAACGCTGCCAATCGGATAATTTTCGTTGACGATGGTGGGGGTGTTGGCCGAACCCGGAAACTGGGCATTCCAGCCCTGGGAGGAGCAACGCGCCCAGGATGAAATAGGGGCCATGAAGAAAATCAAGAGGAGCGGCATGGCCAATGCATGGCGCAAGATGGCTGTGAAAGGCATGCTGTGGACTCCAGCCAGGAAGATATGGATCAATGTCCTTGGGACAGGCGGCACCGGGCGCGATATCCGGTCAATATACCGACCTGTATGCGGCATTGGAATCGGAGTGTTCTGAAAATAAACTCGGAATCATCCGAGTCCGCGGTAATCTGGCGCGGTCCGCGACTGGCTCCCGCCCGGGATGGGCAAGAGAGGCTTGCGCACGGCGCCGCGTTCTCCATGTTTCCTCCATAAAGCCTGCAACCTCGCGCAAGCTTGGCCGCGTCCAATGGCTATCCGGGGACATGGTTCCCTGGCCTCGTTTTCCCGGTCCTCCCCCTCGATCATCCCCTCCCGCCTGTCCATCCCGTGAACCACGCCGCCGCGACGCAACGCCTCTCCAGCCTGTGCCTGGGCGCCGCCCTGGCGCTGGCCGGCTGCTCATCGCCGCCCCCGGCACAGCTCGACGGCTCGGTGCCTGCGCAGTGGACACAGCCCCTGCCCGCCGCCGCGCCGGGTGCACCTGGCTCGGCCGCCGCACCCGACCTGCAGGGCTGGTGGAAGGCCTGGGGCGATGAATCCCTCAACACCCTGGTCGAGGAGGCGCTGGCCGCCAACCTCGATCTGTCCCAGGCCCAGTCGCGCCTGCGCCAGCAGCGGCTGCTGGCGGGCACGGCCGGCGCTGCCTTCCGGCCCGTGTTCACGGCCGGTGCGCGCACGCTGCAGGACATCGCAGCCATCGACTCGTATTTCCACGCCAGCATCGACGTGAGCTGGGACCTGGGCCTGTTCGGCGCCCGCGAGGCCGGCGAGCGCAATGCCGCAGCTGCCGTGCTCGATGCACGGGGCCGCCTGCAGGCAGCGCGCGTGGCCCTGGTGGCCGACGTGGTGCACCGCTACCTGGACATCCGCATGGCCCAGCGCCAGCTGGCCCTGATCGACGAGCAGGCGCAGCTGGATGCGCGTGCCCTGCAACTGGCCCAGGTGCGCCAGCAGCAGCGCCTGGGCACGGCCGAGGCCGTGCGCCAGCTGCAGCTGCAGGCCGGCCAGAGCGCTGCCCTGCGTGCGGGCCTGCGTGAAACCCAGGCCCGCAGCGCCCACATGCTGGCCGCACTGCTGGGCCGCACACGGCCCGATGCGCAATGGCTGCAGGCCGATGCGACAGCGCCGCTGCCCGGCCCGCAGGCGCTGGGCGTGGCGGTCCTTCCGGCCGACCTGCTGCGCACGCGCCCCGACATCCAGGTGGCGCAGGCCGGCGTGGAACACGCCGCAGCCGAGCAGGGCATTGCGCAAGCGGCGCTGTACCCGCGCTTCGTGATCGGCGGCTCGCTGCTGTATTCGTTCAACATCACCCAGAACCTGCGCACCACGCAGGACAACGCGCCCACCTTCGGGCCGCAGATCGACATTCCCCTGTTCGACTGGGGCCGCCGCCGCTCGCAGGCCGATGCCAGCGAGCTGGCGCTGCAGGCTGCCATCCAGGGCTACCGCCAGAGCGTGCTGGACGGCGTGGCCGAGGTCGAATCCGCCCTGGCCGCCATCGGTGCCCAGCGCCAGCGCATCGCCGCGCTGCAGGACTCGCAGCAGGTGCTGGCCGAGCGCGAACGCGTGCAGCACCAGCGCCAGAAGCTGGGCCTGGACAGCGAGTTCGGTGGTCTGGCGTCCCGGCGCGCCGCATTGCAGGCGCGCAGCGAGCAGACCACCGCCCTGGCCGCCCATGCCCTGGCCTATGTGGCGCTGTACAAGGCCCTGGGCGGCGCGCCGCTGCCTGCCGAGGACAGGCCGGAGGACGATTCCGGCAACGGCCCTGCGCCCGTGGCTCAGGGGGCATCCTCATGATCGCGCTGGCGCGCAAGACGCTGGTGCACGAGTGGCGCCGGTTCATTCCCTCCGTCTTCGCCGTAGGTTTCTCCGGCGTGCTGCTGGCCATGCAGGCCGCGCTGGTGCTGGGCATCTTCGGATCGGCCGCGCTGTATGTGACGGCGTCCTCGGCCGATCTGTGGATCGGCTACCCGGGCACGCAGAGCGTGAATTTCGGCCGCACCATCGGCCGCGACGTGGACATGCGCCTGCGCATGGACCCGGACATCACTGCCGTCGAGCCCTACGTCTGGGTCGATGGCGACTGGCGCTCCAGCACGCCGGCCGGCGGCGCGGCCAGCGAACACGGCGGCGGCGTTTCGGTCTACCTGTCCGGCATTGCCACCGATGATGCCTCCATGCTGTTTTCCCGCGTGCTCCAGCCCTGGCAGCGGCAGCGCCTGCGCGAACCCGGCGCCGTGATCGTGGACCGGGCCGACCTGCAGACGCTGGGCGCCAGCGAGGGCGGCGTGGCCTGGGTCAACAACCACCGCGTGCAGGTGGTGGCCGCCGTGGACGGGCTGCGCGGCCTGGGCGGCGTGAACGTGCTGGCCTCGCTGGCCACGGCGCGCGAGATTGCCGGTGACCCGGGCCAGGGCAGCACCTACTTCGTGGCGCGCGTGCGCCCCGGCGCCTCGGCCAAGGCCGTCCAGCAGCGCCTGAACCAGTCCACACCCAGCTTCGGCCCCTACGAGGCATGGACAGCCAAGGAATTCGCGCGGCGCTCGCAGCGCTACTGGATGTTCGACACGGGCGCCGGCGCGGGCGTGCTGTTCATGGCCGTCATCGTCTGCCTGGTGGGCTCGGTGGTCACCAGCCAGTCGCTCAAGGCCGTGGTGGCTGCCTCGTCGCGCGAGTACGCCGTGCTCAACGCGCTGGGCGTGAGCCGCGCGGCCCTGGGCCGCGTGGTGGTGGAGCAGGCCTGCTGGATCGGCGGCCTGGGCTTCGTGATGGCCGCGCTGGCCAGCGCCGTGCTGCTGGCCGTGGCCACGGCCTACCGCGTGCCCGTGGCGCTGAACGCATCTGCCGTGCTGGCCTGTGCCGTGCTGGTGGCCGTGCTGTCCCTGCTGTCGGGCCTGGGCGCCATGCGCAGCCTGCTGCGCGCCGACCCGGCCACGCTGCTGCGCTGAAGACTTCCAGACACCATGAACGTGATGAATGCCTCTTCCCCCGCGCCCACGGCGGTGCCCCGCACGGCGCCCAGCCTGGAAGCCGTGCGGCTGTGCAAGTCCTTCCTGTCGGGCATGGTCAGCGTGCAGGTGCTGCAGGGCCTGTCGGTATCGCTGTACGCGGGCGAACTGAGCCTGATCTCTGGCCCTTCGGGCTGCGGCAAGAGCACCCTGCTGTCGCTGATGTCGGGCCTGCAGGCGCCGGACAGCGGCTACGCCATGGCGCTGGGCGAGGACCTGGGCAAGCTGGGCACGCGGGCGCTGGAGAAGTTTCGCCTGCGCCACACGGGCTTCGTCTTCCAGGGCTTCAACCTGTTCCCGGCACTGACGGCCATCGAGCAGGTGCAGCTGCCCCTGGGCTACATGGGCCTGCGCAGCGACGAGGCCCTGCGCCGCGCGCAGCAGGCGCTGGACGAGGTCGGCCTGTCCCACCGCGCCCACATGCGCCCGGCCGAACTGTCGGGCGGCGAAAAGCAGCGCGTGGCCATTGCGCGCGCCATGGCCAAGGCGCCGCAGCTGCTGTTCGCCGACGAACCCACGAGCGCGCTGGATGCCGAAAGCGGCCAGCGCGTCATCGACATCCTGCACCGCGCGGCGCGCAACCATGGCACGACCGTGCTGTGCGTGAGCCATGACCCGCGCCTGGTGCGCCATGCCGACCGCGTGCTCGGCATGGAGGACGGCGCCATCCGCAGCGACTGGCGCCAGACTTCCCCGTTGAAGGAAAAACAATGAAGCACCCCCTGAGCGGCCTTGCCGCTTCCACTGCCGGACTGGCTGCGGCGCTGGCCGCCGCCGCGCTGCTGGCGGGCTGCGGTCCTTCGCACGATGCGCCCGCCAATGCGGGCCAGGCCAGCTCCAGGGCGCAGCAAAGCGGCCCGGCGGCAGTGGCCGTGGCGCGCGGCAAGATCGAGGTGGAAGGCGGGCTGCTGGACCTGTCGCCCGCCGTGGCCGGCGTGGTGCAGCAGCTGTCCGTCAAGGAAGGCCAGTCCGTGCAGCGCGGCCAGCTGCTGCTGAGGCTGGCCGACGAGACGGGCCAGGCCGACCTGGCCGTGGCCGAGTCCGAGGCCCAGCTGGCCAAGGCCCGCCAGAAGGCACGCGCCGCGCGCCTGCCCCAGCTCAAGCAGACCCTGGCGCGCTGGCAGGCAGCGGCCCGCGAGGGCGCGGCCGACGCGCAGAACGTGGACGAGGCCGCGCAGGCACTGCGCGATGCGCAGGCCGAGATCGACGTGGCCGCGGCCGAGGCCCAGGTGGCGCAGCGCAAGCTCGAACAATTGCGCGCCCAGCACAAGCGCCAGGAACTGCGCGCGCCCGAGGCCGGCACCGTGGTGCGCCTGGCCACCCACGCGGGCAGCCAGGCCGTGCCCGGCACGCCGGCCGTGGTGCTGCTGCCGCAGCGCCCGCTGCAGGTGCGCGCCGAAATCAACGAAAGCTTCGCCGCCGCCGTGCGCGAAGGCATGCGTGCCACGGTGACGCTGGATGCCGATGGCTCCGCACAGCAGCAGCTGCCCTCGGCACGCGTGCTGCGCATCAGCCCCGTCTATGGCACGGCGCGGCTGCAGGACGACCAGCAGCGCGGGCCGGTGCGTGTCATCGAATGTGTGCTGGTCTTCGAGCAAGCTCCCGCCGCCGCCGTGCGCGTGGGCCAAAACGTAAGGGTGCAGTTCCATGAATAAGCGCATTCCCCTGTATCTGGACACCGCCGCGCCCGGCTGGATGGTGCAAAGCGATTTCGACGGCACGATCAGCCTGCTGGACGTGACCGACACCCTGCTCAACCGCTTCGGCAAGCCCGGCTGGCAGGAGCTGGAAGACGCCTGGGAGCGCGGCGAGATCGGCTCGCGCGAATGCATGAAGGGCCAGGTCGCGCTGCTGGACATGGACGAGGCCGAGCTGCGCGCCCACCTGGACACCATCGAGATCGATCCCGGCTTCGCCGGCTTCGTGGCAGCCGCCCAGGCCCACGGCATGGTGGTGCAGGTGGTCAGCGACGGCATCGACTACGCCATACGCCATGTGCTGGAGCGCCATGGCCTGGGCCATCTGCAGGTCATCGCCAACCGCCTGGTGCAGACCGGCGAGCGCAGCTGGCGCCTGGACTCGCCCTGGGCCAGCGCGCAGTGCGCGCGCGCCAGCGGCAACTGCAAGTGCGAGCGCCTGGCCGAGCAGCAGGCCCTGCACGGCCGCGTGCTCTATGTGGGCGACAGCACCTCGGACTTCTGCGTCTCGGGCCGCGCCGACTTCGTGCTGGCCAAGTACAAGCTGATCGCCCACTGCGAAAGCCGGGGCATCGCCCATGCGCCCTTCGAGCATTTCGAGCAGGCCACGGCCTTGCTCGACAAGGTCGTCCTGGGCCTGGAGGCGCTGGCATGACATACCACCCCCTGAGTCGCTTCGCGCCTTCCCGTTGCACGGCGCCCCCCAAGGGGGACGATACCTTCGGTGCGGGGCGGCGCGGCCGGCCAAGGCCCTTCCTCGGTGTCTCTGGCTTCAGGGCACGCCATTTTCATGGTCAGAGGGCGACGCGCAGCGTCATGGAAAATTGACATGAATTTGAGTGATGGGCTCTCCTTGGTTCAGCGCAGCGAGCCTGCCACGGGGCTGGACAGCGTCTGCGTGACCGAGCATGAATTCGTCATGCCCGGCACGGGCGCGGCCGCGCGCACCGGCGTGCTGCTGGTGCACGGGCTCACGGGCACGCCGGCCGAGATGCGCCTGCTGGCCAAGGGGCTGAACAAGCAGGGCTTCACCGTCTATGCGGTCCAGCTGGCCGGCCATTGCGGCAGCATGGAAGATCTCGTGGACACGCGCTGGACCGACTGGCTGGCCAGCGTGGAAGGCGGCCTGCAGCGGCTGTCGCAGCATGTGGACCATGTGGTGGTCGGCGGCCTGTCCATGGGCGCCGTGCTCTCGCTGGCCGTGGCCCAGCGTCATCCCGACAAGGTGGACGGCGTCTGCGCCCTGTCCACCACCTTCCGCTACGACGGCTGGAGCATCCCCTTCTACACGCGCCTGGCCTTTTTGCTGCCGCTGTTCCGCGCGCTGGGCATTGGCCGCCGCAGCGTGTTCATGGAGCAGCCGCCCTACGGCATCAAGGACGAGGCCCTGCGCGCACGCGTGGTCGAGCAGATGCACTCGGGCGACAGCGCGGCGGCCGGCCTGCCGGGCAATCCCTGGTGGTCCATCATCGAGCTGCGCCGCCTCTCGGCCCACGTGCTGGCGCGCCTGCCCCAGCTGCGCTCGCCCTGCCTGGTCATCCATGCGCGCAACGACGACATCTCGTCGGTGGGCAACGCCCACGACATCGTGCACGGCGCCAGCCAGGCCCATGTCGAGCTGGTGCTGCTGGACAACAGCTACCACATGGTCACCATCGACCGCGACCGCCGCACCGTGATCGCGCGCACCACCGAGTTCGTGGCGCGCATCGCCAGCGGCGCCGCCCCCCGCGAAGGCCGGGCTGTGGAGGCTGCGCCGCATGGGCAGTGATCTCTCGCCGCTGGTCATCACGCTGTGGGTGCTGAACGTGCTGGTGGACAGCGGCGGCCAGCTGGCCTTCAAGGCCGCTGCCAGCCAGCCCGGTGATCTGGACGGACTGGCGCGCTGGCGCTTCATGGCCTCCAGGCCCTGGCTGTGGCTGGGCGTGGGCTGCTATGTGGCCGAGTTCGTGCTGTGGCTGGCCTTTCTCTCGCTGGTGCCGCTGTCCGAGGGCGTGCTGCTGGGCTCCATCAACATCGTGGCCATCATGATCGCGGGCCGGCTGCTGTTTGCCGAGAAGCTGGCACCCATGCGCGTGGCAGGCATCGTTCTGGTGTCCATAGGCGTCGCCATCGTGGGCCTGCATTGAGATGAAACAGCACCCCCTGAGTCGCTTCGCGCCTTCCCCCGTGTGCACGGCGCCCTCTCTCGCTTCGCGGGAGGGGGACGACACCCTCGGTGCGGGGCGGACCTTCCTCGGTGTCCCTGGCTTTGGGGCTCGCCAGTTTCATACGATGCGGGCGGCGCGCAGCCCCGTGAATAACTGAGATGAAACGTTTCTATTTCATTGGCTTTCTGGTGCTCATGGCCTTCGACACGCTGGCCCAGCTGAGCTTCAAGCAGGCCGGCAATGCGGCGCTGCCGCTGGAGTTCTCGGTGGACTGGCTGGCGCGCGTGTTCGGCCAGCCCTGGATCTATGGCGCCTTCGTGGGCTACATCGGCGCCTTTTTCTCGTGGATGACCTTGCTCAAGCGCGCGCCCATCGGCCCGGCCTTTGCGGCATCGCACCTGGAGATTCTTTCCGTGCTGGCGCTGTCGTACTGGCTGTTCGACGAGCGCATAGGCATGCCCCAGATCATCGGCTGCCTGTTCATCGTGGCCGGCATCGCCTGCCTGGCCGTCAGCGAGACGCAGGAGGCCGAGGGGCCCGGCGCAGACGATGACACGCCGGGCCATGCGGGCGGCAACCCGGGCGCGGGTTCGGCCAGCGCGGGTGCCGCGCATCTGGCGGCATCGGCCGAGCACGGCACGCACCGTGGCTGAACGCATGCTGCCGCCCACGGCAGGCCTGCCGCTGCGCGCGGCCGACCTGCTGCCCTGGGGCGACGCGGACCTGGCGACGGCGCTGGCGCAGTGGCTGGGCGTGCCCGTGCAGCTTGAATGCTCTGGCACCTCGGCGCTGATGGTGGCGCTGCAGACCCTGCGCCGCCTGGCGCCGGGCCGCAGCGAAGTCATCGCCCCCGCCTATACCTGCCCGCTGGTGGCCCTGGCCGTGGCGCACTGCGGCCTGCAGCTGCGCCTGTGCGACCTGCGCCCCGACACGCTGGACATGAGCCGCCACCATCTGCGAGCGCTGTGCAGCGAACGCACGCTGGCCGTGCTGCCCACGCATCTGTGCGGCCGCGTGGCCGACGTGGACACGGCCGTGGACTGCGCGCGCGCCGTGGGCGCCTGGGTGGTGGAGGACGCGGCCCAGGCCCTGGGCGCGCGCCTGCGCGGCGAGCCCGTGGGCTGGCAGGGCGATGTGGGCTTCTACAGCCTGGCCGTGGGCAAGGGCCTGACCACCTTCGAGGGCGGCGTGCTGCTGGCACGCGACCCCGCGCTGCGCGAGGCACTGCGCGAGACACATGCGGCCAGCGTGCGCCAGGACCGGGGCTGGGAGTTGCGCCGCAGCCTGGAGCTGCTGGGCTATGCGGCGCTGTACCGCCCCGCCGGGCTGGACCTGGCCTATGGCCGTCCCCTGCGCGATGCGCTGTCGCGCAGCGACTGGGTGCAGGCCGCCGGCGATGATTTCGACGACGGCATTCCCCGCCATGAACTGGGCGCCTGGCGCCGCCGCGTGGGCCGGCGCGCGCTGGCGCGGCTGGCGGACTTCCAGCAGCAACTGCAGCGCCAGGCCCGTGAGCGCGGCGCCTGGCTGTCGGCCATCGATGGGATCGAGGTGGTGGGCGACACCGTGCCGGGTGCGCAAGGCGTCTGGCCCGTGCTGCTGCTGCGCCTGCGCGATGCCGCCACGCGCGATGCGCTGCTGCGCGCGCAATGGGGGCGGGGCTGGGGTCTGTCGCTGCCCTTCGTCCATGTGCTGCCCGACTATGGCCGCTACGACCATGTGCTGGGCCTGGCGCGCCAGGACGTGGTGGACCAGGGGCGCGACTGGGCACGGCGCCTGGTGGCCGTGGGCAACAGCCTGTGGTTCGACGACGCGCGCTTTGGCGATCTGGTCCAGGTGCTGGAAAGCGCCACGAAGCAGGCCGCCGCCTGACCTCGCAGCCCCGGTCGCCGCAGCCCCGGTGGGGCCTCAGCCGGCCTGCTGCAGACGCTCCACCAGGCGCTCGTTGAACGCATGCTGGCCCAGTTGCCAGGTGGCCAGCGTCTGCGCGCCGATCTGCGTGTCCTGGCCGTCACCCGCGCTCATCCAGCGCTTCCACCAGGTCGCGTAGCGCCAGGAAGACACATCGCCCGTGATGTCGCTGCCCACGATCTGGCCGGACAGCGCGCCAATGATGTCCATGGCTTCGCTCTCCAGCATGCGGCCCTGGTCCCAGTTGGTGCGCACCACCTCGGGCGCGAACACGTCCTTGTCGATGCTCAGGTAGGTGGGCTGGGCCTGCTCGCGCAGCATGCGCGCCAGCGTGCGCGACAGCTCGGCCACGCTGGCAAAGCTGCGAAAGGCCGAGTCCACGCCCAGGCGGCGCGCCCAGCCCGTGTCCACGCCCGCGCTCCAGTAGCTCAGGCGGCCCGCGCGCAGCGGCGTGAGGTAGTTCTCCCAGGCGTGTGCGCGGCCGATGTCGGCGGAAGTGATGCCGGCCACGTGCACATGCGAGACGGCCGGATGCAGGGCCACGCGGCGCACCCAGGAGCCGCAGTGCACGCCCCAGGGAAAGCGCATGTTGTCGGGGTGGTTGTCCAGCACGACCACGCGCAGCGGCCGGCCTGAGGACAGGGCCCGCGCCGCGATGCAGCGCTCGATCAGCGGCCAGCTCAGGTGGTGGAAGTCGCCACTGCCCATGAGGGCCGTGCCATGCGCGGCGGGCAGCTGCGCATCGAGCGCCGCGCGGAACCGCGCGAAGCGCCGCAGGCCGCAGCCGAAGCGCACCTGCTCCTGCCAGTGCTGCAGCGGCAGGCGCAGCTCGCCGGGCAAGGACCCCACCGAGCCATCCACATCCAGCACGACCGGCTGGGCATTCAGTTCTGTTCGCTCCATTGGCGATCGCTTTCGAAGTGGCCGGCAAAGCGCCGGCCCAGTGCGCGCAGCAGCGGGTTGCGGATGAAGACCGCATGCTGCGTGAAGGTGAAGCTGGCGCCCAGCTGGGCCTTGACCTCGGGGTCGGTCCAGCCGGCCACGTAGTGGCTCAGGCCGCGTTCGATGGCGTATTCGAGGTTGACCATCCAGCTCACGAAGTAGAGGTTGGCCTCGCGTGCGGCCGGGTAGGACAGGCCGATGTACTTGTCGATCAGCTTGCCGCCGTGCTCGAAGCACAGGTTCCAGCCCAGCAGCGCGCCGGGCGTGCCGTCGTCCTGCAGCACGCGGTACTCGAACACGGTGCCGCCGTTGCCTGCATCGCGCAGCAGGGCCGCGAAGAAATCGCGCGTGAGCCTGTCGAAGTGGATCTCGCTTTGCGCATACACCGCATCGAACAGCGCGTAGTAGGCATCGACCCGGGCGTCATCGGCAAAGGCCGCGCCCGTGGGAATGCGCTGCACCTGCAGCTGCGCGCGGCTTTTGAGCTTGCGGCGCAGGTTCTGGCGGCGGCTCCTGGACAGGCGCGCAAGGTACTCGTCCAGGCTGGAGAAGTCGATGGGCACATGGGCCAGGGCCTGGCCTTCGACCAGGATGAAGCCCGCATCGGCCAGGGCCTGCGCCAGCGTCCGTGCATGGGCGTTGTCGGCATCCGGCAGCAGCGGGGAATCCTGGGGCAGGTCCTTGACGATGGTCAGCATGCGCCGGCCTGCGCGCGCACGCAGCGCGGCAGCCTGCTGGGCGGCAGGGGTGCCCATGGGCAGCACGGCGTACTCGCTGACCGTGGTGCCCACGAAGTCGGTGGACAGGCGCAGCCGGCGCGACAGCCAGTCGCCACCGGGCAACGACAAAAGACGCGCCTTGAGCGCGTCGTCCGCCGTGGTCAGAAGATCGAAGGGCGCCGTGAAGGCGGGCGCCGGCCAGTCCTGCAGCAGTGCGAAGCCCTCGGGAGGATGGGCCGCGAACTGCGCGAGCAGGCCTGGGGGTTCGAGCTGGTTGTGCAGGCGCTCTGCGGGCATCGCGCCTTCAGGCCGCCTTGGCTTTCGTGAGCAACTGGTCCAGCAGGACCATGGCCTCGTCGATCTCGGGGCGCGAGATCATCAGCGAGGGCGCGAAGGTGATCACGTTCTTGTAGTAGCCGCCCACGTCCAGCACCAGGCCGCGCTTGCTGCCCTTGTATTCCAGGCCGCCTTCGAGGCCGATGTCCACCATCTTGTCCAGCAGCGCCTTGTTGGGCGTGAAGCCGTCCTCGGTACAGATCTCGGCGCGCAGCGCCAGGCCCAGGCCGTCCACATCGCCGATTTCCTTGTGGCGCTTTTGCAGCTCCTTGAGGCCTTCGAGGAAGTAGGCGCCCGATTCGCGCACCTGGCGGCCGAAGTCCATCTCGTGGGTCATCTTCATGACTTCCAGGCCCAGGGCCGTGCCCAGCGGGTTGGAGGCGAAGGTGGAGTGGGTCGATCCCGGCGGGAAGATGGTGGGATTGATCAGTTCCTCGCGCGCCCACAGGCCCGACAGGGCGTTGAGGCCGTTGGTCAGCGCCTTGGCGAAGACCAGCACATCGGGCTTGACGCCGAAGTTCTCCACCGACCACAGCGTGCCGGTGCGCCAGAAACCCATCTGGATTTCATCGACCACCATCAGCACGCCGTGGTCGTCCAGCACCTTCTTGAGGCCCTTGAAGAAGTTGGGCGGCGGCACGACGTAGCCGCCCGTGCCCTGGATGGGCTCCACGTAGAAGGCTGCGTACTCGCACTGGTTGGTCTTGGGGTCCCAGATGGCGTGGTATTCGTTCTCGAACTTGCGCGCGAATTCCCGGACGATGGAGTCCGCATACTCCTCGGACGTCATGCCCTTGGGGCGGCGGAACGGGTAGGGGAAGGGGATGAACTGCGCGCGGTCGCCGAAGTGGCCGTAGCGGCGGCGGTAGCGGTAGCTGGAGGTGATGCTGGAGGCGCCCAGCGTGCGGCCGTGGTAGCCGCCCTCGAAGGCGAACATCAGGCTCTTGCCGCCGCTGGCATTGCGCACGACCTTGAGCGAGTCCTCGATGGCCTGGGCGCCGCCCACGTTGAAGTGCACGCGGCCGGCATGGCCCCACTTGCGCTCCGCATCCTGGGCGATGAACTTGGCCAGCTCGATCTTGGTGGGGTGCAGGTACTGGCTGGCGACCTGGGGCAGGGTCTGCAGCTGCTCGATCATCTTCTGCTCGAGGCGCTTGTTCTTGTAGCCGAAGTTCACGGCCGAATACCACATCTGCAGATCGAGGTAGGGCGTGCCGGCCTCGTCGTACATGTAGCTGCCTTCGCAGCCCGAAAAGATCTTGGGGGGATTGACGTAGTGGACGGTATCCCCGAACGAGCAGTACTTGGCTTCGTCGGCCAGGAGTTGGGCGTTATTGGTCACAGCAAAGGGCTCCAGATATTCAGCCGCCGCAGTGTGAGCGGGCAATCTTGCTGCGCTGTCGAGTCTTTGTGTGGGGTTTGTGGAGGAGGTCCGCGCGGGACCGTGATCTGTCCCTGTGACGTAAATGATACAAAACAAATGATAATCATTATCAATTGGTGGGAGAATCGCGGAAAGCCAGCAGGAAGAAATCACACCCGGGGGGAATCAATGGTCTCGTAAGAGCACTCCGCGAAGAGGTCGGCAGCTAGCCAGCAACCCTCGTTCCCCGATTCCTGCCATGGCTCCATCTTCACGCTCCTGCGCCCCTGTCTCCCTTTTCTGGAATCCCTGCGCTGCGCCGGCCTTGCGGCCCAGCCTGCTGGCCGTGGCCGTGCAGGCCGCCGTGATCGGCCTGGCCTCGCCCGGCGCCTGGGCCCAGCCCCGGCCTCAGGCCCTGGACGATGAGGCCCGGCTGATGGCGCAGGCACCCACCAAGGCACTGGCCCAGGTCGAGGTGGTCGACACGGCCGAGCCCGCGCAGCGAACCCCGGGCGCCTCCACCACCGTCAGCGGCCCGGCGCTGGAGCAGGCCGGCAGCATGGCCGACGTGGTGCGCTACCAGCCCCTGGTCTCCGCGCCGGGCACGGCCTCGGGCACCAGCCGCAACCGCAGCAGCTTCGACCGCTCGGGCACCACGGGCTACAACATCCGCGGCATCGAGGGCAACCGCATCGGCATGGATGTGGACGGCGTCGAGATGCCCGACGCCACCACGCGCCCCTATGTGAGCCGTGTCGGCGCCAACACCTTCGGCGTGGGCCGCGACTTCATCGATCCCGAGATGTTCTCGGGCGTGGACATCCTCTCCGGCACCACCACGGCGCGGCGCGCGGCCGGTGGCATCGGCGGCTCGGTGGGCTTTCGCACCAAGTCCGCCGAGGACTACCTGATGGGCGGCAAGACCTCCTACCTGGGCGGCAAGATCGGCCACGACACGGCCGACCGCTCCTGGAACGAGAGCTTCACGGCCGCTGGCCGCTCGGGCGACCTCGACGGCCTGATCGCCTACTCGCGCCGCGACGGCCACGAGACGCGCAACCACAGCGCCATCGTCAACAGCTATCC
Source organism: Delftia sp. WSY_7 (assembly GCF_043104845.1). Taxonomy (NCBI): domain Bacteria; kingdom Pseudomonadati; phylum Pseudomonadota; class Betaproteobacteria; order Burkholderiales; family Comamonadaceae; genus Delftia; species Delftia sp. WSY_7. The sequence continues at coordinate 50,606 of NZ_JBICLB010000016.1, read as the reverse complement.
CGACGACTGGAACTCCAACGCGCTGCTGCTCAAGGGCGGCCTGCGCATCAACTCGGCCCACCGCCTGGTGCTGTCGGCCGACCTGTATCGCCGCAAGAACGACACCTCCTTCCACGGCTGGGACACCACCAACACCAGCATCACCGAAAGCTCGCGCCAGAACAGCGACACCAGCCGCAACACGCTGCAGCTGCAGCACCTGTGGACCCCGGCCGGCGCCTGGGTGGACCAGCTGGACACGCGGCTGTACTTCCAGAACACGGACACCAACGACGTCACCGACACCACCACGCTGGCCACGGGCGCCAAGGTGCACAACGTCTCGGGCAACGAGACGCGCACCTGGGGTTTCTCGAGCACGGGCGACAAGCGCATCGACCGCCACCGCCTGAGCTTTGGCGTCAATGCCTCGACCCAGGACACGGAGCGCCCCTGGGCCGTGTCCGGCAGCATGAAGCCCCAGCCCGACACCACCACCCGCCGCTACGGCGCCTTCCTGCAGGACGAGATCAGCTTCCAGGCCGGCGGCCGCCGCCTGGCGCTGATTCCCGCGCTGCGCGTGGACCGCGTGGAGATCAAGACGCGCGACCTGGACAACTTCGTCTCGGGCGTGCTCACGGCCGCCGATGTGGAAAAGATTTACGGCGGCACGCGCGGCAACACCATCCTCAGCCCCAGCCTGGCCCTGGTCTATGACCTCACGCCCACGTTCAGCGCCTATGCCCAGTTCAAGCGCAGCGGGCGAGCGCCCTCGGCCGGCGAGATCTTCGGCTCGTGGAACATGGCCAGCAACTACAACGCGGCAGGCCAGTACGCCCTGGTGGGCAACCCCAACCTGAAGGAGGAAAGCAGCAATGCCTTCGACTTCGGCCTCAAGGGTTCGCCCACGCCGGGCGTGACCTTCAACAGCTCGGTCTTCTATACCAGGTACTCCGACTTCATCGCCTACACGCGCTACCTGCGCGCGGGCCGTCCCGACCTGTTCGTCAACGTGCCCGCCCACATCGGCACCATCTACCAGGCCGAGAACCGCGACAGCGCAAAGATCTACGGCTTCGAGGCCAGCGCGCGCCTGGACCACGGCCAGTGGATGCCCGCCGCCAGGGGCTTGTACTCCACCTGGGCGCTGGGCATCAGCCGCGGCACCTCCAAGTCCTACTACGCAGGCGACAAGGATGTGCCGCTGGACAGCGTGCTGCCGCGCAAGGCCATCGTCGGCGTGGGCTATGACGCACCAGCCCGGCAATGGGGCCTGAACCTGACCGGCACCTTCGTCGCGGGCAAGCAGGCCGTGGCCACCAACCGCGACAGCTACCTGAACGCGGGCACCGGCCTGACCGACTCGACTACCGAGCTGTTCCGCGTGCCCGGCCATGCCATCTTCGACCTGGCCGGCTACTGGCAGGTCGCAAAGAACGTGCGCCTGAACGCCGGCATCTACAACCTGGGCGACAAGCGCTACTGGGACTATTCCAGCACCCGCAGCCTGCAGCCCGGCGTGGCGCGCGACCGCCGCGACATCGAGCTGCTGAGCAACCCGGGCCGCACCTTCGCCGTGTCCATGAACGTTGCGTTCTGAGCACCCTGCGCACCATGCCATTGCATCCACGCCACCTTCACTTGCCGCGTGGCGCGGATCCGAGGAGTTTCTCCAGGGGCCGGCCGGCCTTCCCTACAGCGGCGGTGTCGGCCGGAAAGCCTCCACCACCATCGCAGCCGCCGCTGTATCTGCCTACTTCAGGAGTCGTTTCATGATCGAGTTCTCTCTGTCCCACCGCATGCTGGCCGCTGCCGGCCTGGCGGCCCTGCTCACCGCCTGCGCATCGCCCACGGCACCGTCCGCCAGCGGCCCGGCCCAGCCTGCGGGCGGGCATGGCCAGTCTGCCTTCATGGGCAGCTACGACGCCAACCGTGATGGCGTGGTCACGCGCCAGGAGTACGACACCGTGCGCAAGCAGCGCTTCCTGGCCGGCGACACCAATGGCGACGGCTGGCTCAGCGAGAAGGAGTACGTGGACGAGTTCGAGGCCCGCCTCAAGCAGCAGTACGCGGGCCGCCAGCCCGACGAGCGCTATGCCCAGTCCATGAAGCAGGCCCATGTGCGCTTCGGCATCGTGGACAGGAACCGCGACGGCAAATACACCGTGGAAGAAGACATGGCCATCGCCGAACGCAGCTTCAAGGAAGCCGACGTCAATGCCGATGGCGTCGTGGACAAGAACGACGTCAAGAAGCCCTGAGCGGACATGGCCAAAACCCCATCCAAGCGATTGGCCTGGTGGCTGCCGCTGCTGTCGGCCGTGTGCATCTCCGCCCAGGCCCACACGCCCTACCTGCTGCCCACCAGCTTCGAGGCCCAGCCCCGGGCCGTCATCAGCGTGGACGCCAGCTTTGCCGACAAGTTCTTCATCCCCGAAGTGGCTTTTGGCGAAACGCGCTTCGCCGTGACGGCGCCCGACGGCTCGGTCACGCCCATGGCCGATGTGCGCCAGTTCAAGACCCGCACCGTGGCCGAGCACCAACTGCCCGACGAGAAGGGCACCTACCGCGTGAGCACCGGCCCGCGCCTGGGCGCCGTCTTCCGTTCGTGGGAGCGCAACGGCAAGGTCGAGACGGCGCGTGATCCCGCCACGCCCACGCCGGCCGATGCCAGGCTGCTGAGCCACTACCAGTCGCTGTCGGTCTCCGAGACCTACATCACGGTGGGCAAGCCCAGCCGGGCCGCGCTCGCGCCCTCAGGCAAGGGCCTGGAGATCGTGCCCGTCACGCATCCGGCCGACCTGTTCGCGGGCGAGAAGTTCGACTTCACCGTGCAATACGACGGCAAGCCGCTGGCCGCGCAGAAGGTGGAAATCTTCCGCTCGGCCATGGACCTGGCCAGCCAGCACAGCGTGGACGCGCTGACCACCGATGGCGAGGGCCGCATCTCCTACGCCCTGCCCAAGTCCGGCATCTACCTGGCCCTGGTGCGCTACCGCGCCGACGCCCCCGCCGGCGCCGCCGCGCCGCAGTACGGCAACAACTACACGCTGACCTTCAGGGTGCTGGCGCAGTAAGGGGTTCCGGCTTCACGAAAAAGGCCTGCCGCCATGGAGGTGCAGGCCTTTTCTCATGGTGAAGCCCAGCCCCAGGCGATGTGCATGAGGGCTATGCGCCTCAACCCGTGGCCACCACCCGCAGCACCTCGGCGCCATAGGCGTCCAGCTTCTTGGCGCCCATGCCGCTGATGCCCTGCAGGTCGTCCAGCGAGGCCGGGTTGCGCTCGGCAATGGCGGCCAGCGTGGCGTCGTGGAAGATCACATAGGCCGGCAGGTTGTGCTCGCGCGCGACCTCGGCGCGCCAGGCCTTGAGGTTGATGAAGCGCACCTGGGCATCAGGCCCCAGGCTGGCGGCGGCCGCGTTGGGCTGGGTGGCGCGCTTGGAGGTGCGCGTGCGCGGCGCTGCGACGGCCTCGCGCAGCTGCACCTGGACATTGCCGCGCAGCACTTCGCGCGAGCCTTCGGCCAGGCACAGGGTGTCGAAGCTGTGGCCGCTGTTCTCGCTGGTGATCTTGTGCAGGCCCAGGGCGCCGGTGGCCAGCAGCTGGCGCATCACGCCGCGCAGCTGGGGCTCGCTGTAGTCCTTGCCCAGGCCGAAGGTGGAGATCTTCTCGTGCCCGTACTGGCGCACCTTCTCGGTGTCCTTGCCGCGCAGCACGTCCATGATGTGGCCCGCGCCAAAGGTCAGCTGGCTGGCCTCGTGCACGCGGTAGATGGTGGACAGCAGCTTGCGCGCGGCGTCCGTTCCATCCCACAGGGCCGGGGGCTCCAGGCAGTTGTCGCAGTTGCCGCAGGCGGTCTTTGCCACGCGCTGCAGCGGCCGGCCTTCAATGTCCGTCTCTGCGTCTTCTCCCGGTGCGCCCAGGCCGTACTGCTCGCCGAAGTAGGCCAGCAGCCGCACGCGGCGGCAGTCCGTGGCCTCGGCCAGGCCCAGCAGGGCATCGAGCTTGCCGCGCATGACCTGCTTGAAGGTGTCCTCGGCCGGGCTTTCGTCGATCATGCGGCGCTGGTTGACCACGTCGGACAGGCCGTAGGCCATCCAGGCGTCGGCGGGCAGCCCGTCGCGGCCTGCGCGGCCGGTTTCCTGGTAGTAGCCCTCGATGTTCTTGGGCATGTCCACGTGCGCCACGAAGCGCACATCGGGCTTGTTGATGCCCATGCCGAAGGCGATGGTGGCGACGATGACGATGCCGTCCTCGCGCAGGAAGCGGTCCTGGTGCAGCTGGCGCGTCTCGAAGGGCAGGCCCGCGTGGTAGGGCAGGGCGGGCACGCCGGCCTGGCTCAGCGTCTGGGCCAGCTCCTCCACGCGCTTGCGCGACTGGCAATAGACCACGCCGGCCTCGCCCTCGTGCTCGCGCTCGATGAAGCGCAGCAGCTGGTTGCTGACGTCCTTCTTCTCGGCGATGCGGTAGCGGATGTTGGGGCGGTCGAAGCTGCTGACGAAATGCCGTGCGCTCTCCAGCTGCAGCCGCTCGACGATGTCGGCGCGCGTCAGCGCATCGGCCGTGGCCGTGAGCGCGATGCGCGGCACGCCCGCATAGCGTTCGTGCAGCACGCTCAGCGCGCGGTACTCGGGCCGGAAGTCATGGCCCCACTGGCTCACGCAGTGGGCCTCGTCGATGGCGAACAGCGACAGCTTGCCCTGGGCATGCAGGTCGTCGAGCAGGCCCAGGAAGCGCGGCGTGTTCAGGCGCTCGGGCGCGGCATACAGCAGGGTGATGTCGCCGCTTTGCAGGCGCCATTCGACTTCCTGCGTCTCGTCATAGGACAGCGTGGAGTTCAGGTAGGCGGCGCTGACACCGGCCTCGTGCAGCGCGCCCACCTGGTCGTGCATGAGCGCGATCAGCGGCGACACCACCACCGCCACGCCGTGGCCCTGCTGCTGGCGCACGATGGCCGGCACCTGGTAGCACAGGCTCTTGCCGCCGCCCGTGGGCATGAGCACCAGCGCATCGCCGCCGGCGACCACGTGCGAGACGATGGCCTCCTGCGGACCGCGGAATTGTTCGTAGCCGAACACGGCTTGCAGGACGGAATGCGCGGCGGACAACGGAGGCTTCTTTCGGCAGGGGCGGCTGGCGCGGGAGGGGGCGGGATGCGGGCGCTTCCCGCAACAAATGCGCTGCGGCCCGAAGGCCGCAACAGCCGCCATTTTGCGCCCCCTCGCAAGGTCCAGGGAAGACCTGGGGTTTGAACCGCTCTGCATCAACGGCCTTTTCCGGGCGCGAGGGTGCCATTTTCAGATTTCTCCTAGCCACCCGCTGCTGCATTCAGCTGCCGCCCAGCACCCCGCGCGCAATGATGCTGCGCTGCACTTCGGACGAGCCCTCGTAGATGCGCAGGATGCGCGCATCGCGCACCAGGCGCTCCAGCGGCATGTCACGCGTGTAGCCGTAGCCGCCGTGGATCTGCAGGGCCTCGTCGGTGACGAAGCCCACCATTTCGGATGCATGGAGCTTGGCCATGGCCGAGTGCTGGGTGAAGGGCTGGCCGGCCTGGCGCAAGGCCAGGGCCTGCATGGTCAGTGCCCACGATGCTTCCAGGCGCAGCTTCATGTCGGCCAGCTTCCACTGGATGCCCTGTTTCGTGGCCAGCGGCTCGCCGCCGACCAGGCGCTGATTGGCCCATTGCGCGGCGGCGGCCAGGGCGGCCTCGGCCACGCCCAGGGCGGTGGCCGCCACGTCCAGGCGGCTGTTGTCCAGCACCTTCATCGCCGTCTTGAAGCCCGTGCCCTCGGCGCCCAGCCGGTGGCTGGCGGGCACGCGCACTCCGTCCAGCGATACCTCGAAGGCATGGCCGCCGCGGATGCCCATGAGTTTTTCGGGCGCCGAGACCTGGATGCCGGGCAGGTCACGCGGCACGATGAAGGCGCTGACGCCGCGCGCGCCGGCCTCCATGTCGGTCTTGGCGAAGACGACCATGAAGCGCGCCTCGGCGGCGTTGGAGATGAAGTGCTTGACGCCCGTGATCAGATAGTCGTCCCCATCGCGCACGGCGCGCGTGCGCATGTCGGCCGGGTGGGATCCGCCGCGCGGCTCGGTCAGCGCAAAGGCCGCCAGCCATTGGCCGCTGGCGCAGCGCGGCAGCCACTGCTGGCGCTGGGCGTCGTCGCCGCCGATGAGCACGGCGTCCGTGCCCAGGTAGTGGGCGCCGATCATGGACGAGGTGGCCGCGCAGGCGCGCGAGATGGCCACCAGGGACAGCAGCATGGCCGTGGGCGTGACGCCGGGGCCGCCCAGGGCCTCGGGCAGGTTCATGCCCATCACGCCCAGGGCCGACAGGCCCGGCACATGGCAGGTGGCGGACAGCGCCTCTTCGTCCATGCGCTGCGCCAGCGGGGCGAGTGCGTCGTCGGCAAAGCGGGCCACGGCATCGGCAATGGCGTGGTCGTCGGCGGTGGTGCCCAGTCGTTGGAAGTTCATGTCGGTTGCTCAATGTGATGGGGAAGAGGGGGCTGCGCCTGCGGTGCCCAGGGCACCGGATGCGCGCAGCGCGGCAATGGCTTCGGTGCCCCGGCCCAGCCACTGCGAGAGCAGGGCGTCGGTGTGTTCGCCCAGGGCCGGTGCGCGCTCGGCGCGGTTGGGTGCGGCGCCGCTGAAATGCACGGGCTGGGTGGGCAGGCGCAGGCCGGGCAGGCGCTCGTCCTGCACCGCGCCGAGCAGGCCGCGCGCCTGGCTCTGGGGCGACTCCAGCGCTTGGGCAATGTTCCAGATGGGGGCGGCGGGCACGCCGGCCGCATCCAGCGCGGCCACCACCTGCGCCACTTCATGGCGGCCGGCCCAGGCCTCGATGGCCTCGCGCAGCGCGGGTTCGTGGGCCGAGCGTGATTCGTCGCTGGCAAAGCGCGGGTCGCCGGCCAGGCTGCCCAGTTCCATGGCCTGCAGGGCGGCGGCGAACAGCTTGTTGTTGAGCACGGCCAGCGCGAAGTGGCCGTCGCCTGCGCGGTACACGCCGAAGGGCGCGGACAGCGGATGGCGGTTGCCCACGCGGCGCGCGGGCCGGCCCGTGAACAGGTAGCGCGCCACCGAGGTGGCCAGAAAGCTCAGCGTGGTGTCGAACATGGCCACGTCCACCTGCTGGCCCTGTCCCGTGGCGCGGGCCTGCAGCAGCGCGGCCAGCGTGGCCCAGGAGGCGAACAGGCCGGCCACCACGTCGCTGACGGCCTCGCCCACGACGGTGGGCGCGCCATCGGGCTCGCCCGTGGCCTCCATGAGGCCGCTCATGGCCTGCACGATGATGTCGTAGGCCGGCCGGTGGGCCAGCGGCCCGGTCTGGCCGAAGCCCGAGACGCTGACATAGACCAGGCGCGGATTGAGCGCCCGCAACTGGCTTGCCCCTATGCCCAGGCGCTCGGCCACGCCGGGCCGGAAGTTCTCCACCACCACGTCGGCCTGGGCGGCCATCTCGCGGACCAGGGCCACGGCCTCGGGATGCTTGAGGTCCAGCACCAGGCTTTGCTTGTTGCGGTTCATCACCGTGAACAGCGCGCTTTCTCCGTTGTTCATGGGGCCGATGGCGCGGTAGTCGTCGCCCTGCGGCGGCTCGATCTTGACGACCTCGGCGCCCAGGTCGGCCAGCAGGGCCGTGGACAGCGGCCCGGCCAGCACGCGCGTGAAGTCGAGGATGCGCACGCCGTCCAGCGGGCGGGCGGTGAGGGGGGTGGACTCGGTCATGGGTGCAGCCTTGGACGGGTGGTCTATGGCTGCATGCTGGCGCGTGATTGAATCAATGGAAAATATTCATTCCTGATTCACTGCATTCAAAAAGATGATCCAAATCAGCCTGCGCCAGCTGGAGTATTTCGTGGCCGCCGCACGCCATGGCAGCACGGCGCGCGCGGCCGAGGCCATCGGCGTGTCCCAGCCGTCCATCTCCAAGGCGATTGCCGACCTGGAGGCGCAGTGGGGCGAGGCGCTGTTCGTGCGCCGCCATGCCAGGGGGCTGGATCTCACGGCGGCCGGCGCGGTGCGCAGCCGCGATGCCCAGGCGCTGCTGGACGGCGCACGCAGCCTGCAGGGGCCGCGCACGGCGGCGGTGGCGGGCGTGCTGCGCCTGGGCTTTCTGAGCACGCTGGGCGCGCGCTGGGTGCCGGCGCTGCTGGCGCAGATGCAGCGCCGCCATCCCGGCATTGCACTGGAGCTGGTGGAGGGCGATATCGCCTCGCTCACGCAGCAGGTGGAGCGCGGCGAGCTCGATGCGGCCCTGCAGTACAACACGGGCCTGGCGCGTCCCCGCATGGAGCTGCTGCCCGTGGCGGCGTTGCCGCCCTATGTGCTGCTGCCGCATCGCCATGCGCTGGCGGCCAGGACCAGCGTGAGCCTGGCCGAAGTGGCGGCCCACCCGCTGGTGCTGATCAACCTGCCGCACAGCCGCGAGTATTTCCTGTCGCTGTTCCGCGAGGCCGGCGTGACGCCGCTGGTGGCCCATGAGTTCGCCTCCATCGAGATGCTGCGTTCCATGGTGGCCAATGGCCACGGCCTGAGCGTGCTGACCACGCGACCGGTGGTGGACCGCGCCCACGATGGCCAGCGCCTGGCCTGCCGCCGCATCCGGGGCCGTGTGGCCCCCCAGCCCGTGGTGCTGGCTGTGTCGGCGGGCAATGCCTCGCCGCTGATTGCACCTTTTTTGAAGGTGGCGCGGGCTGTGATTGCACCGTAGCGGCGCGCCGTGCGGTGGCCTGCACCACGGTGGTGAATCGCGACCAGGGACTTTCCCCAGCTTGTATGGACAAGATGGGTTGGCACGGTGCTTGCTCTCGCTCTCTGTGTTGACCGCAGATGGATGCAGGTTTCCGCCCTTGCCAGGTTTGCCGGGTAATCCTGTATATACATGTTTGGTCGGCAAAAACACACTTCGGGCTTCCGCACCGGTCTGCCCGCGGACCCCGAAACTGCCATTGCCAACTTGCTTTCCCGACCGAGGAGTGCCACATGAGTTCGATCCCCACGTTCCGCCGCCTGCCCCTGGGGCCGCTGGCCGCCGCCCTCTGCCTTGCCGCCGCACTGCAGCCCGCTGCCGCGCAGGAGACCAAGATCACCCTGGGCATGTCGGGCTGGACCGGCTTCGCGCCGCTGACCCTGGCCGACAAGGCCGGCATCTTCAAGAAGAACGGCCTGGCGGTGGACCTGAAGATGATTCCGCAGAAGGACCGCCACCTGGCCCTGGCCTCGGGCGCCATCCAGTGCGCGGCCACCACCATCGAGACGCATGTGGCCTGGAACACCAACGGCGTGCCCATCGTGCAGATCTTCCAGATGGACAAGTCCTATGGCGCCGACGGCATTGCCGTGCGCAATGACGTCAAGGGCTTTGCCGACCTCAAGGGCAAGACCGTGGCCGTGAGCGCGCCGGGCACGGCGCCGTACTTCGGCCTGGCCTGGATGCTGCACAAGAACGGCATGACCATGAAGGATGTGAAGACCGTCTCGCTGGAGCCCCAGCCCGCGGCCCAGGCCTTCGTGGTCGGCCAGAACGATGCGGCCATGAGCTACGAGCCCTACCTGTCCACCATCCGCGCCAACCCGGCGGCGGGCAAGATCCTGGCCACCACCATCGACTACCCCATGGTCATGGACACCGTGGGCTGCGATCCCAAGTGGCTCAAGGCCAACGCCGCCGCCGCCAAGGCCCTGGCCCAGTCGTATTTCGATGCGGTGGCCATGATCGAGGCCGACAAGACCAAGTCCTTCGAGATCATGGGCACGGCCGTCAAGCAAAGCGGCGAGCAGTTCGGCAAGTCGGCCTCCTACCTCAAGTGGTCCGACAAGGAAGCCAACCAGAAATTCTTCGCCAACGAGCTGGTGCCGTTCATGAAGGAATCGGCCGTGATCCTCAAGGAGGCCGGCATCATCCGCTCCATCCCCGAGAACTATGGCGTGATGTACGACGCCAGCTTCATCCAGTAAGCCCGCCAGGGGATGACCATGCAAGCCGCATCCACTTCCGCAGTCCAGCCGGCTAACAAGCCCATGACCCACGCCACACCGCACGCTCCCGCGCCCGCCGCGGCGCCAGCCCCCGTCCGCCGCCGCCGCATGGCGCCGCTGGAGCCCGTCAGCCCCACGGCCAAGTGGGTGCTGGGTGTGGCCTTCTTCGTGCTGTTCTTTCTCGTCTGGGCGGCTGTGACGCTGGGCGGCTTCGTCTCCCCGACCTTCCTGGCCAGCCCCATGACCATGGCGCGCGAGGGCGTGCTGCTGTTCACCGAGTACGGCTTCCTGCACGACATCGGCATGACGGTCTGGCGCGTGATGGGCGGCTTCATCCTGGCCTCGGTCGTGGCCGTGCCCCTGGGCATCGCCATGGGCGCCTGGAAGCCGGTCGAGGCCTTCTTCGAGCCCTTTGTCTCGTTCTGCCGCTACCTGCCGGCCTCGGCCTTCATCCCGCTGCTGATCCTGTGGGCCGGCGTGGGCGAGACGCAGAAGCTGCTGGTCATCTTCATCGGCTCGGTGTTCCAGATCACGCTGATGGTGGCCGTCACCGTGGGCGGCGCGCGCAAGGACCTGGTGGAGGCCGCCTACACGCTGGGCGCCTCCAACACCGGAGTGGTGCGCCGCGTGCTGATTCCGGGCGCCGCGCCCGGCATTGCCGAGACGCTGCGCCTGGTGCTGGGCTGGGCCTGGACCTATGTGATCGTGGCCGAGCTGATCGGCTCGTCCTCGGGCATCGGCCACATGATCACCGACAGCCAGGCGCTGCTGAACACGGGCCAGATCATCTTCGGCATCATCGTGATCGGCCTCATCGGCCTGGTGTCCGATTTCATCTTCAAGACCGTCAACCGTCGCATGTTCGAGTGGAGCACCCTGTGATGAATCTGCTGTCCATTCAAGGTGTTTCGCGCACCTTCACCAGCCACAAGGGCACGAGCACGCAGGCCTTGCTGCCTGTGGATTTCGAGGTCCGCGAGAACGACTTCGTCACCATCCTCGGCCCCTCGGGCTGCGGCAAGTCCACCATGCTGCGCATTGCGGCGGGGCTGGATTTCCCGACCACGGGCCAGGTGCTGCTGGACGGCCGCGCCGTGGACGGACCGGGCGCCGACCGCGGCATGGTGTTCCAGAGCTACACGCTGTTCCCGTGGCTGACGGTGGCCCAGAACATCCGCTTCGGCCTGCGCGAGAAGGGCGTGAGCGAGGCGCTGCAAAAGGAGCGCAGCGACTACTTCATCGCCAAGGTGGGGCTGCGCGGCTTCGAGAACCACTTTCCCAAGCAGCTGTCGGGCGGCATGCAGCAGCGCACGGCCATTGCGCGCGCGCTGGCCAATGATCCCAAGATCCTGCTCATGGACGAGCCCTTCGGCGCACTCGACAACCAGACCCGCGTGCTCATGCAGGAGCTGCTGCTGGGCATCTGGGAGGCCGAGCGCAAGACCGTGATGTTCGTCACCCACGACATCGACGAGGCCATCTTCATGGCCAACCGCGTGGCCGTGTTCAGCGCGCGCCCGGGCCGCATCAAGGCCGACATCCCCGTGAACCTGCCGCATCCGCGCCACTACACGGTCAAGACATCGCCCGAGTTCATGGAGCTGAAAGCCCGGCTGACCGAAGAGATTCGCGCAGAGTCGCTGGCTGCTGCTGCACACTGACGCTTTTCATGACCACTGTCCACACCATGTCTTCCCGCTCCACGGCTTCTCGTCTTTCCGCAACGACGGCGGAGGTGCCCATGGCCCTGTACCAGCAGGTCAAGGACCATGTGATGCGCAAGATCGCCGATGGCTCGCTGTCGGCCGGCGAGCGCGTGCCGTCCGAGCAGGAGCTGGTGCAGGAGTTCGGCGTGGCCCGCATGACGGCCAACCGCGCGCTGCGCGAGCTGGCCGAGCAGGGCGTGATCGTGCGGGTGGCGGGCGTGGGCTCGTTCGTGGCCGAGGAAAAGCCGCAGTCCACGCTGCTGCGCATCGCCAACATCGCCGAGGAAATCCGCCAGCGCGGCCATGACCACCGCTTCGAGCTGATCAGCGTGCGCCGCGAGTCGGCCTCGCCCGAGGCGGCGGCCTCGCTGCAGCTGTCCGCCGGCAGCTCGGTGTTCCACCTGCAGGGCGTGCATTTCGAGAACGACGTGCCCGTGCAGCTGGAAGACCGCCATGTGAACCCGCGCATGGCGCCGGACTTCATGGAGCAGGACTTCTCGCTGATCCAGCCTTCGGTGTACCTGGTGCGCAACGTGCCCTTCGACCAGATCGAGCATGTGGTGGACGCCATGCTGCCCACGCCCGAGCAGGCGCGCTGGCTGCAGATGGAGACCGACCAGCCCTGCCTGACGCTGACGCGCCGCACCTGGTACCTGGGCACGCCCGTGACCTGGGTGCACTGCGTGCATCCGGGCATGCGCTACCGGCTGGGCAGCCGCTTTCGCACCGACGGCGGATCGCACGACGGCTGAGGCCGGAAAGGCGGGGTTCCCGCTCTTGCGCTGTTCCGCTTCGATTGATATTGTATAGACAGGCATAGACATCCATCCTGGCACATCCTTCCAGACACCGACAGGGCATCACCATGAACACCATCACGACTCCCGGCCTCACCTCCCGTCCCGGCACCGCGCTGACGCTGCAGCCCGGCCAAGTCACCCTGGCCCAGCTGCGGGCCATACAGCAGGGCGGCGTGCGCCTGTCCATGGCGGCGCCCGCCTACGAGCGCATGCGCGCCGCCCAGGCCCATGTGCAGCACATCGTGGATGAGGACCAGGTCGTCTATGGCATCAACACCGGCTTCGGCAAGCTGGCCTCCACCAAGATCGCCCATGACCGCCTGGCCGAACTGCAGCGCAACCTGGTGCTGTCGCACAGCGTGGGCACGGGCGAGCCGCTGCCCGACGCCGTGGTGCGCCTGGTGCTGGCCACCAAGGCCGTGAGCCTGGCGCGCGGCCACTCGGGCGTGCGCCCCGAGCTGGTGGACGCGCTGCTGGCCCTGGCCAACGCCGACGTGCTGCCCGTGATCCCCGCCAAGGGCTCGGTGGGCGCCTCCGGCGACCTGGCGCCGCTGTCGCACCTGGCCTGCGTGCTGATCGGCGAAGGCCAGGCCAAGATCGACGGACAGGTGGTGTCCGGCGCCGAGGCCATGCGCCACGTGGGCCTGGAGCCCTTCGTGCTCGGCCCCAAGGAAGGGCTGGCCCTGCTCAACGGCACCCAGGTGTCCACGGCCCTGGCCCTGGTGGGCCTGTTCCAGGGCGAGAGCGTGTTCGCGGCCGGCCTGGTGGCGGGCTGCCTGACGCTGGAGGCCATCAAGGGCTCGGTCAAGCCGTTTGACGCCCGCATCCACGAGGCGCGCGGCCAGCTTGGCCAGATCGCCGTGGCCGCCGCCGTGCGCGAGCTGCTGGACGGCAGCGCTATCGACACCTCCCACCCCCACTGCGGCCGCGTGCAGGACCCGTACTCCATCCGCTGCGTGCCCCAGGTCATGGGCGCCTGCCTGGACAACCTCAGCCATGCGGCCCGCGTGCTGGTGATCGAGGCCAACGCCGCCTCGGACAACCCGCTGGTCTTCGACAACGGCGACGTGATCTCGGGCGGCAACTTCCATGCCGAGCCCGTGGCCTTCGCGGCCGACATCATCGCCCTGGCCCTGGCCGAGATCGGCGCCATCTCCGAGCGCCGCATGGCCCTGCTGCTGGACACCGGCCTGTCGGGCCTGCCGGCCTTCCTGATTGCCGACAGCGGCGTGAACTCGGGCTTCATGATCGCCCAGGTCACGGCCGCCGCCCTGGCTGCCGAGAACCAGTGCCTGGCCCACCCCAGCAGCGTCACCAGCCTGCCCACCTCGGCCAACCAGGAAGACCATGTCTCCATGGCCACCTACGGCGCGCGGCGCCTGGGCGAGATGGCGCGCAACACCGCCGTCATCGTGGGCGTGGAGGCCATGGCCGCCGCCCAGGGCATGGACTTCGACCGCAGCCTGAGCAGCTCCGAGCTGATCGAGGCGCAGTACGCGCTGATCCGCAGCCAGGTTCCTCATCTCGACCGCGACCGCTACCTGGCACCCGACATCGAAACCATGCGCCAGTGGGCGCTTGCCACGGACTGGCCCCAGGCCATCGTCCGCCACCTGCCCAGCCACCAGGCTGCCTGAACCCCGCAACCGCTCACCCTACGCACCCAGGAGATCGCCATGAACGCCAACGACGCCATCCTCAACGCCAACGCTGCCACGGCTGCCACCAATCCCCGCTATGACGCCAGCCGCGTCATCCGCGCCCCGCGCGGCAGCGAACTGCACTGCAAGAACTGGCTGGCCGAGGCCGCCTACCGCATGCTGCAGAACAACCTGGACCCCGACGTGGCCGAGAACCCCAAGGCCCTGGTGGTCTACGGCGGCATCGGCCGCGCGGCGCGCAACTGGGAGTGCTATGACCAGATCCTGGAGTCGCTGAAAAAGCTGGAGGCCGACGAGTCCCTGCTGATCCAGTCGGGCAAGCCCGTGGGCGTGTTCAAGACGCACGAGAACGCACCGCGCGTGCTGCTGGCCAACTCCAACCTCGTGCCCCAGTGGGCGAATTGGGAGCACTTCAACGAGCTCGACCAGAAGGGCCTGTTCATGTACGGCCAGATGACGGCCGGCAGCTGGATCTACATCGGCGCCCAGGGCATCGTGCAGGGCACGTTCGAGACCTTCGTCGAGGCCGGCCGCCAGCACTACAACAACGACCTCACGGGCAAGTGGATCCTCACGGCGGGCCTGGGCGGCATGGGCGGTGCCCAGCCCCTGGCCGGCGTGCTGGCCGGCGCCTGCGTGCTGGCCATCGAATGCCAGCAAAGCAGCATCGACTTCCGCCTGCGCACGCGCTACCTGGACAAGCAGGCGCGCGACATCGACCACGCGCTGGAGCTCATCGCCCAGCACACGGCCGCGGGCGAGGCCATCTCCATCGGCCTGCTGGGCAATGCCGCCGAAATCCTGCCCGAGCTGGTGCGCCGCGCAAAGGCCGGCGGCGCCCGCCCCGACATCGTGACCGACCAGACATCGGCCCATGACCTGATCAACGGCTACCTGCCCGTGGGCTGGACCGTGGACGAGTGGCGTGCCGCCGCGGCCGACCCGTCGCGCCATGCCCAGCTCAAGGCCGCTGCCGCCCAGGGCTGCGCCCAGCACGTGCAGGCCATGCTGGACTTCCAGGCCATGGGCATTCCCACGGTGGACTACGGCAACAACATCCGCCAGGTGGCCCTGGACCAGGGCGTGAAGAACGCCTTCGACTTCCCCGGCTTCGTGCCCGCCTACATCCGGCCGCTGTTCTGCGAGGGCAAGGGCCCGTTCCGCTGGGTGGCCCTGTCCGGCGACCCCGAGGACATCTACAAGACCGACGCCAAGATCAAGGAACTGTTCCCCGACAACAAGCACACCCACCGCTGGCTGGACATGGCGCGCGAGCGCATCAGCTTCCAGGGCCTGCCCGCGCGCATCTGCTGGCTGGGACTGGGCGAGCGCCACAAGGCGGCCCTGGCCTTCAACGAGATGGTGAAGAACGGCGAACTCAAGGCCCCCATCGTGATCGGCCGCGACCACCTGGACTGCGGCTCGGTGGCCAGCCCCAACCGCGAGACCGAATCCATGAAGGACGGCACGGACGCCGTCAGCGACTGGCCGCTGCTCAACGCCCTGCTCAACACCGCAGGCGGCGCCACCTGGGTCAGCCTGCACCACGGCGGCGGCGTGGGCATGGGCTACTCCCAGCATGCGGGCGTGGTCATCGTGGCCGATGGCACGGACGAGGCCGCCGCCCGCCTGGGCCGCGTGCTCTGGAACGATCCAGCCACCGGCGTCATGCGCCATGCGGATGCGGGCTACGACATTGCCGTGGCGGCCGCCAAGCGCCATCAGCTGAACCTGCCCATGGTCAAGTGAGCCGCTTGCAGGACACCACGGCCATGCAGCGTTTCGACCTGAACCAGATCGCCGCCAGCCCCTGGAAGAACGGGGGCGGCAGCACGCGCGAGATCGCCTGCTGGCCGCCCGGGGCCGGCATGGAGGCCTTTGGCTGGCGCATCAGCGTGGCCACCATTGACCAGCCCGGCCCGTTCTCGGCCTTTGCGGGCGTGGACCGGCAGATCATGCTGCTCGATGGCGACGGCGTGCACCTGCGCGGCGAAGGCATCGACCATGTGCTGGACGCGCGCTGGCAGCCGTTTGCCTTCTCCGGCGATGTGGCGCTGGGCTGCTCGCTGCTGGGCGGCACTTCCACCGACTTCAACGTGATGGCGCGGCGCGGCCGATGGCGGGCGCAGGTCCAGGTGCTGGACAGCGCTGCCGACGCCGGCCGCGCCGACGCCGGCCTGTGCATGGTGCTGCAGGGCGACTGGCAGGCGGATGGCGCTGCGCTCATCCCCGGCCAGGGCCTGTGGTGGAGCGCGCAGCAGCCCGACCCGCAGCATCTGGTGCCGCAGACCGACGACGCGCGGCTGGTGCAGGTGCTGCTGCAAGCCTGCTGACGACCCACGACATCCAAGGAATCCCCCATGACCGAGCCCCACGCACCCGCTTCTGCACCTGCTTCCGCACTCGCTCCATCCTCTTCGGCCGACGGCTGCTGGCAGAACCTGCGCCTGGCGCCTGACATGTTCGAGGCCGGCCAGGCCGTGGGTGACGGGGAGGATGCCTGCATCGTGGTGCAGCAGGGCCGCGTGGCCTGGGTGGGGCCGCAGCAGGCCCTGCCGCCCGCATATGCGTCCCTGCCGCGCCATGACGGCCAGGGCATGCTGGCCACGCCGGGCCTGGTCGATTGCCACACCCACCTGGTCTATGGCGGCGAGCGCGCCAACGAATTCGCCATGCGCCTGGACGGCGCCAGCTACGAGGAAGTGGCACGCGCCGGCGGCGGCATCGTCTCCAGCGTGCGTGCCACGCGCGAGGCCAGCGAGGACGAGCTGTTCGCCCAGGCCCTGCCGCGCCTGCAGCAGTTGCTGGACGAGGGCGTCTGCGCCATCGAGATCAAGTCGGGCTACGGCCTGGCGCTGGAGCACGAGCGCAAGCAGCTGCGCGTGGCCCGGCGCCTGGGCCAGGCCCTGGGCGTGACCGTGCGCACCACCTTCCTGGGCGCGCATGCGCTGCCGCCCGAGTACGCAGGGCGCAGCCAGGACTACATCGACCTCGTCGCCGGCACCATGCTGCCCGCGCTGGCGGCCGAGGGCCTGGTCGATGCGGTCGATGTGTTCTGCGAGCGCATCGCCTTCTCGCTGGCCGAGACCGAGCAGGTCTTCCAGGCCGCACGCCGCCTGGGCCTGCCCGTCAAGCTGCATGCCGAGCAGCTGTCGAACATGGAGGGGGCGGCCCTCGCGGCCCGCTATGGCGCGCTGTCGTGCGACCACATCGAGCACCTGTCCGAATCCGGCATCACCGCCATGCGCGGCGCGGGTTCCGTGGCCGTGCTGCTGCCCGGCGCCTACTACACGCTGCGTGACACCCACATGCCGCCCATCGCGGGCCTGCGTGCCGCGGGCGTTCCCATGGCCGTCTCTACCGATCACAATCCGGGCACCTCCCCCTGCCTGAGCCTTTTGCTCATGGCCAACATGGCCTGCACCCTGTTCCGGCTCACCGTGCCCGAGGCCCTGGCGGGCATCACCCGCCATGCCGCGCGCGCCCTGGGCCTGCAGGACGAGCATGGCCTGATCGCGGCCGGCCGTCCTGCCCACTTCGTGCTCTGGCCCGTGCGCCATGCGGCCGAGCTGGCCTACTGGTTCGGCAGCAAGCCTGACTGCACCATCGTGCGCCAGGGCCGCATCGTGCGGACCCGCGGGCAGGGGAGCCACTGAAAGCCTGTCCCATGCCCCATGCACTGTTTCTCGATGAATTGATTTCCACCCTGGGCGCCGAAGTGGCGCAGCGCGGCGACGATGTGCCCGCGCGCTACCACACCGACTGGAGCGGCACGCCGCCCCAGCGCCCGCTGGCCCTGGTGCGCCCGCGCAGCACCGACGAGGTCAGCGCGCTCATGCGCCTGTGCACGGCCCACCGCGTGCCTGTCGTGCCCCAGGGCGGGCTCACGGGCCTGGCCGGTGCGGCCGTGCCCGTGGCGGGTGCCGTGGCCGTCTCCATGGAGCGCATGAATGCCATCGAGGACGTGAACGCGCGCACCGCGCTGATGACCGTGCAGGCCGGCGCCACGCTGCAGGCCGTGCAGGAGGCGGCCGTGGCCGCAGGCATGGTCTTCGGCGTGGACCTGGGCGCGCGCGGCAGCTGCCAGATCGGCGGCAACGTGGCCACCAATGCGGGCGGCAACGGCGTGCTGCAGCACGGCATGATGCGCGAGCAGGTGCTGGGCCTGGAGGTGGTGCTGGCCGACGGCACGGTGCTGCCCATGCTGCGCCCCATGCTCAAGAACAACACGGGCTACGACCTCAAGCAGTTCTTCATCGGCTCGGAGGGCACGCTGGGCATCGTCACGCGCGTGCTGCTGCGCCTGCGCCCCGCGCCCCAGGCCCGCGCCACGGCCCTGGTGGCCGTGCCGGACTTCGATGCGGCGCTGTCCGTGCTCGCGCGCATGCAATCGCGCTTTGGCAACGGCGTGGCGGCCTTCGAGCTGATGTGGGACAGCTTCATCCAGGCCTCCATCCGCTGGCAGAAGCTGCAGCCGCCGTTTGGCCAGGCGCATGCGCTGCTGGCCCTGATCGATGTGGACGGCAAGGACGAGGCCACGCTGCGCGCCGACGTGGAAGAGGCCCTGGGCGAGGCCATGGAGGCCGGCGAGGTGGCCGATGCCGTCATCGCCCAGTCCGTGGCCCAGGCGCGCCAGCTGTGGAAGCTGCGCGAGGCGCCGGCCGAGCTCAACACGAACATGCATCCGCCCGTCAACTTCGACGTCAGCCTGCCCCAGGCCGACATCGGCCGCTTTGCCGATGCCTGCCGCGCCGCGTTCGACGCGCGCTGGCCCGGCCACCACACGCTGTTCTTCGGCCATGTGGGCGACGGCAACCTGCATGTCTCGGTGGACGGTGCCACCGCCAACGGCGACTGCGAAGGCGTCGAGGCCGCGCTGTACCACCTGGTCGGCGAGTTCGGCGGCAGCGTCTCGGCCGAGCACGGCATCGGCCTGCACAAGAAGCCCTATCTCGGCGCCAGCCGCACCCCGGCCGAACTGGCCGTGATGCGCGCCATCAAGCAGGCGCTGGACCCCCTGCATCTGTTCAACCCCGGCAAGGTATTCGACCTATGAACGCTCCCGCCCTCCACGCGATCCACACCCTGGCACGCCCCGAAGTGCCGCCGCTGCCGCCCTACAACGCAGGCCTGTCCTCCGAGGCCGTGCGGGCGCGCTACGGCGTCACCGAGATCGCGCGGCTGGCGAGCAACGAGAACCCCTTTGGCGCCAGCCCCGCCGTGGCCCGCGCCCTGGCCGACCTGGCCCTGCACGTGGGCACCTATCCCGATGCGCAATGCACGGCGCTGCGCGCGGCCATCGCCGCGCGCACCGGCGTGCCGGCCGAGGCCATTGCCGTGGGCAACGGTTCCGAGGACATCCTGCAGATGCTGTGCCAGGCGTTTCTCTCGCCCGGCGACCGCGTGCTCACCCAGCGCCCGGCCTTCGGCCTGCACGAGATCTACCCGCGCATGATGGGCGCCCGCGTCGAGCTGCTGGAGCTGACGCCCGCGCTGGGCTTCGATGTCGATGCCTGGTGCCAGGCGCTGGCGCGCGGCCCCAAGATCGCCATGCTGGCCAATCCCTCCAATCCCGTGGGCTGCATGTTCAGCGCCGGGGATTTCGCGCGCCTGCTGGACGCCACGCCGCCGCAGACCCTGCTGGTGGTGGACGAGGCCTACTACGAGTACGCCCTGCACGCCGACGGCTACCCCGACGTGCTGGCCCTGCTGCGCGGCCGCGCCATGCCCTGGATCGTGCTGCGCACCTTCTCCAAGGCCTGGGGCCTGGCAGGCCTGCGCGTGGGCTATGGCCTGGCCAGCGACGCGGCCCTGGTGCAACTGCTGGACCGCGTGCGCACGCCCTTCAACGTCAACCAGGCCGCCCAGGCGGCGGCGCTGGCGGCCTGGGGCGACGAGGGCTTCATGCAGCGCGGCGTGGCCGAGACCGTGCGCCTGCGCGATGTGCTGGCGCAGCGGCTGGCCGCTCTGCCTGCACTGCCCGCACTTCGGATAGCGCCTTCGGCCGCCAACTTCCTGTTCATCGACATCGGCCGCCCCAACGGCCCCGTGAACGAGGCGCTGCTGGCCCGGGGCCTGATCGTCAAGCCCTGGAAGGAGCCGGGCTTCGAGCACTTCATCCGCGTCTCCGTGGGCACCGAGGCCGACAACGAACGCTTCGTGCGCGCGCTGGCCGAGATCCTGGAGGCCGGGCAATGAGCGGCATCGACCCGACACCCGACAGCCGCACGCTGTTCGCGGAGCATGCGCTGCTGCCCACGGGCTGGGCGCGCAATGTGCTGCTGCGCTGGGATGGCGCAGGGCGCCTGCTGGCCGTACAGGCCGACGCCCCGCCCGGCAGCGCGCCGCGCGCGCCCGGCCCCGTGCTGCCCGGCATGCCCAACCTGCACTCGCATGCCTTCCAGCGCGCCTTTGCGGGCCTGACCGAATACCGCGCCGAGGCCCAGGACAGCTTCTGGAGCTGGCGCGACCTCATGTACCGCTTTGCCGCGCGCATCACGCCCGAGTCGCTGGAGGCCATCGCCACCTGGCTGTACGTGGAGATGCTGGAGGCCGGCTACACCTCGGTCTGCGAATTCCACTACGTGCACCACGACCGGGATGGCCGGCCCTATGCCGACGACGCCACGCTGTCCCTGGCCCTGCTGCGCGCCGCGCGCAAGGCCGGCATGGGCATCACCCTGCTGCCCGTGCTCTACCAGACCAGCGGCTTCGGCGGCAAGCCGCCGCGCGCCGACCAGGCGCGCTTCATCCGCAGCACCGACAACATGCTGGCCCTGCTGCGGCGCCTGCTGCCCGAGGCGCGCGCACAAGGCGCGGCCCTGGGCCTGGCGCCCCACTCGCTGCGCGCCGTGCCGCCCGACAGCCTGCGCGTGGCCGTGGAGGGCCTGACGGCGCTGGACGCGCGCGCGCCCGTCCACATCCACATTGCCGAGCAGACCCAGGAGGTGGACGACTGCCTGGCCTGGAGCGGCCAGCGCCCCGTGCAATGGCTGCTGGAGCACGCCCCCGTGGACACGCGCTGGTGCCTGGTCCACGCCACCCACATGACGCCCGGTGAATACGCGGGCGCCGCGCGCAGCGGCGCCGTGGCCGGCATCTGCCCCACCACCGAGGCCAACCTGGGCGATGGCATCTTCGACATGCCGCAATGGCTGGGCCACGGCGGCGCCTGGGGCGTGGGCTCGGACAGCCATGCCTGCGTCAACGCGGCCGAGGAACTGCTGATGCTCGAATACAGCCAGCGCCTGTCGCTGCGCCAGCGCAATGTGCTGGCCGGCCCCGACCCGCAGGTGGGCACCGCGCTGTGGACCGCTGCCGTGCAGGGCGGTGCCCAGGCCGCAGGCCGCCCCGTGGCCGGGCTGGCCGTGGGCCAGCAGGCCGACTTCCTGGCGCTGGACGCAGACCATGTGGCGCTGGCCGGCCTGCCGGTGCAGGCCATGGTCTCGGCCCATGTCTTCGGCAGCCACCGCAGCAGCGCCCTGCACAGCCTGTGGGTGGGCGGCGAGCGCCGCGTGCAGGCCGGACGGCATGCGCTGCACGAGGCGGCAGCCCATGGCTTTGTCGCGGCCCGCGCGGCCACCCTGCAATCCTGAGGCCCCCGCATGCCATGGGCCCGCAAAAACCGCCAGAAACGTTCCAGAATCACGCCATGACCGATACCGCTCCCCCTCCCTTCATCTTCCACCAGGGCACGGCGCCGCTGCTGATCTCCATGCCGCATGCGGGCACCCATGTGCCGCCCGACATCGCCGCGCGCCTGACCGAGGAAGCCCGCCACGTGCCCGACACCGACTGGCACCTGCCGCGCCTGTACGAGTTCGCCAAGGCCATGGGCGCCTCCATCCTCGTGGCCACGCATTCGCGCTATGTGGTGGACCTGAACCGTCCGCCCGATGGCGCCAGCCTCTACCCGGGCCAGAGCGTCACCGGCCTGTGCCCCGTGGACACCTTCGACGACACGCCGCTGTACGCCGACCCGGCCGATGTGCCCGCAGACGCCGAAATCGCCGCGCGCCGCGAAGCCATCTGGGGCCCGTACCACGCACAGCTGCGCGCCGAGCTGGACCGCCTCAAGGCCGTGCACGGCACCGTGGCGCTGTGGGACGCGCACTCCATCCGCTCGGTGCTGCCGCGTTTCTTCGAAGGCAAGCTGCCCGACCTGAACCTGGGCACCGGCAAGGGCACGAGCTGCGCGCTGGAACTGGCCGAGCATCTGCTGGCCATTGCGCAGACCGCGCCGGGCCACACCGCCATACTCAACGGCCGCTTCACGGGCGGCTACATCACGCGCCACTACGGCCAGCCCGAGGCCGGCATCCACGCCGTGCAGCTGGAGATGACGCAGTGCAGCTACATGCAGGAAGCGCTGCCCTTCGACTACCTGCCCGAGCGTGCCGAACAGATCCAGCCCACGCTGCAGCGCATGCTGCAGGCGGTGCTGGACTTCGTGCGCAAGCCGACCTGACACGGCGCCGCGCCGGGGCCGCAGATCTTCATCGTCTGCATGGGCGTATTGCCTTGCAGCGTTGACCGGCTGGCCCTTTCTGTGTCCCGGCCTACCTGACCTTCACACTCTTCACTGCCTTGGAGGTGATCCGGTCAAGCTCCTTGCTGTGAAACAGGTCAATGCACTTCATTGTGTTGAATTCCGAGGGCACTGAGCCGCCGTATTTCAGGGCAACATACTTGGCAACCAGAGCCCGGAGGTCGTCATACACGGCCAAGTCTTGTTGACCAAATTCCAGGTAGGCTCCGGCGGTGGACCCGGCGTCCCTGGCCGTGCGCTCGTCCTGAGCCACTTGCGCCAAGCAAATGCTGAGCGCCCAATTCTTCAGAAGGGTCTTCTGGCTGTACTTGCTTGTTTGCGGGAGCGTCTGCGCCTGCACCGTTGCGCAAGCGATACCAGCCAAGACCCATAGCAGGACTGAGGGCTTCATGGCAATACCCAAATGGATGCAATGTCGGGCACGAACGTGCCGTTGTCAGGGTCCGACATCAAGTGACAAGTGTCAGAGCATTCCGTGCCGTTCCATAGGGTCACATGGCCGATTGCATTGCCCCATCCGTGGCCTTTGACGACGATGATTCCCACTCCGTCCATGTACTGTCTACCGTCAGCCCCACTCACGGTTTTGTAGGTGCTGCCCTCCGGAATTGGAAATCTCGTCATGTTGGGAACATAGCTCATCCTGATCAGCCTTCGTCGTGGCAGTGGCCCGGGCAGGGCCCGCCCATGGCCACGGGCGGCGGGTCGCCCAGCCAGCGGCGTGGCCCGGGGCCGTTCTGTGCGCACAGGTCGCCGGGGTTGTGCAGCACGCAGTGGCGCAGCGAGAGGCAACCGCAGCCAATGCACTGGTCCAGGCTCTCGCTGAGCCGCTGCAGCTCGCCTATGCGGTCGTCCAGCCGCTGCTTCCAGACCCGCGACATCTTCTGCCAGTCCCCGCCCGTGGGGACATGGCGGCTGGGCAGCTTGGCCAGCTGCTCGGCGATCTCCTCCAGCGTGAAGCCGATGCGCTGGGCGAACACCACGAAGGCGATGCGCCGCAGCGACGAGCGGTGGTAGCGCCGGTGGCCGCTGGCGCTGCGCACGGACTCGATCAGGTTCAGCGACTCGTAAAAGCGCAGCGCCGAGGCCTTGACCCCGCTGCGCTGCGCCACGTCGCCGATGCTGAGCAGCGGATCATCCTCGGTTTTCATGGTGGCTTTCCTTCGTGGCTTGACTTCAAGTTCACTTGAACTCGAAGAATGCGGCCATTCTGAGCGAAAGCGCAGGAACAGGGCAACCGGGGCTTGTACCGCCCCTGCAGGCGTCCTGGCCGGACTGCGAAATTCTTTGGCCGAGTGCTGCAATGACGCAGCTGCCGTTCATTCATACAGTAATGGGTCTCATTTGTATTGAATGGCATCGGCCGGAGGTTTCCATGTACATCGACAGCAGCAGCTTTCCCCTGGTCCGCATGGGCTACGAGCGCGAAAAGGCCGTGCCCGTGGACCGCTTGCTGGAGGACTTCTCGGCCCTGCTGGCCCGCGGCCAGGCCTTTGTCTTCTTCAGCGACGGCGACATGTCCCAGGAGGAGCGCTCGCCCGAGGAGCGCAAGCAGGTCGTGCTGTGGATGAAGGCCCGCCGCCCCGAGCTCAAAAGCCTGGTGCGCGCCCTGGTCCACGCCGAGCCCGATGCGCACAAGCGCGCCGAGGCCGAGGCCTTCGCACAGATGTTCGGCAAGGCCTGGGGCTATCCCATGCTGCTGGTGGCCTCCCCCGAGGATGCGCAGCAGCGTGCACGGGAGCTGCTCGGGTCCGATTGATGACCGATTGACATGAACTGAGAGAAACACCATGAATGCCGTGGATTCCGCCCTGCTCAAAGTCCTGCCCGAGAGGTGGGATCCCGACCATGTGGACCGTCCCGTGATCGTCCTGCCGATGCGCTCGGGCCCGGGTGACTGGGCAATGGACTTCCATGCCCACCGCAAGAGCCAGCTCATGGTCACCAATGCGGGCCTGATCACGCTGGAAACCGAGGCCGGCGTCTGCGTGGTGCCGCCGCGCAGCGCCGCCTGGATTCCGGGCGGCACGCTGCACCGCGTCAGCTGCAGCGGTGCGGCCAGCGGCCATATCGTCTTTGTGGAATCCGGCGCGGCGCGCCCCGCGCCCGGCCCCTGCCATGCGCTGGCCGTCTCGCCCTTTCTGCATGCCCTGCTGGAGCGCGTGCAGGGCCTGCCGCAGGACTACGAGCCCGACAGCGGCGATGGCCGGCTCATGCAGGTCCTGCTCGATGAAATCCAGAACGCGCAGCCCGAGGGCCTGCACCTGCCCCTGCCGCGCGACCGCCGCCTGCGTCGCATGACCGGCGCCCTGTGCGAGCAGCCCCAGCTGCAGGCGCGGCTGGCCGACTGGGCCCAGCGCATCGGCATGAGCGAGCGCAGCATGACGCGGCTGTTCCTGGCCGAGACCGGCCTCACCGTCAACCAGTGGCGCCGCCAGCTGCATGTGCTCACCGCGCTGCAGCAGCTGTCCCAGGGGCTGCGCATCCAGACCGTGGCCGATGCCCTGGGATACGAAAGCGCACCGGCCTTCGTGACCATGTTCCGCAAGGCCGTGGGCACCTCGCCGCGCCGCTTTCTGGCACTGCGCAGCGCGGTGCGCTGATCGCTACGAAAGCCGCAATCCCAGGCCGACCAGCACGGCCACCACCATCGCCGCCCCGAAGACATCCCAGCGCTGGATGCGCCGGTACCTGAGGATGACGACCAGGACGATGCCGATCAGCGTGATCAGCCGGGCCTGGAACACGGTGCCCAGCAGGAAGCAGATCACGATCTGCGCCCAGTAGGTGAGCAGGCCGGCCATCGGCGGCCTTTTCGATGCGGGCGGATTCGGGTCCGGTGCGGCCGGTGATGGCGATGGAGAGGTCGATGCCGCGGGCAGGGTGCTTGCGGCGCCGGGGGCAGGGCCAGCCGCCTGCCGGGCGGCCTGCCGTTCCTCCTGGCGCTGCTCGCGCCGCTGCTGGTCGGTCTTCTCCAGCACGGGCGCTGCGGGTGCGGCCGGCTGCCACCATGGCTTGCCGCTGGCCAGCGCAGGTGCCTGCCCGCCGGCTGCCAGGCGCCGGAACGTGGCGTTTGCGGGGGGCTTGGCGCGCGCGGCGGCGCGGTCCTGCCGGCTGGCCTCGAGCAGGGCGTCGTTCGCCCGGTCCACAGGGCTGCGCGTGAGCTGCCGGGCCTGTGCCAGCAGCGGCCCGCCCTGCACGGGATCGATCTGGTGGACGAACTGCGCCATTCCCAGCAACTGCGAGGCATGGGCCGGCTGGCCTTGCCAGTGGGGCGCCTGGGCAGGCTGGACAGATTGGCCTGGCAGGCCTGTCCCGGCCTGCGTGGCGCGGTGCAGGGCGGCGCGCAGGCGCCTGCGCGTCTGGCGCGATACGCCGGGCTTGTCCGCGTTCACCACCAGCCCCGTGACCTCCTGGCGGCGGCCCTTGCGCATCACGCGCTCCTTGTCGGGGTGGGGCGTGAAGCCTTCGTCGCGCAGTATCCAGCGCACGCGGCCCAGCAGCCGCCCCACGTTGTCGCGCGCGGCCTCGCCCGAGGCCGAGAAGGTCAGGTCGTCCGCATAGCGCGTGTACACAAAGCCCAGCTGCCTGGCCAGGCCCAGCAGGCGGCGGTCCAGGCGGCGGCACAGCAGGTTGGTGAGCATGGGGCTGGTGGGCGCGCCCTGGGGCAGCACGCGCTCGCGCGCCTTGCCGCCAACGAAGAGCTTCTCGCCATCCACCTGCCAGGCCTGGGCGCGGTTTTCGCTGCACAGCAGGGCCAGGAGGGTGGCCATGGCCTCGCCATAGCCCAGATGCCGGAACACGCCCTTGATGCGGCCGAAGGCAATGCTGGGAAAGAAGTCCTTCACGTCCAGGTTGATGACCACGTCGTGGCCCGCATGCGGCGCGGCATTGCTCACGATGGAGCGGCCGGCCAGGAAGCCGTGCGCGGCATCGTGCGCGGGCACCTTGGTGAGGATGTTGTCCAGCACCCAGTACTGCGCGCGCTTGAGGCGCGGCATGGGCGCGGAGATCAGCCGCTCGCCGCCGGTCTTCTTGGGCAGGGTGAACGAGTGGTAGTGGTGGGTGCGGGCCACCTCGCGGTGAAAGCCCAGGAAGCGCAGCTCGGCCACCGTGATGCCCATGGCCTGCGCCAGCTGGGCGGCATCGGCCAGCTGCGGCAGGCCATGCCGGGCGAGCCGCTGCGGATCGGCCTGCCTGCGCTCCGTGCCATCCCGGGCGGCATCCTGCAGGGCCGCGGAGACGCCGGGGCCCAGATAGCCCACGTGCGTGGACCGCCTGGCATGCCAGGCCAGCGCCTTGTCATGGCGTTCCTGGGCCTGGCGGCGTTTGGTTTCCTCGCGCTGGGCCAGCGCCTTTTGCATGCGCTCCTTGCGCATCTGGCGCAGTGCGCGCTCGGGGTTCTGGCGCACGGCGATCTGCTGGCGCAGCTCGGCCAGCTCGCGCTGTAGCTCGCCTTCGCGCTGGATGTGGGCGGCGGCCAGCTGCGGCTGTCCCTCGCCCTTGGGCCAGAAGCCCAGGCGCTGCATTTCCTCGAGGATGACTTCCTGTTTGCTGGAGGCCTTGATGCGCTCGTAGATCTCGGCGCGCGTGGGTTGCGGCTGGCTCATGCGGCAACCCCTGCAAGGCGGGCCCGGCCGGTGCGAGGCGGGCAAGAAGGTGGAGCGACGCGCTTCTCGTCGAAGAGCCCGCAGGGCTCACGGGACGGGAGCTGTTCGCTCGACGCCACCCCGCGACGGTATGCGTGTTTCGCTTGTGGCAAGCCACTCAGGAAAACGCATACCGTCGCTGGGGTGGCACAGTGAAAACGGCGCCCGTGGTGCATGAAACGGCAGTTCACAAGGGTGGCGAAACACCACCCGGGTTGCAAGAGCCTGCGCGTCGCTCCGCGTGGCAGTGTAGAGCAATTGAGGCGGTTCACGCGATTTCTCCTTGTCCTGCTGCGGCCGCCTGCTGCGGGCCTGCCGGCTGGCGTGCGGCATCGAGCTGGGCCTGCGCCACCAGGCGCAGCGCAATCATGTGCTCGCAGGGCCCCTGGCGCAGCCGGTGCTGCTGGTAGTGGTTGCAGCTGCAGCGCGCATCGGTCAGGCGCTCGTCCGCGTTGAGTTCGAGCTGGGTGTCGAACAGGCGCTTGCCGTCGGCGCGCGGTATCTGGCCGGTGATGCGGCTGAAGCCGTCCTTGCGGTCGATGCGCGGCGGGGCAATGGCCTTGCCGCGCACCAGGGCCAGCGCCTTGTCCTCCTCGGGGTTGGCGGGCTGCAATTGCTGCGCCGTCAGCGGCTCGCGCAGCAGCTCGCGCCAGGCGTAGCGCCCGGCGTCCAGGTCGTAGACGGCACGCCCGGCCTGCATCCAGCGCGTCATGGCCGTGTGCACCTGGGCCGGAACCAGGCCCGTGGCCTGGGCCAGTTCCTGCGCGCCGGCCTGCCAGCACGACTGCAGTTGCCGGCCCACGGCCTCGACCTGGGCGGGCGTGACCTCGGCCTGCGGCGCCATCAGGTGAAAGCGCGCGCTGGCGGCCCAGTCGTTGGCGCTCCAGCCCGACAGGCCCAGCGTGACCGTGACCTGGCCCAGCTCCACCACCCAGAAGCTGGGCATGCCGCTGCCCAGCAGGTGCACGCGCACGCGCGTGGCCTGCGGGATCAGCCGCTCCAGCGTGAGCAGGCGCCGGCGCCCCCACAGGCGGATGGTGCCGCCGCCCGTGCCCAAGGCATCGCTGACGACGTGCGAGCGCCGGGTGGCCAGGCGTTCCTCCCAGGGCTCGAACACCACGGCGGGCGGCTGCCCCGGCGTCAGCTCGAAGCGCAGCGCGCGCGGGCCATGGCGCTCGCGCCGGGCACGCAGCCGCGCGCAGATGTTGAACAGGTCCATGGGGTGCAGTTCCACCACGGTGGCGGGCAGGGCCATGGCGCTGGAGACCTGCACGAAGCCGCGCAGCCAGCTGTCGGGCAGGTCGATCTTTTCCTCGCGCAGTGCCGGATCGGCGCCCACCTGCACGGCAAAGCCGGCCGGGTCCAGCGTCAGCCGCGTGTCCCGGTAGCTGCGGATCTTCTGGAACTCTTCGTAGAGGCTGGCCGAGTAGTCGATGTTGGTGGTGCCGCAGATGCGCTCGCCCGCATGCTCGAAGGCCTCGTGCCGGATGCTGACCGCGCAGTAGCTGGACTCGTCCTGGCTGAAGGCCTCGAACAGCAGCCGGTCCGGGTGCACGGTGATCACGGGGTCGAGCACGTACCAGGCATCGCGGTTGGCCTGGTACAGCCAGTCGAAGTATTTGCGCTGCGCCTTGTAGAAGGGCGCGAGCACCTGATTGCGGGTCTCGCGCAGGTCCTTGAGTTCGGCGCTGATTTCCCTGGCGCGCGCCTGGGCGCCGCCGGTGTCGGCCATGAAGCCGGCCAGCAGCTGGGACTCATGCTCCTGCAGCCATTCGCGGTAGGCCGTCTTGTCGCGGCCGCGCGTGCGCATGTCGCTGACCACCACGCTGTGCAGCGCGCTGAGGCCTTCGCGCACCTGCAGGAAGGCCGGGCCGTCGCGCCTGAGCAGGCCGTCGAAGCGCGTGGGAGGCCGCAGCAGGTCGGGCGCGAAGGAAAACGCCTGTTGCGTGGCCGTGTCGCTGACCTGCGTGCTGCCGTAGTACTGATAGCGAAATTCCATGTCCGTTCGACTCCGTGCTGTGAACAGGCGCTCAGGTGGAAGACGGGGCCTGGCCGCGCCGCTCCGCCGCCAGGGGCTGCATGAAGCTTTGCGCCAGATGGGGATGGCGCTGCACGATGTCGCGCAGCCCGGCCACATAGTCGGGCTGGTCGGCCTGGCTGGCGCTGACCACCTGCCGCGCGAAGATGGCCGCGACCACGGCCGCAGTCTCGGGCGCATCGACCTGGCCGCGCAGGAAATGCAGCACGCGCGTCTTGCTGGCGCGCGCGCGGTGCACCTGGCTGAGCACGGCCAGGAAGTAGGGCTGCAGCTCCTGCAGGCGCGCCGCGCGCTGCGGTGCGGGCTCGTCGGGCAGGGCGAGCAGCCATTGCGTGACGAACAGCTGCACGCCGGGGGCCGGGTGCTGGGCCAGGCGCGCGAGGTAGAGGCTGGCCTCGGGCGCGCTCATGTGCTGCTCGAGCCGCTGGCGGCCCAGGGCCTGTACCCAGGACTGGGGATGGTCCACCCAGCTGATCAGCAGCTCGGGCGTGAGCGCATTGGCCGGCAGCCGCTGGCCGAACATCTCGCGTGCGTACTGCTGGGTGTCGGCGAACAGGGCGTCGGCCAGCGGCAGCAGCTGTTCCGCCTGCTCGGGCCGGGTCTGTTCCATGGGCGTGAGGCGCGTGTCGATGCTCTGGCGGCTCAGTGCGCGCACATCGGCATCGGCATGCCGCGCCAGCGTGGACCACTGGCGCAGGGTGTAGGCCTGGATGTCCAGCGCCTTCAGGCCCCAGGCGCCGTAGCGTTGCGCACCCGTGGCCTGGGCCTGCAGGGCGCGCCAGATGCCCGAGGCATCGCGGGCCGGGGCCACGGCGGCCAGCGGGCCGGTGAGCAGGCGCAGCGCCGCGTCGTGGACGCCTTCGGCCTTTTCCGCACGGAACAGCACCTCGTGCAGGCGTTCGGCGATCTGGGCGTTGCAGCGCGCGTTGTACAGAGGGGTGCCGGCCAGGCGCTCGACCAGGGGCGCGGCCGCTGCGCGCAAGGCGGCATGGGGCGATACCGCGAACCCGGCCAGCATGTCGGCCTGCTCGCACAGCAGATCGTCGGCCAGGCTGCCCATGAGCCGTATGCCGCAGGCCATGCGCGCAGGTTCCTCGGATTCCAGCAGCCCGCGCAGCGCCGCCGCAGGCAGGGTGCGCAGGCCTTGCGGGTGTGCCAGCAGCCAGGCGGTCGCCATCTCCACCAGTGCCGTCACCGAATGCGCCAGCAGGTGGTGCAGCGGCGGGGCCGGAACGCCGGGCGCGTGCGCGACCAGCGGTGCCTTGTCCGCGAAGAGGGCCTGCACCGCATCGCGGATGTCGGCCAGCGCAGCGCCGTCCGCATCCAGCGTGGGCAGCGCCGCCAGCAGGGCCAGGGCCACGGCGGCGCCATCGGCATAGAGCAGCAGGGCCAGTGCCTGCGTGCGCGAGCTGGCGGCGGGCGACAGCAGCAGGGCCGCCACCAGCTCGGCATCGCGCGCGGCGGCTGCGCGGTCGCGCGACAGCCAGGCGCCCAGGTAGCGGGCGGCCGGCCCCTCGCCGCATTGCGCAAGCGCCAGCAGCCAGGGGCGGCGCGCCGCATCGTCGGTCAGAGCGACCATGCGCTGCTGGGCAATCTCCAGGCCCAAGGCGGCGGCGGGCGCATAGGTTTGGTGCAGCAGCGGCGCGGCGGCCGCCGCATCCAGGCTGTCCAGAAAGGCCTTCTGGTCCTGCAGAGCGCGCGTGAGCGACCACAGCAGCAGCGTGGACTGCGAGCGGCCCACCAGCTGCAGCAGCCGCTCGGGGTGGGCGTCCCACAGGGGCGACAGCCCTTCCACGCGCTGCGCGGGCAGCTGCTGCAGGTCCAGCGCCTCGTCGGTGTACCAGCCATGGGCGCGTGCCGAGGCATGCAGCTGTGGCCAGCGCGGCAGCAGCAGCCGGGCGGCGAGCAGCCAGCGCGATTCGGGCAGGCGGCCGGAGCGCGAGGCAGCCTGGCCCGCGCAGCGGCGGTCCATGGCCTGGAGCAGGGCCGTGGCCTGCGCGGCGCCTTCGCTGTGCCCGGCCGAGACCATGCGCCGCAGCTGGCGCCAGCCGCGCAGGCGCAGGTACAGGGAGGTGTCGCGGCTGAAGACGGCACCCTCGTCGCGCGGGCCATCGAAGCGGGCATGCAGCACGGCCAGCAGGGCGTGGTCGCGCCGCCACTCGGCACGCTTGTGGATGCGCCGTATGGCAGGCCACCAGGGGCGTGTGAAAGGGATGCGCTCCATCCAGGCCAGCAGCTGCCGGTGGACGGCGCCATCGTGCGCGCCCAGCGTATCGGCCGCCAGCAGCGCCTGGGGCGTGAGGGCGTTGAACACGGCCTGCTGCGCCTGCGGGCCGTCCTCCGGCGGGGCGGTGCGTGTCTCTTGTTCCCCCTGTGCCCCTTGCTCCCCTTGTACCCACTGCTCCCACTGATCCCGGTGCTCCTGCAGCGCCGCCTGGCGCTCCTGCGGCGCGAGCAGCGCCAGCCAGGCCTGGTGCGCCAGGTCGCGCGTGGCCTCGCTGGCGCCGCGCTGCGACAGCGCCTGCATGGCCACCGCCGCGCCGCCATCGCCCAGGCGGCCCACCAGATAGGCCAGGCAGTAGTCGAGCAGGTCGTCGCCCGTGCCCAGCAGGGCCACCAGGCGCGGCACCTGCGCATGCAGCAGGCGCTGGGCGCCGCCGCCGCGCGCGGCATCCGCATATTCCGCCAGGCGCCACACCAGGCGCGCCTGCTGGCCTGCGGGCATCAGCCGCCAGGCATTGCCGTCCAGGCGCCGGCACAGGGCCGGTATGGCGGCGGCCTGCACGGGCGACTCCGGCAGCTGTGGCGGCTGCGGCGCCGGTTCCTGGGCGTGGCCAGCCAAGGGCAAGGCTTGCACGCCATCCAGCTCGGCAAAACCTTGCTGGGACTGCAGCACATCGCCGGCCGCCAGGCGCTGGCGCAGATAGGCCAGTGCGCGCTGTCGTGCAGGCTCCAGTGCCAGCGGCAACGGGGTCAGCGTGCTGTCATCGACCTGCGCGACGACGCCGGCCTTCCATTGCGTGACCTGCAAGGTCACGACATGGCGCGCCGCCGCGTCGCGCCCCTGCGGGTCCAGGGCCACCAACGTCACGGTGCTGATGCGTTCATTGCGTCCCTGCGGGCGGGACAGTACGGCTTGAGCAAGCAGGTTCATGCGGCAGGCATCCAGTGCTTTTCCATATGGGGTTGGCTGGCGGGAACAACCGGGGCCGCAAAGTGTTCGCGGCCGTCGTTTCCCGCTGGCCAACGCAGGGTCAGATGGCATCGCAGTGTAGTGCCTCGATGCCCTGCGGGCGCCGCCCGCCGCGTGCCCGCCGCAGTGCCGATGGCCGCTGCGCTTGTCCGATCCGGCCATTGATTCCCCTGGCAAACCGTCCTCAATTTTCGTGGTGTCTTTGTGGCTGGATCTTGACTTCAAGTTCACTTGAACTTGAAGAATGCAACCCATTGTGAGCAGCCGCCGGCAAGGCCTTCAGAGCCTGCGGTACAGCCCCCTTTTTCCGGCCCTGCACCGCCCCCGGCAGCAGGGCCTTGCCCATCCCCCTCAAGGAGAGTCGATCCATGCCAGTTCTTCCCCCGCCGCCGTTGCGGCGTGCCCTGTTCGGAGGCGCCCTGGCGGCGCTGGCCCTGCTTGCCGGCTGCCGCCCGCAGGCCGTGGGCGATGCCCATGCCAGCGACGGCCCGCCGCCTGCGCCCGAGGTGCTGGTGAGCGAGGTCGTGCCGGCCAGCGTGCGTGTCTGGGACGAGTTCAACGGCCGCATCGATGCCGTGGACTCCGTGCAGCTGCGCCCGCGCGTGTCGGGCTATATCGAGCGCATTGCCTTCAGCGAGGGGCAGGAGGTCAGGAAGGGCCAGCTGCTGTTCGTGATCGACCAGCGGCCCTACCGCGCGGCCCTGGCCAGCGCCGAGGCCGAGCTGGAGCGCACGCGTGCCGGCGCCGCCCTGGCGCGCACCCAGGACCAGCGTGCCCGCCAGCTGGTGGCCGAGCATGCCGTCTCGCGCGAGGAAGCCGACACGCGTGCCGGCGCCATGGCCCAGAGCGCCGCCCAGGTGCGTGCCGCCGAGGCCGCGCTGGCGGCCGCGCGGCTCAACCTGGACTTCACCGAGGTGCGCGCGCCGGTCTCCGGCCGCGCGGGCCGCGCCCTGCTCACCGTGGGCAACCTGGCCCAGGCCGACCAGAGCGTGCTGACCACCGTGGTCTCGCAGGACCCGGTGTATGTGTATTTCGATGCGGACGAGCACAGCTTCCTGCGCCACCAGCAGGCCGCCAACGCCGCCAACGGCGGCAAGGGCCGGCCCGTGCGCATGGGCCTGGCCAGCGATGAGGGCTTCCCGCACAAGGGCACGCTGGATTTCACCGACAACCAGCTCAACGCCGGCACGGGCACGGTGCGCATGCGCGCCCGCATGCCCAATCCCGACCGCCTGCTGACGCCGGGCCTGTTCGCGCGCGTGCAGTTGCAGTCAGGGCAGTCCGAGCAGGGCGGCGGCGGGCAGCAGGCGCTGCTGATCGACGACAAGGCCGTGCTCACCGACCAGGACCGCAAGTACGTGTATGTGGTGGGCGAGGGCAACAAGGCCGAGCGCCGCGACCTGGAGCTGGGCCGCATGGTCGATGGCCGGCGCGTGGTGCAAAAGGGCCTGGCGGCGGGCGACCGCCTCGTGGTCGGCGGCCTGCAGCGCATCTACTACCCCGGCATGCCGGTCAGCCCCAAGCCTGCGCCCGGCGATGGGCAGGCGGCGGTGGCCCAGGCGTCGGCCGTGGCCGCGCAGTGAACCGGGACGCACCATGGATTTCTCCAAATTCTTCATAGACCGCCCGATCTTCGCGGTCGTGCTCTCCATCATCCTGTTCGCCGTGGGCCTGGTTGCGATTCCGCAGCTGCCCGTGGGCGAGTATCCCGAGGTCGTGCCGCCCAGCGTGGTGGTGCGCGCCACCTATCCGGGCGCCAATCCCAAGGAGATCGCCGAGTCGGTGGCCGTGCCGCTGGAGGAGGCGATCAATGGCGTCGAAGGCCTGATCTACCTGAAGTCGGTCGCGGCCTCGGACGGCAGCCTGCAGGTGGTGGCCACCTTCCGCGCCGACGTGGACCCCGACACGGCAGCCGTGCGCGTGCAAAACCGCGTGAGTCAGGCGCAGAGCCGCCTTCCCGAGGAAGTGCGCCAGTACGGCGTGACCACGCAAAAGCGCTCGTCCACGCCGCTGATGTATGCGGGCCTGACCTCCAGCGACGGCAACCATGATGCGCTGTACCTGCGCAACCATGCCACGCTCAAGATCAAGGACGAGCTGGCGCGCATCCCTGGCATCGGCGAGGTGGCGCTGTACGGCGCAGGCGACTATGCGATGCGCGTCTGGCTGGATCCCAGCAAGGTGGCCGCACGACAGCTCACCGCTGCCGAGGTGATCGCCGCCATCCGCGAGCAGAACGTGCAGGTATCGGCCGGCCAGCTGGGCGCCGAGCCCAGCCCCAAGGGCTCGGACAAGCTGCTGTCCATCAATGTGCGCGGCCGCCTGAAGACGGCCGAGGAGTTCGGCTCCATCGTGCTCAAGGGAGGTGCCGACGGCCAGGTCGTGCGCCTGTCCGACGTGGCGCGCATCGAACTGGGCGCCAGCGACTACAGCATGCGCTCGCTCAGCGACACGCGGCAGATGGCGGCCGTGGGCATCTTCCTGTCGCCGGGCGCCAATGCGCTGGGCGTGGCGCGGGAGGTCTACGCCACCATGGAGCGCCTGTCCAGGGATCTGCCCGAAGGCGTGAACTTCGAGACCGTCTGGGACCCCACGGTCTTCGTGCGCGACTCCATCAAGGCGGTGCAGAGCACGCTGATCGAGGCGGTGATCCTCGTGGTGCTGGTGGTCATCGTCTTCCTGCAGACCTGGCGCGCTTCCATCATTCCGCTGCTGGCCGTGCCCGTGTCCATCGTCGGAACCTTCGCGGGGCTGTACCTGCTGGGCTACTCCATCAACACGCTGACCCTGTTCGGCCTGGTGCTGGCCATCGGCATCGTGGTGGACGATGCCATCGTCGTGGTGGAGAACGTGGAGCGCTACATCGAGGAGGGCCACACGCCCCTGGAGGCGGCGCACCTGGCGATGAAGGAGGTCTCGGGCCCCATCATCGCCATCGCCCTGGTGCTGTGCGCGGTCTTCGTGCCCATGGCCTTCCTCAGCGGCGTGACGGGCCAGTTCTACAAGCAGTTCGCCGTGACGATCGCCATCTCCACGGTGATCTCGGCCATCAACTCGCTGACGCTGTCGCCTGCACTGGCGGCCAAGCTGCTGCAGCCGCGCGGCGCGCCGCGCGATCTGCTGTCGCGCGGGCTGGACCGCAGCCTGGGCTGGTTCTTCCGGCCCTTCAACCGCTTCTTCGACCGCAGCGCGCACGGCTACCAGAACTCCGTGGGGCAGTCGCTGCGCCGCCGCGGCCTGGTGTTTGCGGTCTACGCGGCGCTGCTGGCGGGCACGGCCGTGCTGTTCCAGGCCGTGCCGGGCGGCTTCATCCCGCTGCAGGACAAGCTGTACCTGTTCGGCGGCGCCAAGCTGCCCGAGGGCGCCTCGCTGGGCCGCACCTCCGAGGTGACGCGCCAGATCGTGGAGCTGGCCCACAGCGTGGAGGGCGTGGACAAAGTCGCTGCCTTCGCGGGCTTCAATGCGCTGCAGACCACGACCACGCCCAACCTGACCAGCTCCTACATCATGCTCAAGCCCTTCGGCGAGCGCACGCGCAGCGCCGAGGAGATCAATGCCGAGCTGGGCGCCAAGTTCGCGCAGATCGAGGGCGGCTTCGCCTACGCGCTGATGCCGCCGCCCATCCAGGGCCTGGGCAACGGCTCGGGCTACTCGCTGTTCCTGCAGGATCGCGCGGGCCTGGGCTACGCGGCGCTGCAGCAGGCACTGCAGGCCTTCCAGGCCGAGATCGCCAAAACGCCGGGCATGACCTATCCGGTCAGCAGCTACCAGTCCAACATCCCGCAGCTCGAAGTCAAGGTGGACCGCACCAAGGCCAAGGCGCAGGGTGTGGCGCTGACCGACCTGTTCCAGACGCTGCAGGCCTACCTGGGCTCGGTCTACGTCAACGACTTCAACGCCTTCGGCCGCGTCTGGCGCGTGATGCTGCAGGCCGATGCCGACCACCGCCAGGCCGTGGAGGACATCGCGCGGCTGCGCACGCGCAATGCGCGCGGCGAGATGGTGCCCATAGGCTCCATGGTCACCGTGGTGCCCAGCTTCGGGCCCGACCCGGTGCTGCGCTACAACGGCTTCCCGGCGGCCGACCTGATCGGCGACTCCGACCCGCGCGTGCTGTCCTCGGGCGAGGTGCTGACCAAGCTCCAGGAGATCGCGCAGCGCACGCTGCCGCGCGGCATCGAGCTGGCCTGGACCGACCTCAGCTACCAGCAGGTGGAGCAGAGCAACGCCGCGGCCGTGGTCTTCGCCATCGCCGTGATGCTGGTCTTCCTGGTGCTGGCCGCGCTCTACGAGAGCTGGACGCTGCCGCTGGCCGTCATCCTCATCGTGCCCGTGTGCATCTGCGCGGCGCTGTTCGGCGTCTGGCTGGCCGGCGGCGACAACAACGTCTTCGTGCAGGTGGGGCTGGTGGTGCTGATGGGGCTGGCCTGCAAGAACGCCATCCTGATCGTGGAGTTCGCGCGCGAGCTGGAGCTGCGCGGCGTGGGCATCGTCGATGCCGCGCTGCAGGCCTGCCGCCTGCGGCTGCGGCCCATCGTCATGACCTCGATCGCCTTCATCGCCGGTGCCGTGCCCCTGCTCATCGGCGGCGGCGCGGGCAGCGAGGTGCGCGCGGCCACGGGGGTGACGGTGTTCTCCGGAATGCTGGGCGTGACCCTGTTCGGCCTGTTCCTCACGCCGGTGTTCTACGTCACGCTGCGCCGGCTCTCGGGCCGGGCGCTGACGGGGCATGCGCCTGCACATGCCGCGCCTGCCTCCCCACTCTCCGACAAAGCCGCACCCCTGGAGCCCCACCATGTCTGAAATCCGCAAATCCCTGAGCCGACACGCGCTGGCGCTGGCGTCTGCCGGGCTTGTGGCCGGCTGCGCGGTCGGCCCCGACTTCAAGGCGCCTGCGGCGCCGCAGGCCGGAGCACAGTTCGCGCGGGCCGAGCCTGCACCGGCCACCCCGCAGGCCGAGCCCGATGCCACCTTCTGGCGCCAGTTCCAGGACCCGCAGCTGACGCGGCTGGTGGAGCAGGCGCTGGGCGGCAACCAGGACCTGCAGGTGGCGCTGGCACGGCTGGACGGCGCCCAGGCGCTGCTGAGCGAAAGCCGCTTCGACCAGTTCCCCACGGTCACGATGTCGGGCCAGGCCACGCAGCAAAAGCGCAGCGAGAGCGAGGCCTTCTACGGGCCGCGCAGCCAGCGCAGCTACACGGCCGGGCTGTCGGCCAGCTGGGAGATCGACGTGTTCGGCCGCGTGCGGCGCAACATCGAGGCGCGGCGTGCCGACCTGCGCGCCGACGCGGCCGATCTCGCGGCGCTGCAGGTGGCCATCGCGGCCCAGGTCGCGGGCAGCTATGCCGACCTGCGCGGCTGGCAGCAGCGCCTGGCCCTGGCCCAGGCCAACGCGGCCAACCAGCAGGACACGCTGCGCCTGGTGCAGCTGCGCCTCACACACGGCAGCGGCACCGAGTTCGACCTGGCGCGCGCCCAGGCCCAGCTGGAGGCCACGCGCTCGCGCATCCCGGCACTGCAGGCGCAGATCGCCATGGCCCAGCACCGGCTGGCCGTGCTCACGGGCCAGGTGCCCGAGGCGCTGATCGCCGCGCTGGATGTGCCTGCCGCCTTGCCGCAGCTGCCGCCGGCCATCGACCCCGGCACGCCGGCCGGCCTGCTGCGCCGCCGTCCGGACGTGGCCGTGGCCGAGGCTCGGCTGCATGCGGCCACGGCGCGCATCGGCGTGGCCACGGCCGACCTGTTCCCGCGCCTGTCGCTGGGCGGGCTGCTGGGCAGCACGGCGCTGCATGGCGGCGCGCTGTTCGAGGGCGGTAGCGCCACCAGCAGCGTGTTCCTGGGCGTGGACTGGTCCTTCCTCGACGTGGGCCGCGTGCGTGCGCGCATCGCGGCCAGCGAGGCTGGCGCCCAGGCCGCGCTGGCCCAGTACCAGCAGACCGTGCTGCTGGCGCTGGAGGACGCCGAGAACGCCCTGGTGCGCCTGCAGCGCACGCGCACCGAGGATGCCCACCTGGCCCAGGCCGCCGAGCAGCGCCAGCGCGCAGAACAGCTGGCGCTGCGCCGCTACCACCTGGGCAGCGTGGGCCTGTACGAAGTGCTGGATGCGCAGCGCGACCTCTACGCGGCCCAGGACGCCGCCGCCGACAGCCGCGCACGCGGCCTGCGCGCTGCCGTGGCGCTGTACCAGGCCCTGGCCGGTGGCTGGGACGGGAAGCTGCCGCCAGCCTGAGCACAAGGCGTGCGTTGCAAAAAGGGACGGCCAGGCGCCGTCCTTTTTTTTTGCTTGTGCGGACCCCCAGTGAAAACCACGATGACCAGGGGCTTGCCTCATTTTTTTCTTATCGGATAATTTTCTCATTGGAAAAAATGGAGCGATGGATGATGGAAAGCCAGGTTCTGGATTTCGCCGTGATCGGTGCCGGCATGGCCGGCGCCTCTGTGGCCTGGCGGCTGGCCGGTGCGGGCGCCTCGGTGCTGGTGCTCGAGCGCGAGCCGCAGCCCGGCTACCACGCCACGGGCCGCTCGGCCGCCATGTTCATGGAAAGCTACGGCACCGCGCAGATACGCGCGCTGACACGCGCCAGCCGCGCCTTCTACAGCGCGCCGCCCGAAGGTTTTTGCGAGCACGCGCTGCTGCAGCCGCGCAGCGTGCTCTACATAGGCACGGCCGGCCAGGAGCCCCAGCTGGACGATGCCCTGGCCATGTACCGGCGCGACGGCCTGCGCGCCGAGCGCATCGACGCGCGCCAGGCCTGCACCCTCGTGCCCTGCCTGGACGAGAGCCAGCTGGTGGGTGCCGTGCATGACCTGGACGCCATGGACATCGACGTGGCCGAACTGCACCAGGGCTTTCTGCGCGGCATGGCGCGTGCCGGTGCGCGGCTGCGCTGCGGCGCCGAACTGTCCGGCGCCGAGCGCGAGGTGGATGGTGATGGCCAGGGCCTGTGGACCCTGGTGCTGCAGGACGGGTCGCAGGTCCGTGCCCGCGCCGTGGTCAATGCCGCAGGCGCCTGGGCCGATGCCGTGGCCCGGCTGTGCGGCGCGCGGCCGCTGGGCATCGAGCCCCGGCGCCGCTCGGCCTTCACCTTTGCCGCACCCGAGGGCGAGGACATCCACGGCTGGCCTGCCGTGATCGGCGTGGACGAGAGTTTCTACTTCAAGCCCGATGCCGGCCAGCTGCTGGGCTCGCCCGCCAATGCCGATCCCGTGCCGCCGCATGACGTGGTGGCCGAGGAACTGGACGTGGCCATGGGCATAGACCGCATCGAGACACTGACCCGCCTGCGCATACGCCGGCCGCGCCATGTCTGGGCCGGGCTGCGCAGCTTTGCGCCCGATGACGACTTCGTGATCGGCTGGGACGCGCGCCGTGAAGGATTCTTCTGGCTGGCAGGGCAGGGCGGCTACGGCATACAGACGGCCGCCGGCGCCTCGGCCGCTGCGGCCGCGCTGCTGATGCGCGAGCCGCTGCCCGCCGAGCTGCTGGCCCAGGGCGTCGATGCCCGGCGGTTGAGTCCGGAGCGCTTCGCGGCCTGAGACGCCTGCCTTTTCGCTTTTTCAGCCCCCGCAACACACAACAATCCAAGGAGACAGGCATGGGTGCATTCAAGGAAGTGAGCAGGATTGCCGGCGCCTTCGTCGGCGTCATCGTCGGGGCGGGCTTCGCCTCGGGGCAGGAGATACTGCAGTTCTTCGCGGGCTTTGGCGCCATCGGCCTGGCGGGTTGCCTGGTGGCGGCCCTGGCCTTCGTCTTCCTGTCCATGGCGTTCTCCACCATGGGCCAGCGCCTGCAGGCCGGCTCGCACAAGGAGGTGGTGCAGGCCCTGCTGGGCCGGCATGTGGGCATGGTGTTCGATGTGCTGATCACCTTCTTCCTCTTCGCCATCACGGTGGTCATGCTGGCGGGCGCAGGCTCGCTGCTGCACCAGTGGCTGGGCCTGCCCGAGGTCTGGGGCAGCGTGCTGGCCACCGTGGCCACGGTGCTCATCGTCTGCCTGGACGTGGGCCGGGTGATCGCCTTCATCGGCGCGGTCACGCCGCTGCTGGTGTTCATGACCGTGGTGGTCGCAGGCTACGTGCTGGTGACGCCACAGGGCGAGCCGGCCGCGCTGGAGGCCGCCACCGCCGCCCAGCCCCGGGGTGCGGGGCACTGGCTGGTGGCGGCGCTGCTCTATGTCTCCTACAACGTGGTGGCGGGCATGCCCTTCCTGGTGATCATGGGCGGCCAGGCCAGCTCGCGCCGCGTGGCGCTGTGGGGCGGCGTGGCCGGCGGGCTGCTGCTGGGCCTGCTGATGCTGCTGATCGCGGCCGCCATGGTCTGGCGCATGGACACGCTGGGCGGCCTGTCCATGCCCATGCTGGCGCTGGCCACGCAGATCTCGCCCTGGCTGGGGCACCTGATGTCGCTGGTCATCTTCGGCATGATCCTCAACACCGCCGTGGGCATGCTCTATGCCTTCGTGGCCCGCATCCTGCCGGCCGGCACGCCGCGTTTTCGTTGGGGCACGGGCGTGGCGGGCGTGGTGGCACTGGGCGGCAGCTTCGCGGGTTTCATCACGCTGGTGGGCATGGTGTACCCGGTCTATGGCTACATCGGCTTCGCGCTCATGGCCTGCGCGCTGGCAGGCTGGCTGCGCATGGGCCGCAGGCCGGCGCCCCAGGCCGATCTGCGCGGCACCTGAGGGGGCGGGCCTGACCCTAGAATCGGGCGGTCGCCAGCCCCGATCGCCCGCTTCATGCCCAGCCCCCGTCCTCGCACCAGTCCCGCCCCTGGTCCCGGCCCCAGCCCTCGTTCCAGTCCGCTTCCCACGGCAGACCAGGTCCTTGCCGCCGTGCTGCCGGGCGCCCGCACGGCCGCCGCCCTGCCCGCAGGCAAGCATGAAGTGGGGGCCAAGCTGCGCAAGGCCCGCAAGGAGCGCGGCCTGACGCTGCAGCAGGTGGCCGAAAGCAGCGGCCTGGCCGTGTCCACCATCTCCAAGGCCGAGCGCGGCCAGATCGCGCTGAGCTACGAGAAGGTGCTCATGCTGGGCAATGCGCTGGACATCGACATGACACGGCTGTTCATGGTCGGGGACGCCCAGCAGGCGGCCGGCGACACGCCCACCGTGGTCAAGGACCGTTTCGAGGACGTGCAGCGCTACGAGACCGACCAGTACCTCTACAGCGTGCTGTGCGGCGCCTTCCCGGGCAAGAAGATGCAGCCCCTGGTGGCCGTGATCAATGCGCGCGAGGCCGGGGAATTCTCGGAGACCATCCGCCATGCGGGCCAGGAGTTCGTGATGGTGCTCTCGGGCCGGGTGCGCATCCTGTTCGAGAACGGCGAATCGGTGGAGCTGGGCCGCCATGAAGCCGCGTATTTCGACAGCGGCGTGGGCCATGTGTATGTGAGCCTGAGCCGCCAGCCGGCGCAAGTCGTCTCTGTCTGCAGCTGAAATGGTTAGCACCCCCTGAGCGGCTGCGCCGCTTCCCCCGTGTGCACGGCGCCCTCTCTCGCTACGCGGGAGGGGGACGACACCCTCGGTGCGGGGCGGCGCGGCCGGCATAGGCCCTTCCTCGGTGTCTCTGGCGTGGGGGTGCGCTAGTTTCATAGGTCGCGCCTCTTGTTTGGGGCGCAGGCCGTTTTTCTGGGGGAATCCTCGTGCCCGGCACGGCCGCCCCGGAATTCCTACAATCGCTGCCCATGAGCCTGCCCCAGTACACCCGCGCCAAAGAGCTTCCCGCCATCCTTGCCAAGCGCCTCGTCATTCTTGACGGCGCCATGGGCACCATGATCCAGCGCTTCAAGCTGGGGGAGGCCCAGTACCGGGGCCAGGGCTACACGGGCCCGGGCAGCGTGGGCGACCGCTTCAAGGACTTCGCGCATGACGTCAAGGGCAACAACGAGCTGCTGTCGCTCACCCGCCCCGACGTGATCCGCGACATCCATGAGAAGTACCTGGCCGCCGGCGCCGATCTGATCGAGACCAATACCTTCGGCGCGACCACCATCGCGCAGGACGACTACCACATGGCCGATCTGGCGCGCGAGATGAATCTCGAGAGCGCCCGGCTGGCCCGC
The DNA here is from genome assembly GCF_043104845.1 of Delftia sp. WSY_7. Lineage (NCBI taxonomy): Bacteria > Pseudomonadati > Pseudomonadota > Betaproteobacteria > Burkholderiales > Comamonadaceae > Delftia > Delftia sp. WSY_7. Next base: position 7,990 of record NZ_JBICLB010000016.1, on the reverse strand, counting down.
GCGGCCTGCGACAAGTACAGCACGCCCGGCCATCCGCGCTACGTGGCCGGCGCCCTGGGCCCCACGCCCAAGACGGCCAGCATCAGCCCCGACGTGAACGATCCGGGCGCGCGCAACGTGAATTTCGAGCAGCTGCGCCAGGCCTACCTGGAGCAGACGCTGGCGCTCATCGAGGGCGGCGCCGACGTCATCCTGGTCGAGACCATCTTCGACACGCTCAACGCCAAGGCCGCGCTGTTCGCGGTGGACGAGGCCTTCGAGCAAAGCGGCGAATGCCTGCCCATCATGATCAGCGGCACGGTGACCGATGCCTCGGGCCGCATCCTGTCCGGGCAGACGGTGACGGCCTTCTGGCACAGCGTGCGCCATGCCAACCCGCTGTCCATCGGCCTGAACTGCGCGCTGGGCGCGGCGCTGATGCGCCCCTACGTCCAGGAACTGAACAAGGCCGCGCCCGAGACCTTCATTAGCTGCTACCCCAACGCCGGCCTGCCCAATCCCATGAGCGACACGGGCTTTGACGAAACGCCCGAAGTCACCAGCCGCCTGGTGCATGAGTTCGCGGCCGAAGGCCTGGTCAACATCGTGGGCGGCTGCTGCGGCACCACGCCGGACCACATCGGCGCCATCGCCAAGGCCGTGGGCAGCACGCCCACGCGCCGCCTGTTCTACCCGGAATCGGCCTGATCGCGCGGGCGGAGCCTCTGACATGAGTTCGCCGCTGCCGCCCGTTCCGTCTCCAGCCGCAGGGCTGCCGCAGCCCGTGGCGGCGCTTGTGCCCGGCCCGGCCGCTGGTGCGCCGGTGGCGCCGGCTTCACCCGCGTCATCCGCCTCACCCTCCGTTCCCGTCACGCCGCCAGCGGCCACGGCCGTGCGCTGGTCGCCCGAGATGCTGCAAAGCCTGCGCCTGCAGGCCTTCGAGCAATTGGTGGCCCAGCTGGCGCGCCAGGTGCAGGCCAGCCCCGGCGCGCCTGCGCCGCAGTGGCCGGCCAGCGGCGTGTCCGAGGCGCTGGGCCGGCTGCTGCAGGCCCTGCTGGCCCAGGTGGGCACCCAGCAGGGCCAGGCCCTGCAATTGCTGGCGGCCCAGCCGGGCTCGGCGGCATTGCTCCAGGCGCTGGCGGCAGGCACGACGGCGCCTGGCGGGCAGGATCCCCGGAGCGCTCCATCGGCCCAGGCCGGACCGCCCATCCCGTCTGCATCGACAACGCCTGCGGCCTCCATGCCGCCCGCCGCTGCCGCAGTGACGCTGGCCGTGGCGGCTGCCAAGGGCAAGGTGATGGATGCGCTGCTGGCCGGATCCGGGCTGGCGCCGCAGGCCGGGGCGCGCCCAGCAGGGGGCATTGCAGGTGGCGCTGCCGGGGGGGGCACACAGACCCTGCCCGCCCTGCAAAGCTGGTGGGTGCAGCAGGGCACGTTGCTGACGCCGCAGGGCGAGCGCGGCTTCACGCTGAGCCTGCAGGTGCCCCAGGCCTGGGCCCAGGCGCAGGGCGCGGCCATGGCGCTGGCGGCCGCATCGGCTTGCGCGCCGGGTGCGGCCCCTTTCACGGCGGCGGCCCTGCCTGCGGGCGCTGCGCTGCCCTTGGCGGGCGCGCAGGCCACGGAGCCGGGCCTGCGCCTGCCGCTGGATGCCTCGCTGCAGTCCCTGGCCTCGGGGCCGGTGGCCGTGGTGGTGCAGCCGCGTGGCGCCGATGCGCTGCGCACCAGCGCCCTGCTGCTGCTGGAGCTGCAGCCGCTGCGCCAGCCCGGTGGCGCCATGGCATCGCCGGCCGGGCTGGCCTCGGTGGCGTCGCTGTCGCCCGCGTTCGCGCAGGAGGTGCAGCAGATGCTGCAGCAGCGCAATGATCCCTGGCTGCACATGGCGGCGGCCCAGGCTTCGGGCGCCCTGCCGCGCGAGCGCCGGGCCTTCGAGCACCAGTCGCATTTCTGTACCACCGAAGGCTGCCAGTACGAGGGCCGCGCGCCCTGTGCCCAGCCCTTTTGCAGCGAGATGAACCGGCTCTGGGACGTGTCGCGCACCGAGCGCAGCCGCTGAGACCGGCCTTGCGAAACTGACCGGGCCTGACGGTGGCGTGGTCATCGCCGGCCCCTGCTTTCATAATGCCGCCTGTTGCCCGCCACCTGCGCGGTTGACGTCTTTGGCCGGGATGTTTGACGAATGTGCAGCGATCATGCTGCGATCTGCATCCTGGCTGCCTCCAAGTCGCGGCTGGCCACCAGCCCGCCGCGCACCTTTCCAGCCACCCCCGTTGTGGCAGCCCCCGTCGCCGTTCGCGCATGCCCCCGGGCCGCGCCGGTGTTGTGCCATCTTTCATTTCAGGAACCCGTTCAGGATGCGTTGTACCTCCCGCTTGACCCTTGCCTCTCTCGCCATCGCTGCCGCCCTGCCGGTGGCCGCCCAGTCATCTGGCGCCGGCTCCAACGTCACCATCAGTGGCTATCTGGACGCGGGTGTGTTCCGGGATTTCGACAAGACCAGCAAGCTGGGAACGATTCAGCGCAGCAACCTGGCCATTGCCGGCTTCGAAGACCTGGGCGGCGGCCTGAAGGCCACCTTCCGCCTGAGCACGCGCTTCGACCTGGACACGGGCCTGACCGAGGACTATCCGAAGAAGCCCTTCTGGCATGACGAGTCCACCGTGGGCCTGCAGGGCAACTGGGGCCACCTGCGCCTGGGCCGCGCGCTCAGCGCCATGTGGAGCCAGGAATGGCAGTTCGATCCCTGGGGCAACTTCAACCGCATCGCCTCGCCGGCCTGGCACATGGCCCACTACCTGACGCCCACCGACCGCGCCAGCAACAACGGCTCGCCCGAATACGGCCGCATGTCCAACGGCGTGTTCTACGACTCGCCCAAGTTCGGCGGCTTTTCCCTGCACCTGAGCGCCTCGCCCGAACGCACCCAGGCGCCCGGCCGCCAGGGCCGTGCGCGTTCGGTATCGGTCAACTACGACCAGGGCGCGGTGGCGGCCATGGTGGCGCACGAGCGCAACGGCAGCGGCGACACCGACCTGTACATGGGCGGCAAGTACCGCATCGGCACGGCGGCCGTGATGCTGGCCTATGACCGCAGCAAGTCGGGCACGCCCGGCACCGGCCCCGACAAATCGCGCATGGTCTCGCTGGGCGCCACCTACGGCATGGGCGCGACCACGCTCAAGGCCAGCTATGCGCGCCAGCGCCTGGACCGAGACACCAACAACATGCTGTCGCTGGGCGCCGAGTACGCGCTGTCCAAGCGCACCATGCTCTACACCAGCCTGGGCCATCAGCGCTACGAGAACCAGAGCTCGCGCACGGCCTTCGGCGTGGGCATGGCCCATTCGTTCTGATCAATGCGCTTCCCAGCGGCCTGACTGGGCTGCGCTGGTGATCCTGGCCAGGTCTGGAGCCGGCATGGGCTGAGGGGTGGCGGGCAGGGCGGTGAGTTCCATGCCGCGCTCCAGCTTGAAGACGCTCACGGCCTGCTGCAGGCCGTAGGCCTGTTCCTGCAGGGACTGTGCTGCTGCGGCGGCTTGCTCGACCAGGGCCGCGTTCTGCTGGGTGACCTGGTCCATCTGGGAGATGGCCTGGTTGATCTGCTCCAGGCCCGCCGTCTGCTCCACGCTGGCAGCGGTGATCTCTCCCATGATGTCGGTCACGTTGCGCACGCTGCTGACGATGTTCTGCATGGTCTGGCCGGCCTGCGCCACCAGGGCCGATCCGGTGCTGACCTTGCCGTTGGAGTCCTCGATGAGGAGCTTGATCTCCTTGGCTGCATCGGCGCAGCGTCGCGCCAGTGCGCGCACCTCGGCCGCCACCACGGCAAAGCCCCGGCCCTGCTCGCCCGCGCGCGCCGCCTCGACGGCGGCGTTGAGCGCGAGGATGTTGGTCTGGAAGGCGATGGCGTCGATCACGCCGATGATGTCGGCGATCTTGCGCGAGGAGGCATGGATGGCGTCCATGGTGTCCACCACCTGGGACACCACCTCGCCGCCTTGCTGGGCGACGGTCGAGGCCGAGGCTGCCAGCTGGTTGGCCTGGCGCGCGTTGTCGGTGTTCTGGCGCACGGTAACGGTGAGCTGCTCCATGGAGGCGGCCGTCTCCTGCAAAGAGCTGGCCTGGTGCTCGGTGCGCAGCGACAGGTCGTTGTTGCCCGAGGCGATCTGGCTGGAGGCCGTGGCGATCGAGTCCGTGCCGTTGCGCACCTGCCTGACGATGTGGATGAGGCTCTGGTCCATGCGGTGCAGCGCGTGCAGCAGCTGGCCTGTTTCGTCGGTGGTAGTGGCCTGGATGCGGCGCGTCAGGTCGCCTTCGGCCACGGCCTGGGCCACGCCCACGGCCTCGATCAGCGGCCGCGCCACGATGCGCGCCAGCGCCAGCGCCAGCGCCAGTCCCAGCGCGATGCTGGCGGCCAGCAGCCCCACCACCCAGGCGCGCGCGCTGCGGTACAGATCATTGGCGTGCCTGTTGGCCTCCTGGCCGGCATCGTGGTCGATCTGCACCATGCGGTCGATCTGGTCGTACAGGCGCCGGCTCAGCTCCAGCGATTCACCCTGCGCCAGCACCAAGGCTTCGTCCTTTCGGCCGTTGCGTGCCAGGGTCATGATCATGGCGTGCTCCCTGGCATATGCGCTGCGCAGCCGGCCCAGCTCGTCGTAGGACGCCCTTTCCTGCTCGGTTTGGATGAAGCTGGCGTAGTTGTCGTAGTTCGTCTGGATCTTGCTCCACAGGTCGCTCATGATGGCGTCGAAGGCCTTGATATCCTGGTCGCTGGTGGAGATCAGGTACTGAAGCTCGTTGGCGCGGTAGCGCGCCGTGGTGGCGCGGATGGTGAGCAGCATGCGCGACGAGGGCATCCAGCGTGTGGCGATGTCGACGGACGCCTGGTTGATCTGGCTGAGCCGCATCACGGCATACAGGCCCACGAAGGTGGTCAGCGCCAGCACGGCCAGGAAGGCCAGCAGCAGCTTGGAGGAGATCTTGAGGTTGCGAAAGGCTTGCATGGCGAAGTTCTGAAGTCGTATCCCTTGAACGGCAAGGGAGCAAAAAAAGGCGTGCAGCAGGGCACACCTGGCCTGCGGTGCAGAGCAAGGTGGAAAGGGATCAACGAAGGCAATGACGAGGGCCGGCGCGTGCGCTCAGGGGGGGAACCAGCCCGAGGTCCGGCAGATGCGGCCCTTGATGCGGGGTCTCATGGCGCAGGCCCTTCCAGGGCGGCAGGACTGTGGCTGGCCATGCGCGGGCCTGATGCAGGGCAGGGGCGGTGGATGCGGAAGATGCCGAGCCGTCCGCCTACACCTTTTGGCGCCCGGACGCCAGCTGCGGCCCGGTGCTTGGCGGCGGCTGCCGCCTTCTGCGCCCAGGTGCTGCGGATGGGTGTCCTAGGGATTTCGGACAGGAAAGAATTGGCTATGTGCATCTGTGGTGGGGATTATTTCCGCACCGCCAGATGATGAGAATGCTTCCTATCTGATTTTCGATAGGACGTGTCCTAAAAGCGGTTTGCGGGCGCGCGACACGGCCGTCCGCACCGTCTTCGCACCGTCTTCGCACCGGCTTTCGCTCCGTCATTTGTGCCGTCATGTGCGCCGTCATGTGCGCCGGTGCGACGGGCCGGCCCCCAGCCTTCAGGACGTCAGGACAGCCGCGCGACAGCGTGTGCCAGGTGCCTGCCGGTGCCGGTCGTTCAGACCACGCCCTGGTCGCGCAAGGCCTGCAGCTGCTGTGCATCCAGGCCCAGGCGCTGGCGCAGCACTTCGTCCGTGTGCTGGCCCAGGGCCGGCGGCGCATGGCGCAGCGTGGTGGGCGTGTCCGACAGGCGCAGCGGGCTGGCCGTGGTCACCACGCGGTTGATGGTCTCGCCCGCAGGCGGCGTGGCGCCCGGGTAGCGTTCCTGCTCCACGCGCAGGCCGCGCGCACGCACCTGGGCATCGTCGAAGGCCTGGCCGATGTGGTTGATGGGGCCGCAGGGCACGGCCTTGTCCTCCAGCAGCGCGATCCATTCGGCCGTGGGCCGGCCGCGCGTGAGATCGGACATCAGCGGGATCAGCGCGTCGCGGTGGGTGACGCGGCCGGCATTGGTGGCAAAGCGCTCGTCGCTCGCCCAGTCCGTGCCGGCCGCCTCGCAAAAGCGCGCGAACTGGCCGTCGTTGCCGATGGCCAGCAGCATACGGCCGTCGGCCGTGGGGAAGTCCTGGTAGGGCACGACGCTGGGATGGGTGTTGCCCTGGCGGCCCGGCACATGGCCGGTGTTCAGGAAACCCGCGCCCTGGTTGGCCAGCACGGCCATGGCCACGTCCAGCAGGGCCATGTCGATGTGCTGGCCGCGTCCCGTGCGGTGGCGGGCCTCCAGTGCGCCCAGGATGGCCGTGGTGGCATACATGCCCGTGAACAGGTCGATCACGGCCACGCCCACGCGCAGCGGGCCGCCGCCGGGCTCGCTGTCGGCGCGGCCCGTGATGCTCATGAGGCCGCTCATGGCCTGCACCAGCAGGTCGTAGCCGGCGCGCGGCGCATAGGGCCCGGTCTGGCCGAAGCCCGTGACCGAGCAATAGATGAGGCGCGGGTTCAGCGCGCTCAGCGAGGCGTAGTCCAGGCCGTAGCGCTTGAGGCCCCCGGTCTTGAAGTTCTCCACCACCACATCGCTTTGCATGGCCAGCTCGCGGATCAGCCGCTGGCCCTCGGCCGTGGCCATGTCCACGGTGACCGATCGCTTGTTGCGGTTGCAGGCCGCGAAGTACACGGCGTTGTCCGAGGGATTGCCTTGCGCATCGGGAAAGAAGGGCGGGCCCCAGTGGCGCGTGTCGTCGCCCTCGCCGGGCTTTTCGATCTTGATCACGTCTGCCCCCATGTCGGCCAGGTTCTGGGTGCACCAGGGGCCGGCCAGCACGCGAGAGAGGTCGAGCACGCGCAGATGGCCCAGCGCTCCTGCGGTCTGGGTGGCCGTGTTGTGGATGGGGCTGGGGGAGGGGGTTTCGGTGTGGTTCATGGGCTGAGGCGGCTATCCCGGGCAGATGGGCCATGCTACGGCGCGCGGGCCTGCTGCGGCTTCGCATTTGTGAAAGCGCGCGTTCGCGCACGGGCCGGCACTGCGGTTTGTACTGACGCGCAGGGCTCAGCCGGGGCCGCTGCGGCTTTCTACAATGCCGGATGGCCATGCATTTCGATCTTGTGGATCTGCGCCTCATGGTGCACATCGCCGACGCCAACAGCATGACGCGTGGCGCGGAACTTTCCTTCATCTCCCTGCCGGCGGCCAGCACCCGCATCAAGAACCTGGAGGAGAGCATCGGCACCAAGCTGCTGTACCGCACCAGCCAGGGCGTGACGCTGACGCCGCCGGGCCAGGCCTTCGTCACCCATGCGCGCATGGTGCTGGGCCAGATCGAGCACCTGCGCGGCGACATGCAGGAGTACGTGCGCGGCATCAAGGGCCATGTGCGGGTGTTTGCCAACACCACCTCGCTGGGCGAGTTCCTGCCGCCCGTGCTGCGCCACTACCTTCGCCGCAATCCCGACGTGAACATCGACCTGCGCGAGCGCCTGTCGCACGACATCGTGCGTGCCGTGACCGAGGGGCAGACCGACATCGGCATCGTCGCCGGCCTGGTGCGCACCGAGAACCTGGAGACCCTGCCCTACCGCCGCGACCGCCTGGTGCTGGTGGTGCCGCGCGGCCATGCGCTTGATGGCGAGATGCAGATGGCCTTTGCCGACACGCTGGACCTGGACCATGTGGGCCTGCACGAATCCAGCGCCATCCACGCCTTCCTGCGCCAGGCCAGCGACCAGCTGCACCGGCCCATCAAGCAGCGCATCCAGGTGGGCAACTTCGAGACGGCCTGCCGCATGATCGAGTCCGGCGTGGGCGTGGGCGTGCTGCCCGAGTCGGCCGCCAGCCGCCATGCGCATTCCATGGACATCGCCATCGTGCCGCTGTCCGATGCCTGGTCGGTGCGCGAGATGCAGATCTGCGTGCGCAGCCTGGAGGCCCTGCCGTCCTTCGCCCAGG